>JBIOEX010000029.1:0-29743 GCA_044446485.1 Solirubrobacterales bacterium
CGGCGCCCGCCCCGCCGGTCATTGCAATGGTCTCGGGCGGGCGCGATTCGACCTGTCTGGTGGATGTGGCGGTCGCGCTGTGCGCGCCGGGGAGCGTGGCGGCGCTGCACGTGAACTACGAGTTGCGCGGGGCAGAGTCCGATGCGGACGAACGCCACTGCGCGGCACTGTGCGAGTCGCTCGGGGTGGAGCTCGAGATCGTCCACGCGCGCCGTCCGAAGGGCGAAGCGGGAAATTTGCAGGCGTGGGCACGGGACGTGCGCTATAAGGCGGCGATGCGCATGACGGTGAGGGAGAACGCGCTCCTCGCAGCCGGGCACACCGGGACCGACCAGGTGGAGACGATCCTTTACCGCCTAGCGGCCTCCCCGGGGCGACGCGCGCTGCTGGGCATGAGCGCCCGCGAGGGCCGGCTGGTCCGTCCACTGCTAGGGATGACGCGCGCACAAACGGCCGCCTACTGCCGGGAGCGGGGGCTTCAGTGGCGTGAAGATAGGAGCAACATCAGCGACACGTACGCGCGCGGGCGCGTACGACACGGGCTGATGGCAGCGCTCGGAGCAGTGCACCCGGCGGCCGCGGCCAATGTGCTGCGCACCGCGCAACTGCTGCGCGAGGAGACCGAGCTGCTCGACGGCCTCGTCGAGGGTGTGCTGGAGGGGGGGCGGAGCGTCCCGATCGCGCGCTTAGAAGAGCTTCCGGTAGCGCTGGGCCGTTTGGTCGTGATCAGTCTGGCGGAGCAGGCCGCGGGCACCTACGTGCCGCAGGCGGGGGATCGCGTCGGGGAGATCCTCGAGCTCGGCCGGCGCGGCGGCAGGCTCGATCTGCACGTGGGGGGCAATGTGAGCGCGCGGATCGAGGGTGGCATGCTGAGCATGGTCAAGCTACCGCCGCGGTGAGGAGAGCTCTGAACTTTCAAAGCCCTACACTGCATCGCGTGGCAACCCCTGTCCGCGTCGTGCCAGAGCTTGCCGATCGTGGAGTCGGCGAGGTCCTTGTCAACGCTGAGGATTTGCAGCGCCGGGTACGTGAATTAGGCGAGCAGATCTCGATTGACTATGCAGGGCGGCCGTTGCTGCTGGTGGGGGTGCTGAAGGGCGCGGTGTTCTTCTTGAGCGACCTGATGCGGTTTATTGGCATTCCGGTTGAGATCGACTTCATGGCGGTTGCCTCTTATGGCTCGGCGACCGACTCCTCAGGGGTCGTACGCATCCTGAAGGATCTGGACGCCGCGATCGAGGGACGCGACGTGCTGATCGTGGAGGACATCGTCGATTCGGGGCTGACACTGCAGTACCTGTTGCGCAACCTAGGCTCGCGCAACCCCCGCACGCTCGAGGTGTGCGCACTGCTGGTAAAGCCGGAGCGGCGCAAGGTTGACCTCCCGACCCGGTACGTCGGCTTTGAGATAGCCGACCGCTTCGTGGTCGGCTACGGGCTCGACTACGCTGAGCGCTACCGCAACCTTCCGTTCGTCGCCGCGTTGGAGAAGTAGCAGGAATTTCGGCTCTCCGTGGTACGCTGGACGACTGGCGGCCACGGCAAAAGTCTGCGCCAGGCCTCTTTCTAAGACCCCTTAAGAAAACGTTATGAGCCGTTTCTTCAAGAGCGCCGCATTCCCGATCCTCATCGTCGTGGTGTTGGCGTTTCTGGCCGTGAAACTGGTCAATCCCGGCTCCAGCACGCACCGTTCGCACAGCTACCAGACGCTGGTCAGCTCCGAGCTGCCCCACGGCGAAGTCGACTCGGTCGAGATCAAGAACAAGGGCAAAGCCCTCGAAGTCAAGCTCAAGAACAAAGAAAACTACGAAGCCGGCTTCGTCGACCAGGCGGCCCCGCAGCTGATCGCGCAGCTCGAAAAGACGCCCGGCGTGAAGTTCAACGTCGAATCGGAAAAGAGCAGCGTGCTGCTCAGCCTGCTGACCTACATCATCCCGTTCGTTCTCTTCTTCGGATTCTGGATCTTCCTCATGAACCAGGTGCAGGGGGGCGGCTCGAAAGTCATGTCGTTCGGCAAGTCGCGCGCCAAGCGGATGTCGGCCGACTCGCCGAAGATCACCTTCCGCGATGTCGCCGGTGTCGACGAGGCCGTCGAGGAGCTGCACGAGATCAAGGAATTCCTCGAGAACCCGAAGAAGTTCCAGGCGCTCGGCGCGAGGATTCCCACGGGCGTGCTGCTGTACGGCCCGCCGGGCACCGGCAAGACGCTGCTGGCACGCGCTGTGGCGGGCGAGGCGGGCGTGCCCTTCTTCTCGATCTCGGGCTCTGACTTCGTCGAGATGTTCGTTGGAGTTGGTGCGTCTCGTGTCAGGGATTTGTTTGAGCAGGCCAAGCAGAACAGCCCCTGCATCATCTTCATGGACGAGATCGACGCCGTTGGGCGCCACCGCGGCGCCGGACTCGGCGGCGGCCACGACGAGCGCGAGCAGACGCTCAACCAGCTGCTCGTCGAGATGGACGGCTTTGAGGCGAAGGACAACATCATCATGATCGCGGCCACCAACCGGCCCGACATCCTCGACCCGGCGCTGCTTCGCCCGGGGCGCTTCGATCGGCAGATCGCCGTTGACCGGCCCGATCGCAAGGGGCGGGCGAAGATCCTGGAGGTGCATACGCGGGGTAAGCCGCTGGCCAAGGTGATCGACATCGACGCGCTCGCAGGCCAGACGCCGGGGTTCACGGGCGCTGATTTGTCGAATCTGATCAATGAGGCCGCGCTGCTCTCAGCGCGCACCGGCAAGCGGGAGATTGGGCAGGTGGAGCTGGAGGAGGGGATTATGCGGGTGATCGCTGGTCCCGAGAAGAAGACACGGGTGATGAGCGAGAAGGAGCGCCTGATCACGGCTTACCACGAGATGGGCCACGCGCTCGTGGGCCACTTCCTGGAGCACTCCGATCCGGTTCACAAGATCTCGGTGATCTCTCGCGGGCAGGCACTCGGGTACACGATCTCGATGCCTCAGGAGGATCGTTTTCTGACCACGCGCGCCGAGCTGAACGACACGATGGCGATGACCCTCGGTGGCCGCGCCGCCGAGGAGATCGTGTTCAGCGAGATCACCACAGGCGCCTCCAACGACATCGAGAAGGTAACGCAAACTGCTAAGCAGATGGTGATGCGCTTCGGCATGTCAGAGAAGCTCGGGCCGCGCGTGTTCGGCCACGATCACGGCCAGCCGTTTCTCGGCCGCGAGTTCTCGACCGAGCCCGACTATTCGGATGAGATCGCTCGCGAGATTGACGACGAGGTGCGGCGAATCATCGAGTCGGCACACAAGCGCGCCACCGGCATTCTCGTGGAGCACGAGCACGACCTGAAAAACATCTCCGAGATCCTCGTCAAACGCGAGACGATCGAGAAGGAGGAGTTTCTGGCGCTGCTGGCTGGTAAGAGTGAGGAGGAAGTGTTCGGCGTAGAGGAGCCGAGTAAGCCCGAGTTGCCGGCGCCGCCCTCGCCCGCCGACCGTGCAGAACGTGAGGCCCCACGTGCCACCCCGCGTCCGGGGCTGGCGGGCGGTACGACTGAGTTCAGGGCCGACGACGCCCTCTGACGGCGTCTACCGATCAAAGACCGGCGGGATCTCCAATCAGCTGGCCCACTTCGCTCACTGCGTCCTAGCCGGCCGCGCCGGTCCGCTGCTCAGAGGAGGTGGATTCTTCGTATGAGTACTGTCTTTGACCGGAGTGCCCGGTTTCGCCTGATGGGCATCGTGAACGTCACGCCCGACTCGTTCTCCGACGGAGGATTGTTCCTCGAGACGGACGCCGCCGTGGAGCATGGACTGAGCCTCATCGAGCAAGGAGCCGACATCGTGGACGTGGGCGGTGAGTCGACGCGGCCTGGAGCCGAGCCAGTGTCCGCCGAGGATGAGCTGCGCCGCGTGCTCGGAGTGGTCGAAGGGCTGGCCTCAGCAGTGAAGGGAATGCCCGCCCGCCTCCGCGCCTGCCCGACCGCACAGATCTCGATCGACACATCCAAGGCGGTGGTCGCCGAGGCGGCGCTCTGTGCGGGCGCGAGCTTGGTGAACGACGTAAGTGCGTTCAGGACCGATCCGGCGATGGCCGGGCTCGTGGCAAGCAGTGGAGCCGAGTGCTGCTTGATGCACATGCGCGGCGAGCCACGCACGATGCAGCGGGCGGGCGGGCCTCGATATAAAGACGTGGTCGCCGAGGTGAAGGCGTTCTTGGAGGAGCGATTGAAGTTCGCAGTAGGGGAGGGTGTGGCGGAGGAGCGCGTGCTGCTAGACCCTGGAATCGGATTCGGAAAGACGGTCGCGCACAATCTCGAGCTGCTGCGCCGCCTGGGGGAGCTGACCGCTTTGGGCCGCCCGCTTGTAATTGGCACCTCGCGCAAGGGCTTCCTGGGTACCGTCGCCGGCAGCCCAGACGAGCCGTTGCAGGCGCGGCATAGGCTGCCGGGCACGATCGCCTCTAACGTGCTGGCGCTGGAGCGCGGCGCGAGCGTGTTCCGTGTGCACGAAGTCGCGCCCATGCGCGAGGCGCTCGCGGTGGCGGCTGCTACGTTGAGCGGGCGATGGACGGAGAGCAGCGGGACGATGACGACGGGGATGAGCGAGACGACCCGGCCGGGGGGGACGAGCTAGACGAGCTAGACGAGGATTCAGAGCTCGATGAGGATGCCGATGCAGGAGCCGAGTCGGTCACGATCGAGATCACGGGGCTATCGCTGTACACCCACCACGGGGTGAGCGAGGCCGAGCGCGAGGTGGGCCAGCGATTGGTGCTCGACCTGCGGCTGGATGTCGGTGAGACAGACGCCACTGCGACCGACGCGCTTGAGGACACGATCGACTACGCGGAGGTTTGCCAACTGGTCGCGCTGGTTGCCCAGCAGCGCTCCCACAAGACGCTTGAGCGGCTGTGCAGCGTGGTGGCGGATCGGTTGCTCAGTGACTACGAGCTGGAGGGCGTATGGGTGAAGGCGACCAAGCCGGAGCCACCGATCCCTCTGAGCGTGGAGGGGGTTTCGGTTGAGATCTGGCGCGAAGCCGAGGAGTAGGCCGCCGCGCGCCTGCTTTGACGCCGTTCTGTCGCCGGGTGTGGCATTTGTACGTATTTCTCTTGACAAGTTAGTTAGCAGTCACTTATAATCTTAGCTCATGCTTGACCTCTTCGCACGGCTCGCGACAGAGCGCACGCGGCGCATCCTGATCATCGCGGGCGTGGGGTTCCTGCTCGCTGCGGCGATCGGCGTTCCGGTCGTGAAAATCCTGAAGAGCGAATCCTCAGACTTCCAGGACCCGCACGCCCAGAATCAGCAGGTGCTGCATGCGATCGAACACGCCACTGGGCAATCCGCGTCCTATGGAGTGGCTGGGCTCGTGTCGAGCCCGACTGACGTTCGCGGCAACCCGGCCGCTCAGTCGCAGGCCACGCACGTGGTGGCGCTGCTGTCTAGGCAGCCCGGATTCCAGCGCGCGCTCGACTATCCGGCCACGCACCTGCCTGTACTCGTCTCGCGCAACGGCCACGAGACGCTTGTGCTCGCCGCGTTCGACACCCGCGGACACTCATCCGAAGCGGTCGAGCACATACGCCCGCAGCTTGCCCGCAGCGGCGTGCGGCTGGGGGGCAACGATGTTGCATTCGACGAAATCAACAAGCGCACCTCCTCCGACCTCGCGCGCGCAGAGACGTTCGCGCTGCCGATCCTGTTGCTGCTCTCGTTCTGGGTCTTTCGCGGGCTGATCGCTGCGGCGCTGCCGCTGCTCGTGGGCGGGTTCGCGATCGTGATCACGTTCCTGCTGCTGCGCTTGGTCGACCAGTTCCTGGGACTGTCGATCTTCGCGGTCAACCTTGTCACCGGTGTGGGCCTCGGTCTCGGCATCGACTACAGCCTGTTCATCCTGTCCCGGTATCGCGAGGAGCTCGCGCGCGGCCTCGACACGCGCGCGGCAATCAAGCGCACGCTGCAGACCACCGGGCGCACCATCTTCTATGGCTCGCTGACGGTCGCCGGCGCGCTCTCCTGCCTGCTCGTGTTCCCGCTGCGGTTTCTCTACTCGATGGGGATCGGCGGCGCGCTCGTCACGCTGTCCGCGGGGGCTGTCTCGCTAGTCGTGCTGCCCGCCGTGCTTGTCGCGCTCGGCCCGCGCATCAACGCGTTCGCGCCCGCGCGCCTACAGCGCAGCGCCGCCCTGGCGGCACAACCAGCCGAGCGCGGCGCCTGGTACCGGCTCGCGCACGGGGTGATGCGCCGCCCGGGTCTCGTCACGCTGGGGACGGCCGTGGTGCTGATCGTGATCGCGCTGCCCGCCCTGCGCCTGCAGCTGACCCCGGCCGACGCGCACGTGCTGCCGTCCTCCGCGCAGCCGCGTCAGGTCGCGGAAGCGATCACCCACGACTTCGCCGTCGACGGCTCGCAGACGGTCACGATGGTCGTGCACGCTCCGCAGAGCGGTGTGCGCACCGTCGCCGTGCTCGCGCAGCGATCGCAGGTCGCGGCCGGCAGCCAGGCGAGCCTGGCCGGGCCCCCGCGCTATCTGGGGCGCGGCGTGTGGGAGATCGAAATGCTCCCGCGCGGAACCGACGGCTCGCCCTCCAACCAGCAGCTGATCCACCGTCTCCACGCACTCGCCAGCCCGCCTACGCTGCTCGTGGGCGGCGCCACTGCGTGGTTTGTCGACCAGAAGGCAGCGATCGCCGCGAACACGCCCCTCGCGCTGCTGATCCTCGTGCTCGTCACTAGCGGGTTCCTGTTCCTGATGACCGGCTCGCTCGTGCTGCCGTTCATCGCGCTGGCGATGAACCTGCTTACGGTCGCCGTTGGCGCGGGGCTGCTCGTGCTGGTCTTCCAGGACGGACACCTGTCGAGCCTGTTCGGCTTCACCCCTATTGGCGGCCTGGAGGAGTCAAACCTCGTGCTGCTGTTCATCGTCGCGTTCGCGCTGTCCACCGACTATGGGGTGTTCCTGTTCGGCCGCATCAAGGAGGCCCACGACAACGGCCTGCCGACCCGCGAGGCCGTCGCCTACGGCGTGGAGCGCACCGGGCGTCTGATCACCGCCGCCGCGCTGCTGTTCTGTGTCGCGGTCGGCGCGTTTGTCACCTCGCACATCTTCTTCATCAAGGAGTTCGGCCTGGGGACCGCGCTGGCGGTCGCGATCGACGCCACGTTCGTGCGTGCGCTGCTCGTCCCTGCGCTGATGGGCCGTCTCGGCGAGCGCACATGGTGGGCCCCACGCCCGCTGCGCCGGCTGTACGGGCGGATCGGGTTGCATGAGGAGGAGCTCGCCGACCCAACGAGCGCTTGAGTGCCTCGCCATCCCCGAGGTGGCTTTGACGGATAGCGTGGGGCGATGATGTCCTTGCGCACAGGCCTGCTCGGTCTCGGCTCCAACACCGGCGATCGCCGGCTGCACCTGCAGGAGGCGGTGGATGCTCTGGCCGGGGCCGGGGTGCTCGTGCTCGAGGCCTCCTCGGTGTACGACACCGATCCCGTCGGGGAGGTGATCGACCAGCCGAGCTTTCTGAATGCCTGTCTTCGGATCCAAACGGCGCTCGAGCCGCTCGAGTTGCTCGACGCCGTCAAGCGCCTGGAGAGTGAGCTGGGCCGGGAGGATAGCGAGGTGCGCCACGGTCCGCGCGTGATCGACATCGACATCCTTCTGCTAGGCGAGCTGGAGGTGCGCCACGAGCGCATGTCTTTGCCACATGAGCAGCTGCTGAGCCGGCGTTTCGTGCTGATCCCCGCGCTGGAGCTCGATTTCAGCCTGACTGCGCCCTCCGGAGCCAGGCTTGCAGACGCCCTCGCTGCGCTCTCGCTCGAGGGGGGTGTGCGCTGGGCCGGTGAGCCACTACAGTTGCCGCGGTCCTCTGATTGACCGAAGACCGTCAGTGGACGATGATCTTGCCCCGCATGCCTTCGGATTCGTGGATCGTGCAGCGGTAGCTGAAGGTCCCAGCGCGCGTGAAGCGCACCGTGTAGGAGCCGCTTGTTTTGGTGCGTGAGTGCAAGCCGTGGAAGGTGATGTTGTGTTCTTCTCTGTCCTCCCATCGCCAGGTCACGCTGTCACCGCGGCTGATCTTAAGGGTGCCCGGATGGAAGCGGAGGTTCTTGAGCCCTACCGTGTGGCTGCTCGCCGATCGCCCGCCGCCGAAGGCCGCGGTGGGAATCAGGGACGCGGCTGCAAGCGCCACAGTTGCCAGCAAGCTAAGTCTCTTCCTGCTCATCCAAAGCTCCTTCCCTCCTCACCGGAGAACTGTGATCCATGTTCCCGCGGTGCGACGAACCTTCCCGCACATCGTCATGAGGTGATCCCGCCTCGCTGCACCCAGCTGGCCAGCCGCAGCAGCGTGGCGCTGCTCACGTCGCGTCCGGACACCACACACAGCCGACCGCTGCGCAGCCAGGTGACGACGTGGCTGCCATTCTCGACGAGCAGCCGGTAGGGAACCCCGCCGCGCCAGGCCACGACACCGCCACTCAGCCTCAGCGCCGAGGCGCCCGCGACAATCGCATAGCCGACCCGCTGTCCACGGCTGTCCGCGTAAAAGACGGTTCTAACCGCCCGTCCGGCGATGCGGTCAGAGCGAGCGCCGGACGAGCGCCAGCCAAGGCGCCCTCCCCAGTAGGGAAAGGGAATGCCGTCCACCGCGGCGGCGAGCTGAGCACGGTGCTCGTGGCTCTCGGACGGAGCGGCCATCGTGGCCGGTCGCAGCGTCAGCGCGGATGCTTGGCGCAGGCTCAGCGCCGGGGGGCCACCGCCGGTCAGAGCCGCCACGATCGCGCCTGTGGTGGCCGCGGCGGCCATCGCCCAGGCGAGCCTCCGGGTGACGAGCGGACGCCGGCGTTCGCCTGCGAGCTCCTCTATCTGCCGATGCAGCGACTCCGGCGCCCGCACGTCAGCGCAGCGCACGAGCTCGACCAGCTCAGAGTCGGTGTGTGAATGCGGTTCGGTCATTGTGTTCCCCTGCCTTGCAAGACTCCGGAGGCCCGTGGCTCTTCCCGGTGACGGCCGTTCTCGTCGGTCTTCGCCGCCGGGGCCGGCTCTGGGGCCAACCGCTTGGCGATGAGCTTACGTCCGCGGAACAGCCTCGTCGTGATTGTCGCCTCCCGCACATGCAGCGCACGTGCGGCTTCCCGGTAGGAGAGGCCAAGCACGTCCACCGCCACCAGCGCCAGACGGAAGTCCTCTGGTAGCCCGGCGATCGTCGCATACACCTCCTGCATCTCAAGTGCTCGTTCGGGATGTCCCATTGGCTGCGGGTCGGCCGTGACGATGTCCTCGACCGCGGCCACCGTGACCGGCCGCCGGCTTGCGGTGCGACGGCTCGTGAGGAACGTGTTGCGCAGGACGCGCATCAGGTAGTACAGCTCGTCGTCGCCTCTCAGCACGCGTGGCCGGGCGAGCACGCGCGCAAATGTTTCCTGCACGAGATCCTCCGCGTCCTCTTTCGATCCGCACAGGGCCCACGCCGCGCGATACAAGCGGTCGACATGCTGCGTCAGCGATTGCGGGTCCAGAGTGCGCATTGAGTGGCGGAGCGATCCTGACTCCACGAGACGGTCGATCCTGCCTGCGACTGTAGCGCCGCTGCCATCTGGGTGAGGCACAGGGAAGGTTCGGCGCGCGACGGGGTCTTGTGGGGCGAGGCGTGGTCAACCTGACGAGCACGCCGGGGTCACGCAATCCAGAAAGGCGGGATAGAGATCGTGAGAATGCACAGGCGCTTGTTGTTTCCGGTAGCCGCTCTGCTCGGGGTCGCCGTCGCCGTGCTCCCGGCCGTCGCAAGCTCAGAAGCTCCAGGCATCTCGGCATACAACGAACCAGGCTTGTACGGCTCCCACTCCTGGATGCCCTCGACGGCCACGGTCAGCGCTGGCGGGGTCGTGAAGTTCAGCAACCCGTACAGCACGACCTACCACGGCCTGAAGTTCACGGGTGGCTCGGCCGGGGCGACGCCGGGCTGTACGGGGATTCCGGCCGCGGCAAGCGAAGAAGCTGGCGCCACCAACTGGCACGGGGAATGCACGTTCAGCGCGCCGGGGACATACACCTTCATCTGCACTGTGCACCCCGGCGAAATGAAAGGCACGATCACGGTGACCGCCGCCGGAACGCCGGTGCCCGGCCCGACCCCCACACCGACGCCGCCTCCAACAACGCCGGTCGCACCGAGCCCGGAAAGCCCCTCAAGCTCGCCGTTCGTGGGCAGTCCGTCGCTTCGCTCCAGCCAACACGGCTCTTCCGTGCACGGATCGGTCGAGGTCTCCAAGGCCGGCGTCGGAGGCCGGCTGGAGGTCGATCTGCTGGCGAAGAGCGCATCCTTGGCGAAGGCCAAGCGCTCCACGCAGGTGCGGGTCGGTCGGCTGGTGCGCTCTTCGCTGTATGCCGGGAGCGTGTCCTTCGCGGTGACGCTCGACGCGAAAGCAAGGCGTGCGCTCAAACGTCACCACCGTCTGGCGCTGACCGTAAAGATCGTGCTCACGCCCGTCACTGGCGCACCCGTGACGGTCAACCGATCGGTGGTCGAGCATGCGTAGGCGCTACGTACTCGTGGTGGCTCTGCTCGGTGTCGCCATGGTGGTTCTGCCAACTGTGGCTGGCTCGGTGGAACCAACTCCCAATATCACGGCACACAACGAACCAGGCGTCTACAGCTACCACTCCTGGATGCCTTCGACGGCCACGGTCAGCCTCGGGGGGGTTGTGAAGTTCAGCAACCCCTACACCACTACGTACCACGGCCTGAAATTCACCGGTGGCACCGCCGGGACGACGCCGGGCTGCACTGGGATTCCGCAGCAAGCGACAGAACCAATCGGTGCCTTCCATTGGGAAGGCGAATGCACGTTCAGCAAATCGGGGACCTACACGTTCGTTTGTACTGTGCACCCCACTGAAATGAAAGGCACAATCACGGTCCCCGGTACTCCCAAGACCAAAACGATGTCGGCAAGCGGAGAAAACCAGACCGAAGCGACGCTCAACGGCTCCATCGAACCTGAAGGCAATGCGACCGAATATGAATTCAAGTGGGGCCTGAGCTTGTCCGAACACAAAACCACCCTCACCAATCTTGGCGCGACCGACTTCGCGAGCCATCCCGTGTCGGCTGCGGTGACCGGTCTGTTGCCGAACAAGACCTACCATTTCGAGCTGATCGCGACATATGGCGCCGGAAAAACCGCCGTGGGAGGCGAACAGACCTTCATCACGCCGGCTCCGGCTGCCCCAGCTGCCACCACGACCGCAGCCACGGTGAAAGGGCAGGATGAAGCGACGCTCAACGGCAAGGTTGACCCCAACGGCGGCAACGCGACGGAATACTTCTTCGAATACGGAACCAGCGAAAGCTACGGAGAAAAGACAACTACCGAAACGGGCCTTCCTGCGGACAACGCCGAACATCCGGCATCTGCAACCGTGCACGGACTGCAGCCCGGGACGACTTACCACTTCCGGCTCGTGGCGAAGAATGCTGTTGGGGGACCCATTAAGGGAGTCGATCGCACGTTCAAGACCGAATCGCCGCCTGCGTCCAAAGAACCGCCGTCGCCCACCACAACGACGACAACCATCACGCTGCCCCCTCCAACCACGACGACCACCACGCCCATCGCCGCACCGCCTCCCGGGCCACCGATCGTGGGCGGCCCTTCGCTGGCCGCCTCACAGCACGGCGCCTCCGTGCGCGGCTCGCTCGATGTCTCCGCCGCCGGGGTCGGTGGGCGGCTGGAAGTCGACCTGATCGCGAAGAGCGCCTCGCTGGCGCGGGGCGGTCACTCCAAGCAGGTGACGGTGGGGCGCCTCGTGCGCACGTCGCTGTATGTCGGCAAGGTCTCTTTCTCGGCCTCGCTAAACGCCAAGGCCAAGCGCGCGCTGAGCCGCCACCACAAGCTGGCGCTGAGCGTGCAGATCGTGCTCACGCCCCTCCACGGGGCGGCAGTGACGATCACTCGCAGCATCGTGCTCCATGCCTGATGTGAGGGTAGTCTTCGTGGTGCGATGGAGCCCAACCATCAGATAGAGCTAGCGCAGGGAACGGTCCGCTATCGCGACAGCGGTGAGGGCAAGCCGCTGGTGTTCGTACACGGCCTGTTAGTGGACGGACTGCTGTGGCGGAAGGTCACCCCGAGCTTGGAGGGCGAGTTTCGCTGCATCGTGCCTGACTGGCCGCTGGGCTCCCACCGGATCCCCCTGGCGGAGTCGGCCGATCGCTCGCCTCGGGGCATGGCGCATCTGATCGCCGATTTCCTGGCGGCAATGGAGCTGGAGGAGGTGACGCTCGTTGCCAACGATACCGGCGGGGCGATCGCGCAACTGCTGGTGACCGAGCGTCCCGAGCGGATCGGCAAGCTGGTGCTGACTCCCTGCGACTGCTACGAGAACTTCCTGCCGCCGGACTTCCGCCCGCTGCAATGGGCGGCGCGCGTTCCGGGGGCGCTGACGGCGTTTGCCCAGCCCATGCGCCTGGCCGCGGTGCGCCGTTCGCGACTGGGCTTCGGGCTGCTCACCAAGCGCCCGATTGCAGACGAGATCACGTGGAGCTGGCTCGAGCCCTCGCTCGGGGACCCCGCCATCCGGCGCGACGTGATCGGACTTCTGCGCGGGATCGACAAGCGCGACACGCTGGCCGCCGCCCAGAAGCTGCGCAGCTTCGATCGTCCCACCCTGCTCGCCTGGGCGCGCGAGGATGTGGTCTTCAAGCTGCGTTTCGCCGAACGTCTGGCCGGCGAGTTCCCGAACTCGCGCTTGGAGCTGATCGATGACAGCCGCAGCTTCGTCCCCGAGGATCAGCCTGAGCGTCTGGCCGAGCTGATCGGCGAGTTCGTCCGGGAGTCCTAGACGCCGGCAAGCGCTGGCAGCCACTCGGCCGGCAGTACGCCGGCCTCGACCTCGCCGACCATCGGCGGGAAGTAGCGCGTCAAGCGGGCGGCTGGGCGTCCGTCGATCAAAGGACGGATGTCGCCGATGCTCTGCAAGAGGCGGATCGTGCTGCCGATCTGCAGGTCCGCTGCGTTCGGTTGCTCGCTGCCGAGGATGCCCTCCTCGATCCAGCCGTCCACCCTGTCCAGCTGGCCTGGGAGCGCCGTGATGTCGGCCTTCGCAGTCTCGTCCTTTGCCTTGTTTTTGAACGCCATCAGCTTCGCTGTGACTGGCATTGCGGGCCCCATCAGCGCGCTCGGTATCGGCAGCTTCGCCTCGCCTGCATAGCTTCCCATCGCCTTTGGCGTGCGCAGGAACGCCACGTCGATGATCCTGCGTGGCATGCCCTGCAGCACCTCATCGCCCCAGCGCTCGGCCTCGAGTACGCGCTCGCGCGCGGCGGGATCTGACGGCAGCAGCGCTGGCTCTGCCACCAGCTCGTCGAGGCGGCGCATGATCGTCCGCGAGCCGACGAGCTTCTCGCCGTCGATCCGCATCCCCGGCACCGTCGGCCCGCCGTAGCGCAGCGGCCCGATGAGCATCTGCGTCATCGGCAGCAGATCCACGCGGTCGAACTCGATCCCCTTCAGCTTCAGCGCCGCTTCGACTGCCGCGCATGGATGCGAGCCTGGCAGCACATACAGCTTCGGCTTCATCGGGTCAGCATAATGCGTTGCCATGCTGCTGGTCGTCGACGTCGGAAATACGCAGACTCACTTCGGGGCGTTCCGTGACTCGGAGCTGATCGAGCATTGGCGTTTCGCGACTGTCCGTGAGTCCACCGCCGACCAGCTGGGGGCGGCACTGCGCAACCTGCTGGAGTTGCGCGGCTGCTCCTTCGAGGACCTGACGGCGTCCATCGTCTCCTCCACGGTGCCGCAGCTCGAGCCAGAATGGACGGCGATGGCCAGTCGTTATCTTGGCCACGAAATACTGGTGGTTGGGCCAGGGACCAAGACGGGCATGGCGATCCGCTACGACAACCCACGCGAGATCGGAGCGGACCGGCTCGTCAACGCAGTGGCTATCCGCGAGCGCTTCGGGGGCCCGGCGGTGTGCGTGGACTTCGGCACCGCAACGACCTTCGATGTCGTCTCAGGCGAGGGCGAGTATCTCGGCGGCTCACTGATGACCGGCATCGAGATCTCACTCGAGGCCCTCTCTGAGCGGGGTGCGCGGCTGCCGAAGGTCGATCTCGCGCCGCCAAAGAGCGTAATCGGCAAGAACACGATCGACGCGATCCGCTCCGGCGTCGTCTACGGCTATGCGGGCGCGATTGACGCGATCCTACGCCGTATCTACGACGAGCTGGGTGAGCGTCCGGCGGTGGTTGCCACGGGGGGTCTTGCTCATCTCGTGGTGCCCTACACGGAGGAAATAGAGGAGGTCGACGAGGAGCTCACACTGACGGGTCTGCGGTTGCTGCACGAGCGCAATTCGTAGAGCGACGCAAAGCGCATGGCCATAATGGGATCCATGTCCCGCCAGTTCACGGACTCTTGGATGCTCGGTCGGTTGGAAGTGCCCAACCGCGTGCTGCTAGCCCCACTGGCCGGGATCGGCAACTGGTTCGTGCGTTTGCAAGCCAAGCGCTATGGCGCGGGGATGGCGGTCTCGGAGATGGTCTCCTCGTACGCCGTCCACCACCGCAACGAGAAGACGTGCACCGAGATGCTGCGCATTCACCAGGATGAGCGCGTGACCGGGCCGGTGTCGATCCAGCTGTTCGGTGAGGATCCCGCGATTATGCGCTCCGCCGCGACCCGGGTAGCAGCCGCCGGTGCCGATGTGATCGACCTCAACATGGGTTGTCCGGTGCCGAAGGTGTGTAAGACCGGCGCTGGTGCTGCGCTGCTGTCCGATCCCGATACCGCGGTGGCCGTCGCGAGGGCCGCTCGCCAGGGGAGCGGGCTGCCGGTCACTGTAAAGCTGCGCTCGGGGCTGCGCAGCGGTGAGCAGAACGGCTTCGAGCTGGCGCACCGCTTGGTGAACGAGGCGGGAGTGGCCGCGATCGCGTTTCACCCCCGCTCTGCTGCCGTTCATCACAAAGGCACACCCGACTATGAACTGGTCGCCCGTCTGACACAGACGCTCGATGCGCCGGTGATCCTCACCGGCGGCATGAACGACGCGGAGGGTATCCGCGAGGCATTTGACTTCACAGGCGCCACCGCGGTGATGCTCGCGCGGGGGGCGCTCGGTAATCCCTGGCTGTTCGCTCAGCTCCTAGAGGACCCGGCCGTGCCGCGCGCGTGTGGGCCGGCCCGCGCCGAGGTGATCGCTGAGCTGCACTGGACGATCGACCGCGCCGTCGAACATCTCGGCACTGAGCGCGCCACCCGCTATTTGCGCAAGTTCTATCCCTGGTACATCACTCGCCTGCAGCTGGAGAAGGCCAGTGCGAGACGCCTGCAAGAGTCCCTGCAGACGGCGCCTACACTCCAGCAGGCCAGAGACTTGCTCGATGCCGGCAGGCTGCCCGCGGTGCTCGCAGCCTGATGCTTCGGCGCCGTGGAGTGCGTCGCTATACTGCTGCGCTCGCTGAAGCCTCAAGCCTCCGGCCGGCGAAACCCCCCCGCTTGAAAGCGGGGTTTTGTTATTCGCCGGCCCAACCCACGAACCCGCGCGGTACTGATCCCCGCCCACCCATATGCAGAAGGACGTCATCCTCACCCCTGAAGGCTTGGAGAAGCTCCAGGACGAGCTGGAGCAGCTGTCTACCGCGAAGCGTCGCGAGGTGGCTGAACGCATCAAGGAGGCGCGCGAGTTCGGGGACATCACCGAGAACTCCGAGTACGACGACGCGAAGAACGAGCAGGCGATGGTCGAGAGCCGCATCGCGCAACTGCAGGAGCGCTTGCGCATGGCGACGGTCATCGAGACCAAGGATCTCTCGACCGACATGGTGCAGGTCGGCTCGGTGGTGCACGTCAAGGACGAAAAGACGGGCAAGTCGGTCAAGTACACGATTGTCGGCTCGGCGGAGGCCAGGCCCGATGAGAACAAGCTCTCCAACGAGTCGCCCGTGGGGCGCGCGCTGATCGGCCGCAAGCGCAACGAGACGGTCGCCGTGAAGGTACCGCGCGGCCCCGCACGCAAGCTTAAGATCACGAAGATCGACGTCGGTCTCAAGTAGTCTCGCCGCGATGAGCGGCACCGATGAGCCTGAGTCCGATAGCGGTGCCCGGCACGGCCTGAACGAGCTGATCGCCGAGCGGCGCGCGAAGGCGCAGCGGTTGCGGGAGTCCGATCCCGGCACGTTTCCCTACTCGTTTCCGAACGCAGAGCCGATCGCGACGATCCTCGGGGCCTACGCCCACCTGGCTGACGGCGAGGAGACCGAGGACACCCACCGCGTCGCTGGCCGGATCGCCGCGCGGCGGGGCTCGGGCAAGGCAGCGTTCCTCGACCTCGTCGACCGCACGGGCAAGGTGCAGCTGCATGCGAGAATCGACGTGCTCGGCGAGGAGTCCTTCGCGCGACTGACATCTCTCGACCTCGGCGATTTGATCGGGATAGACGGCGCGGTGCTGCGCAGCCGCCGCGGCGAGCTGTCGCTGCGCGTCGACCGCTTTCAGATCCTCGCCAAGGCGCTGCGCCCACCGCCCGACAAGCATCACGGGCTGAGCGATGTCGAGACCCGCTACCGCCGCCGCGAGCTGGACCTGATCGCCAATGAGGACGCTCGCAAGGTGTTCATCGACCGCGCCAAGATCATCTCCGCGATCCGCTCCTACCTCGACGGGGCCGGTTTCCTCGAGGTTGAGACGCCAGTGCTGCAGCCGCTCTACGGCGGCGCTCTCGCACGCCCGTTCACCACCCACCACAACGCGCTCGACCGCGAGCTGTACCTGCGGATCGCGACCGAGCTGTACCTCAAGCGCCTGATCGTCGGCGGCCTCGAGCGGGTCTACGAGCTCGGCAAGGACTTCCGCAACGAGGGCCTGTCGCACAAGCACAACCCCGAGTTCACGATGGTCGAGTGGTATGAGGCCTACGCCGACTACAACGACGAGGCTGCCCGCCTGGAAGCGCTCGTGCGCGACGCCGCGGCCGCCGTGGGCTACTCCGGCGAGCTCGATCTCTCCTCGCGATGGGCGCGCATCAGCTTCGCCGGGGCGATCGAGCAGCACACGGGCATCGACGTCATGGCCCATCCCGGTGGGCAGGCGCTGGCGGCTGCGATCGCCGAGCGCGGCCTCGATCTGCAGACGAAGGACTTCACGTGGGTCCAGCTCGCTGATGATCTGCTCTCCAAGTACGTCGAGCCTTCTCTGCGCCAGCCGACGTTCGTGATCGACTATCCGAAGGAGATCTCCCCGCTCGCACGCGAGCACCGCTCCAAGCCCGGCCTCGTCGAGCGCTGGGAGGCCTTCGCCGGCGGCATGGAGATAGCCAACGCCTTCAGCGAGCTGATCGACCCCGACTCACAGCGCGAGCGTTTCGCCGACCAGCAGCGCATGGCCACGCTCGGGCAGGAGGAGTCCCAGCCCCACGATGAGTCCTTCCTGCAGGCGCTCGAGCAGGGCATGCCCCCGACCGGCGGCGTCGGGCTGGGCATCGACCGTCTCGTGATGCTGCTCACTGGCAGGGAGTCGATCCGCGAGGTTGTGCTGTTCCCGGCGATGCGCGATTGATGCTGTTCTGAGTGGCGCATGCTGGCCAATCTTCGATCCTCCGGAGAGGATGAACATGTTCGAGGCCGAACAAAGAAGACCCAGCCGCACTGCACCCGGCGGAGCCAGGGTAGCCGGTTGGTAGACTGCCCAAGAGGCATAACCGGGATCAAAATAGGGCTTGAGGCACGACCCTCGAGGAAGGAACCACACCATGTTTGAGCGATTTACAGAACGGGCCCGGCAGGTGGTCGTTCTTGCGCAGGAGGAGGCGCGAACGCTCAAGCACAACTACATCGGCACCGAGCACATCCTTTTGGGGCTGTTGCGGGAGGAGGAGGGCCTGGCTGCCCGGGTGCTGGAGAGTCTCGATATCACCGTTGAGCGCGTGCGTGCGCAGGTCGTGCGGATCGTCGGCTCTGGCGAGGAGGTCACCTCCGGGCAGATCCCGTTCACGCCGCGCGCCAAGAAGGTGCTCGAGCTCGCGCTGCGCGAGGCGCTGAGCCTGGGCCACAACTACATCGGCACCGAGCACATCCTTCTCGGGCTGGTGCGCGAGAACGAGGGCGTGGCTGCTCGCATCCTGCTCGACTTCGACGCGGACTCCGAGAAGATCCGCAACGAGGTGATCCGCATGCTGTCCGGGCCAGGCGGCCGCCGCCAGGGCCAATCGGGCGGTGGGGGCTCCGGCTCGGGCGCGCCAGGAGGCGAGGGTAAGAAGTCCTCGAAGCTACTCGACCAGTTCGGGCGCAACTTGACCAAGCTAGCCGCCGAGGGCAAGCTCGATCCGGTCGTGGGCCGCGAGACGGAGATCGAGCGGATTATGCAGATCCTCTCACGCCGTACGAAGAACAATCCGGTGCTGATCGGCGAGCCAGGCGTGGGCAAGACCGCCGTCGTCGAGGGCTTGGCCCAGCGCATCACCAACTCAGACGTGCCGGAGCTCTTGAAGAACAAGCAGATCTACACGCTCGACCTGGCCGCGCTGGTTGCGGGCTCGAAGTACCGGGGCGAGTTCGAGGAGCGCCTGAAGAAGGTGATGAAGGAGATCACCCAGCGCGGCGACATCATCCTGTTCATTGACGAGCTGCACAACCTCGTGGGCGCGGGTGCGGCCGAGGGCGCAATCGACGCCGCCTCGATCCTCAAGCCCGCATTGGCCCGCGGCGAGCTGCAGACGATCGGCGCGACGACGCTGGACGAGTACCGCAAGTACCTGGAGCGTGACTCGGCCTTGGAGCGCCGCTTCCAGCAGATTCGCGTGGAGGAGCCCTCGATCGAGGAGACGGTCGAAATCCTCAAGGGGCTGCGCGACCGCTACGAGCAACACCACAAGGTGCAGATCACCGATGAGGCGCTCCGTGCTGCGGGCGAACTGGCCAGCCGCTACATCTCCGACCGCTTCCTCCCCGACAAGGCGATCGATCTCATCGACGAGGCAGCCTCGCGGATGCGCATCAAGTCGATGACCTCGCCGCCTGCCAACCGCGAGCTCGAGGGCGAGGTCGAGACGACCCGCCGTGAGAAGGAGGCGGCGATCGAGGCGCAGGAGTTCGAGAAGGCCGCCGCTCTGCGCGACAAAGAGCGCAAGCTGACGAACAAGAAACGCGAGCTCGAGCAGGAGTGGGAATCGGGCGAGACGGGCAATCGCCCCTCGATCGGCGAGGAGGAGATCGCGGACATCGTCTCGATGTGGACCGGCATCCCCGTGTTCAAGCTGACCGAGGCCGAGACTCAGAAGCTGATGCGTATGGAGGAGGAACTGCACAAGCGCGTGATCGGACAGCACCCCGCTGTCGAGGTCATCTCGAAGGCGATCAGGCGCTCGCGCGCGGGCCTGACGGACCCGAAGCGACCGACCGGCTCGTTCATCTTCCTCGGGCCTTCGGGCGTGGGCAAGACTGAGCTCGCGCGCACGCTCGCCGAGTTCCTGTTCGGCGACGACGACGCGATGATCCGCATCGACATGTCGGAGTACATGGAGAAGCACTCCGTCTCGCGTCTTGTTGGCTCACCCCCCGGATACATCGGTTATGACGAGGGCGGCCAGCTGACCGAGGCTGTACGGCGCAAGCCGTACAGCGTGCTGCTGCTCGACGAGATCGAGAAGGCGCACCCGGACGTGTTCAACATGCTGCTGCAGATCCTCGAGGACGGTCGCTTGACCGACGCGCAGGGACGGACGGTCGACTTCCGGCACGCCATCGTGATCATGACCTCGAACATCGGCGCCGCGGAGATCGCGCGCAACACGCCGCTTGGCTTCGCGGTCTCAGAGGACGAGACGGGTATCACCTACGAGGACATGAAGAGCCGGATCATGGGCGAGCTCAAGAAGGTGTTCCGTCCGGAGTTCCTCAACCGGATCGATGACGTGATCGTCTTCCACAAGCTGCAGAAGGAGGAGATCAAGCAGATCGTCGAGCTGTTGCTGCTGCGGATCCGCGAGTCGATGGCTGAGCGTGAGCTGCAGCTCGAGCTGACTGATCCCGCCAAGGACCTGCTGGTCGAGAAGGGCTGGGACCCGTCGATGGGCGCACGCCCGCTACGCCGCGCGATCCAGCGCTACATCGAGGACCCGCTCGCGGACTTCGTGCTGCGCGAGCAGCTGATGCCTGGCGCGACGGTCGTGATCGACCCTACGCCCGAGGGCGAGGACGGCGAGGTGCGTCTGACGATCGTCAAGCCCAAGAAGCAGAAGACGCCGGTGGGTGTCGGAGCAGAAGGCGCCACCGAGGAGCTCGCTCCGGGCGAGGATCGCCCGGACGCCGGCGAGCCGCCTGACGAGGCCTAGCACCACCTCCCGCGCCCTTGGCCGCGAGAGAGCTGTCCCCGGCGATGCGTAGGCTGGAGAGATGCCTCGTGGGACCATCCAAATCTGCTCGCAGTGTGGTTTTCAGACGCTCCAGTGGCTCGGGCAGTGTCCCGGCTGTGACGCATGGAACACGCTCGAAGAGGAGCACATCCCGCTAGGACGCGGTGGCGCTAAGGGCAGCAGGCGCGCCGGCGGCCAGGGCGATGGGCCGAAGCTCGCCCCGCGCTTGCTGAGTGAGGTCGGCTCAGCCCCGATTGAGCGCATGTCGACCGGGATTGGCGAGCTCGATCGCGTGCTGGGCGGCGGCCTGGTTCCAGGTGCGGTGGTGCTGCTGGGCGGCTCGCCGGGGATCGGCAAGTCGACGCTGACAAACATGGTGCTCGGTAACTTGGCCCACGAAGGACGGCGCACGTTGTACGTGAGTGGTGAGGAGTCCGCCGAGCAGGTGAGGCTACGTGCCGAGCGGCTATCGGCCGGCGCTATGGAGGTGCCGGTCCTCGCGGAGACAGATCTCGATACTGTCCTTGGCACCCTGGCCGGAGAGGTTCCAGAGGTGTGCGTGATCGATTCGGTGCAGACCCTGCGCTCCGCCGATCACCCGGGCATGCCAGGCGGTGTGGGGCAGGTGCGCGAAGTTGCCGGTCGCGTGATGGAGATGGCCAAGGCACGCGAGATCGCGGTGATTCTCGTAGGACACGTGACCAAGGATGGCGCCCTGGCAGGGCCGCGCGTGCTCGAACACCTGGTTGACTGCGTGCTGCAGTTCGAGGGCCAGCGGGAGCGTTCATACAGGGAGCTGAGGGCGCTGAAGAACCGCTTCGGCTCGACCAGCGAGGCGGGCCTGTTCGAGATGCGCCAGGGTGGCCTGGTTGAGGTGCTGGACGCCTCCGCGCGGTTCGTCGCCGAGGCGACGAGCGCGCCGGGGAGCGTGGTGCTGGCGGCGATGGAGGGCTCGCGGTCTCTGCTCGTGGAGGTCCAGGCGCTGGTGGTGCCATCGGAGCTCGAGCAGCCGCGCAGGGTGGTGTCAGGTCTCGACCGCAACCGGCTGGCGCTGATACTCGCGATCCTCGGCCGTCACGGCCGCGTGGGAACGGGCGGTGCGGACGTGTTCGTGAATGTGGTGGGGGGTATGCGTGTAGACGAGCCAGGTGTTGACCTGGCGGTCGCTCTGGCGGTCGCGAGCGCGATTCGTGGCGTGTCGTTGGAAGGGACTCCGCGTGCGTGTTTCGGCGAGCTTGGGCTGACGGGCGAGCTGCGTTGGGTGAGCCACCCCGAGCGCCGTTTGGCCGAGGCCGCAAAGCATGGCCTCAAGGGCACAATCGCCCCTGCTGGCAGTGGCGATGGTGCCTACGAGGCTCACACTCTGCGCGACGCTCTCACGGCCGCGTTGCCGGCGCAGGGCAAGCGTCCGGTGCTCGGTGTGGCGTAGGCGCCGGGGAGCGGCTTAACAAAGGCTAAATGCCCTAAAATGGGCAGTCGTGCCCTTACGATCCGGCGAAGATTTCGACACAGAAGCAAGGCCGGAGCCGGGATTGATGAAGGCGCTGGAGATGATCGCGCCCGGTACGGCGTTGCGCGAGGGCATCGACAGCATCCTGCACGCCCGCACGGGTGGGCTGATCGTGATCGGCGAGCCGGAGGACCTGAGCTTCCTGAACTCCGGCGGGATCAAGCTGGAGATCGACTACACGCCTGCGTTTCTCTACCAGGTGGCAAAGATGGACGGCGCGATCATTTTGAACGCGAACGCCACGAAGATCACGATGGCCAACGTCCAGCTGATGCCCGACCCGACGATCCTCTCGCATGAGACGGGCACCAGGCATCGCACGGCGGAGCGTGTGTCCAAGCAGACCGACGCGCTGGTGATTGCCGTCTCGCAGCGCCGCGAGGTGGTGTCGTTGTATGTGGATGGCGCGAAGTACGTCCTGGAGGACATCACGGTGGTGCTGGCAAAGGCCAACCAGGCTCTGGCGACGCTGGACAAGTACCGCACGCGTCTGGACCAAGTGTCCACGCGGCTGACCGCTTTGGAGTTCGAGGGCGGGGCGATGCTGCATGACGTGCTGAGTGTGCTGCAGCGCTCGGAGCTGGTGGCGCGCATGGCCGTCGAGATCGAGCGCTACATCGTCGAGCTGGGCAGCGAGGGACGCCTGATCGAGATGCAGCTGGAGGAGACGACCGTCGGCACGGCTCAGGAAAAGGCGGCACTTGTGCGCGACTACCTGTTCGACTACTCCGACGAGGCGGTTGCGGCCGGGCTGGAGGAGATCGGGCGTCTTGCGCACCAGGACCTGCTCGACTTCGGCCGGCTGGCAGAGCTGCTCGGCTACGACCGCAAGCTGAACACGCTCGACTACCCCGTGTCGCCGCGCGGCTATCGGGTGCTCGGGCGGATTCCGAGGCTTCCGCGGATTGCGGTCGCGCAGATCGTTAGAGAGTTCGGGGGTCTAGACGAGCTTCTGGCTGCAGGCGACGCTCAGCTGGAGGCGGTCGATGGTGTGGGGGAGATTAGGGCGAAGGACATCCGTGAGGGCCTGCGCAGGCTGCAGGAGCTCAATCTCGTGGATCGCTACCTACAGACTTGAGACACGGGCCGTCCGACCGGTCGGCCGCAACGAAGGAGGACACCATTCCGCCACAAGCAACCGCAGAGGTATCGCTCATCGAGGAGCTCGAGGTTACTCGCGAGGTCGAGTACATCGAGTTCGAGCTCGGCGACCACGTCGTCTATCCCCACCACGGCGCCGGGAAGGTGCTGAAGAAGGAGGAGATGGAGATGCTCGGCGAGCGGCGCGAGTACCTCACGATCAAGATCCTTCACAACGACATGACGGTGAGGGTTCCAACTGAGAACGCTGCCCTTGCCGGCCTGCGCCGGGTGATCGACGAAGAGACGGTGAAGAAAGTCCTGGACGTGCTCCGCGACGAGGTCTCGGAGATGCCGAAGAACTGGAACCGCCGTTTCAAGCACAACCGGGACAAGATCAAGACAGGCGACATCTATGAGCTGGCGGAGGTCGTGCGCAACCTCTCGCTGCGCGAGTCAGAGAAGGGCCTGTCGACCGGCGAGAAGCAGATGTTCACACGCTCCAAGAAGATCCTCGCCTCGGAGCTGATGTACGCGCTGGACAAGGATGAGGACGAGGCTGAGGACTATCTCGACGAGCTGCTCGCCAATTCGGCCTCCAGCCAGATGGCCGTGGCCAAGTAGCGAGGCTTTCGCGCACGCGGCAGAAGTCCTTCGAGACGCCTGCCGCGTGCGCGACAGTTCCCTGCAATGGCCGTCGCTTTGATCCTCGCCGCTGGCAGCGGCGAGCGTTTCGGTGCGGGGCACCCGAAGGCGCTCGTCCCGCTCGCAGGCCGTCCGCTGATGCAGTGGAGCGTCGATGTGCTGCGTGAGGTGGCTGCAATAGAGAAAATTGTGATTGCGCTGCCGCCGGGCACACCGCCCCCGGTTGGCGTCATGAGCGTGGATGGCGGGGCAGTGCGTTCGGAGTCGGTGCGCCTGGCGCTCGCGGCCGCTGGTCCGGGAGATCCGGTCCTGGTTCACGACGCGGCACGCCCGCTGCTCACGGCCGCGCTGGCGACGGCTACGATCCGGGCACTCATGCAGGACGAGAGCGTCGACGCAGCGATCGCGGCGATACCGATGACCGACACCGTCAAGCGTGTCAAGGACGGATTGGTGAGCGAGACGCTGGATAGAAGCGAACTGTGGGCCGTGCAGACGCCGCAAGTCTTCCGTCGCGCGGCTCTGGAGCGCGCGCTGGATGTTTCAGAGGAGGTATTGGCGCAGGCCACTGACGACGCTTGGCTGATCGAACGCGCTGGGGGCAAGGTGCTCGTGGTGCAAGCGAGCGATGAGAATCTCAAGGTCACGACTCCCATGGATCTGGAGGTGGCCGAGCTGCTGCTGGCCCGGCGCGCACAGAGCCCCGCCCCGACCCCCTCAGTCCACAATCTATTCCCCTACGAACCCTGAATTGACCTGCATGCTCAGCGACTATCACACCCATCTACGCACAGACGAGCTCGAGGCCACTGCGGAGGATCACTTCACCGCCGCCAACGCCGCCCGCTATCGCCAGGCGGCCGACGAGCGCGGGATCGCTGAGCTCGGGGTCTCAGAGCACGTTTATCGCTTCCGGCAAGCCTTGGACGTGTGGCGCCACCCTTTTTGGGAGCGTTACGCCCACGACGACCTCGACGCCTATTGTCAGTTTGTGCGCGAGCAGACCGATCTGCGTCTGGGCGTGGAGGCCGACTTCGTGCCCGGAGCGGAGGACCGCATGGCCAATCTGCTCGAAGCCCACGACTTCGACTACGTGATGGGCTCGGTGCACTTCATCCGCGATCACGCCGTCGACATGGAGGACTACAGCGTGTGGGACACGGGGCGCGGCGCCGAGGAGATCTGGACGCGCTACTTCGAAACGATCGGCGAGGCGGCGCGCAGCGGCCTATTCGACATCCTCGCCCATCCAGATCTCGTGAAGGTATGGGGTCCCGCCCACCCGGAGCGCCCGCTGCCCGAGGGTGATTTGCGCCGCTACTACGAGCTTGCGATGGATGGGATCGCCGAGTCGGGCATCGCTGTGGAGGTTTCAACGGCGGGCTTGAGAAAGCGCGCAAAAGAGCTATATCCGGCGCCGGCATTCCTACAGATGTGCCTGGAAGCGGGTAACCCCGTGACCCTGTCGAGCGACGCGCACCGGCCCGAGGACATCGGCGGCGACTATGAGGCGGCGCTCGAGCTGTTGGAGAGTATGGGTGTCGGTGAGCTTTGTGTCTTTGAGCGCCGCGCACGGCGCTTGGAGTCAATCGGTGCGTTGGTCTCGTGACGCTTACGGGCATCGGCTATGACTCACACCGCCTGGCGCAGGGGCGACGCTTGATCCTGGGCGGCGTTGAGATACCCCACGAGCTGGGTCTGGATGGACATTCTGACGCGGATGTGCTCACCCACGCGGTGATCGACGCGCTGCTGGGCGGGGCGGGGCTTGGTGATATCGGCGAGCACTTCCCGGACACCGACGAGCGCTGGCGCGGCGCCGATTCGATCGCCCTGCTGGCGACGGTGGCTGGCATGGTGGGCGCCGAGGGCCTCCAGGTCGTCAATGTCGACTGCACGGTGATCATGGAGGCGCCGAAGCTTGCTCCCCACCGCCAGGCGATCCGCGAACGCCTGGCCTCGACGCTCGGCCTGGAGGCGAAGCGCGTCAACGTCAAGGCGAGCACCGGCGAGCGCATGGGGTTCGTCGGTCGCGGCGAGGGCGTGGCCGCTCTGGCCATCGCCGGCCTCGATCGGCGATAGGGGCCCGGCGATGCGTGAGATTCGTCTGCACGACACCCGCAGCGGGGAATTGCGGGCACTCCAGCCGCGCGAGGCGGGCAAGGTCGGGTTGTATGCGTGCGGGCCGACGGTGTACAGCCGTATCCACATCGGCAACGCACGGCCATATGTGCTGTTCAGCTTGATGAAGCGCTTTCTGGAAAGCGAGGGGCAGGCGGTGACGCTTGTGGTGAACGTGACCGACGTCAACGACAAGATCTATGACGCCGCACGAGCCCAGGAGCGGCCGAGCGCAGAGCTGGCCGCGGAGATGACGGCGCTCTACCGCGCGGACACCGACGCGCTCGGCCTCGGCCGCCCCGACCACGAGCCGCTTGCCTCAGAGACGATCGGCCCGATCGTGAGCTACATCCAGACGCTGATCGATCGCGGGCACGCCTATGCGGCTGATGGCGACGTGTATTTCCGGGTGCGTTCGGACCCGGACTATGGCTCGTTGTCGCACAGGCAGCTCGATGAGATGGGATTGGAATCCCACCCACCCGAGGATGAATCTCCTCCTCACCCACCCACCGGGCGCAAGGAGGACCCTCTCGACTTTGCCCTTTGGAAGGCCCACAAGCCGGGCGAGGACACCCATTGGCCGGCCCCATGGGGTGACGGGCGTCCCGGCTGGCACATCGAGTGCTCGGCGATGGCGGAGCAGTTCCTGGGCGTCGGCTTCGACATCCACGGCGGCGGCTCGGACCTGGTGTTCCCACACCACGAGAACGAGGCGGCTCAGACGCGAGCGGCGCGCGGTGAGGAGCTGGCGAGGCTGTGGGTGCACAACGGCATGATCCAGCTCACCGGTGAGAAGATGGCCAAGTCGGCCGGCAACATCGCGCCGCTGGGAGAGGTGCTCGAGCGCTACGGCCGCGATGCCGTCGTTATGTATCTCATCTCGGGCCACTACCGCCAGCCGTTGGCGTTCTCGCCGTCTGAGCTCGAGGACGCCGATCGCCGTGTGTACCGCGTCCGCGACGCCCTGCGCCGGCTAGAGGAGGGCAAGCCGAGCCCCACGGACATGGAGCGTCACAAGGATGCGTTCTTCGATGCGCTCGCCGATGACTTCAATACCCCGAAGGCGCTCGCCTCACTGTTCGAGTGGGTGCGAGAGGCCAACCGTCGCCCGGAGCCTGCGGGCGACGCCGATTTGCGCGAGATGCTCGGTGTGCTCGGACTTGAAGATCTCACCGCGCTGGGGGGGATGGGCGATATGGAATCGATTGATCCCGAGGCAATGTCGCTTCTGGGGGAGAGGGAGCAGGCTCGTAAGGAACGCGATTTCCAGAAGGCCGATCGCATACGCGACGAGCTGCGCACTCGCGACTACGAGATACGCGACGGACCTGAGGGTCCCGAACTGATCTTCTCGCCGGCTCTGTGATCCTCTACGGACGCAACCCCGTCAGAGAGGCGCTGCGGGGGCGCCGCAGGCATGCGGTGGGTGAGGTCTGGGTGACAGCGGGCGTGGCGCGCGAGCCTTGGCTTGCAGGCGTGCGGGTACGGAGCGCCTCTGCCGAGGAGGTTCAGCAGCGGTGCGGGTCGACCGCCCACCAAGGGATCTGCGCAGAGGCGGGCGGGTATCCGTATGCATCGGCTGAGGAGCTACTCGCGGGCGAGGATCCGTTGGTGGTGGCGCTCGACCAGGTGCAGGACCCGCAGAACCTGGGGTCTATCTGCCGTACGGCGGAGTGCGCAGGCGCCGCCGGCGTGGTGATTTCAGAGCGGCGCGCGGCCGAGGTCACGCCCGCGGTTTGCAAGGCATCTGCGGGCGCTGTGGAGCATCTAAAGGTGGCGAGGGTGAGGAACATCGCTGACTTCCTGGTAGAGGCCCGCGGCGCGGGATGCTGGTGTTACGGGGCGAGTGGAGAGGCAAAGGTGGCCTATGACGCGCCGGACTACAGCGGCGGTGGGGTGGTGCTGGTGCTGGGCAGCGAGGGGCGAGGCCTGCGCCCGCGGGTGGCGGCCGCATGCGACGAGCTGATCGCGCTGCCGATGCGGGGAACGGTGGGGTCGCTCGGCGTGAGTGCCGCCGCAGCGGCGGTGCTGTACGAGATCTTGCAGAATCGCCGTGGAGGGTCTTGACAAGGCTCCATAACTGTGAGAGGCTCGCGCCACATAACGCTGAACCTAAGGTTGATGAAGCCTTAGGTTCATCGCTTTGATAAATAGCTTTGGCGCCGGGGGAGGAGTGCGCCACTGAGCAACTTTGGGCTGCAAGCAGCCCAGAAAGGATCTGCTCGTGGCACGAATCTCCAGCAGCACTAACTCTGAAGTAAAGGTTGAGGATGGATTCCTGATCGCCCTCGCGAAGCAGGGCGACCGCAATGCTTATGAGCGCCTGGTCAAGCGTTACCACGGCTTCGTGCGGTTGAAGGCCTCTTCCTACTTTCTGGCGGGTGGCGATTCCGAAGACCTGATCCAGGAGGGGCTGGTGGGCCTGTACAAGGCAATCCGCGATTTTCGCTTCGATCGCGAGTCGAGCTTTCGCAACTTTGCCGAGCTCTGCATCACGCGCCAGATCATCACCGCGGTGAAGACAGCCACACGCAACAAGCACACGCCGCTGAATCAATACGTCTCCTTCTCCTCGACCCCGGCGGGCGCCGGCGATGATGTGCCGACGCTCGACCAGATGCTTCCTGGGCCGAGCGTGCACGATCCCGTCAACCAGGTGATCTCCTCCGAGGAGCTGCGCTCACTGGTGGGATGCCTATCCACAGCGCTATCGGAGCTCGAGAGCCGTGTGCTGGGGCTGTACCTGGACGGCTATTCCTACGAGCAGGTGGGCGAGCGCCTGGAGTGCGACACCAAGACCGTGGACAACGCCCTGCAGCGGGTCAAGCGCAAGGTCGGAGCGCACCTGCAGGCCCGCGCGGTGGCCGCCTGAGCAAGACGGAGCGCGCGATCTCCTGAAGTTCTCCGCTGCCGGCTGGATCGCGCACCCGCCGGGCGCAAAGCGGATCGTCGCATTTGGCTTCCGAAAGGCCGGTCCCGGCCGGCTCGAGCCCGCGGCCCCTACTCGTCAGTAGCCTGAAGTGTTCGCGCTGTCGGCGACTTCGGTACCGAGCGCTGATCGGGGTTGGTCCCGAGCAGGCGGTCCCCGAAATTTGAGCTCACGCCCATCCAGTAGCCCTCGTGCTTGAAATGGTGCAGGCGGTGGTTGCGCCAGATCGTTCGGTAGGTGCGTGTCTTTGGCACGTACGGGGTGTGGATCAGGAAATGCGACCACTCGTAGCGCAACAGGCCGAGATAGGCGAAGGTGATCCCGGTAAGCGCGAGCGGCAGGACCGGCCAGCCGATCGGCAGCGCGATGGCCAGCGTGAGGAGCGCGATGGCGACGGCTATCTGGACGAGGAAGCTGACCACCTCGATGGGCTTGAGCAGTACCCGATCGAGGTCGGAGGGCGCGAGATGGTGGTTGCGGTGCTGGATCGAGCCGTAGAGCTCCATCCGCCGGCCGCGCAGTTCGAAGGCAGGCAGGTGGAGCAGGTATTTGTGGATGACCCACTCGACGAACGGCTGAGCCGCGAGCAGCGCCAGCGGCGCCAGCACCTCGCGCCAGGACCATTGGCCCACGTAGATTCTCGCGCCGAGCGCGAGCAGGGTTGCGGTTACGGCGGCGCGCGGCGAGAAGTGCCCGATGAACTCTCGCCAGCAGGCGCTCAGAGCGGTGAGGTCCGCACGCTTGGAGGTGAGCGCCCGGTCATAGCTGGCCGGAATCTGCTGTGAGCTCACCGTGTAGCCCCTTGCCGTCGTGGACCGAGAGGCGCGTCGCCATCAGGTGGCCTCAGCGCCTCGTGCGCCGCCCTCGCGGCGGCCTCGGCATCACCGGCTCCGATCGCGGCGGCGATCGGATGGCGGTAATCGCTGCGGCTCAGCTCCTGCTCGAGCCAGGGGAGACTGAAGCCGATGCGCGCGTGCACAGCCCGGATCAGGCTGTTGAAGGCCAGCTGGTAGGCGAGGTTTCCAGCGCCATCGACGACAAGCCGCCAGAAGCGCTCGTCGAGCGGGAGCAGCTCGCGGCCGCCGCCGGCGGCCGCGAGCCGGTGTGAGACCGCCAGGAGCACGTAGCCCA
>JBIOEX010000030.1:0-29642 GCA_044446485.1 Solirubrobacterales bacterium
CCACCCACCCTGCCGGGCGACCTGGTGGCGCTGGCCGAGTGGATCGCGGCGGAGTACTGCTCGACGATCTCACGCGCGCTCAGCCTCGTGTTGCCGCCCGGTGCCGCGCGACGCTTGAGCGGGCGCAAGCGCCGTGCCGTCACCCGGCGCGTACACCTCCCCGTCGGCGCGCGCAGTCCTGAGCCCCCGGAGTTGACTGATGAGCAGCGCGATGTGCTCGAGCCGATCACGGAGGCGCTCATGGCGCGCACGGCTACGCGGCTGCTGCTGCATGGGGTCACGGGATCTGGCAAGACAGAGATCTACCTGCGCGCCGCTGCGACCGCGCTGGAGCAGGGACGCGGCGCGATCGTGCTCGTCCCGGAGATCGCGTTGACTCCACAGATCGTGGGGCGCTTCTCAGAACGCTTCGGTGACACCGTCGCCGTGCTGCACTCACGGCTACGTCCAGCCGAGCGCTACGAGGAGTGGCGGCGCCTGCGCACAGGGGAGGCACGGGTGTGCGTCGGCCCCCGCTCGGCGGTGTTCGCACCGATCGAAGACCTCGGTTTGATCGTCGTCGACGAGGAGCACGACGCCTCCTACAAGCATGAGGGCGACCCGCGCTACGACGCCCGCGATATCGCGGTGCAGCGTGCCGCGCGCTGTGGGGCGCTCTTGATCCTGGGCAGCGCCACCCCGCGGCCAGAGAGCGTGCTTGCGGCGCCCCGCCCGCTGCGCCTGCCCCGCCGCGTCGACGGCCGCCCGCTGCCGGAGGTGCAGATACTCGACATGCGAGGAGAGGTGAACGGGCTGCACCCATTGACCGCCAGCGCGCTCGCCGGGGTACGCAGCACGGGTGGAAAGGCGATGGTGCTGCTCAACCGCCGCGGCTGGTCAAACTTCCTGTCGTGCCGTTCCTGCGGGCGGGTGTGGAGTTGCCCCGACTGCGACGTGGCGCTCGTGCTGCACCGCAGCGAGGGCTACATTGCGTGTCACCACTGCGGGCACCGTGAAGGCGTACCGGCAAGTTGTGGTGATTGCTCCTCTACAGCGGTGGCGCGCCACGGCGCGGGCACAGAGCGCGTGCAGCACGACCTCGCGGCCGCGCTGGATGACGGGAGCTTCCCCGTGTTTCGCTTGGACGCGGACGTTGCGGACGGGAAGGAGGGTGGCGTGGGAGCGCTGCTGCGCCGCTTCGAGGCAGCGCCGTCAGGGGTCTTGATCGGCACCCAGATGGTCGCCAAGGGTCACGATTTCCGCGACGTGACGCTCGGGGTTGTGCTCGACGCCGACGCCACCCTGCGCTTTCCGGACTTCCGCGCGGAGGAGCGCACGTTTGCGCTGATCGCCCAGCTCGCGGGTCGCGTCGGGCGGGGTAGTGAGGGCCGCGTACTCGTGCAGAGCCTCGCTCCGCAGGCGCGCGCAATCGTGCATGCCTCCCGCCACGACTCAGACGGTTTCCTCGCGGGCGAGCTGGAACGGCGTGAGGCGCTCCGCTATCCGCCTTTCTCGCACCTGATCAGGATCGTGTGTGCCGCAGTGGAGCCTGGCCCAGCGCGAGCGGCGGCGCAGGTGCTGCGCGAGCACCTAAACGACAGCTTCGGCGAGAACGGCCCAAGCATTCTCGGTCCCGCAGCGCTGTTTCGTCTGCGAGGCCGGGAGCGTCAGGTGCTGGTGATGAAGGCGGCCGAGCGCCGTGGAGCCGTACAGGCGGTGGGGGAGGCCGTCCGGGACGTAGCGGCCGCACGCGAGCACGCCAATGTGAGCTTCAGCGTGGATGTCGACCCACAATAAACTTAGTCGTCATGGCCGAGACAGAGGAGCTGGAGGAGCTTGTCGAGTCCGAGCAGGATGTGGATGAGCCTCCCAAGGAGCTGGACCCGGAGACGCGCGCGCGGCGCGATGCGGCGCTGAGCCACGTGCGCAAGCTTGGCGATCCCGTCCTGCGCTCCACCGCGCTATCGGTGGAGCGCTTCGACGATGTGCTCAAGCAGGAGATCGAGCGGATGGGTCGGCTGATGGAAGACGCGCTCGGAATCGGGCTGGCAGCCACCCAGATCGGCGTGCTGCACCGCGTGCTCGTCTACAAAGCCGACCCCGAAGATCCGCTGACGGTGCTCGTCAACCCGGTCTTGGAGTGGTCGAGCGATGAGCTGGAAATCGCGAGCGAGGGTTGCCTGAGTATTCCCTTCGTGCACGTCGAGGTGGAGCGAGCAGCCGAAGTGCGCGTACGCGCCCGTGATGCGAGAGGCGAGGAGCTCGAGGTGCAGGCGAGCGGGCTGGCGGCGAGGGTGATCCAGCATGAGATCGACCATCTCGACGGCGTTCTGATACTCGACCGCATTCCGCGGGAGGAGCGCAAGGAGGCGATGCGCGCGATGCGCGAGGCGCAGCGAGAGATCAACGGCGAACCCGCGGCCGGCAAGGTTGTTGCGGACGAGAATCCCGCCTAGCGGCGGCTCGCGACGAGTCTCGATCTTGCGCACTGTCTTCCTCGGCACATCAGAGTTCGCTGCCGCCATGCTCGAGCGGTTGGTTGCAAGCGATCACCGTCCAGTGCTGGTGTTGAGCCGCCCCGACCGCCCCAGGGGCCGTGGTCGCCGGGTGGCTGCCCCGCCGGTCGCCGAGCGGGCGCGCGCGCTTTCAGTCGCGCTGGAGCAGCCCGAGAGCGTGAATGCGCCACAGGCCAGGGAGCAGATCGCGCAGTCCCGTCCAGAGGCGGTAGTGGTGTGCGCCTTTGGGGCGCTCATCAAGGAGCCGCTGCTGTCTGAATACGAGCTGCTGAACGTGCACCCCTCACTACTGCCGCGCTGGCGAGGGGCGGCACCGGTCGAGCGGGCGATCATGGCAGGCGACGAGCACACCGGCGTTTCGATCATGCGCCTCACTGCGGGTCTCGACAGCGGGCCGGTGTGCCTCACCGCCGCTGAGCCGATGGGCCCGCAGGACACATACGGATCGCTCGCCACGCGGCTGCAGGTGCTCGGCGGCGAGCTGCTCGTGCGAACGTTGGATCTCCTCGCGACGGGCGAATCGCCGGTGTTTGTCGAGCAGGACGAGGCGCAGGTGACATACGCCGAGAAGATCGGCCCGGAGGATCGGTTGCTCGATCCCGCTAGGCCGGCGAGTGAGCTCGAGCGTGTCGTGCGTGCCCTGCATCCGCACATCGGCGCACGGGTCGCGCTCGGGGATGGGACGCTGCTCGGCGTGCATCGCGCGGCGCTCGCACAGGAGGCCTCTACTGGCCGTGCTTCGCTGGAAGCCGGCGAGGCCGCAGGCTCGCGCGAGGGTGAGGATCGCGGCGGGACGGGTGTATCCGTCCGCGATGACCGCCTGCTGCTCACCTGCACCCCCGGCACGCTGGAGCTGTTGGAGGTGCAGCCTCCGGGGGGACGCGCGATGGACGCCGCGGCCTATCTGCGCGGTCACGGACCGCCGGGACGCCTGTAGGCGCTCACATAGGACGGCAGCTCGATGCCTGCGCGCAACAGCGGGTCCGGCGTGGGAGTCCCCGCCCGGGTGCTCAGCGGTATCACCCCCGCCCACCCCCCGAGCGCGTAGTCCTCCTCGTCGTCGGCGGGTCCGCCCGTGCGGACCTTGGCGGACGCCTCCTCGATCGGGATCGCGAGTACCGCCGTGGCCATCAGCTCATTGTCGGTCGGTGCGCGCACCTCGCGCCAGCGGCCGGGGACGATGTGTTCGATGACCGCCTCCATCGCCGCGCGCTTCTCCTCGGGATCTTCCACGCAGACGGCTTTGCCTAGGAGCATCGCCGAACGGTAGTTGGCCGAGTGGTGCATCGCCGAGCGCGCGAGCACGAGCCCGTCGATCAGCGACACGGTCAGGCACACCGGAGCGCCGGCGGCAAGCGTCCGCAGCGTCCGGCTGGCCACCGACCCGTGGCAGTAGACGAGATTGCCACGGCGCGCGTGCAGGGTGGGGATCACGAGCGGCTGGCCGTCTTCGACGATGCCGAGATGGGCGATCAGGCCCTCGTCGAGGATCGCATCGATCACGCCGCGGTCGTGGCTGCCGCGTTCGCGCTTGCGCCGCAGCCGCACACGGTCGGATGCGGGCAGGGCCGGGCCGGGAGAGGGAGAATGCGCCATGCTCTGCATATCTCTAGCAGCAAGGCGATTGCTCCGGCGCGCGTATGCGCCTACACGGTCCTGCGGCGGGTGTTCGAGCAGGGCGCCTACGCCGATCGGGCGCTCCAGGCCGAGTCCGGACAGCTCGATCCGCGCGACCGCGCGCTCGCGATGCGGCTGGCTTACGGCGCCGTACAGCGCAAGGCAACGCTCGACCACCTGATCGGTGCTCTCGCCGACCGGCCCGTCGGACGTCTGGAGGAGCCCGTGCTGGCCGCGCTCAGGCTCGGTCTGTATGAGCTCCTCTATCTCGACGGGTCGCCCGACTATGCCGTCGTGGGCGACGTCGTCGAGCTGGCCAAGACGCACGCACGAGGCGGGCACGGACTCGTCAACGCGGTCCTGCGCCGGGCCGCGCGCGAGGGCTCTGACGCGCTGCTGGGCGCCTTGACCGATGCGACGGCCGAGCAGGCCGCCGTCAAGCACTCCCACCCCGAGTGGATCGCACGCCTGTGGTGGGAGGAGCTCGGCGCTGACGAGGCCCGCGCGTTGATGGCCTACGACAACGAGCCGGGAGAGGTGGCGCTGCGTGCGAACACGCTCGTGACCGACGTGCACGCGCTCGCGCAGGCGCTGGTGGCGGGGGATGCGGCGGACGGCAGGCCGTCGGTGCGGACGCACACAGACCCCGGCATACCGGAGGCGCTCGTGCTCGAAGATCCGTTCGATGTGCACGGCTCGCGGCTGTGGCAGGAGGGAGCGTTCGCGGCGCAGTCGCGCGCAGCGATGAAAGTGGCGCGGGCGCTCGACCCGCGTCCGGGTGAGCGGGTGCTCGACCTGTGCGCAGCCCCCGGCGGCAAGAGCACGCACATCGCCGCGCTCATGGAGGGGACGGGAGAGGTCGTGGCCGTCGAGCGCGACCGGCGCAGGGCGGGAGCGCTCACGCGCACCGTGCAGCGGCTGCATGCCGGCAATGTGCGTGTCGAGCTCCGCGACGCGGCTCAGGTCCGTCCGGAGGGCGCCGTGTTCGACCGGGTCTTGGTCGATCCGCCGTGTTCGGGTCTGGGAACGCTGCAGGCGCGCGCGGACCTGCGCTGGCGGGTGACCCCGGAGCATGTCCACGAGATGACGGGCCCGCAAGCGGCGATCCTCGCAGCTGGCGCCGCGGCGCTCCGTCCGGACGGCGTGCTGGTCTACTCTACGTGCACCATTTCCTCTACAGAGAATGAGCGCCTGATCGCCGCCTTCCTGGACTCCCACCCCGACTTCAGCCTCGACACGGAGCTCGCGCAGACGCTGCCCCACCGCGACCTGACAGCGGGCTTCTTCATCGCCCGGCTGCGCCGGAGTTGAGTGCGATGGCTAACGAGGGAACCGCTGGCAGCGCGCAGGTCGACCTCGGGCCAAAGTGCCCGAACTGCGGCGAGCCGTGGCTGCGCGCCACCAACCTGGCGGGACGCTATCGCTGCGTCTACTGCCTGCACCGCTTCGAGCTGACGTCGGTGTGTCCCAACTGCGGTGAGCATTCGACGATTGTGCGCATGTCCTCGACGGCGCTCGTAAAGTGCAACAACTGCGGCGACAGCATGCTCCAGCCGATATGAACACGTATGGCTGCGCTGGATCGGCGTCCTCGGTCGCTCGCGTGCACAGCACGCCACGCTCCCTGCGTCCTTGCCCAGCTTGCCCTACGTGTCCATATGAAGTGAGGTGAAACATGACCGAGATTGCCAAAGACCTGCTGCGGAGCGTGCGTGTGGCGCCTTCGATCCTCTCCGCCGACTTCGCGCGGCTGCGCGAGCAGGTAGGAGAGGTGCTCGATGCCGGGGCGCGGATCATCCATGTGGACGTGATGGATGGGCACTTTGTGCCGCCGATCACTGTCGGTCCGCTGGTCGTCGCGGCACTGCGCGAGCAAGTGGGCCGGGCCGGCGCGATGCTCGACGTGCACCTGATGATCGAGCGGCCCGAGAGGCAGATCGCCGACTTCGTGAAGGCGGGCGCGGACTCGATCACATTTCACGCCGAGGCCACCCCGCACGTCGCCTACACCGCGGGGTTGATTCGTGAGAGTGGAGCGGGAGTCGGCGTGGCGATCAACCCTGCGACCCCGGTCGGTGCGCTGGCCGAGGTGGTGGAGCTGCTGGACATAGCTCTCTGCATGACCGTCAATCCAGGCTGGGGCGGGCAGCCGTTCATCGAGCACTCGCTACAGAAGATTGAGCGCGTGCGGGCGATTGTCGGTGAGGGCGTGGCCGTGGAGGTGGACGGAGGCATCGACCCGGGGACGGCGCCAAAGTGCAGAGATGCAGGTGCGAGCGTGTTCGTGGCCGGCTCGGCGATCTTCTCCGCGTCGCCGGACCCCGGAGAGGCCTATCGGGCGATCGCCGCGTCGGTTGACGCGGCCTGAGCCTGAATCGAGCCCCACCCACCCGCGCCAGTGCTGCGACGGTAGAGAGTGGCGAGCATCAGCGCGAGCAGGGCGGTTGCGCCGGCATAGCCGATCTCCGCTCGCAGCAGCTGTTCGCCGACCGGCGAGCTCAGCATCCACACGAGGAACACGACGGCCGCGCATACCCAGCAGCCGGCGGCGGCCCTCGCCCGGTTTCGCGCAAGGGCGGCCTGGTTGAGCGTGCCGGAGGTCAGGTGCAGGCCCATGCCGACGCCGATCAGCGCCAGGCCGAAGCGGTTGTAGTTGAAGACCTGTCCGAAGAACACATGCCTCAGCGCGAACGGACCGGCGACGAGCAGACCCAGCGCCACCACCGCCGCGAAGCCCGCGATCGCGAGGATCGTCACGCGGATCGCGCGCGCGAACGCGTCGTGCCCGTCCGTCGCCTCTAGTCCTGTCAGATGCGGCAGCAGTGAGGTCTGGATCGCCTGGAACAGCTGCAGCGGGGCGCGCGCAATCAACAGCACGTTGAACACGATGCCCGCCAGCACGCCGTTGTGCGAGGTCGCATCGACGGTCAGCACCGCCGCGTTCAGCAGCGTCTGCTCGGAGAGCATGATGCTCGACACCCACACTGCGAAGCCGCCGCCTCGCCGCAGCGACAGGTCGCCGTGAGCGGCTGCCTCCTGGACGCCCTCGGTCCCCGGCCCGGCCAGAGCTGCCTCGGCCTCGTCGACGGTGATCGGGGCTCCGGCCAATCTTCGATCGCCCCTGCTGCGGGCGAAGGCGACCGGCACCACTACCAGTGAGACGAACGGCGCGGCCGCGATGCCCAGCGCGACTGCGGTCTGCCCGTTGGCGATGCCCAGCGCGACCGCGATCGCGAAGCTGATGCGCGAGACCGACTCCATCAGCACCAGCCCGCCGAACAGGCCGAAGCGCTGGTGTCCGGCGAGCCAGCCGCGCGCGAAATAACTCGCGGCATACGCCAGCGTGCCGACCACGAGCACGTCATACAGGGCGCCCTGGTGTTCGAAGACGTGGTCGACCAGCTCGCCGTGCAGCGCGAGCGCCACCGCCAGGAAGATCAGCGCGAAGCTCGCCTGGATCAGCATCGGCACGCGCAGCGTGTGCGCGGCGCTGCCACGTGCGCGGCGTTCGGCGATCGTGCGCGAGAGCAGCTGTTCGATCGGCCGGTAGATCACGGAGATGATCACGAACATCACCGACCACAGGACGTCGAGCAACTGGGCCGATTCTTCGCCCAGCACGTGGCTGGCGATCGAGAAGTACGCGAACGTAAGCAGCCCGGTCGAGGCGATCCCGATCGACAGGATCCGCGCCCCGCTTCCGTAGGAGCGGGGCTCGCGGGAGCTAGACGCGGACAAGCAGCATGGTCCAGGGGAATGGCGAGCGGACCTCGGCGACGGTCCCGTAGTTGGAGAGCAGCCCGCAGAAGGATCGTCTGGACCAGTGGTTGAGGTGCCCCGGGGTGTTACCGAGCTGGGGCAGGTAGGCGCCGCGGGCCATGTTGAGCATCCGCCACAAGGGCTCGCGCGGCACCGAGACGAGCAGGTGGCGCTCGGCGCAGCGCGCCATCTCGGCGAGCGTGTGCTCGGGATCGGGGACGTGCTCGAGCACCTCGATCGCTGTGGCCAGGTCGAACTCGTTCTCTGCGAACGGCAGGTTCTCGGCGTGCATCACGTGGTACTCGAGGTTGGGCGCCTGCCGCTCCGACCAGCCTGCCTGGATTGACTGCTCCTCCAGGTCGATCCCGACGACGCGCCGCTCTCCCAGGCGCTGCGCCCACTGGTGCACGAGCACTCCCTCACCGCAGCCAACGTCGAGCAGCGAGTGAGGCCCAGCGCTCGTGAGAAGCTCATCGAGCGTACGCTCGAAGCCGGTCATCAGGCGCTTCACGACCGGGTTGTTCGATCCGTACTTGTCGTAGGTGTTGCCGGTGACTATCCCCTCGCGGGAGACGGTGACGCCGCCGCTCACAGGCGCACCGCCTCGCGCGGGCCGGGTTGGGCGGGATCCGGTCTAGCTCCAGGTTCGTAGTGTGATGGCGCCACGTGCAGCTCGAGCTCAATCCGCCGCACGCGCTCGAAGGTCTTCTGCGTCATCACGCGCTGGGCGGCGAGCAGGTCGCCGATCACGCCCAGCGCCCACAGCACGACCGCGGCGATGAACAGCACGGCACCGAGGATCAGCGACTGCACGTGGCCCTTGCCGCTGCCGTCGGCGTAGGCGACGATGAAACGGATCCAGACAGCGAGCGATACCACCCCGATCAGCGCCGCCAGGCTCCAGAACACGCGCAGCGGCTCGTACTGTGCGTAGATGCGGAAGATCGAGATCGCGTTGCGCCGCACGTAGGCGCCCATCGAGGGAAACAGGCGCGACTCGCGCGTCTTCGGGTTGGTGCGGACAGGGACGTGATCGATCGCGACGAGCAGCTTGCCGGCCTGGATGATCGTCTCCAGGGTGTAAGTGAACCGTGAGACGACCATGATCTGGATCGCGGCCTCGCGGTTGTAGGCGCGAAAGCCGGAGGTTGTATCGGGCACGGAAGTCGAAGACGCCTGGCGCACCACCCACGACCCGAGCCGTTGCAGTGCCTTCTTCAGTGGCGAGAAGTGCTCGACGTTCGTCACCTCGCGATCGCCGACCACCATGTCGGCTCGTCCCTCGAGGATCGGGCGCACGAGCCTTGCGACATCAGGACCGTAGTACTGGTTATCGGCGTCGGTGTTGACGATCACATCGGCGCCGAGCTTCAGGGCCGTGTCGATGCCGGCCTGAAAGCCGGTGGCCAGGCCCTTGTTATTTGTCAGGCGCACGAGATGCTCGACGCCCAGCGCGCGGGCGACCGCGATCGTCTCGTCAGTCGAGCCGTCGTCGATCACCAGCCGCTCTACGACATCGAAGCCCTCGACCTGGCTTGGTAGCTCCGCGAGCGTGCGCGGGAGCTGGCCGGCCTCGTTGAAGCATGGAATCTGGATGATGAGCTTCATTTGAGCGAAAGCCTGGTCATGGCGGGGGGTGTCCAGGAGGGGGACCCGTCCCCCTCCTGCTCAAGCTTGGGATCTGGACGATGAGCTTGATGGGTGGAGGATAGGCTCTGCGCGCAATGGGAGGCGCGACGCTCACCCGGCTGCAACTGAGCTCGCTGCTGCCGGCTCGGCTGCGTGACGCCCGGGCTGCGACATGGGCGAAGCTCGCCTTCGCCGTGATGTGCACCGGCGCGCTGATCGGCTACTTCGTCTACCCGACCTACCCGACGTACGACTCCTTCTACGCGCTGTTGTGGGGCCGCGACCTGCTGCACTTCCACCTGCCCGACTTCCACGTCTATCGTGGCCCGACTGAGCATCCGCTGGCGATCGCCTTCGGCATGTTCTGCTCGATCTTCGGCCAGGGCGGGGCGCGCCTGATGGTGCTGGGCTCGATCGGCTCCTACGTGGCGCTGGTCGCTGGCATGTACCGCCTCGGACGGCTGTGCTTTGGTCCAGTCGTGGGCCTCGTCGCGGGGCTGCTGGTGCTGAGCCGCTTTTTCCTCGAGAACCTCGCTGCACAGGGTTACCTGGACATCACTTATGTAGCGCTGATTGTCTGGGCGGTCGTCCTGGAGGTCGAAAAGCCACGCCGCGGCGCACCGGTTCTCGTCATGCTTGCTGCGGCTGGCCTGCTGCGCCCCGACGCCTGGCTGCTGGCAGGCGTCTACTGGCTGTGGTGCGCCTGGCCACCGATCGGAGACCGGCGCAATCTCCGATCGGCCGGCGCCGGCCGCGGATCGCTCGCCAGGAGCCTCAGATACCTCGCGCTGGCGGCGATCGGGCCGGTCGTGTGGGTGCTCGTCGATCTGATCGTGACGGGCAAGCCGTTCTACTCGCTGAACTCGACTGCTGGGCTGGCGCAGGAACTCGGCCGCACGCAGGGGCTCTCCAGCGTGGTCGGTTCAGTGTGGACATTCGCCGTACGGATCGACAAGCTGCCCGTGCTGCTCGGCGCGCTGGCGGGCATCCCGCTCGCGATCTGGCTCACCCCACGGCGCGTGCGTACGCCGCTGGCCGCGCTCTTGCTGCTGCTCGGCGTGTTCGTGCTGGAGGGTGCGGGCGGGGCATCGGTGATCGATCGTTACCTGATGGCCACGGCGGTCATGCTGCTGCTGTTCTGCGCGGTTGCTATAGGCGGCTGGGCGATGCTCGAGCCGGGCACGATCATGCGCCGCATCTGGATGGCCGGTGCGGCCGCCCTGTTCGCCTATGGCGCGGCCTCGGCGGCCACGACGCTGAGTCTGTCCAGCCTGCGCACCACGCTCGCATACCACGAGGACTTCCACAAGGGGCTCGCGGTCGCACTGGGCGCAGGAGCGGTGAAGGCCGAACTTCGGCGCTGTCCATTGCTGTCGCTTCCCAACAACAAGCTGATTCCGGATGCCCGCTGGATCCTCGACAGCGTCGGTCAGCACGACATCGTCGCGCGCAGCCAGGCGCGCGCAGATGTCACCAAGCACTCGCACACGCTTGAGAACCGCATCCGCAAGGGGAGCGTCGCGGTCTATCCGCTCGGCAGCGCGGTGTTCTTCGAGGCGATCGTCGATGTGGGCGACGATCCGCGCGACCAGGTTCCGCTTGCGGGCTTCAAGCGCATCTACGTGAGCCGCTATTACGCGATCTATGGCAACTGCTGAGATTCCTCGCCGGTGGGCGTGGCTGGGGCTGGCGGCCGTGCTCGTGGGTGGCCTGGGCCTGCGTTTGTGGGGCATCGGTGAGGGGCTGCCGTACGCATACAACGCCGACGAGGCCGACCATTTCGTGCCCCACGCGGTGAAAATGTTCGAACAGCACAGCCTGAACCCGCACTACTTCGCCAACCCGCCGGCGTTCACGTACGTGCTGCACTACCTGTTTGCTCTGTGGTTCGGAGGCTCAGCCGGTGTGCGCCACGCCTTTGATGCGCACCCCGGGGACGTGTACACGCTTGCGCGCGTCGCGGCCGCCGTGCTCGGCACGACGGCACTGTGGCTGTTGTATGCGACGGGCGCGCGCCTGTTTGGGCGCAGTGTGGGCCTACTCGCGGCGGCGATCGAGGCGGTCGCATTTTTGCCGGTGTTCTACGCCCACCTTGCGCTGAACGATGTGCCGGCGCTCGCGCCGCTGACGCTCTCGCTGCTGGGAAGCGCGGGTGTGTTGCGCAAAGGCCGGGGGCGGGACTACCTGCTGGCGGGCGCCGGTCTGGGGTTGGCCTGTGCGACTAAGTACACGGCCGGGATTGTGCTCGTGCCGTTCGCGGCAGCGCTCGCCGCGCGCTACCTGCAGGCTCAACAGGAAGCCGGCCGCAGCGCGCTGCGCGGGATGGCGCTCGCCGGTGGCGCAGCGCTCGCTGCGTTTCTGATCGCGAACCCCTACGCGCTGCTCGACTTCAAGAGCTTCCATTCGGGACTGGTGCATCAGTCGACGCTCTCTGCCGAAGCCCAAGGCAAGCTGGGCGCGCCCAAAGACGGTGGCTTTGCCTACTACTTGTGGTCGCTCACATGGGGGCTCGGCTGGGTGCCCGCGCTGGCTGCGCTGGGGGGCGCGCTGAGCGTGTGGCGGCGGGAGCGGACACTCGGCTGGCTGCTCGTGCCCGCGCCGGTGCTGTATCTCGCATTCATGGGATCGCAGGGACGTTATTTCGGGCGCTGGCTATTGCCGGTCTTCCCAATCGTGTGCCTGCTAGCTGCGCTGTTTGCGCTGCAGCTGGCGGGCATAGCGGTGCGCCAGGCACCGCGCCTGCGACCGAAGCCGGGTGACACGCGCCATCGGTCCCCGTTTCGGCCAGCGCTCGCCACTGTGCTCACCGCGGTGCTGCTCGCACAGGGGCTCTCCTACAGCTTGCATTCGGGAAAAGTGCTCGCACGCGCCGATACGCGCAACCTGACGCGAGCGTGGATGGTGGCTCACATTCCCGCCGGCACAGCGATCGTGGTCGAGCCGGTCGCGCCCGACGCGTGGGGCAAACGGTGGAGGAAGTACCCCTCGACGCTGTCGAGGATCTCTGCCAGCGGTGGGATCGAACCGAGCGTTAGGAGTGAAGTCGGGATCGAGGACTACGAGCGCACGCTCAGCCCCGCGTTGATCGGCTACTACGAGCGGCATTCCTACTGCTGGGTGGTGAGTGGCTCCACGCAGTCGGGGCGTGCGTACGCCGACCCGAAGGCGGTGCCCCATGCAATCGCCTACTACGCGGCGCTGGCCGGGCAGGGCGAAGTCGCCTACCGCGCCTCGCCGTACTCGCAAGGACGGGGTGGGCGGGATTCCGTACCTTTTGACTTCGACTGGAGCTTTGACTTTTACCCGCTCGCCTACCACCGTCCCGGACCGGAGATGACCGTCTACCGGCTCCACGGCGGACGGTGCGCGCACTGAGCAGGGTTATCCTGGATGGACACATGACGACCTGCACAGACACCGATAAGGCGCATCTCGCGCGGGCGATCGAACTGGCCGGCAACGGCCTCGGCGCGGTCAAGCCCAATCCAGTGGTGGGTGCTGTGGTCGCTCGCGGCGGCGAGGTGCTGGGTGAGGGCTGGCACGAAAAGTTCGGCGGGGTGCACGCGGAGATCAACGCGATCGAGGCGTGTGGCGTGGCGGACCTGAGCGGAGCGACGCTGTATGTGTCGCTGGAGCCGTGCTGTCACGAGGGCAAGACACCGCCATGCACCGATGCGATCCTGCAGGCGGGGATCAAGCGGGTGTTCGTCGCCTCCGACGATCCCACCGAGAAGGCCTCGGGCCGCGGCTTGGGAATTCTGCGCGACGAGGGCGTGGAGGTGCTGCTCGCCGACAGTGAGCTCGCAGCGCGCGCGCGGTTGCTCAACCAGGCTTTCCGTAAGCACGCCCGTGTTGGGCACCCGTGGGTGCTCTTCAAGTCCGCGATGACGCTGGACGGCAAGGTCGCGACTCGCACAGGCGACTCTCAGTGGATCAGCGGCGAGGACAGCCGTGAGCTGGCCCATTGCTGGCGGGCCTCGGTCGACGCGGTGGTCGTGGGCATCGGCACGGCACTGGCGGACGATCCGCGGCTGACGGCGCGGCCGGAGGGGCTGGCGGCGGCGGAGTTGCCCCACCAGCCGCGGCGCGTGGTGTTCGATTCGCTCGCGCGACTGCCGCCCAGCTCCCAGCTGGTGGCCGCGGCCGCTGAGATACCGCTTACTGTGGTGGTCTCGCGGGCGGCGCCGCGGGCGGACACCGACGCACTGGAGGCGGCCGGGGTACAGGTGCTGGTGGCCACCGGCGAGAACGAGCCGGCGCGGGTCCGCTCGGGGCTTGAGCAGTTGGGGGGGCTTGGTGTCACCGCAATGCTGCTGGAGGGCGGGCCACATCTCGCGGGAGCGTTTCTGGACGCGGGCGAGATCGACGAGATCCGCTTGTTCCTGGCGCCGCTGCTGCTGGGAGGAAGCGCGGCTCGCGATCCCTTGGAGGGCAAGGGGGTCGAGCAGATCTCGGAGGCGCTGCGCGCGCTCACCTTCGACTGCGAGCGCGTTGGCGAGGACCTGTTGATCTCCGCGCGGTTGCGTGAGTGGTGAGGAGATGTTCACAGGGTTGATCGCGGACGTGGGCAGCGTGACAGCGCTCGAGCTGGGCGGCGCGGGCGCCACGCTCGAGATCGACACGCGGTTAGCGGGCGAGCTCGGCGAGGGGGACTCGATCGCCGTAAATGGCGTGTGCCTCACCGCGACTGAGATTCGCGATGGCGGCTTTCAGGCGGAGGCAATGATCGAGACGCTCGAGCGCTCCACGCTGGGGGCACTTGGCGCCGGCGCACGAGTAAACCTCGAGCTGCCGCTGCGGGCCACGGATCGTCTCGGCGGGCATGTCGTGCAAGGCCACATCGATGGCACGGGGATGATCAGCGAGCTGCGCGAAGAGGGCTTCGCACGCGTTCTGGCGATCGGCACCGGCCCGGCGCTGGAGCGCTACCTGGTGGAGAAGGGCTCGGTCGCAGTGGACGGCGTCAGCCTGACGGTCAGCGCCCTGCTCGAGCATGGCTTCGAGGTTTCGCTGATACCGGAGACGCTGAAGCAAACGAACCTGGGAGGGGCAGCCGTCGGTGATCGGGTCAACCTGGAGGTTGATGTGCTGGCCAAGCACGTAGAGCGACTACTGGAGAGAAGAAGATGAGCGAGACCACCACAACGACCCCGTTTGCCACGATCGAGCAAGCGATCGAGGATTTCCGTGAGGGCAAGATGGTCGTCGTCTGCGATGACGAGGACCGCGAGAACGAGGGTGACCTGACGCTCGCGGCGCAGTTCGCCACGCCCGAGGCGATCAACTTCATGGCGAAAGAGGGGCGGGGGCTGATCTGCCTGTCGCTGAGCGCTGAGCGCTGCGACGAGCTTGGGCTGGACCTGATGGCGGCGAAGAACGAATCGTCGTTCGAAACGCCGTTCACCGTCTCGGTTGAGGCGCGCGAGGGCGTCACGACAGGCATCTCAGCGCACGATCGCGCGCATACGATCCAGGTCGCGATCGATCCCGAGAGCCTGCCGCGGGATCTCGTTCAGCCGGGCCACGTCTTTCCGCTGAAGAGTCGCGCCGGGGGGGTGCTGGAGCGGGCAGGGCAGACCGAGGCCGCCGTCGACCTCGCGCGGCTCGCGGGCCTGAATCCAGCCGGCGTGATCTGCGAGGTGATGAACGACGACGGCACGATGGCGCGCGTGCCGGACCTGGTCGGCTACTGCGCTCGTCACGGGCTGCGCATGATCACCGTGGCCGACCTGATCGCCTACCGCCGGCGCCACGACAAGCTCGTCGAACGGGTTGTGGCCACACGCTTGCCGACAGCTTTTGGCGAGTTCGAGGCGGTTGGGTATCGCTCGCTCGTCGACGACAAGCACCATGTGGCGCTGGTCAAGGGGGATGTCTCAGGGCAACCGGGCGTGCTTGTGCGAGTGCATTCAGAGTGCCTCACCGGTGATGTGTTTCATTCGCTGCGCTGCGATTGCGGGGAGCAGCTGGAGTCCGCCCTGTCAATGATCGAGCAGGAGGGCCAGGGAGTGCTGTTGTACCTCTCCCAAGAGGGGCGCGGGATCGGGCTCTTGAACAAGCTGCGCGCCTACCGCTTGCAGGAGGACGGCCTGGACACGGTCGAAGCCAACGAGCGCCTCGGGTTGCCGGCGGATCTGCGTGACTATGGGATTGGCGCCCAGATTCTGGTGGATCTCGGGCTTTCCTCGATCAGGATCCTCACGAACAACCCCAAGAAGATTCGGGGCTTGGAGGGCTACGGGCTGTCGGTGAGCGCCCAGATCCCGATCGAGCACGCCCCGAACGTGCACAACGAGGCGTACATGCGCACGAAGGCGCGGCGCATGGGGCACACCTTGCACCACCAGGGGTTGAACCTCGACGAGGAACTACTGCACGCCGAGCGAGAGCAGGACCGGGCCGGTCGCAGTGATGCCGAGGGCAAGCAGTGAGCGACTCATACGCGATCGTCATCGGGCGCTTCTACGAACAGCTGGCTGAGCGCCTGCTGGCGGGGGCGATGGAGGCGTTCGCACTGGCAGGTGCGACGGGCGTGGAGGTGTTCGACGTGCCGGGGGCGTTCGAGCTCCCGCTCGCCGCGAGTTACGCCGCGCGATCCGGGCGCTTCGCGGGCGTGGCGTGCCTGGGCGCGGTAATCAAGGGCGAGACCGACCACTACGGGTACGTCTGCGCCGAGACGGCCCGGGGCATTCAGGAGGTCCAGCTGAGCACCGGGGTGCCGTGTGGCTTCGGCGTGCTGACGTGCGAGACGATGGAGCAGGCGCTGGCGCGTACCGGGGGCGGAAAGCGCGATCAGGGCCGCCACGCCGCTGAGGCTGTGCTGCGGATGGTGGCGCTGCGGCGTGAGCTAGCCTAGAGGGTGGCGCAGGCGGCTGTAGGCCGCCGAGCCGGGCCCCTCTTTTTTCGGACCGGCTAGACTGCGGGCCATATGGCAAAGGTTTGTCACAGCTGCGGAAAGGGTCCGGCCTTCGGCCAGAGCCGCAGCCACTCGATGGTCGCCACCAAGCGGCGCTTTGACCCGAACCTGCAAAAGGTGAGAATCCTCGTGGGCAAGGCGCCCAAGCGCGTTTACGTGTGCACCCGCTGCCTGAAAGCCGGCAAGGTCACGAAGGCTCTCTGAAGAGCGCCGCAACGGCTGTGCGAGCTGGGCTCGCCGGTGAGCGCCCGGCCGAGGTGATAGAGGTAGTGCTGTGAGCGATACCAATCTGGTTCGTTTTCGCGCGGCGGTGGCGGGGGCACTGGCGCACCTGGAGTCGCGTCGCGAGGAGGTCAACGACCTCAACGTGTTCCCCGTCGCCGACGGGGACACCGGCGACAACATGGCGCTCACGCTGCGCGCGGTGCTGGCGGAGCTCGACCACCTGCTGGGGAGTGACGGGGAGCGCACGATCGACGACATCGGGCGTGAGGAGATCGTGCAATCGGTCGCCCGCGCAGCGCTGCTGGGGGCGCGGGGTAACTCCGGTGTGATCCTCTCTCAGCTGATTCGCGGCGCGGCCGAGGAGCTGGTCAGCCGGCCGGGCGAGCTGATCGACGCGGCACTGATCGGCGCGGCGCTGGCCAATGCCGCAGATCGGGCCTATGCCTCGGTGCGCGAACCCGCGGAGGGCACGATCCTGACGGTGGCGCGCGAGATGGCCCACCAGATCGTGACCGACCTGGCGCACAGTCCGGAGGACTCGCGCTTGGACCCCGACGCGGAGCCGGAGCTGCAGGATGCGGCGATCGCCGCGACGCTGGAGCGAGCGGTCAGGACAGGGCAAGAGTCGGTCAAGCGCGGTCCGGATCTGCTGGCGGCACTGCGCGACGCCGGGGTGGTCGACGCAGGCGGCTATGGGCTGACGATCATCTTCGCCGGTGTCGTGGCGGCGCTGCGCGGTGACGATCCGCCCGAGCTCGATCACCACGCGCCCGCACGCATCAGTCATCCCGAGCATCGCTCGAGCACGTATCGCTTCTGCACCAACTTTGCCGTCACCGGCACCGAACTCAGCTCCGGACACTTCATCGCGCCGCTGGAGGAGCTCGGCGACTCGGTGCTGGTCGTGGGGGATGCAACGACGCTGAAGGTGCACGTGCACACCGATGAGCCTGAGCGGGCGACAGCGGTCTTCGCCGAGGCGGGCGAGGTCTCCCATCTGGATGTCGCGGATATGCGCTTGCAGATGGGCGAGCTCGAGGGACGGCTCTCCGACGGTGTTGCTGGCGTCCATCGAGGGGCTCCTGTCTCTAACGGAGGACAGGCCGCGGGCCGGTCCTTGGCCGGTGTCCCGAGGGTACGCTGCGGAGCGGTGGCCGTGGTCAGCGGCGACGGGCTTCGGGCGATGTTCAGAGAGCTGGGTGTGCACACGATCGATGGCGGCCCGACGCTAAATCCCTCCACCTATGACCTGCTGGCAGGGATCCACGAGGTGCCGGCCGAGGAGGTGGTGGTGCTGCCAAACAGCGCCAACGTGATCATGGCGGCCGAGCACGCGGCCGAGCTATCGGACAAGCAGGTGCTCGTGGCGCCCACCACCAGCCAGCAGGCAGGGCTCGCCGCCGCGGTCGTGCTGCTATCGGATCGCACGGTGGAGGAGAATGCGCGAGCGCTGAATGAGGCGCTTACGCACCTACGCACGGGAGCGGTCGCGCAAGCGGCTCGCGACGACGCACAGCAACGCTTCGGTCGCGGTGAGGCGGTGGGATTCCTGGCAGACGAGGTGATCGCGTGGGGTGATCCCCGGGAGACCCTGAAGGCCGTCATCGAGGCGCTAGCCGATGGCGCGGAGCTGATCAGCGTGCTCTCGGGAGAGGACGCACCGCTTGCGCCTGAGGAGGTCACCGGGCTCCTCGGCGCAGGAGTGGAGCTCGAGCTTCGTCACGGCGGCCAGCCCGCCTACTGGTGGCTGCTGACCGCGGAGTGATGACCGGCGCGCGGTGCATGATGGGCGAGCGAGGTGTCTAGGACGGTGACAGTCACAAGAGCCCCTGAGCAGGAGGAAAGCGCAGCCTCCCGGTGCCCCGAGCCGCAAGGGCCGCATGCGTTCGCGTCCACGAGCCATCTGAGCCGCGAGGAGATGCTCGAGGCGCATGTGCGCTGGCCGAGGCCATCGCGGCTGAAAGACCCGCTGGATGTGCCGGCGGGGAAGCTGGCCGACGGTCTGGAGGCACTCGGTCTTACGAGCGTCGGTGCGCTGTTGGAGCACTTGCCTACGGACAGCCGCGAGGCGCGCAGCGTGGACGCACTGCAGGCAGGTGTGCAGGCGACGGTTGCGGTGCAGGTTGCAACGATCAGCGCACGGCCGGTGAGACGGCGGGGGATGAAGCCGCTGGTGCAGGCGACGGTGTTCGATGCGACCGGGAGTATTCGCGCGACGTTCTTCAACCAGCCGTGGCTCGTGAAGCGTTACGGTCCCGGGACGCGCCTGTTACTGAATGGCAAGGCCGACGAGCGTGGGGGATTCAGCGTCACTGACCATGCGCCCGGCGGGGATTTGAATGCCCACCCAACCGCTCACCCAGCTCCGGGCGAGACCGGCCCGCCGGGGGAGATCGCCCGCTACCGGGCGACGGAGGGTGTGAGCTCGACGCAGATATTGACGCTCGTGCGGGGCATGAAGGATGCGCTGGCGCACGTACCCGAGGCGTTGCCCGCGGCGATGAGGGTGAGCGAGGGCCTGCCGGACCGTAGGAGCGCGCTGGCGGCGATGCACTTCCCGCATGCGGCAGGGGATCGTGAGGCGGGGCGGGAGCGCCTCGCGTTTGAAGAGCTGCTGCTCGCACAGCTGGTGTTCTTGAAACGGCGCGCCAGAAGGCGGGAGCGCACGAGCGCTTACCGGTGTCGCCAGGAGCCGGGGCTGAGCGAGCGCTGGCTGAGGGACGGCCTGCCGTTCGAGCTCACGGGCGACCAGCGCAGGGCGGTGGAGATGATTCGCAAAGAGCTGGCGACGGCGCGCCCGATGCAGCGGCTGCTGATGGGCGAGGTCGGCAGCGGTAAGACCGTTGTCGCCCTCTACGCGATGTTGCGCGCAATCGAGCATGGGCGGCAGGCTGCGCTGATGGCGCCGACCGAGACGCTCGCCGAGCAGCATTTCGCCACTGTGCAGAGGCTGATCGGCAGCGAGCCGGTGCCCAGCGCGCTGCTGACGGGCTCGACCCCGTCGCGCCGGCGCGACGACATCTTGGGCAAGCTTGCAAGCGGTGAGCTGCCGCTCTTGGTTGGCACCCACGCGTTGATTGAGCCGGATGTCAGCTTCCGGGCACTGACTGTGGCCGTGGTCGACGAGCAGCATCGTTTCGGTGTACGCCAGCGGGCGGCGCTGGACGGGAAGGGAGCCCAGGCGGCGGGCGGCGATGGACCGATCGGAGACCGGCCAGCGCCGCACGTACTGCATATGACCGCCACGCCGATCCCGCGCACGCTCGCCCTGACGAGATATGGGGATCTGGACGTGAGTTTCTTGCGCGAGCTTCCCCGCGGGCGCCAAGCAGTCGACACCCGCATCGTGGCTGGTGAGGAAGCCCGCAAGCATGCCTATCGGGACCTGCGCGAGCAGTTGAGCGCTGGCCGGCAGGCATTTGTGGTGTGTCCGCTCGTCGAGGAGCCTGCAGCAGATCCGCCGGCCGGCGCAGAGACTGGGAAGTCTTCCAGCGAGGCGCGTGCTGCCACCGCAGAGTTCGAGCGCCTGTCGCATGGTGAGCTGGAAGGATTCCGGCTGGTCCTGCTACACGGCCAGATGCGTTCGCGCGAAAAACAGGACGCGATGGCTGCTTTCGCTTGCGGTGACGCTGACGTGCTCATCACCACAACGGTGATCGAGGTGGGTATCGATGTGCCCAATGCGACGGTGATGCTGGTTGAGAACGCTGAGCGTTTTGGTATCTCCCAGCTGCACCAGCTACGCGGGCGCATCGGACGCGGTGAGCACCGGTCAGTGTGTCTATTGATGGGATCTCACCCACCCTCGGCTCGCCTGCGTGCCGTGGTCAAGCACGCTGATGGCTTCAAGCTGGCTGAGATCGACCTTGCACTGCGCAGAGAGGGCGACCTGGTGGGGACGCGGCAATCGGGTGCCCGCCCGTTCGAAGTGGCGTGCCTGCCGGATGATGCGGCGCTGCTGGAGCGAGCGCGCGCGCGGGCAGAGGAAATCATCGCCGAAGATCCGGAGCTCGAGGGGTCCGAGCACGTGCTGTTGGGGCAGGCGCTTGCCCACGCGGCCGGGTGCGAGGTGCTAGAGCCGATCCCGGCGTGAGGGTGATCGCTGGGCGCTGGGGCGGCAGGCGGCTGACGGCGCCGAAGGGCACTGCCATCACGCGGCCGACGTCCGAGAGGGTGCGGGAGGCGGTCTTCTCGATGCTCGGAGGGGTGGAGGGGGAGGAGGTGCTGGACCTCTTCGCCGGCACGGGCGCGCTGGGGATCGAGGCGCTGTCGAGAGGCGCGAAGCGGGCCGTGTTCGTCGAGCGGGATGGGCGCGCGCTGCAGAGTCTGACGAGCAATTTGGAGGCTCTCGGGCTCCAGGAGGACGAGGCCGAGGTGCGGCGCGGAGAGGCGCTCGGCGCTCTGCAGAGAGCACGAGCACGCGCGGAGACGTACGATCTAGTGCTGATCGACCCCCCGTACAGTCGGGCGAGCGACTTGGGACGCGAGATCTCAGTGGCCCTGGCGCCGCTGCTTGCACCAAAGGCGCGCGTAGTCGTGGAGAGCGACCGGCGAGCGCCGCTCGAGCTGCCTTGGGAGATCGTGAAGGAGCGGCGTTATGGAGATACATCGATCACAATCCACTGTCAGACATGAGGAAACCCGATGAGCGGGCGTGAGAAGTCGATCGCTGTGTGCCCGGGCTCGTATGACCCGATCACGAACGGCCACTTGGATGTGATCTACCGGACAGCGGCTCTCTACGATGAAGTTGTGGTGGCGGTCGTGAACCGCTCGGTGCGCAAGAACGAGGCGCTGTTCGGGATCGATGAGAGGATGGGCTTTATCGAGGGTTCGATTGCGGGTCTGGATGGGGTGAGGGCCGAGCCTTTCAGCACGCTCGTCGTAGAGTTTGCGCGGCATGTGGGGGCAAAGGCGATCGTCAAGGGACTTCGCGCGATCTCGGACTTCGAGTACGAGCTGGAGATGAACCAACTCAACCGCCGGCAGGATCCCGGGATAGAGTCGGTTTACCTGATGGCCAGCCCGCAGTACAGTTTTCTGTCCTCGAGCGGCGTGAAGGAGCTCGCGACGTTCGGGGGAAGGATTGACGATCTCGTCCCCGACGAGGTAGCGAGAAGGTTGCAGGAAGAGCTGAGGCGCTGACGAACTTGGATGCGAGACGCAAGGTCGAGTTTTTATTTCAAATCGTGGGGCTGGAGCGCCTCACGGAGGTAACTCTTTGATGGATGTTCTAGTACTGATCGACAAGCTGGATGACTTGGTGCATAACGCCAAGCCTGTGCCCCTGACCGATCAGGTGAGGGTGGACAAGGAGGAGATCTACGACATCCTCGACCAGATGCGGGCGACGATCCCCGAGGAGATCAAGCAGGCGCGCTGGATCGTCAAGGAGCGCCAGGAGATGCTCGCGGAGGCCAAGAAGGAGGCTGAGCGGATCGTCAAGGAAGCGCGCGAGCGCCAGGAGCGGCTGGTGGGCGATGAGGAGGTCACCAAGCAGGCCGAGCGCGCCGCGGAGGACATCGTCGAGGATGCACGCACGAGAGAGCGCGAGATCCGGCTCGGCGCCGAGGATTACGCGGATGAGATCCTCAACACGCTCGAGGTCAACCTCTCGAAGTTCATCGCCGCCGTGCAGCGCGGGCGCGAGCGACTGCAGGGCAAGGACGAGCCTGCCGAAGTGAGCTAGCGCGGTTTTTGAGTAGGGTCCGCGCGTATGAACACGCGCGAAGCGAAGTACAAGCTGCAGGTCGCAAAGACGCTGCTCGGCACCGGCATGATCAAGCCGGTGCGCCCGGACAGAGCGGTGCGCTCGATCGTGGCGCTGCGTCGCTGGGGGCCGACGCCGGCAGCTGCGTACACGGGCTCGGCCGCGCGCTATCCGCAGAGGGCCGCGATCGTCGACGAACGAGGGACGCTGACGTTTGAGGAGGTGCAGAAGCGCACGAACGCGTTAGCAAGCGGACTGAGGGCGGAGGGCGTGGGCGAGGGAGATGGGGTGGCGATCATGTGTCGCAACCACCGCGGGTTCATTGACGCGACCGTGGCGTGCTCGAAGCTGGGGGCGGACGCGCTGTACCTGAACACCGCGTTCGCGGGGCCGCAGATCGCGGATGTTCTCAGGCGCGAGGACCCGAAGGCGCTGATCTACGACGAGGAGTTCGCCGGGCTCGTGAACGAGGGGTGCGTGGACCGCAAACGCTTCGTCGCGTGGCGCGACCCCGGCGAGGCGGCATCCGCCCCGCTGCTGGAGGACCTGATCGCGAATGCCAGCACAGCCGATCTCACGCCTCCCGCCGAGCCCGGCAGGGTCGTGATCCTGACCTCCGGCACGACCGGGACGCCGAAGGGGGCCGCCCGCAAGCAGCCAGACTCGATAGAGCCGCTGGCGGCGCTGTTCTCGAAGATCCCGCTGAAGGCGCGCGAGACGACGATGATCGCCGCGCCGATGTTCCATTCGTGGGGCTTCGGGCATTTCACCCTCGCGGAGCCGCTCTCCTCGACGCTGGTGCTGCGGCGCAGGTTCGACCCCGAGGACACGCTGCGGGCGGTCGCCCACCATCGCGCGACGGCGCTGGCGGTGGTGCCTGTGATGTTGCAGCGGATCCTCGAGCTGGGTCCGGAGACGATCGCAAAGTACGACCTGAGCTCGCTGAAGGTGATCTCGCTGAGCGGGTCGGCGCTGCCGGGCGAGCTGGCGACGAAGGCGATGGACGCGCTGGGGGACGTGCTCTACAACCTGTACGGATCGACGGAGGTCGCATGGGCGACGATCGCCACGCCCGAGGACCTGCGCGCCGCACCCGGGACCGCGGGCAGAGCGCCGATGGGGACGGTCGTAAAGCTGCTGGATGCCGAGGGCCACGAGGCGGCGCCGGGCGAGGGCGGGCGCATCTTCGTCGCGAACGAGATGGTCTTCGAGGGCTACACCGGGGGCGGCGGCAAGGAGATCGTGCGCGGGCTGATGAGCACCGGCGACGTCGGGCACTTCGACGCGGACGGGCGGCTGTTCGTGGACGGGCGCGACGACGAGATGATCGTCTCGGGCGGCGAGAACGTGTTCCCGCGCGAGGTCGAAGACCTGCTGGCCGACCACGAGCAGATCGAAGAGGCGGCGGTGATCGGGGTGCAGGACGATCAGTTCGGTCAGCGGCTGAAGGCGTTCGTCGTGCCGCGCAATGGCACGGGGCTGAGCGAAGAGATGGTGAAGGAATATGTGAAGGACAACTTGGCCCGGTACAAGGTGCCGCGTGAGGTGGTGTTCCTGGAGGAGTTGCCGCGGAACGCGACGGGCAAGGTGCTCAAGCGCGAGCTGAACGGATCCGGCTGAGGGGGTCGGATTCGCGGAGCCGAACGCTAGCCTGGGAGGGGTGAGCGCGATCGCTGACGAGTTCGATCTTCAGGGGCTGCGGCTGAGCACCGGCGAGGGGCGGAGGATCGAGCTGAGCGTGCGGATCGATCCACTGGTGCTGGGCGGCGAGCGGTATACGGTGGCGCCTGAGAAGCTGCCGGTGAAGTTAGAGGTGTCGCGGATGACCGGCAGCGGGTACGCGCTGCGATTGCTCTTCGAGGCAACGCTGCAGGGCACGTGCATGCGCTGCTTGAAAGGCGCGGCGCTGAAGGTCGAAGTGCAGGCGCGTGAGGTCGACAGGCCGGGCGGGGGAGAGGAGCTGGAAAGCCCGTATGTGGACGGGGAGAAGCTCGACCTGGCGGGATGGGCGCGCGACGCGTTTGCGCTGGCCACGCCGGTGAAGGTGCTCTGCAAGGAGGACTGTGCGGGGCTGTGCCCGGTGTGCGCGGCGGACCTGAACGATTTGGACCCCGCCGGCCCGGAGCATCGCCACGAGCCGGCCGGGGATCCACGGTGGGCAAAGCTGCGGGAGCTGCGCCTGGAGTGAGACTCGCTTGTGGGCCACGGCGGGCAGCGGGCGGGTATTGGTACTCTGTTCGCCGCGATGGCCGTCCCCAAGAAAAAGCAGTCTCACAGCCGGACTGCGAAGCGCCGTGCGCAGCACAAGATCGGCACGCCCGCGGTGAACGCGTGCCCGAAATGCCACAGCCCGCGCAGGCCTCACCGGGTGTGCCCGGTATGCGGCACGTACGCGGGCAAGGAGGTCGTGGTGCAGGGCACACACGACCACAGCGAGCACGACCACGAGTAATCCGGCTCCGCCTGCGACTCCGGTCATAGCAGTCGATTGCAACGGGGCCGATCTGGGCCCGGCCGAGGTGGCGGCGGGGGCAGCGATGGCGGCCGGCAAGGGCGCGCGCGTGCTGCTGTTTGGTCCGGCCGATGAGATGGGACTCCCACCCACCCTGCCGGCGGGCGTCGAGGTCGTCGATGCGCCCATCTCGATTGCCAAGGAGCGCGATCCCGTGCGCGCCGCGCGGACGACCCCCGGAGCGTCGATCGTGATGGCCTGCAGGGCAGTCGCGGAGGGTAGAGCTCAGGCGCTGGTGTGCGCGGGCGGCACGGGTGCGGCGCTGGCCGCGGGGCTGTTCAACATCAAGCGCGCGAAGGGCATCTACCGCCCGGCGCTCGCGATCCCCCTGCCGGTTCCCCACAGTCCGGTGACGCTGCTGGACGTGGGGGCCAACGCCGAAGCGAGGCGTGAGCACATCGTGCAGTTCGCGTTCATGGGCGCCGCGCTTGCAAGGGTGGTGCTGGGGGTGGAGCGCCCGCGCATCGGGCTCCTGTCAAACGGCGAGGAGCCCGCGCGTGGAAGCGCTCTTGTAGTCGAGTCCCACGCTGAGCTGGCGCGCCGCGCCGGGGAGGGCCTGAGCGCGTTCGAGTTCATTGGCAATGTGGAGGGCGACGATGTCGTAGGCGGTGTGGCTGATGTGATCGTGACCGATGGCTTCACAGGCAATGTGGCGCTGAAGCTGATGGAGGCTGTATCGCAGACCATGCTCGGCGCTGTCCGCGAGGCAGCGATGTCCTCGGCCCGGGCCAAGCTCGGTGGCGCGCTGCTGCGCGGCGCGCTGCGAGGCTTCCGCGAGGAGATCGATCCGGAGGCTAATGGCGGCGCCTACCTGCTGGGGCTGCGCAACCTGGGGGTGGTGCCCCACGGGCGTTTCAGCCGCCAGGGCTTTGCCAACGCGATCCTTCGGGCTGAGCAGGGCGCACGCGAGGACATAGTGGGCCAGACCGAGGTTGCGCTCGAACGGGCCGGGGCGCTCAGGCAGGGTGCGGGTGGTTCCCCATCCGCAGCGGGCGCTAGCCTGCCGCAGGCACGATGACTACTCGCGAGCAAGTGTTCACCCTGATCCAGGCGCATCTGGCTGACGAGCTTGACGTCGATCTGGGCAGCATCGACGGCGAGACCCGCTTCAAGGAGGACTTGGAGGCCGATTCGCTGGATCTATACACACTCGTGCAGGAGCTGGAGGACACATATGGCGTGCAGATGTCTGACGAGCAGGCGGCAAAGATCCTGACCGTGGGGCAAGCCGTCGATTTTGTGCTGAGCCACGCCGAGACCGCCGGCTGATGTGCGATGAGGCTGCTCAAAGCACTGCTCGACGAGCTGCCCGGGGAGCTGAAGCGCCAGGTGTTCACGCATGCGTCCTGGACCGACCGCCGCGAGGACTCCTATGCGCGGCTGGCATTTCTCGGCGACAGTGTGCTCGGACTGGCGATCACGACGCATCTGTACCCACGCCTGGAGGCGGAGCGGTTCGGGGCGGGGCGGTTGACGAAGATCCGCGCGCAGGCCGTGTCGGGACCGAGCTGCCGGGCTGTCGCCGAGCGGCTGGGTGTACCCGCGCAGCTGCGCGCGGCGGCGCCGCACCGAGCCGCGGGCGGGGCGGTCGCGCTGATGGAGACAGAGCGCGTGCTCGCTTCGGTGAGCGAGGCGGTGATCGGCGCGTGCTATCTGAACGCTGGCTACGAGCGCACGGCCGAGGCGGTTGTGGAGGCTTTTCAGCCGGAGATCGAGCAGGCACTGGAGCATCCGCTGGACTTCAAGTCTGCGCTGCAGGAGTTGCTTGCGCGGAGCGGTTCGCTGGTCAGCTACGAGATAACCGCCGAGACGGGACCGCCGCACGAGCGCACCTACGAGGTGATCGCGCAGGCCGGCGGCGAGACGCTGGGCGCAGGAAGCGGGAAAAGCAAGAAGCACGCCGAGCAGGAGGCCGCACGCCAGGCGATCGACAAGCTGGAGAGTCAGTGAAGGCGAGTCCAGAGTGCGCCTGAAGTCGCTCACGCTGAAGGGCTTTAAGTCCTTTCCTGACCGCACCCAGATGGACTTCGGGCCAGGGGTGAGCGTCGTGGTGGGGCCGAACGGGTCGGGCAAGTCGAACGTGACCGACGCGGTTCTGTGGGCAATGGGGGAGCAATCGCCGCTCGCGGTCAGGGGCCAGTCGATGCAGGACGTGATCTTCGGCGGGGGACGGGGGGTACAGGCGCGGAGCGCCGCCGAGGTGGAGATAGTGCTGGACAACTCCGACGGCACAATCGAGGTGCCGTTGAGCGAGATCTCGATCGTGCGGCGCTTGGATCGCGCGGGCGAGGGCGGATACCGGTTGAATGGCGCTCGCTGCCGGTTGACAGACGTGATCGAGGTGCTGTCAGACACCGGGTTGGGGAAGGAGGCCCACTCGGTCGTCTCGCAGGGGCGTGTGGAGGCGATCGTGACTTCCAAGCCACGCGAACGAAGACTGCTGATTGAGGAGGCAGCGGGGCTGGGCAAGCATCGCAAGCGCCGCAGGCGCGCGCAGCTGAAGCTTGAGCGCACGCAGCAGAATCTGGACCGTTCGCTGGACGTGGAGCGCGAGGCGCGCACCCGGTTGCGCCCGCTGAAGCGCCAGGCCGAGGCGGCCGAGTTGCATCAACGGTTGGAGCGCCAGATGCTGGAAGCGCGCTGGGAGCTCGTGCGCGACGCGTTGCGCACGCGCGCGCTGGAGCTGGACGCGGCCGAGGCCGAGGTAAAGCAAACACGTGCCACCCAAGCTGAGACCGAGGAGCAACTGCAGGCCATGGTGGAGCGGCGCGGGCGGGCTGAGCGGGCACTGGGCGAGCGGGCAGAGCACCACGACACGCTGGCGCGGCGCGTGTATGAGGCCCGCTCGGCGCACGAGCGGCTGGGATTGCGCGGCGAGCAGGTGGGCGCGTGCGCGCAGACGCTTCACCGGCGGATCGAGCAGGTGAAGCTGGAGCTGAGCGCGCTGAGCGAGGCGGCAGCCGAGACGACGGGGGCGGGCGAGGGCGTTGAGCACGGCGAGGCGACGGGACGCATCGAGGCGCTACAGGCCGAGCTGGCCGAGATCGAGAGCAGGCACGAGCGGCAGATCGAGCGGGAGATTGAAGACCTCGACCGCGAGCACGAGCAGGCGACTGCACTCCTGGCAGAGCTGGAGCGGGAGCTGCAGAGCGCTCGCGAGGCTCGCCAGCGTGCCGAGGAGCGCGCCCAGGCGGCACGTGATGGGCGGATCTGGTCGGTGACCTGGACAGAGGTGCGACAGGTGATCGTGGCGGGCGTCGAGCGCGTGTTGGCGCTCCGCGAGGGACGGGAGCGGGAGATCGCGGCCGGCGAGGTGGTGGAGCAGGCCGAGCGCGTGGCCAAGGGCGCGATCGAGCACGCCTTGGGGGAGGTCAGCGCACTCGAGGACGCACGCGCAGAGGCCGAGGACGCGTTACGTGATGTACAGCGCCGGCACGCCGAGGCAAGCGAGGCGCAGCGGCGGGTACAGTGGCTGATCGAGCAGCGAAAGGCGGCTCCCCAGGAGGGGCCGCTGGCGGTGCGCAGGGCGCAGCTGGAGGGCGAGCTGGCGGCCGAGCGCCGCCAGGCCGAGCATGTCGCGGACGAGCAGGCCGAGCGACTGGCGAGGATGGAGCGCCTGCGTGCGCGTCACGCTGCCGATGTGGCGCTGGCGCCAGCGGCCGAACGGCTGGCGGAGGCGCTCAAGCGTGCCGGGGAGGCCGTGCAGGAGCAGGTGAAGCAGCTCGAGGAGCAGCGCTCACTCGATCGTGCCGCGGGCGAGGAGATGGCTGGTGAGCTGCGCGCCTGCGCCGTGGAGGAGGCCGAGATCCAGGCTGCGCTGCGCGGAGCGAGCGAGGCGGTGACCAGCGTTGAGGTGGCCGCGCAGCGGTTGCGAGACCAAGCGCAGGAGACCAAGCAGGAGGCACAGGCTGTCGGGGAGGCGCTGGAGCTATCAGCGCAGGCGCGAGCCGAAGAGGCGGCACCGCTGGCGCCGGAGCAGGTGCAAGCGCTCAGCGCCCGGGTGCAGCGGCTGCAAAGGCGCCGCGAGCAGCTCGGCCCGGTCAATCCACTGGCGCAGGAGGAGTACGCGGAGGCGGTGAGCAATGTGGAGGAGCTCGAGAGCAGGCGTGCGGACCTGGAGACGGCGCTGCGTGAGCTGAAGACAGTGATCCGCAGCACCGACCGCCAGATTCAGGAGACATTCGAGGAGACGTTTGCCGCCGCAGCCCGCAACTTTGAGGAGCTTGCGGGCGACGTGTTCCCGGGTGGCTCGGGCAGGCTGCGGCTGGTGCGTGATGAGCAGCTGCCACGAGGAGTGCTCGGCGGCCAGCCATTGCTTGCGGCCGGAGCGGAGGGCAGCGGGCACGAGGGTGGCGAGCAAGCCTCCGAGGAAGAGGCTGAGCGCGAGGAGGAGGAGACCCAGGCGCCGGGCGAGGAGCTGCTGGGCGTGGAGATCGAGATCACGCCCGCAGGTAAGTCGACCAAGCGCCTCTCGTTGCTGTCGGGCGGGGAGAAGTCGATGACGGCGCTCGCGTTCTTGTTCGCGGTGTTCCTGGCCCGGCCGTGCCCGTTCTACATCCTCGATGAGGTCGAGGCTGCGCTTGACGATCAGAACTTGGATCGCTTCCTGGCGCTGCTGCGCCGGTATTCCGGCCGCGCGCAGTTCATCGTGATCACCCACCAGAAGCGCACGATGGAGGCTGCGGATTGGTTGTTTGGCGTGTCGATGGGCGGCGACGGAGTGTCGAAGGTGCTCTCTAGGAGGCTGCCCGATGAAAAGGACGCCCCACCCGCCCACAC
>JBIOEX010000031.1:0-29028 GCA_044446485.1 Solirubrobacterales bacterium
CGCGTTCCCGAGCGTTCGCAGGTAGTGGATCTGCTCGAGATGACACCCGTCGACGTTCAGCCGCCTCACGTTCGCCCCCGTCGCGATCAGCGCCTTCCCGAACTCGACCTCCTCCTTGCTCGACAGCTTCGCCGTGCGTGCTTCGATGTCGAGGCCCGTCACGCTCGTCCTCCTCAGCAGCTCGATCTGTTGCTCCACCCACCACTCACCGGGCCTGAACAGTGGCTCCTCGCGGCTCTCCTCGCCGCGCAGGTACCCCTTCGAGCACTCCGGGCGGTTGTACGGCGCATCCGGCTCGCGGCCGACGAGCAGGATCTCTCCCTCCGCGCCTTCCTCGCGCAGCCATCGCGCGCAGTTCGCGCTCGCCAAGCCGCCGCCGATCAGCAAATAATCGACCTTCCGAATGGCCATTTCGCCACCTTAGTGCACATGCGGTTCGCAGTTGGTCGGGTTGAACCCCAAATCACAACCCCGGCGGGTGCCTGACCGACCAGTGCGCCCATGTCGGGATGTGGTCGAGGATCCGCCAGCGAGGACCGTCTTCATTCCGGTTTGGCCCAACGTCGGTGCCGTTGTGGCTCGTATCCAGCCGCAGCCCCGCGATCACGATGAACACGTGGTCGCTCCCTTCTGCTGTGGCGTAGATCGTCACCCACCTGCCCGGCCCCGGCTCACCCCAACTGGGGTAGGACTGTGCAAGCGGGTTATCGCGCAGGATTTCTGAGATTGGCCGCACACCGCTGCGATAGAGCACATAGTTGACAGTGCTCGAGCAATCCTCCTCGCTCGCCCCCCGCGGGTCGGGGTGGCCACCGGGACCATATGGCAGTTCCTGCAGCTCATTGCCCGCCACGACCATCGCTTGCACGGCCGCTGGGACCCCTTCGGGGACCAGCGCCTCGTGGCCGTCGCCAGGATTGAGCATCGCCCGTTCGCCCGCGATAAATCGCACCGCTGTGGGGCTTCCTGCACCCAAGCGGCCGCCAGCGCCGGCTCCTTCTGCTGGCTGAGCCGGCGAGGTGGGTGGGCCGCGGTAAATGGCCGCCCAGTGCTCCACCTCTTCGACGTACCAGTTCGCGTGGTTGTACGCGAAGATCGCCCTTTTGTAGTCGCCTGGCGCGCCCGAAGCGCGCAGGTAGTTAGCCGCGCCGAAGATCGCGTCGACCGGATTCCAGCGGTCGGGCGCACCGCCATCGGGGGCCACCCCATACCGCGCCCATGTTTCCGCGAGGAACTGCATCGGCCCGCCGGCGCCCGCTGGGTTGACTGCCCCCTCTTTCGTGCATGACGGGTCGGGGTCACGCCCGTGGTCACACTCCACCCTGCCGATCCCCGCCAGGATCGTCCAGTCAAGGCCATAGTGCTGCGCCGCCTGCTGATATGAGCGCAGGTATTCCGGCGGTATTTCCCGTAGCGCCTGCGGCGAGGCACCAGAGCCCGCCGCGCCCGCGCTCGCGTGTCCCGCGCCCACCGCGGTCAGGGCTGCGCCCATCAGCAGCACCACCATCAGCATGCCGGCGGCCGCCACCGCTACACCGGCCAGCCCCGCCGGCCAGCGATAGATGCGAACGCCCGTGCTCACCAAGTCCGCGGTGCTCACGGCCGTCGCTCCCGGCCCAGCTGGCGCCTGCGGTGCGCCTGCACCTCGCGGGCGTCACGCACCACGCTGGATTCTTTCGCGCGCGAACGGGCGCGCGACTCCTCCAGGTGAGAATCGATCGAGGAGGGCTTCGGTCTCGCCGAGGAGGGCAGCTCGTGGCCGCCGGCGCCCACCTGCCGCTCGACTGTGCTGTCGAAACCTCTATTCAGTTTGCGCTGCTCGCCGCGGCGCAGCGACCCCATCCCGCCCGCCGCCACGTCCCCTGCGGTCCTATTCGCCGCCTTGTGCATCGAGAGCTCCCGGTCGATCTCCAGGCGCGCAGCCCGCTGGGAGCCGGCATCGAGCCCTTCGTACTCCCTGCGCCCATACCCCGCAAGGCCCGCCATTCCCGCGTAGTCGCGCTCTCGCCCAGCCGGCAGCGCAGCCTGGGCGGCGAGGAAGCTCGCCCGCTGCTCGCTCTGCTCGCGTGTGTAAACGTTGCCCGACGCGCGCTTTGCCCGCTCCGCGCCCGTCACCGTCTGTCGCGCGGCGGTTAGCGAGCTCTGCTCAGTTGTGATCTCGCCCTGGAGGCGACCCATGCGGTCCTGCAACTTCGCGGCACGCTTTTTGTGGGACGCCTCCTCGGCGCCAAAACCCGCCGCCGCATGGTCGCGCTCGAGGGGTGAGGAGAGGCTCTCATCGGTCAACGCCGCTTGACCTGCACTTTTGGCTTCTTCTGCCTTAGCCTGCGCAGCGGCGTGCTCACGTTGCATACGAGCCAGCCGGGCCTCCTTACCGCTGATACGCGCTTGAAGTGCCGGCGCGTCCTGCATATGAGCCTGCGCCTCGCGGTAGTCGTGCTCGAGGCTCCTCCCCGCCTGCTTGTCTTCGATTTCTTTGGCCCTCCCGCGTGCGGCGGCGGCGATCCGCGCTCGCTTCTCAGCGCTGGGAGGAGGAGGTGAAAGCTTGCGGCGAACCATTCCCCCCATGCGTCCCAGCTCACGTGCGGCCATCAACCTCGACGCCAGCCGCAACCCACCGATGCCGTGCTCGCCCGAGGAGGACTCGCCGTGGTGGAGGGTGCCGAGACCGAGTACGTCGCGGCGGTGGCGGAATGCTCCCCACCAGAGCACCGACAGCAGCAGCCACTGGGTCCACCAGCCGAACCCAGGCAGCCTCATCAGGGTCCGCTCCAGCAGCAGGACGATGCCGAGCATGAAGGAGTAGAGAAGCTTTGCCGTCACCGCGCCGAGCAGGCGTCTCACCCATCCGCGGAAAGCCGCCCGGCCGCCATCGCCCAATGCCGGTGCGATCACCGCCGCCGGCGCCAGCAACAGATAGAACAAGCTGATGATCGCCGCGCTGAGCAGGTGCAGCGCGATGAAGCCAATCAGCAGGACCATACCCAGCGCTCCGATCACGATCAGGAACAGGCCCCCGAGGCGAGACTGGGTCCCGCTGCGGGTGCGGAACTCCGCTTGCGCAGCCGTCGGCCCCTTGCACGGTTCTTCATCGCCGCCACACAGCACGTGGAACAACGAACTGGATTCGTTGATCGAGTTACGTGCCGGTCCATTTGCCGGCAGTGCCAGGAACAGTTCCCCGTTGGTGTGCGCGCCGCGCAGGAGTTCCGCACTCTGGTCCAGCACTTTCGCCTGCGCGCTCCCGGGCGCCACGCAAACCGGCAGCCCCAGTTCTTTGGCCAAAGACGGCGGGAGTGAGGCCGAGCTCGATTTGCAACCAACCTTCGCGAGTTCAGTGGAGGCGATTTTCAGCCCCGCCGTGTGCAGCCGCGGGTCCAGCCGGGCCGGGTTGGTGCACCATTCGACGTCGCCGAACTCCATGTAGCACCAGGGCGCGGCGACCACGCCGTTGAAGAGGCCCCTCATGCTGTCGCCCAGCGTGCGAGCCGGATGGGCGGGCGTGCCACCCGCCACTGCGCCCAGCGTGCCCAGGCTGGCCTGGTTTGCCAACTGCCCAAGCGCCCCCACGGTGCCCGTGGGATTCGCGATCACCCACAGGCCCCCCACCATCATCGCCACCATCAGCAACGCTTGGCCAAGCGTCTCCGCGACACGGCGGCGAATCAGGCCGTTATAGAGAGCCAGCACCGCCGCTATCGCGAGCGCCATCACGAGCCACGGCTGGGTGAATACGGCCTGGGCCGAGCGCAGGGCGCTGGCCACACCGCTCATCGCGGAGCTGTTGAGCAGGTCGATCGTGAAGCACCACTCGAGCGCCACGATCAACGCATGGACTATCCACACCAGGGCCATCCACACCGGGGAGATCAGGTAGTCCTGCTCGAGCGTTTCGCTGTTGGCCCCGAGCAATCCCGTGTTGATGTGCACGTCGAACGCGTAGTTGCCAGTTGGCGCCTGTGCCGCCTCAAACCCCGAGGTGCGGCAGTTGCGCGTGGTGGGCGTGGACAGTTCGGCTCCCGCCCGGTCTTCGCACATAGGGCTGCCCAGCCCATTGCCCACCAGCGGGTCGCCGCCGCTGGGCGCTGCCGAGCTCGAGGCTTCTTCCGCGGAGGCGGAGCCGGAGCCGGAGCCCGAGGTCAGTGGCGGGCCGCTGGGCGCCCGCGCCGGTGCAGGGGTGTGAGTGCCTGGCTGTTCTCGTGCTGGCCGGGCATCGGCCTGCGGCACGCTGAACGCCCACGCGAGCACCACCAGAGCAGCCGCCGCGGTGCGCATTGCAGACACGGTCAGGCAGTCCCGGGGGTCGTGGAGAAGGCGCGCAGCAGCGACGGCAGCACCACCTCGACCTGGATCGCCTCCACTCTTCCTGAGTGGTCACGAAATAGACAGCGTCCCGCCTCGAACTCGAGCAGGCACTGGCGCATCCTGCGGTTCTCCGGATCGAGCCCGAGCAGCTGGAGCGCACGCCCCGCCTCCGCCTCCGAGCGCATACCGAACACGAACGTCGCCCCCAGCAGGTTCTCAAGCGACTCGCGCTCTCCGATCAGCGTGTCGGTCACGAGCTGCGTCGAGATGATCGGCACCGCCAGCTCCGAGCGGCCCATGCGTTGCAGAGACGCCAGCAGCGTGCGGCCTACAGGGTCCCCCAAGAGCCGCCAGCCCTCGTCGAAGGAGAACAGCTTCAGCCGCTCACGCTCGGCGCTCATCAGCTGCATCGCGAACATCGCGATCAGCCGCACGATCTGCTCCCCCACGCGCTCGGCCTGCGAGTACTCAGAACGGCGCGTCCCCGGCTCAGGTCCCGGCAGGTCGCGGATCGGCAGGTAGGTCACCTGGCTCTGCCCGACGGGCGGCAGCTTCACCGCTGGGTCCGCGAAGCCGAGCTGGGTCAGCCCCGAACGGGCATAAACCTCGAGCGTCTTTGCCACCTGCGCGTCGGTCTCATCGCCCTCGCCCAGCGCGCGCACCACCTCCAGGCAGGTCGGTTCGCGCGCTCGCCGCAGCACGCGGTCGACGGCGCCCACCACCGCGGTCTCCCACGCGGGCTCTGCCCTCCCCGGCAGCAGGTCACGCAGGAATGACACGGTCGCGTCCTGGCGCAGGTGCTCCGGCGCCACGCGCAGCGGGTCGAGCACGCCGCGCAGCGCCGGGTCGGGCTTCAGCGTCACGCACTCCGTGTGGGGCGCCACCTCCTCCAGCAGGTGAAAACGGTGGTCTCCCTTGGGATCACAGTCGATCACGCGCGCGCCCAGCAGAAAGCCCTCGTACTTGAGCTTCTGGTCGAGCGTCGTCTTACCCGAGCCGAGCGCGCCGACGCTGAGGATCGTCGTGTTGCGGTTGCTGTCTGATCCCTCTCTGAGGTTGAAGCGAACCGGCTGTCGGGATCCCGACAGCGTGTGCCCGAGGTAGAAGCCCGCGCGCGAGCCCGCCACATGGGCGGCCGTCGGCATCATCGCCGCCACCTGCTCCGGCGTGAGCGTGTCGTCGTAGCCGGACACCTTCGTGCGTTGTGCGGGCAGGTGCTGCACGAACAGCGACAGCTGATCGCCGAGCGGCCGGTGCAGGCGAATCTCCCCGTAGGCGCGCCTTGCCATCTCAACGCGCTCCTCCAGCTCCTCCTCGCTCGGCGCCCCAACCGCGATCGCCAGCGTCGCGCGCAGCAACGGCGGGCGGCTCGATGACTGCAGGTAGGAGAGCAGGTCACGTGCCTCCTGCGTGCGCTGATACCCGAGGTCGGTGACTCCCTGCTCCCCGTCGGACTCCGCCCGCACGATCTGGTCGGCGTCCTGAATCCGCCGCCGCGCGATCCTCAGCGCCAGCCCGTTGGGCAAAAAGTGCGCGTTCAGCGACAGGTCGATGCCGAACGGCAGGCTCTCCGGCGGCGCGAACATGAGCTCCACGCGCGCGCCCGGAAACTGCGCCCGCTCGGGCAACGCGCCAGCGACCAGTTGCGCCTGCCAGCTCGTGCCGGCCTCTGACTCGATCCGCAGCGCCCGGCCGCGATGTTCGACGTAACCGTCCATCCAGCGCATCACGTCGCCCTCGAGCGGCGCCAGTACAGCCTCGCCGTTGCGCTCGAACAACAGCGCCCGCGGCTCGTGCAGACCATCGATGAGCGGCTCTCCCAGCCCCCGGCAGAAGGCCCTGCGCACTAGCCACTGCAGCTCCGCCCCTCGCGCCTGGCTGACCGGCAGGAAGTCAGCCAGCCGTGCGTGGGCCTGATCGGCGCGTACACGCGCGCGCTCCAGCTCTGCGACCTTCAGCACCCGCCGGTCTCTTACCGAGAAGGTGCGCCTGATCGCATCGATCCACTCGCGCGGATGACGCTCGGCGGCGCGCGAGACGTAGGCGGCAACATCACGCTCGGGATCGCGCAAGCTGACCAGCAGAAACAATTCCGGCCGCGCATCACCGATCTCGGTCAGGCGCTCTGAGTGCTCCTGCAGATAGCGCCTGCGCGCCCGCGCATGAGGAGCATTGCCCCCGTCATTTTCGAGCTCCTGGGCATAACCCTCCAGGTCCCAGCGCCGCCCGACGCGCAGGATCTGCACATCGGCCTCGATCGCCTCCAGCGCCCCGAGCAGCGCGAGGAACCGCGCACGCTTGCCATCCTCGGAGAGCCACTCATAGGAGGACAACTGCACCGCAAACGCCGCCCAACCGTCGTCGAGTGCGTCCGCAAAGACGCAGTTGCCATACACGAAGCCGATCGGCGGCTTCACCCCCTCACCCGATCCGCAACCGGATGTCGCGCGCGAGCGCGATCACCTGCCCCTCGGTGAGAGCACGCTGTTCCGGCAGTTCGCGCAGCCTCAGCCGGGGAGCGCCCAGAGGGCCGCTGCTCTCGATGCACTCGTGCGCCGCGGTGACGAGCACGGCCCCGGGTCCGGTGTAGCGCAACCGGCGCATCTTCTTCTCAGAGCCGTCCGGCAGCATCACGATCTCCTCCGGGCGCCAGCACGTGCCGGGCGCGCTGCAGGAACGCACTCCGGCAAACCGCCGTGCTCCGGCGCCATAGCGCAGCAGCGCATACGCCGCCAGGTGAAACGGCCGGCCCTCGATGCGGATCACGCTCAGCACCGTGGCGCTCCCGACCGGCAGCGCGAGATCGCGCAGATACCAGGGAAGCGCACCGATCGCGCTCCCCACGAGCGGCAGGCCGCTGGCGAGCAGCGTGGCCAGCAGGATCGCGAGGAAGTAGATGACGCCCCGCAGCGGAATCCCGCCAGGGTTCAACCGCAGCCGGTCAATGCGATAGATGCGCCGCTCCAGGTCGAATACGGCGCGATATGAGCGAATCTCCACTGCTCAACCGAACAGCGAGGTGACCGTGGAACGCAGCAGGCTCAAGCCCGCAGGGGTTGCGAGCAGTACCGCCACGATCCCCACTGCGAACACGCCGGCCGCCTCCTTGAAGTCACGGCGGAAGGCCAGCACGATCGACGCAACCGCCAGAGCGAGCCCGATCAGGCTCATCGCCACGGTACGCGCCGTATTGCCCGCCTTCGTGGCAGCCGATTCGAGCGACGCTCCCACTTTTTCGGTGCTGGCCGCCTGCTGAGCGTTGGGCGCAGTGGTGCTCGTGACCGCGGCCTGCGCGAGGACGGGCGCGAACGCCAAGCTTGCGCAGGCGAGCAGCAGGACGCTGGCTCCCACGGCCGCTAGGACCCGCGGCAGTACAGGAGGATGGATAGTTCTCATGGTGGGCTCCTTCGATCGAGTTGGGCTGGGTGTTGGAACTTCGGCTCACGGCCTGCCGCCGACAGCGGACAGAAACCGGGCGGGCATATATGGCCGGGTTGCGATCGCTGCCGGGCGGTTGCGCTAGGCATTGGGATTCACCTGGATGGCCGAGATCTCCCAGCGGCCCTGCACCCGGGTCACGTCGAGTTCGTAGGCGAGCGTGTACCGCGCGCCGTGAGCATCCTGTGCCTGTGCAACGGCGAGCACTGCGCCGGTGCCCGGCGCCCAATCCAGGCGCTGCACCGATTCGAGGCTCAGCGCCGCAGCCGGGAGAGAGACGTGCGCGTCGTTCGTCAGGTCCGCGGCGAGATCAGATCCCGAGGCAGACAGGTAGTTGCGCAAGGCGCGCCCCACGACCGTCTCGAGCGCCGGTTCATTGACTTCACGCAGGTGCTGCGGCGCTTGCGCCGGGCCGCTGGCGGGGGCCCCTACGAACGCGGGATAGCCTCCCAGCGCCAGGCTGCCGGCGGCGGTCCGCACGACGCTCACGGACAGGTACTGCAGGCCCGCGTTATCGGTCTGCGCGGCCACCGTGTAGACGTGATCGCCTGCAACCGGTTCGCGCTCTTGCACCACTTCGGTCCACTGCACCTGCTGCTCGCCGCTGGGCGGCACCTGCAGGCCCGCGCCCGGTTCTATCCCCGGTCCAGCGAAGGAGGCCAGACTGCGTTCGTGCACTTGTGGACTGGTGGCATTCCACGTCAGGTAGCTGCGCGCGAACAGCGAGGCGAAGCCTTCGGCCGCCAGGTCAGGGGGCGCTGGGGCAGGCGCCACTGCCTTCGCCGCCGCAGGTCGCGGCGGGTTGATCGCAAAGCGCGCGCTCGCCGCGAGTCCCGCGACGGCCAGCGCGCTCAGCAGATAGCGGGGCCATTCGCGTGCCACGCGAATCTGCCACAGCGGCCGGGCCGCAATCGTCACACGCGCGTGTGAAGGGATGCCCGGCATTCGCTCAGCGCTCGAATCCGAACTCGGCGTGTCCTCCCGCTTCCGCGCGCGCCTTGAAAGAACCAGCTGAGGAGCCGGTGGCCGTGCTCGAATCCGGTGAAGTGCCTGGGTGGATGGGAACCACTTCCCCCGCGCCCGGTGAGGAGCCAGGGGAATAGTCAACGGTTATCCGGGCGCCCCCACCGCGCGGCGGGCGGGCGCCGGTGAGAGGCAGATTTCCTGCCCGCCCGCCCACACTCCTGCGCAGCGTGGAAGGGTGGGAATCAGATCCGCCTGCGCGAAGGTGGCTGGGGTGAAAACCAGATCTCCCTGGCCTGCCGCTACGCAGCCCGGCCCGTGCGCCGCTCAAGCGCGTGGCCTGCACGGTCCGGTGAGCAACCGCAGGCGCCGCTCCAGAGCCGGTCTGGACCGGCGAGGGCACGGGCGAGGAGGAACGTGTGGCCGCAACCAGGCTCCCCGATCTCCTGGCGGCGCCCCGGTGCGTCCTCGAGATGTTCGCAGCGAGGACTGCGCCCACCGTTGCAATGGCACCGGCGAGCATCGCTACCCCCGCTGCCCGGCGCAGCCGGCGCTCGCCAGCGAGCGTTCTCCCGGGCTCCGCCACGATTGGACTTTCGTCCACCGTCGCGGGCTCGAACCCGGCGCCGTTCAAATACTCCTCTTCGGTGTACACGCGGTAGACCTCGCGCGGGCGCCGCTGCAGGATGCTCGTCACACGACCACCCCGCCGGCGCAAGGGTTCGTGCCAGAACAGATTGTGGGTTGAGGTGGTCGGGCCGTGGATGGCAGGCGCCGCACGCGAGCGCAGGCGTGCTGGTGGCACGGCGAGCATCGTGGGTGGCGTATGACGCCGCGGAACGGCCGCATCAGGCCGCAAGATGTTCTGGCATGGGCCCCAATCACGCGGGCGGCCGGAGGCCAAGGCGGGGAGGTACCCGGCTTCCGGCCGCTTGCGCGCGGATGGGCATCACCGAGCGCTCGTCCGTCCGATCGACCGCCGGCGTCCCAAGGGACGCGCCTATGAGTGGGGGGAGAGATTTTCATAGGAGAGTCCCTATCTCTCTCCGACTACCGACCCCAGACGGGACACTTCACCGGGTAAAAATTTCTACCTCCCGCTCAGCACACCGCTGGGACTCGCGGGCGTGGGGGGGCGGGCACCGGATCCACAACGGGCGCGCTGGATCTCGCTCCCTTGCCACGCCATTTCCTCACTCGCCAGCAGCTCTCGCAGCCGCGCCCGGGCCCGCTGGGCCACCTTGCGGTACTTCTCCTTGGACCATCCGAACCGGTGGCAGAACTGGGCGCAGTCCATCCCCGAATCGATTCTGCTGGTGAGAACCAAACGCTGATCTGGAGTCAGGTCGCCCACGGCCTTCCCCAGGCTGCGCAAGTCCATCCGCAGCATCACGAGCTTGTCAACCTCGACGCTTCTGTCGGCGACTTCGACTTCTCCCTCGCAATCTCCCAATGACAGCGCACCATCCAGCGCCGCCTGCGCCGGGCTGCGCCCGCGCAACGCGCGGCGGCGGTCGTGGATGCGCGAGACGAAGCGCTGCTCGAGCACATTCGCCATGTGCGCGCGAGTGGAGAACCCCCTTCCCTTCTGCGCTTGCGCCAGCAGCTCGAGCGTAGCCTGGCTGTAACAGTCCTCGAGGTCCTCCTTGCGCAGGCGATGGCGGTGCGCGCGCAACATCAGCTCGCGCCTAGCCTGCGCCATCAGCGCCATCTCCTCCACCTGGTCGGGTCGCTTGCGTGGATCTCGCCCGGCGAGCAGGCGGGTGTCCAGCGCTCGTATTTCCGGCTCACATCGGGTAGACACGCACCATGTCGCTCGCTTGCGCCCCGAGGCCCCCCTCCCAATGAGCCTCACCGAACATCTCCAGACACTGGACCGCCTCCAGCAGCGCCGCCGCTGGCTCAGCTTCCCCGCGGCGGTGATCAAGAAGTTCGGCGACGACGAAGCCGGGCGGCTCGCAGCGCTGATCGCCTACTACGGGTTCGTCTCACTGTTCCCGCTGCTGCTCGTGCTCGTCACGGTGCTGGGCTTCGTGCTCGAAGGTTCTCCCAAGACCCAGGCCAGCGTCCTTCACTCCACTCTCGGCCAGTTCCCGATCATCGGCGATCAGCTCCAGCGCAACATCCACTCGCTCAAAGGCAGCCCCGGCGCACTCGCCATCGGCTTCGCCGGTCTCCTATTCGGCGGCCTGGGCATCGTCGGCGCCACCCAGAACGCCTTCCAGCAGGTCTGGCACATCCCCCGCAAGCACCGGCCGAGCTTCCTCGCCTGGCGGCTGCGCGGCCTCGGCCTGCTTGTCCTCCTCGGCCTGTTGCTGATCGTCTCGACCGTAGCCGCGGGCTACGTGACCGCCCAGACAGCGGGTCTAATCGCCGTTCTGGGCGGGATTCTGCTCGCGCTGGTATCGAACCTGCTGCTGTTCATCGCCGCCTTCCGCTTCCTGACCCCGGAGGAGATACCGAGCAGCGATTTGATCCCTGGTGTGATCTTCGCAGCGGTGCTGTGGCAGCTGCTGCAACACATCGGCGGCTACTACGTCGCCCATGTCGTCCGTCACGCCCAAGAGACCTCCGGCTTGTTCGCGTTCGTCCTCGGCCTGCTCGCATGGCTCTACCTCGGCGGCCAAGTCACCCTCCTCGCAGCGGAGATCAACGTTGTCCGGGCGCGCGCATTGTGGCCGCGCAGCTTCTTCTCCGAACCACTGCTGGACGCCGACAAGCGTGCGCTCATCTCCTCTGCGGAGACCGAGGAGCGCGTTCAGGAGGAGAACGTGGAGGTCAACTTCGATGGCTGACTTTTGGCTCTGTGATGGGCATTTCAGGCATTGCCAGAAGGTACTTGCGCCCGCAACTATCTCGCGCTATACTAACTAAACTTTCGTAAGCTCATATGGAGCAATAACTCATGACCTCACCCGCAGATAGCCCCCAGACACAACCTTCTCAGCCGAAGCCGTTGCTGCGGCTGATCCCTCTCGACGACACGGTCGTGTTCCCCAACATGGGCATCACGCTGACGATCGACACCGGCGATGACGAGCGTGTCGTTCTCGTGCCGCGTCACGAGAACGAGTTCCTCGAGGTCTGCACGATCGCCGAGGTAACCGAGCAGATCCGCCTGCCCGGCGGTGGCCGTGCGGTCGCCATCTCTGGCGAGCACCGCGCGCTGATCGGCGCCGCCCAGACAGGGCCGACCGGCGAGTTGCGAGTCGAGGTCGACGAGCGCCCCGATGAGGTGCCCGTGGACAAGCGCACGCGCGAGCTCGAGCGCGAGTACCGCGCGACAGTCGAGGAGATCCTCGAGCTGCGCGGCGACGACGGACGCATCGCCGCCTTCCTGCGGGCGATCGCCGAGCCCGGAGCGCTGGCCGACTCGGCTGGCTACTCCCCCAACCTGTCCTACGAGCAGAAGGTCGAGCTGCTGCGCACGCTCGACGTGACCGACCGCCTGGAGCTGGCCGTCAAGCTGCAGCGCGAGAGCCTGGCCGAGTTGCAGGTGCGCAAGCGCATTCGCGAGGATGTCCAGGAGGGCGCCGAGAAGCAGCAGCGCGAGTACTTCCTGCGCAAGCAGATGGACTCCATCCGCAAGGAGCTCGGCGACGACGAGGCCTCCGTGGCCGAGGAGTACCGGGCCAAGATCGAGGACGCCGGCATGCCCGAGGAGGTCCACGAGCAGGCGCTGAAGGAGCTGGGCCGCCTGGAGCGCATGGGCGAGCAGACCGGTGAGTCCAGCATGATCCGCACTTATCTGGACTGGCTGATCGCGGTGCCCTGGAGCAAGCGCTCCGAGGAGCACCTGGACCCTGTGGCCGCGCGTGCGGTGCTGGACGCCGACCACGCCGGCCTGGAGGACGTCAAGGACCGTGTGACCGAGTACCTGGCCGTGCGCAAGCTGCGCCAGGACCGCGACATCGAGGCCGACCCCAAGTCTGGCGCGATCCTGACGTTGATCGGACCGCCCGGCACCGGCAAGACCTCGATCGGCGAGTCGATCGCCCGCGCAACCGGCCGCGAGTTCGTCCGTATGTCGCTCGGCGGCGTGCGTGACGAGGCCGAGATCCGTGGGCACCGGCGCACCTACATCGGCGCACTGCCGGGACGCCTCGTGCGTGCCCTGCGCGACGCCGGCACGATGAACCCGGTGATCCTGCTCGACGAGGTCGACAAGGTCGGCGCGGACTGGCGCGGAGACCCCTCCGCGGCGCTGCTCGAGGTCCTCGACCCCGCGCAGAACCACTCCTTCCGCGACCACTACCTCGACGTCGAGTTGGACCTCAGCCAGGTGCTGTTCCTGGCCACCGCCAACGTCGCCGACACGATCCCCGGCCCGCTGCTCGACCGCATGGAGGTGATCCGTTTCGACGGCTACACCTCTGAGGAGAAGCTGGCGATCGCCAAGGGCTACCTGTGGCCGCGCCAGCGCGACCGCAACGGCCTGCGCGAGGACGAGGTGAAGATCTCCGATGAGCTGCTGCGCCAGATCATCTCCGAGTACACGCGCGAGGCTGGAGTGCGAAACCTCGAGCGCGAGCTTGGCACGGTGCTGCGCAAGACCGCGACCAAGATCGCATCGGCTCAGACGCAAGGCGAGCCGGCGGACGAGCAAGCCAAGCCCAAGGCTGACGGTGACGATGCAAACCGCTCTGGAGCCGCGAGCAACGGCAAGCTGCCCGCTGCAGAGGAGAAGAAGAAGCCGGCAAAGAAGAGCAAGGCAGCGAAGGCCGCCAAAGCGACCCCCGTGAAGATCGACGTGGAGACCGTGCGCGACGCGCTCGGCCGCCAGAGGTTCTTCCAGGAGTCGGCCGCGCGCACCGCGACGCCGGGCGTCGCCACCGGGCTGGCAGTGACCGGCGCCGGCGGAGACGTGCTGTTCGTCGAGGCGACCGCCATGAAGGGCTCAGGCTCTCACGGCAACAGCCTCCTCCTGACCGGTCAGCTCGGCGACGTCATGAAGGAGTCGGCGAAGATTGCCCTGTCCTATGTGCGCGGCCACGCCGAGGAGCTCGGCATCGACGAGCACGCATTCGAGAACCGCGAGTTCCACGTGCACGTGCCCGCCGGGGCGATTCCCAAGGATGGTCCGAGCGCGGGAGTGACGATGGTCACGGCGCTCGCCTCGTTGATGACCGGGCGCCCGGTCAAGCACACGGTCGGCATGACCGGTGAGGTCACGCTGCAGGGTCGCGTGCTGCCGATCGGTGGCTTCAAGCAGAAGGCGCTCGCCGCCAATGCCGCCGGCCTGACCGACGTGATCCTGCCGGAGCGCAACCGTGGCGACCTGGATGAGATTCCCGAGGAGGTTCGCAACCAGATGAGCTTCCACCCGGTGATGACCGTCCAGGAGGTGCTCGACGCCGCACTGGAGCCCGCACGCGATGTCGCGCACGCCTAGATGTAAGCCCGTCCCTCAGGAGGTCCGTCAGATGGCGGACCTCCTGGAGCGGCGCTGGCAGCTATCGATCATCTACGCGGCGCTCACCGGTGCGCTGCGCTTCAACGAGTTCGCCGAGGCCGTCGCCGGCATCTCCCCGCGGATGCTCTCCGAGCGCCTGCGCGACCTCGAGGCAGCCGGGCTGGTGCAGCGGACCGTGATCCCATCGAGCCCTCCGACCGTCGAGTACCGCCTGACCGCGCGCGGACGCCGGCTCGGCCCGATCATCGACGCTATGCGCGCCTACGCCGGCGAACCCGTCTAGAGCGTCGTAAGCGCTTCGCGGATGCTTCGTCCTCGCGCGCTCGTGTGCGGAGCACACGTCGCTTCCTGCGTCCTTGCCCCGCTCGACTTACGACGCCCTAGACAGCGACCTTGATTCCCTCCCGATCGTCCTGCCAGTCGATGTCAGAGCTCGCGCCGACCAGCTGACCGCCGGCACAGTTCTTGGCGAGGATCTCCTCGCGCTTGGGGTTGCGGATCCCTGTGGCTCCCACCAGCCCGCCTAGCGCCACCAGCACGGCGGCAATCGCCAGCCCCAGGTGGAAGCTGTGCAGCGACGCGCCTTCCGCCGCGACCGTCACCGCGTGCGCCTGCGCCGAAGGCATCCCGTGGACGTTCGGGCGCCCCAGCGGCAGGCGCTTGGCTTCCGCCACCGCCGCACGCGCCGCGCCCCCGAGCGCCGTTCCCGACAGGCGGTTATCCAACGAGGAGGCAAACGAGGAGGCGATCGCCGCACCGACCGCCGCGACGCCCAACAGCCCGGCGACCCGCGCGATCGCGTTGTTGACGCCCGAGGCGATGCCCGCCTCCTTCTCCGACCCCGCGAGCACGGCCGCCGTCAGCGGCGCTACGGTCATCGACAGGCCCAGCGAGAAGAGCAGCAGCGCCGGCAGCACTTCTGAGACGTAGTCGGCCTTCAAGCCGGTCGTCTGAAACAGCAGCAGCCCGCCCGCCGCGACGAGCGGGCCGGCGCCCATGAAGAAGCGCGGGCCGAAGCGATCGGCAAGCGCACCGAAGCGCCGCGACAGGACGAACATCATCAGCGTCGCCGGGAGCGTCGCCAGGCCGCTCTTCAGCGGCGAGTAGCCGCCGATCTGCTGCAGGTACAACACAAGGAAGAAGAACAGGATCGCCAGCCCCGCATACATTGCGAACGTCTCGACGTTCCCCGCCGAGAAGTTGCGCCGGCGAAACAGCACCAACGGCAGCATCGGATCCTTCGCGCGCGACTCGTAGAAGGTGAACAGCGCCAGCAGCAGCGCGCCGCCGATCAACGGCCCGGACACACCCGGGCTGGACCATCCCAGCCGTGGCTGCTCGATCAACGCGAACACTGGGCCGCCGAGGCCGAGGACGCACAGCAGCGCGCCCGGGTAGTCGACGTGCCGGCCCGCGCGATCGCGCACGGCGCTCGGCGGGATCACCGACAGGATCAGCCACACGCAGGCAGCCGCCAGCGGCACGTTGATCACGAAGATCCAGCGCCACGACGCGATCGCCAGCAGCTCGCCGCCGGCCAGCGGGCCGAGCACCCCGGCGATCGCCCCCCATGCGGTCCACGTGCCGATCGCGCCGCCGCGCTCGACCGCCGGGAAGGTGTTGACGATCACCGCCAGCGAGCTCGGCACGAGCAACGCTCCCGCGATCCCCTGCAGCGCACGGGCCGCAACAAGCACGCCGATCGACGGCGAGACGGCGCACAACGCGGACGCAACGCCGAAGCCCGCCACCCCCAGCGCGAACACATTGCGCTCGCCGTACAGGTCGCCCAGCGAGCCACCCACGAGGATCAGCGAGCCGAGTGTCAGCAGATAGCCGTTTGACACCCACTGCTGCGCCGCCAGCCCACCTCCCAGCGCGCGCTGGATGCTCGGCAGCGCGACGTTGACGACGGTTCCGTCCAGCAGCGCGATCCCCGAGCCCATGATGCAGGCGATCAGCGTCAGGCGCTTCGTGCGCGCAGCGGCCGGAGCACTCATGAGTCCCACCGTAGCGGTCGCATAAGGTGTGCGCATGAGGTGCCCAGACCGCGGGCGCCCAGGCGCATCTCTCCAAGGTGGAGGTTGAGTTGAAGGCCGCGCTGCTTTTCGTCTTTGGACATCCCCTGAGCACAACCTGTTTCTTTGCATTGGGTGCTTGCATTACTCCTGCCCTCACAGCTCAGCCCACCCCAACGCCCACTGCTCCCAGCAGGCTTACGACGCCGGGAACACCTCCACTGCTCTACCGGCCAGCCGGCTGTCAAGCGAACCGAGCAACACGGGCTTACTTCCACGGTCCCAACCGCAAGCTGGTCGCGATCGGCTTCGACGACGGTCCGGCAGCCGATACCCCGGCATTCGTGAAGATGCTCGAACACAACCGCACTCCCGCCACCTTCTTCATGATCGGCAGGCAGGTGACAGGCGCCTACGGCTCGACCTTGCGCCGCGAGCTGCGCGCCGGTGACGCACTCGGCGACCACACGTTCACGCACCCGGACCTGACGCGCACGGGGAACGTCCGCGGGCAGCTGCTGAGCACGCTCGCGGCAATCCGCGCGCAGACTGGCTACACGCCGTGCGTGTTTCGCCCGCCGTATGGCTCCTACGATGCACGGGTCATACGGGCCGCAAGATCGCTGGGCCTGGCCACTGTCCTGTGGAACGTCGACCCTGCCGACTGGGCGCTTCCTGGGACCGCCGCGATAGAGCAGCGTGTGCTCGCCCAGGTACGGCCGGGCTCGATCATCATCTCCCACGACGGTGGTGGTCCCCGCGGCCAAACGCTTGCCGCCTACCCCCACATCATCGCCACGCTGCGTGCCCGCGGCTACCGCTTCGAGACGATCCCAGAGATGCTCGGATTCCGCACCATCTACCGCCGCTGCCGCAAGCTCTGCGACGGGCTCGGCATCCCCCGGCCGTTGCCTTCCGGCTCGATCGTGGAGCCCGGATAGCGCAACTACGCGGGCACCACTCGTTACTACTCGTTGACTGCAAGCACTTCGAGCAGTGCGATCCAGTCGTCTTGACCTCGCACGAATTCTAGTTCTTCGAACCTCGTGGCGAGATGTTCCACGCGCTTGCGCAGGCCGTTGTCTGCTGGTTGCAGATAGCGCACGAGCAAGCTGCGGGGAATTTCATGGATGTCGATGTTTTCAACGTGTTCGTCGTATCGCTTGACATTCACCGGCGCCGCACCAAAGCTGTTCGCGCGCCACGCGCGGACATCCGCACATATGTCCGGTACCTGCAATGCGACCATTTCCTGCAAGCCCCTGGCGAGCCGGTGGGCGTCACGCGTGATCACCGGGTTGCTCCACGTCAGCCGGTCCAAGGTATTGACGTACGTTCGGACGATCGCCGCATCGGTGTGATAGCCGGTCGCCCAGAGTGCGCCGGCCGCCTCATAGCTGAGCTTCTGATCTTCTTCGTTCTGCGGTGAGCCCGCCCCCACATCCGGGCATTCGGCGTGGAACCGGAGGTCGAGTGAGTGGATGCTTGCTTCAACTGAGGACCACGTGGTAACAGCAGCATGCAGCACCCTGTAGCTGGCAACGAGATAGGTGTGAGTCGAGGCTATATCTCGCGATGTGGCATTTGCCGTAGCGGGCGTCAGCGCAAACGCGAGCACAGCCACCGGGATCGCTACTGCTCTGAGCACCTGCACCTCAATATATCCCGGATGCTGATTGCGCTTTGGGGCTCGGTGGATCAGGTTCAGATGCCGACCGTCCTGAAAGCCCAAAATGGGTCGGCACGCAGGCGAGCATCCATCTGCTCACATCTCGCTTTTGCGTCACAAACTGCTGGCCTTCACGATGTAGTACTTGTGGGCGTTGATGACGATCGTGATGACGAGGCGCTGCTCGTGGCTGGGAGACGCGATGCCGAGGCGTTCGGAGTCTTTTACCGCCGACGCGTGGATGCCGTGCTGGCCTTCTTCCTGCGGCGCACGGGCGATCGCGAGCTCGCGGCTGACCTGACCGCGGAGACGTTCGCCGCGGCGCTGTTCGCCCTGCCGCGTTACAGCCCGCAGCGGAGCTCGGCGCTCGCGTGGCTGTTCACGATCGCGCACCACAAGTTGGTGGACTCGATCCGCCGCGGACAGGTCGAGGACCGTGCACGAAGGCGGCTGGGCCTCGAGCCGCTCATATTCAACGACGAGGACCTCGAGCGCGTGGAGCAGCGGGCGACGGCGGCAGACGGCGGCGCTGCGCTGCTCGAGCTCGAGCGGCTGTCATCCGAGCAGCGCGGGGCAATCGAAGGACGAGTACTCCAAGAAGCCCAGTACGACGAGCTGGCACGACGTCTGCAGTGCTCAGAGTCGGTGGTCCGCAAGCGCGTGAGCCGCGGGCTCGCCGAGCTCCGCACACGGATGAAGGAGGCCTGAGGATGGACGCGATCGATAGGTTCGGGCAGGAGCTAGTGCTGGCCGGACGCCGCCGGGCTGGCGGGCGGCAGCCGCTGCGGGAGCGCTTCGGCCGACGCTTCGCGCGTACATCATCGCGCCGCTGCGCGTCAGCGCATGTGCGCCTCGCACTGCTCGTGTTCGTGCTCGTGCTCGCCACCGCCGCGATCACGCTCGCCGCGACCGGCGTGATCCTCACCGGCTCGCCAGTCGGCACGGTCGCCGCCCCCAGCGCCACCGCCGGCGAGGGCATCCCTGTCAAGGGCGGTGAGCGCCTGCTCCCGCTGCGCGTGGCCGACCCGGCGGGAGGCCTGCCGTGGGGTATGCGGATCGTCCACACCACTCGCGGGCTCGTATGCGTGCAGATCGGGCGCGTGTATCACGGGCAGCTGGGGCAGCTCGGCGTCGACGGCGCCTTCGCCGACGACGGCCGCTTCCATCCGCTCCCCGCCGATGCGCTCCCGGAAGTGCTCGCCAGCGGGGGATGGATGGCCGGAAACTGCGCAGACCCCGGCGGCACCTACGCGGCCGACAGCGTCGGCATCGAGCTCAGCGCCAGCTCGACCCTCGGTCACCACGGCGGCGGCGTCGCCGACCGGCGCGAGGTCTCCTTCGGGCTGCTCGGAGTGCACGCGCTAAGCATCACCTACCGCGACGGCGCGGCGACACGCACCCAGCCGGTGATGCCTGCTCTCGGCGCCTACCTGATCGTGCAGCGCTACACGAGCGGCAGGCAGCTAGGCAGCACCAGCGAGACCGACGGCAGGGACGAAGTCCGAAACTACAGCATGCCCGCCGGGCCGAACGGCGCCCTGACGGCGATCTCCTACAGGTACGGCGGCCGCCTCTGTGTGGATCGCGGCAATCTGCGCATGGCCTCGTGCGGCCTCTCAGAAGTTCCACCGCCCCGGCCCGCTGCGCTCCCCGTGGCGCACGTGCCACTGCACGCCCACCTGCAGATCCGAGATCACTTGATCACGGGCGCGTACATCAGCTTCCCCGCACCGTATGCCGTCACGAACGCCGACGAGAGCTACTCGGTGTTCACTTCGGTCTGCTTCGGCTTCACCGGCTCGGGCTCTCGCGCCGATGTCGCGCGTGGCGGGACCGTCACGATTCCCGTGGGCTTCGCTCTCTCGGAGGCATGCGGCCGGCCGGTCACGTTCAAGGTCGAATACGCACGCTTCCTGGGTGGCCTGCCGCAGCCAACCCGCGTCGGCACGATCACGGTCCGCGTACCGCGCGGCGATCGCCCCGAGCCGCTGCCAAAGCAGTTTGTTCAGCGCTACCGGCGGTCGCATCCGACCCGCAGCCTGCACGCGAAGGTCCGTCTGACGCTGCTGCCCCAGACGCTCGCCGCGTGCAACGCCGCGTTCCTGCTGCACCCCTGCTACAAGGGCGAAGTCGAATTCACCGCACCCTGGGCCAGCAGCTCCGCGGCGAGCTACTCGATCTCCACGATCGCCGACTGCAAGGCCGGCGGTCGTCCCGAATCGAGCTTTGGCATCAGCCGCACGGTCGCCGCGCACCAACCCGTGAGAACGATCTCGCTGGGGCTGTTCGTGCTCGATCCATCGTGCGCGTCGCGCGAGCGATTCGAGGTCGACTACATCAACCAGGCGGGCCGCTCTGCGGCTGCACCGCACGAATCGGTCATCGTCGGCACTGCGACGTTGAGCAACGCGACACTACCGAACGGGCAGAATCCGAAGCCGCCTACGGGATGACGGCGGCGGTGCCTCGCGCACGAACAAAAATGACGCGGTCCCGCGCCGCTTGAGGAACCTTCCCTTCGCGCCTTTCAGCGTTTCAGTTCAGGTGGCGCGGCCTCACACCTCGGTGGCCTCGCTCTTTGCGACTCAGTCCCGCGTCTGGCGAGAACATAGGTAGGTGCGCCCGCGAAGACAAGTGCCTGCTACAGGAGATCCCGCATTCTCCGCAAAAATCACGCGGCAAGGCTCGGCTGCTGCAGCTAAGCGTCGTCAGCCTGAGGCCGGATCTCCAGATCCATCTCCAGCTGGCGCTCTGAAGGCTGCAACGGCGCCGTCGTTGTTCTCGGCCGGCCACGCTTGACCCAGTGCCCCACGACCTCCCGGCTGCGAGCGCTGTAGTGGTTCACGCGGCGGTCCGTCGGCGCCAGCGCCAGACCGCCCGGGGCCGGGCCGGTAACGAGCGCGTAAAAGCGCCTGCCTTTGCAATCGACCTCCACAATGTCGCCGGTCTGGATCCCCTCGAGCCTCATCGCAAGGCACTTCATCAGGATCGGAGGACGAGAGCGGCCTGACTATCGTCGACCCGCACGCACCCCGAGCTGGTCAACCGCATCGCTCGCCCTACGGCGCGGCGCCCAACGATACAAGCCCCCCTTGCGGGACCCCATCCGGCTGTACGACGCGTAGGTTTGGCGCGATGCGGGCTTCTTGTTCTGGTGGATTTCCAGGCCGTTTTGGGCCTTCAACAGACTCGGCATGAAGAAAAACCCCCCATCTCCACGGCCCCGCTGACCTATTCGTTGCTGTTCGCAGACAAAAATATCGGGGCGGCCGGATTCGAACCGGCGACCCCCTGCTCCCAAAGCAGGTGCGCTACCAGGCTGCGCCACGCCCCGAGCAGCTAAGGGTAGTCCTCCGGGCAAGCTCCGTATAGCCGAGCCCCGCTGATAGCGTCCGAGAGGACCATGGCTGACGTTCAACCGCTGCGCGCGCTGCACTACGACCCCGCGGTCACCGGTCCCCTTGCGGACGTGGTCGCGCCTCCGTATGACGTGATCGACGCTGAGCAGCGTGCCGGACTGATCGCGCGCTCCCCGTACAACGTCGTCGCGGTCGACCTGCCCCAAGGGGAGCCAGGAGGGCGAGATCCTTACGACTCAGCGAGTGAACTGTTCGAGACCTGGCAGCTACAGGGCGCCCTCGTACGCGATAGCGAGCCGGCCCTGTGGGCCCACACCCAGGACTACACCGGGCCGGACGGGCAGCGCCGCACCCGGCGAGGCTTCTTCTGCCGCGTGCGGATCGAGGACTACGGCCCAGGACGGGTGCGACCGCACGAGCGCACGCACCCGGGCCCGAAGGAGGACCGGCTGCGCCTGACGAAGGCCACACGGGCGAACATCTCCCCCATCTTCTCGCTCTATTCCGATCCGGCGAACGCGGCCTGGGCCGCGCTGGCGCCAGCCACCGGGCAACAGCCCTACGGCGAAGTGACCGACGCAGACGGCACCGTTCACCGCCTGTGGCGCGTCGCCGGCCCGCAGGCGATCGCGGCCGTGCAGGCGGCCACGCGCGACGCCGAGCTCCTGATCGCAGACGGCCACCACCGCTACGAGACGATGCAGGCCTACGCCGATGAGATCGGCGGGGAGGGCGAGCACCGCTACATCCTCATGTGCCTCGTCGCCCTCGAGGACCCCGGGCTGACGATCTTCCCCACGCATCGCCTGGTTAGGGGCCTGAGTGGCGAGCGCCGAGAGGCCCTGGAGCAAGCGCTCGCGCGCGACTTCGATATCGCCGAGGTTTCGCTCGACGAAGTCACACCGGAGCCCGGTCGCGGGCCGCTTGCACTTGGGCTAGTCGACGAGCGCGGTGAGCGGGCACGGCGGCTGACGCTCAAAGATCAGGCGATAGCCGACGCAGCCCTGCCCGCCCGCTCGCGGGCCTACCGGGAACTGGACACTGGAGTACTCGAGGCATTGCTGCTGAAGAACGCGCTGGGTCTGAGCGACGAGGACATCTCCCACTTCAACGGCATGTTCTACGCGCGCGATACCGTCGAGGCGCTCGCACTGGTCAGATCGGGGGAGTACGACGCCGCTTTCCTGATGCGTCCCACCCCCGTCACCCAGGTCCGTGAGATCGCCGCGGCGGGCGAGAACATGCCGCCCAAGTCGACTTATTTCTTTCCCAAGCTGCTCACGGGGCTGTTGTTCAACCCGCTTTCATGACCGTGGTCCGGAGTACGATGTAAGGAGGGCTGGGGGGTCGATAGGAGGAATCGAGATGAGCGAGACGCAAAGGCCAACAAGGATGAAAGCCACCGCGCGACGCGACGAGCGCACGTTCAAGCACACCGTGCAGGTGCGCGAGCACCAGCTCACGGTCGACGAGCGGCTCGAAGACGGAGGCGAGGACGCCGGCCCGGACCCGCAGGAGCTGCTGGCCGTCAGCCTCGCGTCGTGTACCGCGATCACGATGGAGATGTACGCGGCCCGCAAGGGTTGGGAGATCGGACACGTCGAGGTTGACGTGCAGTACAGCCCCGCAGAGCGAGGCTGCCCAACGAAGTTCGAGATGGTGTTGCGCCTGCCCGAGGACCTGCCAGAGGAGCAGCTCGAGCGCCTGCGCGTGATCGCCGCGAAGTGCCCTGTCCACCGCGCACTCGACGGCGAGGTCATGTTCTCCGAGCGCGTCGAGCGCGCGGCGCTCACGCCCCGGTAGAGGAGCCAAAGCGCCGGTAGATGGCCAGATCCCCGCGGCGGTGCTCGTCCCGCTGTTCCTCAGCGCTGGAGAGCCGCATGCGGTCTTTACCCGCCGGCGTACAGACCTGCGCCGCCACGCGGGGGAGATCTCATTCCCCGGCGGCCGGCGCGATCCCGAGGACGCCGGCCTAGAGGACACGGCTTTGCGCGAGGCCGAGGAGGAGATCGGGCTGCCCCGTGCCGAAGTGGAGATGCTCGGGGAGTTGCCACCCACCTCGACGTTCGCGACCAACTATGTGATCCATCCGTTCGTCGGTGAGATCCCCGCCGGCCTCGCCTGGCGAGTCTCCGAGCGCGAGGTCGACGCGGTACTCGAGCTCCCCCTGAAGACGCTCCAAGCGAGCCGTACACGGACACGCCTGGAACGCCGCGGGATCTCGTTTGAGACCGACGCCTATCTGCTTGACGAGCACCTCATCTGGGGCGCCACGGCGCGCATCCTCGAGGATCTCTTGGGCCAGCTGCAGAGCGGCTCCGGCGGCCAGCTTTCGCTGGTGAAGCGTAAGCCCGGTCACCCGGGCTCACCGCAAGGCGGGCGAAACTAACTCGGTTGCGGCACGATCCGGATGTAGGGCTTCGGCGTCTTCCAGCCCTCCGGGTAGGCCTCTTTGGCCTCCTCGTCGGAGACGGAGCCAGCGATGATCACGTCCTCACCGGGCTGCCAGTTGACGGGTGTGGCCACCTTGTGATTCGCGGTCAGCTGCAGCGAGTCGATGACCCGCAGCACCTCATCGAAGTTCCGCCCGGTCGTCATCGGGTAGACGAGGATCAGCTTGACCTTCTTGTCGGGGCCGATCACGAACACGTTGCGCACCGTCTGGTTGTCGGCCGGGGTCCGTGAGCCGGAGTCGCCGCCGGTATCGGCCGGCAGCATCCCGTAGAGCTTGGAGACGTGGTAGTCGGAGTCGCCGATAATCGGGTAGTTCGGTGCGGTGCCCTGGGTCTCCTCGATGTCCTTCGCCCACTGCTCGTGCTTGCTGGCCTGATCGACCGACAGCCCGATGATCTTCACGCCCCGCTTGTCGAACTCGGGCTTGATGCTCGCCATGTAGCCGAGCTCGGTCGTGCATACCGGCGTGAAGTCCTTGGGGTGCGAGAACAGGACGCCCCAGGAGTCCCCGAGCCACTCGTGAAAATGGATCGGGCCCTCGGAGGTGTCTGCCTCGAAGTCGGGGGCTACATCGCCTAGTTGCAGTGTCATTTGGAAACCCGCCCTTCTAAATCCTGATCGGCTTTCTGGTGATTAATTGCCAGGATAGCGGACGGCAAGACCGCCGCCGCGGCGCTCTCAGCCACAGTGATGGGCAGGGATCTCAGCTCTCGGGTGTCCAGCCGGAGAGCTCGGCCCAGACGCCCTGCACCTTGGCGTCCGCGGGCCTCGCAAGGTCGCCCCGGCGCGGCCAGAGCGCACCACCGGTCATCGCCAGCGAGCCGAGCAGTGCGAGCCACGCGCCCTCGCGCAACGAGAGCGCCAGCAGATTGCCCGCCACCGCCGGGGGATCGATCATCCGGTAGAGCACGCAGGCGCTGCCAACGGCGCCCAGCAGGGCAAGCGCAGGACGGTTTCCCTGCGAGGACGCGGACTCTGGACCCGCGAGGGCGAGCAGTGCGGCCAGGACCCCGAGGGCCGCGAGCAGGAGCAGCACGACGTTCAGGTCCGTGAGCGCCTGATGTGCACTCAACGAGGTGAATTCATGACCCGCCAGGCCACTGAGGTTCGCGTGCAGCGCGCCCATGTAGTTCTGGAGGGTCGCGTTGCCGAACTGTGCGGCGGCCTGGCTGCCGATCTGCTGGGCGAACGCGATGCCATTCGCGGTGAAGCTCAGTCCGTACCAGGGCAGGAACACCGAGACCGCTAGGACGATCGCTCCGAGCGCAGAGGCCATGGACCCGTAACGGGGGCGATCGCCTGCCATCGTGTAAACATCATCGGACCGAACGCCCGCGAGCTTGACCGGGCGCGCATCTACCGGCCTGTGAGCAGCGAGCCAATGACGGCCCGCGCCTCAGCCTGCCAGGCGCCGGGGTCCTGCAGGCCGGCCCTGAGGAACGCCACAGGGATCGCGTTGCGCTCCCCGAGCGCCCGCACGATCCGCTCGCCCCCGGCGAGGGCATCATCGGAAACGGTTCCCGCGGCCTCGTAGAGGAAGCCGCGCACGGTGGTGTCGATCACCTGTCCGAGAAAGAACTCCAGGCGCGAGCCGTGCAGATCCCGGATCTGTTGCACTGACCCAGCGGCGGTGGCGAGCAGCCAGCAGACGATCGTCACGTTCTCGAGCGCCCCGCGCAGCGTGCCGAGGCGCTCGGGCGTGCCGATCCAGCACTCCGCTCCACTGGCCTCGATCGCAATCCTCCCCGCCTCAGCGCGGGTGGTGACACGCACGGCGTGCCCCTCTTCGATCATCTCCGACGCGAGCCGCCGGCCCCGGCAGCCCCCTCCTACGATCAAGATCCGCGCCACCGCCCGGGGAGCCTAGTCCTCCCGGGGCTCGCAGGGAGGCTCGGGGCAGGACTGTGGATCGCAGTTCGCCGGATTGAAAGACAGAGGCGATAGACCGGTCCAATAGCATCCGCCCGATGACGAGCAACGTGGTAACGATGGACAAGATCGTCGCGCTGTGCAAGCGGCGCGGCTTCATCTTCCCGTCTTCTGAGATCTACGGCGGGGTCGGCTCGACGTATGACTTCGGTCACTACGGGGTGCTGCTGAAGACCAACGTGAAGAACGAGTGGTGGCGATCGATGCTGCAGGAGCGGGACGACATCGTGGCGATCGACTCCGCGATCCTCCAGCACCCGCGCGTGTGGGAGGCCTCAGGGCACCTCGCCGGGTTCACCGACCCGCTCGTCGACTGCAAGACGTGCGGCCAGCGCTTTCGTGCCGACCACCTCGGCGACCTAGCCTGCGGGCGCAAACCCTCCAAGCACCCAGGCGAGACCGACGAGTGTGACCTGACGCAGGCGCGCGACTTCAACCTGATGTTCGAGACGACCATCGGCCCGGTCAAGGAGTCTGGTGCAACCGCCTACCTGCGTCCCGAGACCGCACAGGGCATCTTCGTCAACTTCAAGAACGTCCTGCAGTTCTCGCGCAAAAAGCCCCCCTTCGGGATCGCGCAGGTGGGCAAGTCGTTTCGCAACGAGATCACGCCCGGCAACTTCATCTTCCGCACGCGGGAGTTCGAGCAGATGGAGATGGAGTTCTTCGTCCCCCCCGACGAGGCGTCCCAGTGGTTCGAGCACTGGCTGAAAGAACGCGAGCGCTGGTATGTCGAATTGGGGATTCAACCCGACAAACTGCGACTCAGAAAACACGACGAGAGCGAGCTCTCGCATTACTCCAGCGCGACGAGCGACGTCGAGTACCTCTTCCCCATCGGCTGGTCGGAGCTCGAGGGGATCGCCAACCGCGGCAACTTCGACCTCACCCAGCACACGAAGTTCTCCGGCGAGAAGCTCGAGTACTTCGACCAAGCCTCCGGCGAGCGCTACGTGCCGCACGTGATCGAGCCCGCCGCCGGCGCCGACCGGGCGACGCTCGCGTTCCTAGTGGACGCCTACGACGAGGAAGTCGTCGAGCGCGAGGGCACAGGCGAGGGCGAGACACGGACCGTCCTGCGGCTGCACCCGCGGTTGGCGCCAGTCAAGGCGGCGATCCTGCCGCTCGTGAAGAAGGACGGCCAGCCCGAGCTCGCGAAGGAGGTCCAGCGTGCACTGCGCGGACGAACTGGAGTAGGAATGATCGAGTACGACGACGGCGGGGCGATCGGCAAGCGCTACCGTCGCCAGGATGAAATCGGCACACCGTTCTGCCTGACGGTCGACCACCAGAGCCTGCAGGACAGGACCGTCACGCTGCGCGATCGGGACTCCTTGGCTCAGGAGCGCCTGACGATCGAGGGCATCGCCGAGGAGCTCGAGCGGCGCGTACAGGCGCCTTGGAAGACACCCAAGTTGACCCGAGAATAGGAGAGCAATGGACTTCGACCTGACCGACGAGCAACAGCTGATTCAGCGGACCGCCCGTGAGTTCACCGACAACGAGATCATCGAGCGCACGCGCGAAAACGCGCGCAACCACCACTTCGACGTGGAGCTGGTCGAGAAGGTTGCCGCGCAGGGCTACCTCGGCGCGATCGTCCCCCAAGAGTACGGCGGCGCGGGCCTCGACTACTTCAGCTACGGCCTCGTCGTCGAGGAGATCGGCCGCGGCGACTCGGCGATCCGCACGGTGATCTCGGTCCAGACGTCGCTCGTCTGCTCGGGCATCGTGAAGTTCGGCAGCGAGGAGCAGAAGCACAAGTACCTGCCGAAGCTCTGCTCAGGCGAGTGGCTCGGCTGCTTCGGCCTGACCGAGCCGGACACCGGCTCGGACGCGGCCAACCAGAAGACGCGCGCGCGCAAGACCGGCTCCGGCTGGGTGATCAACGGGGCGAAGATGTGGATCTCGATGGCCAACTACGCGAAGGTCGCAATGATCTTCGCCCAGACCGACCCAGCGCTCGGGCACAAGGGCATCGCGTGCTTTTTGGTGGACACCGATCAGCCCGGATATACGGCGCAGACGATCGAGCACAAGATGGGGTTGCACGCCTCAGACACGGGTTCGATTTCGCTGGAAGACGTGGAGGTCGCAGACGAGGACATGCTCGGCGAGGTAGGTGACGGCTTCAAAATCGCGATGTCCAACCTCGACTCCGGGCGCTACTCGGTCGCCGCCGGCTGCGTGGGGATCTGCCGGGGCTGCGTCGAGGAGTCGGTCTCCTACGCGAAGGAGCGCGAGCAGTTCGGCAAACCGATCGCGTCCTTCCAGCTCGTCCAGGCGATGATCGCCGACATGGTCCTGAAGACGGACGCCTCGCGGATGCTCGTGTGGCGTGCCGGTTGGCTCAAGGACCAGGGCCGCCCGAACACGCTGGAGACCTCAGTCGCCAAGCTCCACGCGACCGAGGCGTCGCTGGAGTGCGCGAACCTCGCGATCCAGATCCACGGCGGCGCGGGCTACGTCGACGATCACCCGGTCGAGCGTTACTACCGTGACGCGCGCGTCACGACGCTGTATGAGGGAACCTCGCAGATCCAGAAACTGATCATCGGGCGCGCGATGACGGGCATCAACGCGCTGGTCCCCTCCTGACGTGAGCGCCGCGCGTGTCATAGGCGTACTCGGGGCCGGCACGATGGGCGCGGGCATCGCGCAGCTCGCCGCGCGTTCCGGCGCGCGTACGATCCTTCACGACCCCCTGCCTGAGGCGCTTGCGCGCGGCGCCCAGTACGCGCGTGACGGGCTCGGGAAGGAAGCGGCCAAGGGGCGACTGAGCGCCGCCGAGGCGGATGCCGCCGCCGCGCGGATCGAGCCGGTCGGCGACCTCACCGCGTTCGCGTCATGCGAGCTCGTGATCGAGGCCGCCCCCGAGCGGCTCGCGCTCAAGCACGAGCTATACAAGCGACTCTCAGAGGAGATCGTCGGGGAGGAGTGTGTGCTGGCGAGCAACACCTCCTCGCTGCTCGTGACCGCGATCGCCGCCGCCGCGAGCAAGCCCGAGCGAGTCGTGGGGATGCACTTCTTCAATCCCGCCCCGGTCATGCGCCTGCTGGAGGTGGTCGCCGGCGAGCAGTCCTCAGAGGATGCCCTGGAGCTGGCGCATGCGACGGGGGAGGCGATGGGCAAGACGGTGATCCGCGCCCACGACGGACCGGGCTTCCTCGTCAACCGCTGCAACCGCCCGTTTGGGCTGGAGGCGCTGCGTCTGTTGCAGGAGCGAATCGCGGACATCGAGACGATCGACCGGACCGTGCGCATGGAGGGCGGCTTTCGCATGGGGCCGTTCGAGCTGATGGATCTCGTGGGCATCGACACCGGCTTTGAGATCTCCAAGAGCTTCTTCGAGCAGAGCTTCTACGAGCCGCGCTGGCGGCCCTCGCCGATCTCCGCGCGCTACGTCGCTGCCGGGCTGCATGGGCGCAAGACCGGGCGCGGCTACTACGACTACTCGGGATCGGGTCCCCACACCCACCC
>JBIOEX010000032.1:0-28760 GCA_044446485.1 Solirubrobacterales bacterium
CCCCCAATCCCACCCAGCCGCAGTCGGCTAGAGGAGAGGACAGAGTGAGCGAGATCGAGGAGCGCCTGGCGGATCTGGAGCGACTCGGTCTCAGTCGTCGCCTGCGTCTGGTCTCGGGCCCGCAGGGACCGACGGTGCTGCTCGACGGCAAGCCCGTATTGCTGTTGTGCTCGAACAACTACCTCGGCCTCGCGGACCATCCGCGCGTATGTGGGGCGGCGGCGGAGGCGGCGAAGCGCTGGGGCGTCGGCGCTGGGGCGTCACGGCTGATCTCTGGCACGATGACCGTCCATCGCCGCTTGGAGGAGCGCCTGGCGGCATTCGCCGGCAGGCAGTCGTGCCTGCTGTTCGGATCGGGCTATCTCGCGAACCTCGGCGTCATCGGCGCGCTCGCGGGACGCGGGGACACGGTCTTCTCAGACGAGCTCAACCACGCCTCGATCGTCGACGGCTGCCGCCTATCCCGCGCGGAGGTGGTCGTCTACCGGCACGCCGATGTCGAACACCTGCTGTGGAGCATGCGTCGTCACAGCGGCCGCGGCAAGACACATGCCGGGCGTCTGATCGTCACCGACTCGGTCTTCTCGATGGACGGCGACGTGGCGCCGCTTGCGGAGATTGTCGAGCTCGCGCACGCATCCGGGGCGCGCGTGGCCGTCGACGAGGCTCACGCGATCGGCACATATGGGCCAGGGGGACGCGGCGTGCTCGCGCAGGAAGGCCTGGAGGGCGAGGTCGACGCGATCGTCGGCACCCTCGGCAAGGCACTCGGCTCATACGGCGCGTATGTGTGCGCAGACGAGGAGATGGTCCGCTATCTGCTGAACACGGCGCGCTCGTTCATCTTTTCCACCGCGCCACCGCCGCCCGCGATCGCCGGAGCGCTGGCCGCGCTCGAGCTGCTGCAGGAGCGCCCGCACCGGGTCGAGAGACTGTGCGCCAACGCCCGGGCGTTGCGCCGCGCGCTTGCCTCCGAGGGTTTTGCGGTCGCCGAAGGCGACATGCACATCGTGCCGCTCGTCATCGGCGACGAGCGCGACACGCTGCGCCTCTGCCAGGAGGCGATCGAGCACGGCGTGTTCGCCCAGGCGATCAGGCCGCCGACCGTGCCAGCCGGAACCTCGCGGCTGCGCCTGGCGACGATGGCCTCGCATACGGCCACGGACATGCGCATGGCCGCGGAGGTCCTCGCCGCGGCGGCGCGCCAGCTCGGCCTGGACCCGGCGCAGATGGGGACCCCACTGCACGAGCCGGAGCCTGTGGAAGAGGCGGTGCGAGCCCCAGAGCGCGAAACATACGAGGCGATGCCCGTCGCAAGCTCCGCGCCGCCGGCGCCTTTCGACATCGAACAGCCGCGCCGGCGAGGACCGAGTGCTCCCGCGGAGACGGGCTCAGACGACGCCAGCGCACCGTTCGACGGCGAGCGCGAGAGCGCAGTCGCACACGCCGCCTAGCGCGGCTGCAACGGCGTGCGTGGGCTGTTCGTCACCGGGACCGACACCAGCGCCGGCAAGACGGTCCTGAGCGCTGCACTGCTCGCGGCGATGGTCGCAGCCGGCGAGGAGGTCAGGGCGCACAAGCCGGTCGTGACCGGCCTGGAGGAGCCATCCAGCTCATGGCCTGCCGACCACGAGCTGCTGGCGAGCGCGGCGGACGTGGCACCCGAGGAGGTCGCGCCGCTGCGTTACGGTCCCGCCGTCTCCCCACATCTGGCGGCACAGCTCGCGGGTGAGCGCATCGACCCGGCTCGCCTGCAGAGTGTTGCCCGCGCCGCGGGCGAGGATAGGACGCTCATAGTCGAGGGAGTTGGGGGTTTGTTGACGCCGCTTGCCGACGGCTACACGGTGAGGGACTTCGCCGTCGCGCTGGAATTGCCCCTGCTGATCGCCGCCCGCCCGGGGCTGGGCACGATCAACCATACGCTCCTCACCCTCGAGGCCGTGCGCGCGGCAGGGCTCGAGGTGCGGGCGGTCGTGCTCACCCCATGGCCGGAGGATCCGTCCGCCCTGGAGCGCTCCAACCGTGAGACGATCGCGCGCATGGGCGAAGTCGAGGTCGACACGCTCGCCCGCGCAAGCGGACCGCAGATCGCCGAGCTCGCACGCGCCGGCGCGGCGTTGCCGTGGCGTCGCTGGCTGACGAAAAGCTAATCCTCATGCGCCCGCCCGCGCAGCGTCCACGACGGCGGCGGTCACGTGCGCCAGATCCTCCTGCTCGATCACGTATGGGGGCATCGTGTAGATCAGGTCGCGAAACGGTCGCAGCCACACGCCGCGCTTGACGGCGGCGGCTGTTGCAGCTGCGATGTCGACCTCGCGTTCGAGCTGCACGACGCCGATTGCCCCGAGCACGCGCACATCGGCCACGCCCGGCAGTTCACGTGCGGGCTCCAAGCCATCGCGCAGCTCGCGTTCGATCGCCTGCACGCGCGCGTGCCAGCCGTCACCACCGGCAGCGCCGTGCAACAGATCCAGCGACGCCAGCGCCACTGCACATGCCAGGGGGTTGGCCATGAAGGTCGGCCCGTGCATCAGCCCGCCACCCTCGCCGCCGCTGACCGCCTCGGCCACCGCGCTCGTGCAGAGCGTCGCCGCTAGTGTCATGTAGCCGCCGGTGAGCGCCTTGCCGACACACATCACATCGGGGGTCACACCAGCGTGCTCACACGCGAACAGCGCCCCGGTACGCCCGAAACCGGTGGCGATCTCATCCAGCACCAACAGCAGGTCGTGCTCGTCGCATAGCCTCCTCAGCAGCGCAATGCACTGCGGTGAATGGAAGCGCATACCCCCCGCCCCCTGCACGACGGGCTCCACGATCACGGCGGCCAGCTCGTGCTCGTGGCGGGCGACCAGCTCGCTCACATGCTCCGCCCAGGCGTCGTCGAGACCCGCGTCAAACCCGTCGGGTGGCCGATCGGCGAACACGTGCTCCGCCAGCACGCCGGTGAACATGCTGTGCATCCCCCCGATTGGGTCGCACACGGCCATCGCGCCGAACGTATCGCCGTGATAGCCGCCCCGCACAGTCAACAGGCGCGTGCGCGCCGGATGTCCGAGCGCACGCTGGAACTGAAGACAGAGCTTGATCGCGACCTCGACCGAGACCGAGCCCGAGTCGGCGAAGAACACCCTCTCCAGCCCGTCCGGCGTGATCTCCACCAGGCGCTCGGCCAATAACACGGCCGTCTCATGGGTGAGGCCACCGAACATCACGTGTGCCATCTGCCTGAGCTGGCCGGTTACGGCGCAATCGAGTGCCGGGTGGCGGTATCCGTGAATGGCACACCACCACGAAGCCATCCCGTCGATCAGCTCGCGCCCGTCAGCCAGCTGCAGCCGCACACCCTTCGCCGAGACGACCGGCAGCGGTGCCAGCGTGCTGGGCAGCGCCCCGTATGGGTGCCAGACCTGCTCGGAGTCGAGCGCTAGCAGTGCGTCCCAATCGGTCAGACGGCGCCTAGTCCTCGTACAGGACGAAGTCGCGCTTACGCGCGCCGCACACCGGGCAGAACCACGTGTCGGGAATGTCCTCGAACGCCGTACCCGTCGGAATACCGCCGTCCGGGTCGCCCTCCTCGGGGTCATAGATGTAGCCGCAGGACTCGCAGATCCAGCGCTGAAGGGTGGTGGTCGTCATGGATAGAAGATTACCGGCCGGTAGGCTGACGAGTATGAGCAACCCGATTGGGGAGCCGGGTCAGGAGCTCAACCTGGCCGCGCTGCCGGGGCAGGGCGCGGCCGGTGGGCCGGAGACGCCGGCGCGACAGGCGGCCACCGTGATCCTGCTGCGCGACCGGGCGCACAAACTCGAAGTGCTCCTAGTCAGGCGCACGCCGCAAGCGCGGTTCATGGGCGGGGTTTGGGTGTTCCCCGGCGGAGCCGTCGACGCCGGCGAGGGAGACGGGGATGATGCCCATCGCGCCGCGGCGATCCGTGAGTTGCGCGAGGAGGCCGCGATCGTGCTCGAGGATCCGCGGGCGCTGGTGAAGTTCTCTCGCTGGATTACCCCCGCGGCTGTGAAGGTCCGCTTCGACACGCACTTCTTCCTCGCCGCGCTGCCCGATGGGCAGGAACCGAAAGTCGACGGCGAGGAGTGCGTCGATCTGGGCTGGTTCACGCCCGCGGCAGCGCTCGAGGCCCACCGCCGCGAGCAGATCGTGCTCGTGTTCCCGACGATCAAGCACCTCGAACAGCTCAGCGAGTTCGAAGCCGTGGAGGAGTTGCTCTCCTATGCCCGCGGCCGCGAGGTGCAGCCGATCCAACCGCGAGTGGTCCTCGAGGGTGAGGTAGCCCGCGTGCTCCTTCCGGGCGAGCCCGGATACTGACCTTTCGCAGCGGGCCCGGAAGATGCGCTAGAACGGGAGGATGCCCGCTGCGGCACGTGCATCCAGGCTCTCCGGACTGACGGTCGCCGTGACCGGGCCCACAGGCGAGATCGGCCGGGCTGTAGTAGGAGCGCTCGATCGCTGCACCGAGGTGGGACGTGTGCTCGGAATGGCGCGGCGGCCGTTCGACCCGGCCGCGCAGGGCTGGAAGAAGGTCTCCTACCGGCGCGGAGACGTTCTCGACCGCGGCGCCGTGGCAGACCTGGTGAAGGACGCCGACGTGGTCGTACACCTGGCCTTCATCATCATGGGTGGCCCGCAGGAGACCTCGGCGGTGAACATGGAAGGCTCGCGCAACGTCTTCGAGGCCACCGTGTCGGCGGGCGTCAAGCGCCTGATCTATGCGTCGTCGGTGGCCGCCTACGGGTTCCACGGAGGAAATCCTCAGCCGCTCACAGAGGAGGTGCCGGCGCTCGGCACCGCCAGCCACTACTACTCCGCCCAGAAGGCCGAGGTCGAGGCGATCTTGGGAGAGGTCCTGGGCGGCTCCTCCACCGCCGCTTACGTGCTGCGGCCGTGCATCGTCGGCGGTCCAGACGCACCGCTTTTGATCGACAGCCTGCCCTACACCCAGCTCTCCGAGCGACTGCCCGGACCGGTCCTGCGCCTGCTCGACGGCGTGCCGATCCTCAAGCCGGTGCTGCCCGATCCCAGTGTGCCCTTTCAGCTCGTCCACCACGACGACGTCGCAAGTGCGATGCGCGCCGCCGTGCTCGGCCGCGGCGCTCCGGGTATCTACAACCTCGCCGGTGCCGGCGAGCTGACCGTCAAGCAGCTCGCCGAGGAGCTTGGCTGGTACTCGATCCCAGTGCCCGAGCTGGCCGTGGACGCCGTCGCGGAGATGATCGGGCGCCTGAGCTTCCTGCCCGCGCAGGCCCAATGGGTTGCCGCCTTCCGTGAGCCAATGATCATGGACGTCTCGAAGGCCAGGCGCGAGCTTCGCTGGCGCCCAGCGCACGACGCGCTACAGACCCTGCGCGAAACGATCGCCGCCCAGCGGCTGGATCGCTTCGTACGCTGACCGGCGGGAGAGCTCAGCCGCTCTGCTGGGCTGAAACGTCAGACGAGGGCGCATGATCGGGATGCCCGGAAGGTTTCGGGTGGTGCTGGCGTCTGAGGTCTTGATGGACTAATCCCACAACGGAGGTCTCATGCTCACGAAGTCATCTGACGGGCACGCTAGCCCACACTCGCGTCGATGGGGGGCACTCGGCGTCGTCCTGGTCGCATTGGGAATAGCCGGTTGTGGCAGCTCTGGTTCCTCGAGCTCCGGAACTTCTTCATCGTCATCGTCGCCCGCACCCGCGGAAACAAAAGCACCGGCGCAAGAAACGAAAGCGCCTGCGGAACCAAAAACTGAATCCTCGAGTGCCGGCATCCCGCAGGGTGAACACGCGGGGGATGGCGACAGCGATAATAAAGGCGGACCCAGCGACGGGGATGGCAACCTCTAGGACACTGCTGGCCGGGCTGCTCGCACTAGCAACGGTGGGAGGCGGCTGCGGCGCGAGCGCCCACAGGGCACCGCCCACCCCGGTGCGACGCTCGACGGGGTTGGCGATCCCGTCGGCCAACGCCGCCAGGGCGGGCTACGCGTGGCTTCGGCCGGCGCCGGCGCTGAACACCTGGCCCCGCGCGCGGTTGTCAAGCGGGGCAACGATGGCCTATCCACCCGGCTGGCGCGCGCTCGCCGGTGATCGTGGCACCGCGACCGCGGCATTGCTCGACACCCATGGCCACTACCTCGGATATCTCAACCTGACTCCGCGTCAGGGCAAGGAGGCGCAGGCGAGCTGGGCCGCATTCCGCCCGCGCCACAACGCTGCCGAGGGCGAGAAGGATGTGACGGTAATGGACGCAGCCGCTGGTCTGAGATTTCGTAGCGGACAGGGCTCGTGCGTACGCGACGCCTACACGAGCTCCACGAACACCCGCTACGTGGAGATCGCGTGCCTCGTGGATGGCCGTCGCGCATCGTCGGTGATCGTCGGTGCAGCCCCAAGCCGGCGCTGGACAGAGGAGCACTCGGTGATCGAGCAGGCGATCTCCGCGTTGATTACCTAGGCCCAGGCTCGAGGGTCGAGCCGGGCGGGTTAGACGTTTCCGTCGCCGTCGCTCGGCCCGCCGTTGTTGTCACCATCGCCGTCTCCCGCGTTCGGTCCCTGCGGTATGCCGCCACTTGATTGCGGTGAACTCACTTTCGGTGGCGGGGTACTGCTAGTGGGTGGCGGAACGGGTGTGGACACTGTCGGCTGGGATTGCGCCGGTACTGGACTCGCGGGCGGCGCAGGCGCACGGACGGTGAAAGCCGTTGTGGCGCGGCTTGGGCTGGCGCCAGCCAAGATCACCTCGAGGCGATGGCGCCCCGGCGCGAGGTTGTGGAACGTCAGCCGCGCCGAACCGAAACGTGTCAGGCGATGATCGAGCACGTAACGAAATCTCGGTGTGCCACCGGTCCGAGCGCCGTTGAGCGCGACCCGCACCGTCAGCGTAGAGGCGGTGTGCGCGCCCGCACTTGGCGAGAGGATCGACATGTGCACCACTGAAGCGCTTGCCGGTCGCGAGGCCTGGCTGGATTGGGCGACGGGCGCCGAGGTTCTGAGCGCTGACGATGTCTTCCCAGAGGTGCTGCCGGCGCAGCCGCTTGCCGCGAGGACCAGCGCCAAGCTTGCGCAGAATTGCGCAGCCCTGAATTTACTAGTCACGATGCGAGAGGGCGACTACTTCACCGTGTGCCCAGAGGCGTTGATCGCGTACCACGTGCCACCAAACTGTTTTTCTCCGACGTAGGATGTTTCTCCTGGCCCGCTGTCGCCGCTGTAGGTATAGAGAGGGTGACCGGCATAGGTGACCTGCTTGCCGCCTGCGGACCGGATTGAGGACAAAAGCGTTGCCCTGATCCCAGAGCCGGCCGTCGGGCGGCCGCTTGTCTTCAGCGAGGGCCATGTTTCCGAGCACCCGCTGATCGCCGCGCAGCTGCTCTTGCTGGCATGGTCCCTCGTGAACTCATACAGCGTGCGGCCCGAGCTGCTGACGAGGATGCTGCCGAGATTCGTATGGCGTAGCCGCACCGTGGCAGCGCGGCTCGAGTGCGCGGGCGGGAGGTTCCTCTGTGCGCTCGCGACCGTCGCGGCGCTCGCCGCGCTTGCCAGGGCGACGGCCAAGAAAACGTGGGTTCGCTTCATTGTTCCTCCGAATATCGAGTGCTCTGGCGCGTGACTGTCATCTCCACCTATAGACACCGCCATCCCACTAACCTTCCCGGACACCCGGCGCGAACTGCAGATACCCTGCGCCCTGTGACAAACATCAACGATCCCGTCTTTGACGAGCCACGCGAGCAGCCAGGGTTTCGCTGCTCACGTGCCCGTGTCAGCCGCCAGGCCGGCAGCGACCGGCTGGGACTGAGCCTGTGGGAGCTGCCGCCCGGCGAAGCGGCCTACCCGTACCACTACCACCTCGCCGAGGAGGAGCTGGTCGTCGTTCTTGACGGCCAGCCGAGCCTGCGCACACCAGATGGGTGGCGCGATCTGCAGGAGGGAGAGGTCGTGCCGTTCCTGCGCGGCGAGCAGGGCGGACACCAGCTGGTCAACCGCACACAGAACACCGTGCGCTTCCTGGCGTTCAGCACCAACGGCGAGCCGGACATCGTGATCCGCCCCGACTCGGGCACACTCGGCGCCTACGAGCGACTGTCAGACGGAGGCGGACTGCGGGCAGTCTTCCGCGCGGCGGACACGATCGACTACTACGAGGGCGAGAGCCCGCCGGAGGCCGACTGAGGCTGCCCGGATCTCAGCCCACCGCTGCGGTCGCGGCCGTTCACGCCCCACCCCCGATTGTCACGCGCCCGAGGCCGATCACCTCGATCTCCTGCTGCGGCGCGCACACGGCGATCTGCGCGGCCTCGTCGCGCAGCGTGCGCCGCAGGACGAGGAACGCGAGCCCGCCTAGCACCGCCGGGATCCACAGGGCGATCGCGCGATAGGCGAGCACCGCGCCGGTCGCCGGCGTCAGTGACACGCCATACAGCGCGAGCGTGCCGACGAGGCCTGCGTCGACGCCGCCGATGCCGCCCGGCACGGGGATCAGCCCGCCGAGCTCGCCGATCAGGTAGGCCATCCACAGGATCGCAAGCGGCGGCGCTGAGCCGAGCGAGTGGAACGTGGCCCACACGATCATCACGTCGAACGCCAGGTAAGCGAGCAGGCCGAGGATCAGCACGACGTTGCCCTCGCGCAGCAGCGCGAGTGCCTCGCTCACACCTTCGCCGATCGCGCCGAGCGTCTTGACCACGAGCAGCTCGCGCTTGGAGGGCTCGCCGTCGCGGCGCCTGTCCAGGCGCACCGTCATTTGCGTCGCGATGCGCCCAGCAAAGACCGTGAACGCGATCGCCCCCGCCGCGACAGCGGCCGGCAGCAGCGTCAGCAGCAGGTTGCTCTCACCGCCGAACACGCCAACGGCCAGGCCAACCCCGAGCACGATCACGCCGAGCACGTTCGGCAGGCTGGTCAGCAGGAAGAAGGCGACCGTTCGCTTGGCGATCTCCTCACCATCCATGCCGCCACGTTTGAGTGCCCACGCGCCGAGTGCCAGGCCGCCGGCGCCGCCGGTCGGTATCAGTGCGTTGGCGCCCAGCTCGGACATGCCGATTTGAAAGCTCACGCGCCAGCTCATCATGCGGCAGAAGATCATCCTGAAGACGGCCACGTAGCCAAAGCCCGAGAGGACCTTCAGCGCGAGGCCGAGCACGAGCCAGCCGGGGCTGGCGTGCGCGAGGCGGTCGCGCAGCTCGCCGAGGCCCGGCAGCAGCGTGACGGCAGCGACGACGACGATCACGAGCGCGAGCAGGAACAGCAGACGCGTGCGGACCTTGTGGGAGCTGAGCTGCTCGGGACCGTGCAGATCGTCGCGTTCGACGCGACGAGATTCGTACAGCTGCGATGCCATTTGAGCATTGTGGCCGCTCGGCGCCCCGCTGCCGGACTTGGAATAGTGCGCCCCATGGGAACCGCCTACCCGGCCGCGGACTGGACGAACCTGTTCGTCGCGAGGGCGGGCGCCGGCAGGTGCTACGCACGGTCGGCTCGCCGGTGGTCGGGGTGCACCGGGCGCCGGAGAACGCGCCGGGCGCAATACTGGGCGCAATGGCCTTCGCACCACCCGCCCGTCATCTGCTGCGCGCCAGGGATCTGGCCGACGCGCGCTATGCCCAGCCGATCGGGGTGGGAGAGATGGCCGCTGCGGCCGGTCTCTCAAAGGCACATTTCAGCCGTGAGTTCCGGCGCGCGTTCGGCGAATCGCCCTATTCGTATCTGCTGACGCGCAGGCTGGAGCGAGCCGCCGCGCTGCTGCGGAGCACAGACCGCACGATTCCCGATATCTGTCTGTCGGTCGGCCTGACGAGTCTGGGCTCGTTCACGACCAGCTTCACGCGCACGTTCGGGCTCTCACCGGCCGCCTACCGCGCGCGCTTTCCAGCGGCCGCGGAGATGGCGCTGGTGCCCGGCTGCATCGTGCGCGCCTACGGCCGGCCCAAGAAGCGCACTTTTCGAGAAGACAGGAGCGAGCAGCCGGTCTAGCTTTGACCGCATCGTTCCCCCTGAAAGGAGAAACCCGATGTTCAAAATCGCAAACGCTCAGCTGTGGGTCCAGGACCAGGAGGAGGCACTGGCCTTCTACACGGAGAAGGTCGGCATGCAGGTCGCCGCCGACGTGACGCTGCCCGAGCTTGGCGGCTTCCGCTGGCTGGCCGTCTCGCCTCCGGGCCAGCCCGATGTGTCGATCGTGTTGATGGCGATCCCCGGTCCGCCGATCATGGACCAGGACACCACCGAGCAGGTCGAGACGCTGATGGCCAAGGGCTTCGCCGGCACCGTGTTCCTGACGACCGACGACTGCCGGGCCGCCTACGAGGAGCTGAGCGCGCGCGGCGTGGAGTTCCACGAACCGCCGGAGGAGCGCCCCTACGGGATCGACTCCGGTTTCCGCGACCCGTCTGGCAACAACATCCGGCTGGGCCAGATCCGCGACCTGGCCGAACTGGAAGCGGTGGCGGCGACGGGCTGAGTGATGGGACGGACGGGCGTATGAGGCCGGGCTGCAGGAAGTCAGCGACGGCCTCTACGCCTATCTCTAGCCAGACGGGGGCTGGGGGTGGAGCAACGCGGGTCTGGTCAGCGACGGGCAGCGCGTGCGATCTTCTCATCAGGGAGCGCACGGAGGAGCCATAGGACGAGCTTGTTAGTGGTTTTCCAAGCCGTTTTTTGCCTTCAACAGGTCGGCATGAAGAAAAAAATCGACCTCCTCAAAGTCTGTTCCAGCAAACCGTGGAGCTACTGTATTGCTCATCGTGGTGCTTCCTGTCGAGGGTTATGAACTCAAGCGGATCTCGTCGAAGGCCTACGAGCATCCCGCCGACCGTGCCGCGACAGCAGCACTGAAGGCGATTCCGCACCTCGACACAGTCGTCCGCAAGATCATCGAGTTCGGCTACGAGCGCGCCCTGCGCCGCGGCGTCCTCGGGTCGGCGGTGCGTCTGGGTGACGATCAGCTTCCCCACGTCTGGCAAGCTCACGCGCGGGCCTACGCAACGCTCGACCTCGAGCCGGTGCCGGATCTGTACCTCACGCAATTCCCGATCGCCAACGCCCTGACGATCGGTGCCGGGCAGCCAATCGTCGTCGTCAACTCTGAGCTCGTGCAGCTGCTGGACGCCGAGCAGCTGCGGGGGGTGTTTGGCCATGAGGCCGGGCACGTGCTGTCTGACCACGTGCTCTATCGCACGGCCCTGGTCATCCTGCTCAGACTGTCGGCGCTTCCCGGCATACCGGTGCCGCTATTCCCGCTGCGAGCCGCGCTGATGGAGTGGTGTCGCGCGGCCGAGCTGAGCTGCGACCGCGCGGCCGCGCTCGTCATCCGCGATCCACTGGCTGTGTGCCGGACGCTGATGGTGATCGCCGCAGGCGCTGAGGGCGCCAACCTCGATCTCGACGTGTTCATGAAGCAAGGCCAGGACTACCGGGAGAAGAGCTCCCCCTTCGACCGCTTCTCCCGGCTGCTGAGCGACCTCAACCTCACGCACCCGATGTCAGTCCAGCGTGTGCACGAGCTGATGGAGTGGGTCTCCTCCGGTGACTATGACCGCATCGTGGGCGGCGCCTACATCTCGCGCGACGAGCCGCAGAGCCCGCGATCCGAGGCAGGCGATGCGGTCGCTCACTACGCCGAACGCTTCCGCGACACGTTCAAGGAGCTCGGAGAGTCGATCGAGGACACCGGCCAGCAGCTCAGCGACTGGCTACGCAAAACGCGCGATGGTGAGAAGTAGATCAGACAACGCGATGAGCGACGCGGTTCCATACGCCAACTACCAGTACGAGATCTACCTGCGCGGTATGGCGGGACAACGACCCGCACGGTCGTTTGACTGGCGCCAGTTGGAGCAGGACGCGCTGAACCTGCTGCAGCGCGGACCGCGGGGATACATCGCTGGAGGCGCGGGGTTGGGCGAGACGATGCGCGCGAATCGCGAGGCGTTTGACCACTGGCGTTTGCGGCCACGGATGCTGCGCGATGTCTCAGAGCGGAGCCTCACGCGCACGGTGCTCGGAACGGAGCTGCCCGCCCCCGTGCTGCTGGCGCCAATTGGGGTGCAGACGCTGGCGCATCCAGAGGGGGAGCTGGCGATGGCTCGGGGCGCGGCGCAGGTGGGGGTGCCGTTCGTGGCCAGTACGGCGGCGTCGCACACGATCGAGCAGATCGCAGAGCAGGCCGGGGAGCTGGCGCGCTGGTATCAGCTGTACTGGCCGCGCGATCGTGAGCTGGCGCGCAGCTTCGTGGCGCGCGCGGAGCGAGCGGGATACAGCGCGATCGTGGTGACGCTCGACACCTGGCTGCTCGGGTGGCGACCAGCGGATCTGAGCGAAGCGTTCCTGCCGTTCCTATGGGGGGAAGGGAACCGCAATTACCTGGAGGACCCGGTCTTCCAGGGGTTGCTGGAGGCTCCGCCGGAGGAGGACATGCAGGCCGCGGTCGGGCAGTGGGCGTGGCAGTTCGCCAACCCATCGGTGACGTGGGAGGACCTGACGTTTCTGCGCGAGTGCACGCAGCTGCCGATCGTGCTGAAGGGAATCGTCCACCCCGACGACGCGCGGCTGGCCGTGGAGCATGGGATCGAGGGGGTGCTGGTGTCCAACCACGGCGGGCGACAGGTGGATGGGGCGATCGGCGCCCTCGATGCGCTGCCGGATGTCGCGGAGGCCGTGGATGGGCGCTGTGAGGTGCTGTTCGACAGTGGTATTCGCAGTGGCGCGGACGCGCTCAAGGCGCTGGCGCTGGGCGCCCGTGCGGTGCTGCTGGGGAGGCCCTACATCTGGGGGCTAGCGCTCGGCGGCGCCGAGGGAGTGGCGGAGGTGCTCCGCAGCTTCCTCGCGGATCTCGATCTGGCGATGGCATTGAGCGGGTACGCGAACATCGATGAAGTGGACACGAGCGCACTGGTCGCGCAGGGTCGCTGAGAGCCACATCGCCGAGCGGCGATCGCTTCGTACGCTGACCGGCGGGAGAGCTCAGCCGCTGGCCTGAGCCGCGATCACGTGCGTGACAGCGTTGATCAGCGCGAGATGCGTGAACGCCTGAGGGTAGTTGCCCAGATGCCGTCCGCTCGAGGCCTCGAGCTCCTCGCCGTAGAGCTCGAGTGGCGAGGAATAGGCGAGCAGGCGCTCGCAGAGATGTTCGGCCTCGCGGTCCTGGCCGATCTCCGATAGCGCCGAGACCAGCCAGAACGAGCAGATCAGGAAGGTCCCCTCCTTGCCGTGTAGGCCGTCGTCGGTCTCTTCGGTGCGATAGCGCATCACCAGGCCGTTCTCGGTCAGCTCGTCGCGGATCGCGCATACGGTCGCGATTACGCGCTCGTCATCGGGCGGCAGGAAGCGCAGCAGCGGCACCAGCAGCGTCGAGGCATCCAGCGCATCTGTGCCGTAGTGCTGGCGAAAGACCCCGCGTCCATCGACTCCCTGGTCAAGAATCTCCGCGCGGATCTCATCGGCGAGCTTCTGCCACTGCTCGGCCTGCTCGTCGTTGCCTCGCCGTTCGGCCAGACGCGCGCCGCGGTCCATCGCCACCCAGCACATCAACTTGGAGGAGACATAGTGCTGGGGCTTACCGCGCGCCTCCCAGATTCCCTGGTCGGGCTCCTTCCAGGCGGCGGCCGCGCAATGGACCTGGTCGATCAGCACCGGCCACAGGCGCTCGGGGATGTGGTCGCGCCGTTTCGAGTGCAGGTAGACGGAGTCGAGCACCGCGCCGAACACGTCGTTCTGGCGTTGGTTGTAGGCGCCGTTGCCGATCCGCACGGGCCGGGCACCCTCGTAGCCCTTCAGGTGATCGAGCGTCGACTCCTCGAGGTCCTTCTGACCCCGGACGCCGTACATGATCTGCAGCGAGCCGTCCTCGTTGCGCGGGACGTCGGCTACGTACTGGACGAAGTCGTCGGCCTCCCAGTCGAGCCCCAGAGCATGCAGCGCCCACAACGTGAACGAGGCATCGCGCATCCAGCAGAAGCGGTAGTCCCAGTTGCGCTCCCCGCCCGGGGTCTCCGGCAGCGAGGTCGTCGGCGCGGCGACGAGCGCGCCGGTGGGCATGAACGTCAGGCCCTTGAGCACGAGCGCCGAGCGCTGCAGGTGGCGGCGCCAGGGATGGTCGGGATAGGTGCCTTCGGCCAGCCAGCCGCGCCAGAAGTGACCGGTCCTCTCGAGTATCTGCTCCGCCTCCTCGGCCGTGTGCGGGCCGCCGCGCGACTCCGTCCAGGAGATCGCGCAGAAGCGTTTCTCGCCCTCGGTCATCGTGTGGCGCCCGTGCGTGCGGTTGCCCTCGATGCCCATGCGGATGTCACTGAACAGCCTGAACATCGTGCGGCCGTCGGAGGCGTCCATCGCCATCGCGTCGTGCGCATCGGGCGGCTCCTGCGCATCGGACTCGAGCTCGACCTTTCGCCACTCGGCCGGCGTGGCGCCGTAGTCGAGCATCGGCTCACACACGACCTCCACCTGCACCTGGCCCTGCGCGCATTCGATCATGCGCACGAGCAGATGGTCGGCGTCGAAGTCGGTCGGCGGGCGGGTGTGGCTGGAGCCGTGCTCGTTGTCGTGCCATTCGCCCATCGCCAGCGCGTCGACCACGCGAATCCATCCCTGCGGCGTCATCCACGTCGTCTCGATCATGTTCGTACCCGGGATGTAGCGCCTCCCGGCCGGCACGTACACGCCATATGGGCCTACACGCCAGCTGCCCGCTCCGCGATCGAGCAGCGCGCCGAACGCCGACGGCGAGTCGAAGTAGGGCAGGCACATCCACTCGATCGACCCGTCGGAGGCGACCAGCGCACCGGTGTGGCAGTCCGACAAGAAGCCGTAGTCGGCGATCGGCGGAAACGGCGAGTCGGGTGAGGATCCTCCAGGATGCGCAGCGCCAGCCCCCCGACGGGTCGCCTGCGGCGTGACCTTGGCCGCCCCGGCGGAGCTGTGAGCCTTCGGCCTGGGACTGTTCGTAATCGCCGGGCGCGGGGGCATGGTCCCCGCAACGGTAGCGTGAGCGCAAGCCGGGTCGGTATCGTCACCTCCGATGAGTGATAGTCATTCCTTCGAGCCTCATCCTCCGGACGCCCGCCTGCTGAGCGGCAGACGCGCGCTCGTGACTGGCGGGGACTCGGGCATCGGCCAGGGAGTCTGCTTCGAGCTCGCCGCCCACGGAGCGGCGGTGGCGATCAACTATGTGGGCGCACCCGAGGAAGCTCAGCGGATGGCCGGGGAGATCGAGCGGGCCGGCGGCCGGGCGCTCGCAGTAAAGATGGACGTCTCCAGCGAGCCCGACGTCCAGCGCGCATTCGCCCAGACAAAGGAAGTTTTCGGCGGTGTCGATCTGCTCGTCAACAACGCCGGGCTCGAGCACCCATACCTGCTCCTCGACATGCCGTTGGAGGCGTGGCAGAAGGTGATCGACGTGAACTTGACTGGATCCTTTCTGTGCGCCCGCGAGGCGGCTCGCATGATGCACGAGGAGGGTTCGGAGGGAGTGATCGTCAACATCTCGAGCGTCCACGAGCAGATCCCCTGGGAGCAGTTTTCCCACTACTGCGCCTCCAAGGGCGCCGTGAAGATGTTCGCCCAGTCGATCGCCAAGGAGCTCGCGCCACTCGGCATCCGGGTCGTGGGCGTGGCGCCGGGAGCGATCGACACCCCAATCAACAAGGATGTGCTCGCAAGCCCTGAGGCCAGCGCCAAGGTCCAGAGTGAGATCCCCCTTGGGCGTTGGGGCCACGTGCAGGATGTCGCCCGCGCGGTGGCGTGGCTGGCCTCGGAGCAGGCGATCTACGTGACCGGCGCGACTCTGTTCGTCGATGGCGGCATGGCGCTGTACCCGAAGTTCGTCTGAGCTCTCACCACGAGGGTCGCTCGACGCCAGCCGGCAGCCGGTCTTCCTCCTCGAGCTTGTCGAGGTGGGCGAGCAGCGTCACGGCCGCAGCGGGACGCAGCGTGGCTGGCACGTCCGGCCAGGCTCCGTCGAGCAGTTCCTCGACGGAGCGGCGGCCCCCGGCGAGGGCGGCGAGCAGCAGCCGCTCGCGATCGGAGCGATGGTCGATGTACTCATCCAGCTTGGCGCGAGGGCTCCAGACCGGTGGCCCATGACCGGGGCAAAGCACATCCAGGTCACGCTGGCGCAGCCTTTCCAGGCCGCCGAGATAGCCGGCGAGCGCCCCTGGACCGGGAGCGATGAACACGCTCCCTTCGCCCAGCACCGCGTCCCCGGTGAAACACACCCGCCCGGCGATCAGCGCGAAATGGTCGGCGGCGTGTCCCGGCGTGGCGAGCGCCTCAAAGGGCCCAAAGCTCCTCCCTTCGGTAAGCGTGACGTCGGCCTCACCGCGTCCGGCCGCAAGCGGCGCCGGATCGTGCTCGCGCAGAGCTCCAACGGCTTCGGCGTGATCGGCGTGATCGTGAGTGAGCACGATGCCTCCGAGGCCACCGCGCGCATCGATCGCCGTGAAGAGTCGCTGCAGGTGGGAGTCGTTCAGGGGGCCGGGGTCGATGACATAGGCAGGGTCACGTCCGACGATCCATGTGTTCGTGCCCGACAGCGTCAGCGGGCCGGGATTGTCCGCGCGCAAACGCAAAACATCGTGCTCGGCCAGCCGGCTGGCCTCGACAGCGGGATCCGGCAAGCCACCTTCTAAGCTTTGCGACACGACATGAGTCTGGCAGCCCATCCGCAGACCGGCCACGACCGCCGCCCAGGCGCAGATGCCACTCGCCCGGCCTGAGCCACTGCGCCGCGAGCTGGCCCACGCGTTACCCGAGCGCCCGTTCGCGCTGCGCTTCTGGGACGGCTCTGAGCTCGCACCCACGGCCCCTGACGGGCCTGTCTTCACGGTGCACTCCCCAGTCGCGGTCGCCCACCTGCTGCGCGCCCCCGGACAGCTCGGGCTGGGACGCGCGTATGCCGCCGGCGAGCTCGAAGCGGATGACCTGGATCGCGTGATCGGGCTGCTCGATACGTTCCACGCGCCCGCGATCGATACCAAGACACGGCTGCGTCTGACGCTGGCCGCGGTGCGCGCTTGCGGACTGAGCGCACCGCCGCGCGTTCCCGCCAGCGAGTTGCACCCGCGGGGCAGGCGCCACAGCCGCGAGCGCGACGCGCGCGCGGTGCGCCACCACTACGACGTCTCCAACGACTTCTTCGCGCTGTTCCTCGACGAGTCGATGACCTACAGCTGCGCGCTGTTCTCGCGTGGCGCCCAGACGCTCGAGGAGGCTCAGGCGGCGAAGCTCGAGCTCGTCTGCTCAAAGCTCGCCCTGAAGGAGGACGAGCGCATACTCGATGTCGGTTGCGGCTGGGGCAGCTTCGTGCTCCACGCCGCCCGCAACCACGGGGTGCGTGCCGTCGGTATCACCCTCTCCCCATCCCAGGCTGAGGAGGCGCGTAGGCGTGTGGCCGAGGCAGGGCTCTCCGATCGCGTGGAGATTCGCACCTGCGACTACCGCGAGCTCGGTGGTGAGCGCTTTGACGCGATCGCGTCGATCGGCATGGTCGAGCACGTGGGCTCCAATCAGATCGGCCTCTACGCTGCCCAGCTCGCCGGCCTGCTGGAACCCGGCGGCAGGCTGCTCAACCACGGCATCGCCCGCCTGCGCCACGGCGAGGCAGAGGCGGGCCCCTTCTCCGAGCGCTACGTGTTCCCGGACGCGGCGCCGCTGCACGTCTCCCGGGTGATCATGGCGCTCGAGCAAGCGGGTATTGAGCCCGAGCACGTCGAGGGCCTGCGCGAGGACTACTCAGAGACACTGACCCACTGGATTGAGCGCCTGGATGCCAACCTCGATGAGGCCGAGCGCCTGGCCGGTGCCGAGCGCGTGCGTGTTTGGCGGCTCTACCTGCGGGCCGCCCGCAACGGCTTCCGCACCGGCTTCACCTCGGTCTTCCAAATATTGGGAACTCGCCCACCCCGCCGCGCTTAGCGGCGGCCGGCGCGTGCTGCGCCGCTCCTGTTCCCGGCGCCCGAACCGCTGCGCGCGGAGCCGGTCCGCGGCGAGCCGGACCCATTGCGGGCGGGGCCACTCCGGCCACGGTTGCGCGATGCCCGCGCATTCTGTTGAGAGCCACCAGAGCGCTGTCCGGTGGCGTCGCTTGGCAGGCCGCCGAGCTCCAGCTCGCGGTGCAGGCCGAGGTCGCGGACCATGCTCACCAGTTCGCGCGCCTGGTCGTGGACGACGAAGGTGACACCCGTGCCGCTGGCTCCCGCGCGCGCGGTGCGCCCAATGCGGTGCACGTAGTCCTCACGCGAGCCGGGGATGTCGAAGTTGATCACATGCGTGATGCCCGCCACATCGATGCCGCGTGCGGCCACGTCGGTTGCCACGAGCGTGTCCACCACACCCGCCTCGAAGTTGGCCAGAGCACGCTCACGCTGACCCTGGGACTTGTCGCCGTGCATCGCGACGGCCCGGACGTTGTTGCTCGCCAGGCGTTTGACCAGCCGGTCCGCGCCGCGCTTGGTGCGCACGAACACGAGCGTCAGGCCGCGCTCGGCCTCGCCCAGCTCGGCCACCAGTCGTGAGACCTTGGCGTCGTGTGAGACCGTCACGAAGCGGTGCTCGACGTCGCCCTTGCGCTCCTCGGAGTGCGCGTGCTCGTGACGGCGCGGGTTGGTCGTGTAGGCCTTGGCGAGGTTGCCGACCTCGCCCTGCAGCGTTGCCGAGAACAGCAGCGTCTGGCGCTCACGGGCGCACATCTTCACGATCTTGTCCACAACCGGGCGAAAGCCCATGTCGAGCATCCGGTCGGCCTCGTCGAGCACGAGCAGCCGGATCTGCTTCAGCGACACATCGCGGCGGTCGATCAGGTCCATCAGGCGGCCCGGCGTGGCGACCAGGATGTGCGCGCGGCCCGCAAGGCGAGCCTGCTTGACGATTCCCGCTCCGCCGTAGACGGCGGCGATCGACAACGCTCGCGCGTGGGCGATCGGACGCAGATCGTCGACGATCTGGCTTGCCAGCTCGCGCGTGGGCGCCAGGACGAGCGCCGAGGGGCGCGCGTCTGAGTCTTTGATGCGCTCCACCATCGGCACGCCGAACGCGAGCGTCTTGCCTGAGCCAGTGGGGGATTGGGCCAGCACGTCGTGTCCGGCGAGCACGTCGGGAATGACCATGCTCTGTACTGCAAAGGGCTTCTCGATCCCGCGTTGCGCGAGCTCATTTACGACAACCTCGGACACGCCAAGGCTGGCGAACGTTGCATCCTTCATGTGTTGGTGCTCCTTCTCACGGCCCTCTGGCCGTTATGCGGATGGAGATTCGACTGACCCCATCCGCGCACTCAAAGCGCCAACAAAGACAAGAACCTCGCGGGCGACGTCGCCGCCCGGTAGGGGGACCGTAGCAGACAAAACGCTGAACGCCGCTATTGCAAGCTGGCCATCACGTGCTTGACCACGGTGTAGTCCTCCAGTGAATAAACGCTCAGATCCTTGCCGTATCCCGACTGCTTGAACCCGCCATGAGGCATCTCCGAGACGAGCGGAATGTGGTCGTTGATCCACACGCAACCAAACCGCAAGGCCTTGGACACGCGCAACGCCCTGCCCACGTCACGCGTCCATACCGATGACGCCAACCCGTAGCGTGTCGCGTTTGCCCACTCGATCGCCTGCTCCTCGTCGCTGAACGGCTGCACGGTGATGACCGGCCCGAAGATCTCGCGCTGGATCATCTCGTCGTCCTGCTGCAGACCGGCGACGACGGTCGGTTCGAGGAAGAAGCCCGGCCCCTCGGGCTCGCCGCCGCCGGTGACGATCTCTGCGCGCTGCGGCTTGCGCTCCAGGAAGCCCTCCACACGTTCGCGCTGTTTGGCCGAATTGACCGGTCCGAGCGTCGTCTCTGGCGCCAGGGTGTCGCCGATCACCAGGCCCCTCGCCTGCTCGGCGAGTCCTGCGACCACGTCGTCGTAGACCTTCGTGCTCGCCAGCACCCGCGTGGCCGCCGTGCAGTCCTGGCCGGCGTTGTAGTAGCCGGTCCCCGCGATCGTCTCCAGCGCACTCTCCAGGCTGACGTCGTCGAACACGACCACCGGCGCCTTGCCGCCGAGCTCGAGATGGACGCGCTTGAGGGTGTCCGCCGCTGTACGAGCGAAGTGCTTGCCGGTGTCCACCGAGCCGGTCAGCGCGATCATGTCGACGTCGGGATGGTTGATCAGCGCCTCGCCCGTCGGGCGCCCGGGGCCGGTAACGATGTTGAGCACCCCCTTCGGCAGAATCTCGGCGGCGAGCTCAGCCAGCCTGATCGTCGTGATCGGCGTGGTCTCGGCCGGCTTCAGCACAACCGTGTTGCCTGCCGCCAGCGCCGGTCCGAATTTCCAGATCGCCATCATCAACGGGTAGTTCCACGGGGTCACCTGCCCGATCACCCCAACCGCTTCGCGGCGCGTGAACGACGTGTAGCCCTCCATGTACTCGCCGGCGGGCAGACCGGTCATGGTCCGCGCCGCGCCCGCGAAGAAGCGCAAGTTGTCGGCCATCACCGGCAACTCGTCGTCAGTGACCGCCGCCAGCGGCTTGCCCGCGTTCAGCGCCTCCAGCCGGGCGATCTCCCCAGCGTGCTCCTCGACCAGGCCGGCGAGCGCTAGCAGCGCCTGCGAGCGCTGGGCGGGCGTCGTCGTCGACCACCCCTCGAACGCGCCGCGCGCGGCCCGTACGGCGCGGTCGACATCCTCGGCGCTGGAGATCGGCGCGCGGACGAGCTCCTCGCCGGTCGCCGGGTTGAGGATTGCTTCGGTCTCACCGCCGCCGGCGACACTCTCGCCGTCGATGAAGTTCTGGAGGGTGCCAAGCGTCGTGGCCATGTCAGCTTCTCCTCATTGCTCGTCAGGTGCCGAGCGCTTCCGCCACGGCCCGATAAGTGATCTCACCATCACGCACGTTGACTCCCAGCCGCAGGCCGGGGTCGCGTTCCAGCGCACCGTCCACGCCGTACCCGGCCAGCGCCAGCACGTAGGGGAGAGTCGCGTTGGTGAGCGCATAAGTCGAGGTGATCGGGACCGCCCCCGGCATGTTCGTCACGCAGTAGTGCGTGATCTCCTCCACCTCGAACGTTGGGTCGGAGTGGGTGGTGGGGTGAGAGGTCTCAAAGCACCCGCCCTGATCGATCGAAACGTCCACCAGCACCGCGTGGCGCTTCATCAGCTTCAGCTGCTCGCGTGTGATCACGTGCGGCGCGCGGCCGCCATGCACGAGGACCGCGCCGATCACGAGGTCCGCCGCTGGAAGCATCTCCTCGATCGCGAGCGCCGAGGAGTACACCGTAGAGGCCCTCCCCCCGAACGCGACTTCCAGCTCGCGCAGCCGGTCGATCGAGCGGTCGAACACAAACACATCCGCCTGCATGCCGATCGCAATGAACGCCGCGTTCATCCCCACCACGCCGCCGCCGATCACGAGCACCGTCGCGGCCGCCACGCCCGGAACCCCGCCGAGCAGGATTCCGCGTCCGCCCATCGGCTTCTCGAGCATGAATGCCCCCGCCTGCGTGGCGATCTTGCCGGCCACCTCGCTCATCGGCGCCAGCAGAGGCAGGCGCCCGGCTGAGTCCTCGACCGTCTCATAGGCGATGCACGTCGCACCCGAGCGCTGCAAGCCGCCCGCCAGGTCCGGCTCGGCTGCCAGGTGCAGGTAGGTGAACAGCGTCTGGCCCTCCCGCAGCATCCCCACCTCCTCGGGCTGGGGCTCCTTCACCTTCAGCACGAGCTCCGCCTCCTCGAACACCGCCTCGGCGTCGTCCATGATCCGCGCGCCCTGCGCCTGAAAGCGAGCGTCGGCCATCGCTGAGCCCTCCCCGGCGCCAGCCTGCAGCAGCACCTCATGACCACGCGTGCTTAGCTCGCGCACGCCCGCGGGAGTGATCGCCACGCGGTACTCGTCTGGCTTGATCTCCGTAGGAACCCCGACGATCATCGCAGCCATCCTGGGCACGCAGGGCAAGCTGGGCAAGGACGCAGTGAGCGAAGTGTGCTCTGCACACGAGCGATCGAGGACGCCGATCCAGCGCCGCTATACGTGCCCAGGATCACCGCGCCAGTTCCCTTCCTCGCAAGGCCAGCCAGAACTCGATGCGGTCGCGCGCCTGCGAAAAGTCCCGCCCGGTCAGCTGCTCGACTCGGCGGATGCGATAACGCAGCGTGTGGCGGTGACAGTAGAGCGCCCCCGCGGCCTTCTCCCAGTGGCCATTGTGTTCGATGAACACGTCGAGCGAGCGCAGCAGCTCATCCCCATACTCGCCCTCGCCCTGCTCGACCGGGCCGAGCACGCCGCGACAGTAGGAGATCAGCGCGTCGTCGTCCTGCAGCGAGAGCAACAGCTGAAAGGCGCCGAGGTCCCGATAGGAGGCGACCTCGGGCGCGTCTCCACCTCGCGGAGCGTTCCCATTCTGCAGCCGCACGGCCTCGAGCGCGCAGCGCGCCTCGTGGAAGCTGAGTCGCAGCGAGTGCGTAGCGGCCGGGCGGCTCGCGGCAGCGCTGACCTCGCCGAAGCGCTCGCCCAGCTCCGCCCGCAGCTTGCGCGCCAGCTCGATTGGATTGGGTGGGTCCCCCTTCCCCTGCCCGTCCGCGTCGATCACCGCGCACAGCAGCCCAGCGCGAATCGCGACGAGGTTGTGCACCTCTTCGCGCTCCAGTATCCGTTCCAGCAGCGCCGCCGCCGCGCTTGGGTCCGGCAGCTTGAAGGCCAGCACGGCAACCTGCTCGCCGATCCCGAACGGGCGCAGCCGCGCCTGCAGCTCCTCAGGGTAGAGGTGCGCGGTCAGCGCCTCCGCCAGCACATCGCCCACCATATTGCGCTGAAGCATTTCGTAACGCTCGTCCAGGAGTTGCGCAAACGCCCGCTCGGTGATCGCGATGAACGGCAGCTCATACGGCACCTCGAACAGAGGGAACTCACGCTTGCGCGCGGCGCTCAGGAGCGCCGCCGGCAGCTTCTTGTGCGTGAAGCCCGTGCCGAACCCAAGGCCGGCGATCTCGTGGTCTGCCAGCGTGGCGATCAGCTCGCGCTGAGCCTTCGGCCCGGTCAGCTGGATCCCCATCGTCAGCAGCAACTCGCCCCCTTTCAGCCACGGCGTCGGGTCGAGCAGCTCGGTGCTGTGAACCCAGCGCACGTGGGCCTGGGCGGACTCCTGCCCGCAGACGAGCGTCAGCCCGAGCTCCGCAATCAGGCTCTCTACTGTGAGCTCCATTTCACCAATCAACGCCGCAGAGCAGGTGCTCGCCGAGGCCCACGAGACGAATCCATCCGCTCCCCCGCCTCGCTCAGCACCGGGCGCAGGATCGCCTCGATTTCCTCGAACTGCTCGTCTCCGGCGATCAGCGGCGGTGAGAGCTGCACCACCGGGTCGCCGCGATCGTCGGTCCGGCAGATCAGTCCACGCGAGAACAGCTCGCCGGAGAGGAAGCCGCGCAGCAGAAGCTCTGACTCCTCGTGGTTGAACGTCTCCTTCGTCTCCTTGTCCTTGACGAGCTCGATCGCGTGGAAGTAGCCCGCGCCGCGCACATCGCCGACGATCGGCAGATCGCGCAACCCCTCGAGCATCTCCCTGAAGCGACCCTCGTTGGCGCGCACGTGCCCGCACAGATCCTCGCGCTCCATCACGTCGATATTCGCCAGCGCCACCGCACACGCCATCGGGTGTCCGCCGAAAGTGAAGCCGTGGGTGAAGGTCTCTGAGCCGTGCAGGAACGGCTCGGCTATGTGATCGCCAGCGAGCACCGCGCCGAGCGGTGCGTAGGCCGAGGTTAGGCCCTTTGCGATCGTGATCATGTCCGGCTGGTAATCGAACCGTTCGCACCCGAACCAATACCCGAGCCGGCCCCACGCGCAGATCACCTCATCGGAGATCAGCAGCACCCCGTAGCGATCGCAGATCTCGCGCACGCGCTGGAAGTAGCCCTCCTGGGGCACAAAGCAGCCGCCGCTGTTCTGCACCGGCTCGAGGATCACCGCGGCCACCGTGGCGGGACCCTCGAACAGGATCGCCTCCTCGATCGTATCGGCCGCCCAGAGGGGATCGCGATCCTCGCTCCAGCGATATGAGTTCGTATTGGGCACGTGGTGACCGCCGGGGGTGAGCGGCTCGAACGGCGTGCGCAGCGCCGGCACGCCGGTCGCCGTCAACGCTCCCATCGAAGTTCCGTGATAGGCGAGCTGGCGCGAGATCAGCTTGTGACGAGTCGGCTCGCCGCGCGCGGCGTGGTAAGCCTTTGCGAGCTTCCAGGCCGACTCGACCGCCTCCGAGCCGCCCGAGGTGAAGAACACACGGTTGAGGTTCCCGGGCGCGAGCGCAGCGATCCGCGCGGCGAGCTCGATCGAGCGTGGGTGGGCGTAGCTCCAGTTCGTGTAGAAGCCAAGCTCTTCGGCCTGCTTCGCAGCGGCCTGTCCCAACTCAGCGCGACCGTGACCGATGTTCACGCAGTACAGCGCCGAGAGCCCGTCGAGGTAGCGCTTGCCGTGCTCGTCGTACACGTAGCACCCCTCGCCCCTCACGATCACCGGCACCTCCGCGCCATTCTCGTAGGCGCCCATGCGTGTGAAGTGCATCCACAGATGACGCTTGGCCTGCTCTTGAAGCTCACTAGACACTAAGGACAACCGTACTCCGCCACGGTGTCCTGCTCAAGGCACTGCCCGTTCAACAAGCGCCACAGTCGTTGTACGAAATGGACAACATCAGCTGTACGTTTTGGGAATCGCGCCCATTGTGCTCGCGCTAGCCGGCGATGTAACTTCTGCCACAACCAGCGAGAGGAGCTAGTCATGGCCACCGAGAGCGCTGCCGTATCTGGAGAACCCACATCTTCGGGGGTCATGGACAAGGGCCTGAAGAAAGGCGCGATCGGCTACCTCTCGAACATCGTCATCGGCGTAGCCTCGACGGCGCCGGCGTATTCGCTAGCGGCGACGCTGGGGTTCATAGTCGTGGTCAAAGGCGTGGGCGTGCATGCGCCCGCGGTGATGCTGGTGGCGTTCATCCCGATGCTGCTGGTCGCCTCGGCCTACAAATACTTCAACCGCGCCGACCCCGATGCGGGCACCACCTTCGCGTGGACCACGCGCACGTTCGGGCCCTCCACGGGCTGGCTGAACGGCTGGGCGATCTTCCTTTCCGACGTGATCGTGATGGCCTCGCTGGCGGACATCGCGGCGATCTACACCTTCCAGCTCTTTGGCTTCACCGAACTCGGCGAATCCAAAGCGGCGATCGTCATCGCCGCGGTCGCGTGGATCGCGATCATGACCTGGATCTGCTACCGCGGCATCGAGCTCTCGGCGCGCATCCAGCAGGTCCTGCTCAGCGCCGAGGTGCTCATCCTCGGGCTGTTCGCGGTGGTCGCCTTCGTCAAGGTCTACGGCAGCCACCCGCCGAGCGGCTCGATCAAGCCGTCGCTCGATTGGATCAACCCGTTCGCGATGAGCTTCGGCGACTTGGTAGTCGCATTGCTGCTCGCGGTCTTCATCTATTGGGGCTGGGATTCCGGGGTGGCGGTCAACGAGGAGTCCGAGGATCCGGCAGAGGGCCCGGGCAAGGCCGCGGTCATGTCAACGATCCTGCTCGTGCTGATCTACGTCGTCGTCTCGGCGGCCGCCCAGTCCTTCCACGGGGTCGGCTTCCTCTCCAACGAAGCCAACCAGGAAGACATCCTCAAGGCGCTCGGGACGGGCGTGTTCGGCGAACCCCTGAACAAGCTGCTGATCATTGCAGTGCTCACCTCGGCGTCCGCCTCAACCCAGACGACGATCCTGCCGACCGCCCGCACCACGCTGTCGATGGCGCACTGGAAAGCGGTCACCAGCCTGCTCTCCCGGGTCCACAAACGCTACCTCACGCCAACCGTCTCGACGCTCGGCTTCGGCGCCCTGTCAATTATGGTCACGATCGCCCTGCTGCTGCTCTCCTCAAGCGTGCTCGCCGACTCGCTCACCGCGATCGGCTTCCCGATCTGCTTCTACTACGGCTTCACCGGCGTGGCCTGCGGGTGGTACTTCCGGCGCGAGCTGAAAGAAAGCACGCGCAACCTGCTGCTGATGGGCATCGGCCCGGTCTTGGGCGGCTTGATGCTCTTCGGCATCGGCATCAAGGCTGCCTTCTACTACTCAGAAACGGCCAACGTCGAATCCAAGCCGATCCTCGGCATCACCCTGCCGCTGTGGATGGGCATCGGCGGGATGATCCTGGGCGCGGTGCTGATGGTCGTCTCACGACCCTTCTTCAAAGAGTTCTTCGCGCGAAAGACCGAAACGGCGCCACCGGGGCTGCTCGACCAGCCACCGCCGACCGGTCCGGTGCCAGCGCGAGTGGACTTCTGATGATTGGGGCCGCGCCCGCCCCACGCCGCCCGTCACGGGGACACGGCGCTCACACGGTTTGAGGGAACCGCTTGTGAGCGCCGTGCGACGGGCGTCGTTCAGCTCAGCTCCATCACCCCGTGCGGCGAGCCCAACGCCGCCAGGCGCTCCAGGAACGGCACCGGTGGAAAGGCCTCCGGGCCGAGCACTCCGGAGCCGCGCCAGCTGCCGTCGTCGAGCAGCTCGAGCGCGACCACAGGGTTGATCGCCGTCTGCCATACAACGGCCTGATTGCCGTACTCGCGCATCGTCGTCTCGTTGTCGACCACGTGGTACAGGTAGGTCGAGCGCGGCTGACCGTCCTTGCCGGTTCCGGTGACCAGGGTGCCAGCGCACGTGCGGCCGGTCATCCGCTCACCGAGCGTCGCCGGATCGGGCAGCGCGGCCGCCACGACATCACGCGGGGCCACCCTCATACCCCGCACCTGCACCGGCTCGGTCGAGTCCAGTCCGAGCTTGTGCAGCGTCCGTAGCACCTCGATGAACTCCTCCCCCAGCCCGTACTTGAACGTCACGCGCTCGCACTCCACCCATCTCGGGATCAGCACGACCTCCTCGTGCTCGACGTTCACACACTGCACCTTCCCGATCCCCTCGGGAAACTCGAACACCTCAGGCTCAGAGAAGGGCGGGGTGGTGTAGAAACCGCGCTCTCGCTCCCAGATCAAGGGGGGGTTCAGGCACTCCTCGATCGTCGTCCAGATTGAGAACGTCGGCGCGAAGTCATAGCCCTCCACGACTAGGTCGGCGCCATCGCGCACCCCGACCTCGTTCACATCAGAGAACAGCTCCTCGGCGGCATAGCGAGCGAAGATGTCAGACATGCCAGGCTCCACGCCGATTCCCACGAGTGCGAGCAGTCCCGCCCGTTCCCATGCCTCGTGCCGGGCGAGCTGGTATTCCCCGAGCATCTTCCCCGGCAGCTCGTACGGGCGCTCGGGATGGGGCTCCGACAGCGTCATCGCCATGTCGAGGTAGGTGACCTTCGCCTCGAACGCGGCATCGAAGATCGGCTTGTTCAAGCGCGGGTCGCAGGCATTCAGCACCGCGTCGGGCTCCACCCGTCCGATCAGCTCGAGCAGATCCGCCTGGCTGGAGGCGTCGACGCGCTCGGCGCTGAAGCGATCGGGCTCGGAGAGACGCTCAGCCACCGCACGGGCACGCTCCAGCGCGACATCGGCCATCACGACCTCCGTAAACGCACCTCGCCGCTGAGCGATCGCCGCAAACGCCGCCCCCACACCGCCAGACCCAACCACCAAGACTCGCACGCGATCAGTGTGGCGCAGATCCCCACCCCAGAACGGCCCAAGAAGACCTCGCGCGTACGCCGCAAAGGACATACCCCCGACTGCGCGCCACAGCGGACGGCTCCCATATGCTGCCCGCTTCGATGGCGACTGCGCTCCTCGACACGCCGGTGCCCTCTCCTGCCGCCAAGCAATCTGCCCGCTGGGCGCCCTCGCCCTCATTGGGACGCGCCGAGGTGTTGTGGGTCGCGGTTGCCGGGGTACTCCTCGCCATCCTCACTAGCTGGCCGCTCGTGCTGCATCTGCCCAGCCGTATCGCCCCGGATCTCGGCGACCCGGTCCGTACCGCCTGGCAGATCGCCTGGGTCGGCCACGCGATGCTGCACAACCCGCTGCACCTGTTCAATGCGAACGTCTTCTACCCCCACCCGCTGAGCCTCGCCTTCTCGGATTCGCTGCTCGGGTACGGCCCGGCGGCGTTCTTCGGGCACGGCACTGTCGCCGCGCTAATCCGTTACAACCTGCTGTTCGGACTCGCGTGGTCGCTGTGCTTCGCCGGCGCTTATCTGCTGGGGCGCGAGCTAGGTCTCGGCCGGCTCGCCGCCGGCGCCGCGGGCATCGCCTTTGCCTACGCGCCCTATCGCGTGACAGAGGCGGGACACCTGCACGTGATCTCCTCCGGCGGCATTCCGCTCGCGTTGTTCCTGCTGCTGCGCGGTTACCGACGCTCCGCCCGCGGGCTGATCGTGGCGGGCTGGCTGGTGGCGGCCTGGCAGATCAGCCTCGGCTTCACGCTGGGCCTGCAATTCGCCTACCTGCTGGCGATCCTGGCGGCGCTGGCGTTCATCCACTGGTGGCGGGCTGGGCGCCCCGGTCTGCCGCGCCAGCTGGTGGCGGTCACGCTCGCTGGTATGGCGGTGGTGGGAATCGTCACGATCTATCAGGCGCGGCCCTACCTGAAGGTCGCCAGCGAGTATCCGACAGCGAAACGCACGATTAAGGAAGTCAAAAACTACTCCGCCGGCCCAGCCGCGCTCCTGGCGGCCTCCTCGGAGAACCGCGTGTGGGGCAACGCCACCGCCGGGATGCGCGCGAAAGTTCACTCAAAGAACGAGAGTGTGTTCTTCCCCGGCGGTCTGATCCTCGTGCTCGCCCTGGTGGGGCTCATCGGAGTGGGCGGGAA
>JBIOEX010000033.1:0-28027 GCA_044446485.1 Solirubrobacterales bacterium
CTCTCAGACCATGAGTTCACGGTCGTGCAGGGCAACATCCGCTTCGGCTTGGACGCGGTCAAGGGCGTCGGCTACCAGGCGGTCGAGGCGATCAAACGGGCGCGCGAGGAGGGCGGGGTGTTCAAGTCGCTGTGGGACTTCTGCGAGCGTGTGGATAACCGGACCGTCAACAAGAAAGCGATCGAGTCGCTGATCAAGTGCGGGGCCTTCGGCTCCACCAAAGCCACCCGCAAGGGCATGCTGGCGGTGCTCGAGCAGGCGCAGGGGGCGGGTCAGAAGATCCAGCAGGACGCGCAGATCGGCCAGGGGTCGATCTTCGATCTCGCAGAACCGTCTGAGCCCGCGAGCGCGGCGAGCGCCGCGCCGGGTGCTGGGCTCTCGCGTGGGCGGGGACTCGATTATCCGCAGATCTCCTCCGAGGAGTACGACCAGGCCGAGCTGCTGGCCGTGGAGAAGGAGGCGATCGGCCTGTTCATCTCCGCGCATCCGCTGAAGCCGCTGCGCGAGGTGCTCAACGCGCGCGTGGACTGTCCGCTGTCCGCGCTGCCCGATCGCCGCGACAAGGACCTCGTGACGGTCGGTGGGATCATCACCGAGGCCAAGCGCATCCGTACCCGCAACGGTGACCCGATGATGTTCGCAACGCTCGACGATCTCGCGGGATCTGTCGAGATGCTCGTATTCGGTAAGGCGCTCGCCGAGCACGAGGCGGCGCTGGCTGTCGACAAGGTTGTTCTGGTGAGCGGCCGGGTTGACCACAAGGAAGCTGGCAAGACATGCCTGGTGGTCCAGACGGTGGAGGCCTTTTCACCTTCAGCGCAGGAGATCGAGCGCGCCCGCACGCAGGCCGCCTCTGCTGCCAAGACTGCCACTGCACTGGCCCAGCCCGTGCATATGCGGGTCGATGCGGCGAGCCTGTCTGCGAGCGCGATCGAGAACGTCAAGCAGCTGGTCGAGGATTACCCCGGTCCCGCCGAGGTGGTGCTCGACATCGACACGCCCGCAGGCGTGCGGCGCCTGCGCCTGGGGGAGGCATATCGCGTCAACCACACGCCGACGCTGCGCGCCGAGCTTGAACAGGCCCTCGCCCCGGTGGCCCCAGCGGCTGCTACCGGCTAACGGCGCGCGGCGATTCCCCGCTCGCGCAGCTTCACGGCAAACGTAATTTCCTCACGCGTGGGCCCTTCGCGGTTCTCGCCGGGCGTCTCGAGCACGCAGGGCAGTTTCTGTATGGAGGGAGCGGAGAGAAACGCCGAGCACCCTTTGCGCCCGAGTTCGCCCTTGCCGACGTTGGCGTGCCGGTCGCGATTGGATCCGAGCGGGGTCTGCGAGTCGTTGAGGTGCAGCGAGCGGATCTTCCCGCGTCCGAGCTTACGCGTTGCCTCACGCAGGGTCGAGCCCATTCCCTTGGCGGTGCGGATGTCATAGCCGGAGGCGAGCAGGTGGCAGGAGTCCAGGCACACGCCCAGCCGCTTGCCCCCGCCGGATGCCTCCAGGAGGGCCGCGAGCTCGTCGAACGAGCGCCCGAGCGTGCCGCCCGTGCCCGCGGTGTTCTCCAGGTGCAACTCACAGCCCTCGCTCTCCTTCAGGGCCTCACGAATCGTCGCGCCCGCCCGGGCGATCGCCTCACCGACGTGGCCGGTCTTCGCCGAACCGGGATGCAGGACCACACCGCTCGCGCCGATTTGGTGGCCGACCCGCAGCGAGTGGGTGAGTGAAGTTAGCGACTTGGCGCGAATGTCCGGGTCCTCGCTTGCGCAGTTGAGAAGGTAGACGGCGTGGATCAGGACCGCGTCGATTGGGCTGGAAGCCATCGCCTCCTTGAACGCCGTGACATCCTCATCGCGGTAGGTAGTCGGTTTCCACATCCGCGGCGACTGGTTGAAGATCTGGATGGCCTGAGCACCGCGCTCGACACCGCGCTCGATCGCTTTCGGCAGGCCGCCGGCCGGGGAGACGTGCGCGCCGATTAGCATCGTGTCTGTCCAGGGACGACTGCGACTAGCATGCGGCGCATCCTATGAGGGTCCGCTTCGCACCATCGCCCACCGGGGCGCTGCACATCGGCGGCGTTCGTACTGCCCTGTTCAATTGGCTGTTGGCGCGCCACAGCGAGGGCCAGATGGTGCTCCGTATCGAGGACACCGATCCTGAGCGCTCAACTCCTGAGAACGTGGCGCAGATCCTCGACTCACTGAGCTGGCTGGGACTCGACTGGGACGAGGGGCCGGTTTTTCAGACACAGCTCGCCGGGCGCCATCGCGAAGCGCTTGACGCCTTGCTGGAGGCCGGTCTTGCTTACCGATCCGGTGCCACTGCTGAGGACGTGAGGGCCTACAAGGCCGAGCATGGTGCCGAGCAGGGCTTCCGCGGCAAACCCGAGCAGAGCGGTGCCGTGCGCCTGCACGTGCCCGCGGAGGGCGCGACGGTCGTCCACGATGCGATTCGCGGCGATACGCGCTTTGAGCACGTGCACCTCGATGACCCGGTGATCGCGCGCGCCGATGGCTCGGTCCTCTACAACTTTGCGGTCGCGATCGACGATCTCGATGCCGGCATCACGCATGTCGTGCGTGGCGAGGACCACCTGTCGAACACGCCCAAGCAACTGCTGGTGCTCGAGGCGGCGAAAGCGGTCGGCCTCGGCCAAGGGGCGCAACTGCCGCAGTATGCGCATCTGCCACTGCTGCACGGTCCCGACGGCAAGAAGCTCTCAAAGCGCCATGGTGCCGCATCGGTGGGGGAGCTACGCGAGGCGGGATATCTCCCGGAAGCGGTGCGCAACTATCTGGCGCTGCTTGGCTGGGGTCGCGCGGACGACCAAACGGTCATGTCTACTCCCGAGCTGATCGAGCGCTTCTCGCTGGGCCAAGTGAGCCGCAAGCCCGCAATCTTCGACGAGGTGAAGTTGAAATGGATGAACGGGACATATATACGCGCCATGCCTGCCGATGAGCTGACCGTGCTTGTGCGGGAGCACCTCGATCGCACTGGCCATGCGGGATTCCGGGATGACCCGCGCTTTCAGCGCGCGGTCGAGATCAGCCAGGAGAAGATCCACACGCTGGCCGATTTCTGGCCGCTGACCGGCCCGCTGCTGGACGCGCCGGTCGAGGATGCGAAGGCGCGCGAGCGCTGGCTCGACGAGCGCGGGCGCGCGACACTCGCCGAAGTGCGCGCCGCGCTCGCTGGGGCGCCGGCGTTCTCGCAGGCGGATGTCGAGGGGGCGCTCGAAGGGGTGCTGGCGCGCGGCGAGCGCAAGCCGCGCGAGGTCTACCAGCCGCTGCGCGTGGCGATCTCCGGCACGACGGTTTCGCCCGGCATCTTCGAGAGCGTTGCGCTGCTCGGCCGCGATGAGACGCTGCGGCGCATCGACCGGGTGCTGTAGGTCACGCAGGCGGGAGTGCTGAGGCCCGCGCGCGCTGGAGCTGGCGGGCATTGTCGCTCAACCATGCGTTCACATATGCCGATAGGACCTCGACACGGACCACCCGCTCGGGTAGCCGGCGATCACGAGGTAGGTATTCGGACGTATGCAGGTCACAGCTTCCAAGCCAAAGCGAGCAGCGACCACGAAAGGCCGCTCCGCGGAGGTAAAGCGCCGTTCGGATGGATCCGCCGGCGCTCCTGGTGCGCGGCATCAGAACGAGGGTCATGGCAGGCGCCTGACCATGGCCTTCGAAGCGCTGGAGGCGTTTCCCGCGCTTGCCGAGTCACGCAACCGCCTGCTGGCAGTGATCTCTGGCGAGCACGTGGCGACGGCAGACATCGTGACCGCCGTGGAGTCAGACGTTGCCCTGATCATCGCTGTGCTCCGTCTCGCCAATAGTGTGACGGACACGCCCACCCGTCCCCGTGTCCGTGTGGACACGGTTGTGGCGGCCGTGGAGCTGCTCAGCCCTCAGACCGTTCAGGCGCTAGCGGGACGGGTGCGCACATTTGAATTCTTCGAGCGTTCGACCGTATGGGATGCGGCGCCAGAGCGCTTCCGGCTACATGCACTGGCGACCCAGCGCGCTGCGGACCGTGTGGCGGCTGAGGTTGGCTACGAGCACCGCGATCGCTTGACCGTTACGAGCCTGCTGCATGACATCGGCAAGCTCGTGCTGCTGCATGCCTATCCCGGCTATCCCGCGCAGGTGCATCTCGGGGCAAAGACGCCGGAGGAACGTATCCACCAGGAGCGCCGCGAGCTGGGCGTCGATCACGCGCTTGTGGGTGGAGTGCTCGCCCGGCGCTGGGGGTTGCCGGCGAGCATTGCCACAGCAATCGAGCGCCACCACAACCCCGATGTAGAGGGTGAGGCCTCTTTCATCCGTCTGGCGGACATGCTCGCGCACTATGAGCAGGGCGCACAGGTGTCCTCCACCGAGATGCTTACCACCGCGCGTCTGCTCGGCATCGGGCCTGAGGAGCTCAGGCGGGTGATGTATGAGCTGCCCAGCTCCTCCAGCCAGCGCCAGCGCCACGTTGACCCCTGTCCGCTCTCTGGACGCGAGCTCGGTGTCCTGCAGCGTCTCGCCGAAGGCAAGGTCTACAAGCAGATCGCCCATGAGCTGACGCTCTCGACGAGCACGGTGCGAACCCACCTGCACAACATCTACGGCAAGCTGGGCGCGGTCGACCGCGCCCAGGCTGTGTTGATCGCCACCGAGCGCGGCTGGCTCTGAGGCGAGCGCTGAACGGCGCGATACGGCGTCCTCGGTCGCTCGCGTGCATAGCACGCCACGCTTCCTGCGTCCTTGTCTCGCTTGCTCAGCCCTCGCCTCAGCTGCTCAGTTCCGTAGCATCGCCGCTGAGATGATCTCGATCACCAGCAAGTCTCCCTATGCCGTGCTAGCGCTCGCCGAGCTCGGTCGCAGCGCGGGCACCGAGCCGGTGCCGATCGGCGAGCTGGCGCGCAAGCGCCAGGTGCCGGTGCAGTTTCTCGAGCAGCTGTTCGCTGCGCTTCGCCGTGCCGGAGTGATCAACTCGCAAAGGGGAGTCAAGGGCGGCTACCGGTTTGCGCGCGAGCCCTCCACAGTGACCGTGCTCGAGATCGTCGAGCTGCTCGACGGCCCGCTCGGGCACGACTCCGAAGGCGTGTTTGCCGATGCCGCCGAGGCAGCTCGCAAGGTGCTCGCGCAGACCACGATCGCTGATGTGATCGAGCGCGAGGCGCGTGAGGCGGGCGCCAGCATGTACTACATCTGAGCACTGTCTCTCAATCTGCCCACTATTCTCGTGGGCATATGGCCCAAATCCCGATCAGCATTGCGGAGTTCGTAGGAGACACACCGATCGTGGAGCTCCCCCGCATGCTCGACGGCACTGGGGCGGGTGAGAGAGGAGTCGAGCTGTTCGCGAAGCTCGAGGCGTTCAACCCGGGGGGGAGCGTCAAGGACCGGATCGGGGTAGCGATGATCGAGGCGGCCGAGGCGGAGGGGCGGATTGAGCCAGGTCGCACGACGATCGTCGAGGCGACGAGTGGCAACACGGGAATTGCGCTGGCCTTCGTGTGTGCGGCCAAGGGCTATGACCTAGTCCTGACGCTGCCACAGGGGATGAGCCGCGAGCGGGAGAGCCTCTTGCGCCTCTACGGTGCCCGCGTCGAGGTCACCGAGTCGATGGGGGGGATGGGGGAGGCCGTCGAGGCGGCGCGGGCGATGGCGCGCAGCGGCGATGTATTTCTCCCCGACCAGTTCTCCAACCCCGCCAACCCGGAGGCCCACCGGCGGGGTACTGGCCCGGAGATCGCAAGAGCGCTCGAGCGGGTCGACGTGCTCGTTGCCGGAGTCGGTACGGGTGGGACGATCACGGGCGTTGGGGAGTACCTGCGCGAGCACGTCAACCCCAAGCTGCTGGTGGTCGCCGTCGAGCCGCGTGGCTCGGCGGTCCTCTCCGGGGGAGTGCCCGGGCCGCACCGCATCCAGGGGATCGGGGCGGGCTTCGTGCCCGAGGTGCTCAACCGCGAGCTGCTCGATGAGATCGTCTCCGTTTCCGACGACGACGCGATCCACACCGCTTGGGCCTGCGCCCGCCGGGCCGGTCTGCTGGCCGGGATCTCCGGTGGCGCCGCCCTGTGGGCTGCGCTGCAGGTGGCCAACCGCCCCGAGTCCAAGGGCAAGCGGATTGTTGTGGTGATACCTGACTCCGGCGAGCGCTACGTCTCCCAAACGTTTTTCGCACCCTGACGCCACCCCGGCGTCCGTCCACGTGCCACCACCACGCGGACGCCCACCGTGCGGCGTCAGATGCGTCTGTCCGCACCTGATAGGTGGGCCAAGGATGGCCGCTACGCTGTTTCCATGCTCGGTTTCAGTGCATTTAAGCGGGTCGCGAAGGAGTTGCGCCGCGACTTGCAGGCGGCGCGCACGCGCGATCCGGCAGCACGCGACGTGGGGCAGCTCGAGCTGGTCGCGACGTGGCCGGGGATCCATGCGCTGCTGGCGCACCGGATCGCGCATGCGCTGCACGGTGCCGGGGTGCGGCTGTTGCCGCGCACGATCTCGATGGTCACGCGGACTCTGACGGGGATCGAGATCCACCCGGCAGCGAAAATCGGCAACGGCCTGTTCATCGACCACGGCACAGGCGTCGTGATCGGTGAGACGGCGGACATCGGCGAGAACGTGACGCTGTACCAAGGTGTCACCCTCGGGGGCACCGGCTTTCAGACGGGCAAGCGTCACCCGACGGTGCAGGACAACGTCACGATCGGTTCCGGCGCCAAGCTCTTGGGGCCGATCACGATCGGCCACGGGGCCAAGATTGGTGCCAACAGCGTGGTTATCACCGATGTCCCGCCGAATTCCACAGTCGTCGGTAACCCTGGCCACCCAGTGCGCGTCGACGGGCGCCGTCCGGAGGGGCCCGACGCCGATTGGATCCATCTGCCAGACCCGATCGCCGAGGCGATCCAGGGACTCGCGAGCCGTATCGGCACGCTCGAACGGACGGTCTCGGAGCTCTCTGGCGCTGAGCCGGAGCCTGCCGAGGAGGTCCGGCCGCTGCGCACCGTCAAGGGCCCGAACCCCGCTGGGGGTTAGCGGGAAGTCGCGGAAGTCGCTGAGCCCTACTCGGGTGGTTGGCGCGGCTCCGGCACAGCAGGCCGGTACCGCGAAGTCCGTTCATCGCGCAGCGACTGCCAGCTGCCCGCCAGGATCAGCACCGCTCCCGCCAGTGCCAGCCATGTCCCCGCGCACAGCGCGGTGGCGTGCTGGGGACGCTCCAGCGCCCGCACCACAGCGGCGATTACCCCCCCGAGGCCAAACAGCACGCACCAGACCGCGGCGGCCACCGGCAGCGCCGGAGTGCGCTCGGTGACGGTCGCGACCGTCAGTACGATCGCGCTGGCGGCCGCGATGATTAGCAGCACGACCGTCACGCCGAATGTGTCCCAGGCGTCGAGGCTGCCGCTGGGGGCTTCGTACCAGCGCAGCGTCAGCGCGACGATCAGACAGACTGCCCCGGCCAGTGCGATCAGCTCGCCAGAGCGCAGGCGGCGTGGGCTCATCTGCTACCTCGGCGGCGCACAGCGTGGAATCTCATCACAGCACCATCCCTGCTTGCGCATGCGCGGCCCGCAGCGTGTTGGCGAGCAGCATCGCGATCGTCATCGGGCCAACGCCCCCCGGCACCGGAGTGATTGCCGAGGCCACCTGCGAGGCAGCCGCGAAGTCGACGTCGCCGACCAGGCCGCTTTTATTGCCAGCCTCTTCTGGCGTGAGGCGGTTCATGCCGACGTCGATCACGACGGCGCCCGGCTTGACGAAGCCCTCTCCGATCAGGCGCGCGCGGCCCACGGCGGCGATCAGCACGTCCGCGCGGACACACACCTCGCGCAGGTCGCGCGTGCGCGAGTGGCAAACCGTGACCGTCGCGTTGCGCTCGAGCAGCAGTTGCGCCATCGGCTTGCCGAGCAGGTTCGAGCGACCGACGACAACCGCTTCGGCGCCTTCCAGCTCGACGCCCGTCTGGTCGAGCAGCTCGAGCACGCCGAGCGGCGTGCACGGGCGCAGGCCTGGGAGTCCCAGCGAGAGCAGGCCCGTGCTGAGCGGCGTGAGGCCGTCGACGTCCTTCTCCGGGGGGATCGAGTTCGTCAGCGTCGGGCCGTCGAGTTCCTTGGGCACCGGCAGCTGCAGCAGGATTCCGCTCACTTCATTGTTGGCCTTCAGCGCGGCAAGCTCCTCGGCGACCCGCTCGAACGAGGAGTCGGCCGGCAGGCGCACATCGAACGCCTTCATCCCGACCTCGGCGCACGCACGCTGCTTGCCGCCCACATATACAGCCGAGGCGGGGTCCTCACCGACGAGCACTGTGGCAAGCCCCGGTGGACGACCCGTCTGCTTGGTGAACTCCTGCACTTCGCGTGCCACCTCTGCGCGTACGCGCGCCGCGATCGCCTTGCCGTCGATGATCGTGGCACTCATGTTTCGGACTCTAACGTCGCGAGACTGGGGCGTACTCGGCCATCAGCTTGCGTTCCGATCCATCGCCGGCGAAGCGCACCACGATTACCCCATCGGGCTCCACGCCGGTCACCACGCCATCGCCGAAGGCCGCGTGAACGATGTCCTCGCCGAGGCGGAAGCGGACACCCGCCGCCGCGGTGTCGCGCCGCGCGGCCGGCGCCGGCTCGCCCCAATTGCCGCCGCGGGTCACTGTGGCGCCCAAGCCGGATGGCTCCCAGCGGGTCGAGATTGCGCCGGGGCGGAAGATGATCTCCTTGGGCTCCTCCAGCAGGTCATGAGGAATCTCATCGAGGAAGCGGCTCGGCAGTCCGAAGGTCTGGGCGCCGAAGACGGCCCGCCGGCGTGCGTAGGTGAGGTAGAGCTGGCGCATCGCCCGTGTGACCCCGACATAGAACAATCGCCGCTCCTCCTCCAGGCCGCCCTCGTCCAGAGCGCGCGAATGCGGGAAGACGCCCTCCTCGCAGCCGGCAATGAACACGATCGGGTACTCGAGACCCTTGGCGTTGTGCAGCGTCATAAGCGTGACAAGGCTCTCGTCGTCACTGCGCGAGTCGGCGTCGGCGACCAGCGCGACCTGCTGGAGGAAGACGTCCAGCGTGTCCTCGCCGGCTGGCGCAGCGACGTCGAACTCGCGCCCCACCTCGACGAGCTGCTCGAGGTTCTCGATTCGTCCCTGCGCCTCGATCGTCCGCTCCGCCTCGAGCGCCTCGATGTAGCCGGTCTGCGAGAGCAATGCCTCAATCAGCTCGCTGACCGGAACTCCGCGAGCGTGTGCGGGAGCCTCACTGGTCTCCACCGGGAGCCCCTCGCCGGGCAGGCTGGCCAGCGCATGCAGCTCCTCCATCGTGTCCATGAAGCGGCGCAACGCCTTCACCGCTGCCGAGCCCAGACCAGGTATCCGCTCGGGCTCTGAGGCGGTGAGCCACACCGACTGGCCGGTGGACTGGGCGTGAGCGACGATGCGACCGAGTGACGTCTGCCCGATCCCCCGCCGCGGTGAATTGGCCACGCGCGTGAAGCTGACCACATCAAAGGGGTTAGCCAGCAGCGAGAGGTAGGCGATCGCGTCCTTGATCTCCGCGCGCTCATAGAACTTCGTTCCGCCAATGACCTGGTAGGCGATCTCGCGCCGCACGAGGGTGTCCTCGATCACCCGTGACATCGCGTTCGTGCGGTAGAGCACAGCGATCTCCGCACGCGAGGCGCCCTCATCCACCAGCCGCTCGATCTCACCCACCACGAAGCGAGCCTCCGCGTGCTCGTCATCGAGCGGGCGCAGATGGATCTGTTCACCCTCGCCGAGTTCGCTCCACAGCCGCTTGGCGATTCCGCCGCGGTTGTTGGCGATGACGGCGTTGGCCGCGGACAGAATCGTCCCGGTCGAGCGATAGTTCTGCTCGAGCTTCACCACACGCGCGTCGGGGAAGTCCTCCTGGAAGTCCAGGATGTTGCGGACATCTGCACCACGGAAGCTGTAGATCGACTGTGCGTCGTCGCCTACCACCGCCAGGTTGCGGTGGCCGGGGAGGCTGGTCCTCTTGCCCCGCGCGGGCGCTTGGCGCCCGCCGCCGACCAGCAGCTGCAGGAGCCGGTACTGGGCGTAGTTGGTGTCCTGATACTCATCGACGAGCACGTGCGCGAAGGTGCTCGCGTAACGCTCGCGGACGTCCTCGAACAGTTCCAGGAGGTTGACGGTCCGGAACAGCAGGTCGTCGAAGTCCATCGCGTTCATCTGATGGAGGTCGCGCTCGTAAATGTCGTAGACATCGGCGATCATCTCCTCGAACGGCGAGCCGGCCGCGTCTCGATAGCCGGCGGCGTCGATCAGCTTGTTCTTCGCAGCCGAGATCTGATTGTGGATGGCGGACGGCGTGTAGCGCTTGGGGTCCACCCCGACCGCGTCGGCAGATCGCTTGGTCAGCCTGCGTGCATCCGCTTGGTCGTAGATCGTGAACTGGCGGGTGTAGCCAAGCCGCTCGGCCGCGGCGCGCAGGATGCGCGCGCAGGCCGAGTGGAAGGTCATCAGCCACATCCCGCGCGTGCCCCTGCCCATCAGGCGTTCGACGCGCTCGCGCATCTCGGCGGCGGCCTTGTTGGTGAAGGTGATCGCCAGGATCTCGCCCGCTTGAGCCTGGTCGGTATAGATCAGGAAGGCGATCCGGTGGGCGAGCACCCGCGTCTTGCCGCTGCCGGCGCCAGCGAGGATCAGCAGCGGGCCCTCGCCGTGGGTAACCGCCTCGCGCTGGGGCTCGTTCAATCCTTCCAGGAGCTCCTCGAGATGCTCCGCATGGGGGTTTTCGGGCATTGAATCTCCAGCATAGATGCGTCCCCGGCCGACAGGCCCAGGAGGGCTGAGGTGGGTGAGCCGCAAGCAGGATTTGGGTTGGAAGGGGGGAACTTGTAATAACAGTTGCAATCTTTGCCCGCTTCAGACAGGGTTGCGGGGAGATCACATTCACCACCGAATCACGGGGGAATTAGCGCAATGAGCTTCGATATCAGCCGTCTGCGCCGGGCCGATCAGATCGTGGGGGGCGGTGCGATCGCCTTTTTCATATTTCTGTTCTTCTTCAAGTGGTATGGCGCTAGCGCCAGCTCTTCGGTTGGCGGGATCAGCGTCGGCGGCAGCCTGAATGGCTGGCACAGCTTCACGAACAGCCGCTGGATCTGGCTGGTCACGATCATCGTGGCACTGGGTGTGGTCGCGCTGCGCGCCGGTGAGCGCGAGCTGAGCCTGCCGGTGCAGCCGAGCGTGATCATCGCTGGGCTCGGCGCTCTCTCGACGCTCCTGATCCTCTACCGGATCATCCATCACCCCAGCGGGGGCTCGAGCGGTGGTATCGGTCTCACTCATTTCTCCTACTCCTACGGCATCAAGATCGGCATCTGGCTGGGTCTGATCGCGGCTGCGGCGATCACCTACGGCGGGTACCTTGCGATGCAGGACGAAGGCACCTCTCTGTCCGATGTGCGAGACCAGGCCACCCACGCGGTCAGCACCGCCACGGCGGTGAGCTCTCCGGGCGAGGGCTCCTCCTCTGCGGCTCCTGCTGGGAGCGGTCCCCTAACCGCTCCACCGGCGAGTGGAGCTCCAGCTCCTCCACCGGCCGCTCCTCCGATTCCTCCCCCGGCCGCGCCATCCGGACAGGAGACTTACGGCGAGAGCACGCCTCCGTCGCAGGACGCCTGAGTAGGCTGTATGGGTACCCACCCAACCTGCCTTCGGCGGGTGGGTGGGGTACCCATACAATGCCTCGCCGTGATCGACCGCGATGAGGTTCTGCACGTTGCGCGCCTGGCGCGCCTACAGTTGAGTGAGGAGGAGGTCGAGCCGATGGCGCAGGAGCTGTCGGCCGTGCTCGACCACATCGCCAAGATCGGTGAGCTCGACCTCGAGGACGTGCCGCCGACCTCGCACGTGGTCGCTGATGCGATGCCCACCCACCCCGCGCTCCGCGCCGACGAGCCGCGCCCGTCGCTGCCGCGCGAGGTTGCGCTGGCGCAGGCGCCAGCTGTCGATCAGGACGGCTTCCTCGTCCCGAGCCCGCAGGCGTGACCGGTATCCTCGGCCTCTCTGCCGCGCAGGCGGCGGCGGCGATCGAGAAGGGCGAGCTCGGAGCCGAGGAGCTGTTCGCCTTCTACCGCGAGCGTGCGCGGGCCGACGCCAACGCCAGCGGCGACGGACTGAACTGCTTCACGTGGGTTGCCGAGGGCATCTCCGATACGCCGCTTGAGTCGGGCCCCGGCTGGTCGGATGGGGAGGGCACGGCGGGCGCCGGACCGCTCGCGGGTGTGCCGCTGGCGGTCAAGGACCTGTTCTGCACGAAGGGTGTGCCGAGCCAGTCGGGCTCTCGCATCCTCGAGGGCTATCGGCCGCCGTACACGGCGAGCGCAGTAACGGCGCTGACCGGCGCCGGCGCGACGCTCATGGGGAAGACCAACCAGGACGAGTTCGCGATGGGCTCCTCGACCGAGAACTCGGCCTACGGCCCGACGCTCAACCCGTGGGACCGCGCCCGCGTGCCCGGCGGCTCCTCGGGCGGCAGCGCCGCGGCCGTCGCAGCGGGTCTCGCGCCCTGGGCGCTCGGCACGGACACGGGTGGCTCGATCCGTCAGCCCGCGGCCCTCTGCGGGATCGTCGGGCTGAAACCGACGTACGGCTCGGTATCGCGCTTCGGCATGATCGCGTTCGCGTCCTCGCTCGATCAGGCGGGTCCGTTGACGCGCGACGTGACCGACGCGGCGCTGATGCTGAGGCACATGGTCGGCCGCGACCGCTGCGACGCCACCTCGCTGCAGTTCCCGCGCGAGATCGAATTGCCCAGCGCCGAGCGCCTCGACGGCCTGCGTTTGGGCGTGCCGCAGGAGGCCGAAGGCGCTGGCGCCCAGATCGAGCCGGGCGTACGCGAATCCTTCGAGCGTGCGCTGAAGCTGGCTGAAGAGCTTGGCGCGAGCATCGAGGAGATCAGCCTGCCGCACGCACCGCACGCGCTGTCGGCCTACTACGTGCTGGCGCCGTCGGAGGCGAGCTCGAACTTGGCGCGCTTTGACGGCGTGCGCTACGGCCTGCGCGTGCCCGGCGCGGAGGATCTGCTCGACATGTACACGCTCACGCGTCACGACGGCTTCGGCAAGGAGGTCAAGCGGCGGATCATGCTGGGCACGTACGCGCTGTCCTCGGGCTACTACGACGCCTACTATGGCCGCGCCCAGCGCGTGCGCACGAAGATCGCCGAGGACTTCGAGCTGGCGTTCGAGCAGGTCGATTTGATCCTCACACCGACCTCGGCCAACGTCGCCTTCGGCCTCGGCGAGAAGACCGCCAACCCGTGGTCGATGTACCTGAGCGACTACTTCACGGTGCCGATGTCGCTGGCGGGCATCCCGGCGATCTCGATCCCGTGCGGGCTCAGCGAGGGTCTGCCGGTGGGGCTGCAGATCGCGGGCCCCGCGTTCAGCGAGAACAGGCTGCTCGGTGCGTCGTACGCGCTCGAGCACGCGCTCGGCTTCGAGGAGGGGGCGGCGCGTGTCTGAGATGAGCGACGGGCCGGCGACGAACGGCGCGGAGCCGCGCCTGGAGCCGGTGATCGGCCTGGAGATTCACGTCCAGCTGGCGACGCAGACGAAGATGTTCTGCAGCTGCGCGCTGTCCTTCGCCGAGCCCCCCAACACGCATACATGTCCCATCTGCCTGGGGCTGCCTGGCAGCCTCCCCGTGGCCAACGCGCGGGCGATTCACTTCGGCCTGATGATCGGCATGGCGCTCGGTTCCGAGCTGGCGCCCCGGTCGGTTTTTCATCGTAAGAACTACTTCTATCCCGATCTGCCGAAGGGCTACCAGATCTCTCAGTACGACGAGCCACTCTGCCGCGGCGGGAGGCTGGGCGAGGTTCGCATCCATCGCGTACACCTCGAGGAGGACGCGGCGAAGCTCACGCACGCGGGAGAGAGCGGGCGCATCCACGGCTCGGACGCGAGCGTGGTGGACTTCAACCGCGGCGGCACGCCGCTCGCGGAGATCGTCACCGAGCCAGACATTCGCACCGCGGAGCAGGCGAGCGGGTGGCTGAAGCTGCTGCGTACGACGCTGCGCTCGCTAGGTGTGAGCGATGTGAACATGGAGGAGGGCTCGCTTCGCTGCGACGCCAACATCTCGTTGCGCCCGACCGGCACCGATGAGCTGGGGGTGAAGACCGAGCTGAAGAACATGAACAGCTTCCGCTTCATCGAACGCGGGATCAAGGCCGAGATCGAGCGCCAGCGGAAGATCATCGAAGGCGGCGACTGGGTGGTGCAGGAGACGCTTCACTTCGACCCTAATTCGGGGGCGATCTCGTCGCTGCGCTCCAAGGAGGAAGCGCACGACTACCGCTACTTCCCCGAGCCCGACCTGCTGCCCGTCGCCATCAGCCAGGAGATGATCGACGCCGCGCGCGCCGACATGACCGAGCTGCCCGCCGATCGCGCCGCGCGCTTGCAGCGCGAGCTCACGCTGAGCCCCGAGAGCGCGCAGCAACTCGCGTTCCGCGCCGGCCTCGCGGACTTCTTCGAGGCCGCGCTCGCCGTGCAAGTGGATGTGTCAGCACAGACCCTCGCGAACTGGGTCACCGTTGAGCTGGCAGGGCGGCTGGACGACGGTGACCCCGCAGAGGCACAAGTCACCCCTCGGGCGCTCGCCGAGCTGGCGGGAATGGTGGCCTCAAAGCAGATCAGCGTCGGCGCCGGGCGCCAGGTGCTCGACAAGCTCGTGGCCCACGGCGGCAGCGATCCGGCGGCGATCGTCGAGGCCGAGGGGCTTGCCGCGATTGGGGGAGGCGATGAGCTGGCCGAGATCGTGGCCGCGGCGTTGGCGGCCAACGCCGACGCGGCCGAGCGCGTGCGCGCCGGCAACGAGAAGGCGATCGGTCCGATCATCGGTGCGGTCATGCGCGAGACGAAAGGCCGCGCCGATGGCGCTGAGGTCACCAAGCTCGTCAACGAGCAACTGGGGATCTGAGTCCTCCGCGCTGTCACCCGCAACACGCGCACGTCACATATTTTGGACGGCAGGCCAAAGGCAGGAAGTCCGTCCTGCGCCAATATGCTCATCATGACCCAGCCAATCTCACGGCCGGTAACCATGAATCCTCGGAGGTTTCTCCTCCTGCCCGAGGATGCGGTGAAAATGTCCAACGCCAAGCCGCGGATCAGGCGCTACCGGCTCGCCAGTGTCGGCCGCCGTTCCGGGCGCAATGGACCAGATCTCGCCACGGCGAGCCTCGCCCAGGAGCTCGGGCGTATGGGGCGCATGCGTTAGCTCTCTCCTCAAGCTAGTTTGCGCTTTGGCTTCCCCAGCCTGGTGCGAGCGAATGCGGCCGGGCAGGGGTTGCACTTCCTGCTCGGCCGCATTGTCGTTAAGCTGGACTCATATGAACGAGACATCGGGCAGGTCGTTTGGACGGACAGTGGTTGCGGCGCTAGTGTTCCTCGTCGCCGCCTGGCTGTTGCTCGGCGTGATCATCCATGTGCTCTCGTTCCTGTTCAGCACGCTGATCCTCGTGGTTGCCGTGGTGGCCGTCGTGTGGGCACTGCGCGTGCTGCTGTAGGCCGGGAGGAGGCGATGGCCTACGTCGTGATCGCGATCTGCTTCGGACTGGCGGGTGGGTTCGTTGGGAAGATCAAGGGCAGCTCGTTTCTGCTGTGGTTTCTGATCTCCGGGCTGGTCCCCTTATTCGGCCTGCTGGCCGCGATCGCCTATCGCTTCGAGCGCGACGAGCTGCGCCGGGAGTGCCCGCGATGCGGGCGCGTGACGAAGATCTACGATGCCCTCTGCACCAACTGTGGAGCGGAGCTGGAGTTCCCTGAGGTGGCGATAGCGCCGGAAGGATCGGCAGCCCGCCCAGCCCGCGCACCGACGACCCCGGCCCACTGAGGGCGAACTCGCGGGCGACCCTGCGGGTAAGGCTTCCCTAACGCGATTTCGGCTGCCCTAAGCCGATTCTTGGCCTAGGCTGTGATTGACATGAGCATGCAGACCAAGACGGTGCCGCGCGCGGACGAGTCGCTGATAGCCCGGTGGATCCACCGCTCAGGCTTCGAGGACGAACGCGACTTCCTGCTCCGCGTCGTGCAGCCCGGCCTCGTCGGCTTGATCGACGGCACTATCTCGTCGCTCGCTCCGATCTTCGCTGCGGCGATCACGTCGAGCTCGCACACCGCATTCATAGTCGGGCTCGGGGTCGCTCTCGGTGCGGGCGTGAGCATGGGCTGGTCCGAGGCCGGGTCGGACACCGGTGAGGAAACAGGGCGCGGGTCGGCGGTCGTGCGCGGGTCGATCACCGGCGGGATGACGGTGCTCGGAAGCATCTTCCACACGCTGCCCTTCATCATCTCCGACGTCCAAAAGGCGCTGGTCGTTGCCGGGGTCGTCGTCGCGATTGAGCTGTTCGCGATCGCGTGGATCCGGAACCGCTTCCTCGACATACCGATGCGCTCCTCGCTGGTCTTCGTCGCCGTCGGCGGGATTATTAGCCTCGCGATTGGCGTCGGCCTGGGGGTCTCCGGATAGGCCCAAAACCCGCTGGTACACTGGCTTTTCCCGAGAAGAAGGAAGGAGGTCGGCGCTATGCGCGCGGTGGATGCGGTGATGGAATGTCTGAAGGCGGAGGGCGTGGATGTCGTCTTCGGGCTGCCCGGCGGCGCCAACCTACCGACCTACGACGCCTTTGTTGATGGCGGTATCCGGCACATCCTTGTGCGTCATGAGGCTGGCGGCGGGCACGCCGCCCAGGGATATGCGAAGGCAACCGGGAAAGTCGGGGTTGCGTTCGCCACGAGCGGGCCCGGGGCGACGAACCTGATCACGCCGATCTGCGACGCGATGATGGACTCGGTGCCGGTTGTTTTCATCACCGGTCAGGTGCGCACGGAGCTGCTCGGCACCGATGGCTTTCAGGAGGCTGACACGATCGGGATCACGATGCCTGTGGTCAAGCACTCGTTCATGATCCAGCACCCGCTCGAAATCCCGCGGGCGATCCACGAGGCGTTCCACATCGCGCGCACGGGACGGCCAGGCCCGGTGCTGATCGATATTCCCCAAGACCTGTCGAGGGCGGAGATCGAGTACGAGCCAGTTACAGATGTACGGCTGCCCGGCTATCAGCCGACGGTGGAGGGCAACCAGAAGCAAATCCGCCAGGCCGCGAAAGCGCTGGCAGCGGCGCAGCGGCCTGTGATCTACTCAGGCGGCGGCGTGGTCAACGCGAACGGGGCAGAGGAGCTGACGGAGTTCGCGACCTCCGACCGCTTCCCGGTCACGTGCACGCTGATGGGGCTGGGCGCATTTCCGGCCCGCGGTCCTGACGGCAAGCCGCACCCGCAGTGGCTGGGCATGCTCGGGATGCACGGCACGCGGGCCGCGAACTATGCGATGGACGAGGCCGACCTGATCTGCGCGGTGGGCGCGCGCTTTGACGATCGCATCACGGGCAAGCTCTCGGAGTTCGCACCGCGTGCGAAGTTCATCCACATCGATGTCGACCCGGCGGAGATCTCGAAGAACGTGCCGGCGCACATCCCGATCGTGGGCGACGCCAAGCACGTGCTGGCGAAGCTCTTAATCGAGTACCGCGCGCTGAATGCGGAGCAGGCGCGGCTGGATGCCTGGTGGAAGCAGATCGAGGGCTGGCGCGAGAAGTATCCGCTCAGCTACGAGGACAGCACGGATAACGAGATCAAGCCGCAGTTCATGGTGCAAGCGCTGTATGAGGCGACCGGCGGTGAGGCGATCGTGACGAGCGACGTCGGCCAGCACCAGATGTGGGCGGCGCAGTACTACGACTTCCCCAAGCCGCGCCGCTGGATCAACTCGGGCGGCCTCGGCACGATGGGCTTCGGCCTGCCCGCGGCGATGGGCGCGGCGGTCGGCTGTCCGGATCAGCTCGTGTGCTGCATCGCGGGCGACGGCTCGGTGCAAATGAACGCGCAGGAGCTGGCGACGTGCGCGCAGAACAGCATTCCAATCAAGGTCTTCGTTATGAACAACGGGTATCTGGGCATGGTCAGGCAGTGGCAGGAGCTCTTCTGGGATGGCAAATACAGTCACGTCGAGACGGGCGAGTTCCCGGACTTCGTCAAGCTTGCCGAGGCCTACGGCGCGACGGGCATGCGCTTCGAAGACAAGGACACGCTCGTGGAGGACATGAAGCGCGCGATCGCCACGCCGGGCCCGGTGTTCGTCGATGTGCGCGTGACGCGCGAGGAGAACACCTACCCGATGATCCCGGCTGGGCAGGCAGCACGGGAGATGGTGGGTCCCGCAAGCCACGACAGTCAGACGGTGGGATGAGCGTCATGGGAGAGCCAGGAACGAAGGAGCCGCTCAGCCTGCAGGAGCTCGAGGCGGCGGCCAATTTTCGTACCGGGCGCAAGCATGTGCTGTCGATCCTGGTCGAAAACAAGTCAGGCGTGCTTACGCGCATCGCGGGCCTGTTCGCGCGTAGGGGCTTCAACATCGACACGCTGACTGTCGGCCCGACTGACGATGAGCAGATATCCCGCGTGACGCTGACGGTGGACGGCGCGCTTCACCCGATCGACCAGGTGACCAAGCAACTGCACAAGCTCATCAACGTGCTGAAGATCCGCGACCTTGAGCCGGCCGACACAGTTACTCGCGAGCTGGCGCTGTTCAAGGTCTCGGCCGACGGAGCACAGCGTGGCGAGCTGATGCAGATCACCGAGATCTTCAGGGGCAAGGTGGTGGATGTGACAAAGCGCTCTGTGATCGTCGAGGTGACGGGCACGACGGAGAAGATCGAGGCGTTCGAGGGCATGGTCCGCCCGTTTGGTCTGATCGAGATGATGCGCACGGGTGAGATAGCCATCTCCAGAGGCCGTAGCGAGACCTAGTCTGTTGCTGGAGACCAGCTCACGCTCGCCGTTTCAGCTGAGCAACGAGGCCCGGGAGCGGCTGCTGGAGCGCCTGCACCTTGCGGTCAAGCGCGCACGCCGGGGCGGGAAAGAGATCCTGGCGACGATTAGTGTTCGGCTTCCCTCCGAGGTGGACCCGAGCGCTGTGGTGTGCGCCTCGCGTAGGGAGGGTGAGGCGTGGTTCGTGTTCGAGCAGCCGGACCGCGGGAGGGCCGCGTTGGCGGCACTGGGTGAGGTGAGTCACCTGAGAGCATCCGGCCCTGAGCGTTTCGCGCAGGTGGCGGAGCGCTGGCGCAAGATGTCGGCCGCAGCGGTGGGGGATTCGGATTGGACTCCCGCCCGCCCCGGTGGGGGGCCGGTGGCGTTGGGTGGCTTTGCGTTTGCCCCTGAAGGGGGCGGCGCCCCACACTGGGCGGGCTTTGAGCCGGCATCGCTGATCGTGCCTGAAGTTGCACTGACGCGAAGGGGGTCGAGGGAGGGGGACGCAGATAGGCGCGGCGAGGTACGCCTGACGCTGGCGGCAATGGCGTGCCCTGATGATCTTGGCGAGGAGTTGCTTGCGCGCTTGGAGCGGCGCTTGGGCGAACTGAGAGGGCATTCACTTCCCCTGCTGGATCCCGTCCCGGCGGGGCGCTATCAGGTCGCGAGCGCGATGCCGCCTGAGCATTATGAGGCGGCTGTGGCGAGTGCTGTGGCGCTGATCGCTAGGGAGGAGATCGAGAAGGTTGTGTTGGCCCGCGAGGTACAGGTGCATGCGCCCCGGGCATATGATCCGGCGGCGGTGTTTGGGGTGTTGCGTGAGGCGTTCCCGTCGTGCTTCGTGTTCTGTGTCGGACGCGGCGACGCAACGCTCGTGGCCGCGAGCCCCGAGCTCTTGGTACGCCGCGAGGGTCATCGGGTGAGCACGCTGGCGTTGGCTGGGTCGACGCGGCGCAGCGCGGATCCGGCTGTCGATGATCATTTGGGAGAGCAGCTACTTCGAGACGCGAGCTATCGCGAAGAGCACGCGATCGTTGCGCGGAGGATCGAGCGTACATTGCGTCCTCACGCGGTATGGGTTGCCGCTGCTTCCGAGCCGGAGCTTGTGAGGATCGCGAACATCCAGCATCTGGCGACGCCGATCCGCGCCCAGTTGGCTATCCCGATTGAGGCATTGGAGTTGGCCGGATTGATGCACCCAACCCCGGCAGTCGGGGGCGAGCCGGCCGAGGTGGCGTTGGGTCTGATCCCTGCATTGGAGGGATTGGACCGCGGTTGGTACGCGGGTCCCGTGGGATGGACGGATGGGGCCGGCGATGGCGAGTTCTGCGTGGCGCTGCGCTGTGCACTGCTCCGCGGGACGGTGGCGCGCTGCTACGCGGGCAATGGCATCGTGCGCGAGTCCGACCCATCGAGCGAGCTTGCCGAGACCGAGGTCAAGCTTCAGGCTCTGCTGCCGCTTCTGGCGGGTTGAGCGCTCGCGCTACCGCCTGCCAGATGCTGCGGTGCAGATGGACGTTGGCGGCGCGATCGGTGTGTACGTGCACGATCGTAGGGCCCGCCTTGGGCGACAGCGCCTGCTCTATTGCGGCGCGGAACGCCGTGGCCGTGTCCGCGCGCTCGTGCGCCAGGCCGTACAGCGCGGCGGCCTTGGCGAAGTCGAGGCCCGTGGGAGTGGCGATGTGGCGGGTATAAATGTCGTTCTGTTGCGCCATCGCGGCGCTAGATACGGGCAGGAAGTCGAAGATCCCCCCACCACCGTTGTCGAGCAGCACAATCGTCAGCTTCAAATCGAGACGACTTGCGGCGAGCAAACCGCCGATGTCGTGGGCGAGCGCGACATCGCCGATCAGCAGGACCACCGGTCCACCGCCCGCAGCGGCCACCCCGAAGGCGCTGGAGACGGTGCCATCGATGCCGTTTGCGCCACGGTTACACAACACTCGCGGAGGGTCCGGACGCACCGGCCAGAACGTCTCGATGTCACGCACCGGCATCGAGGAGGCCACGAACAGGGTGGCCTCGGCCGGCAGCAGCACCCCCAGCTCGGCGGCCACCGTCGGCTCGCTCAGACCGGCGCCGTCCAGCACTCCGAGGATCGCCTCTGCCGCAAGCTCGTCGGCGCTGCGCCAGCTCGCTGGCCAGTCCTCATCGACGGGCAGGAGGGCGTCGGTCGCCTGGGTGAGCGCCTCGATCGGATCGACTGCCAAGCAGTGGGAAAGCACTGACGAGGGGTCCTGCCAAGCGCCCTCAGGGTCCAGCGCCACTTGACGTACCCCGTCGAGGCCTGCCAGCCAGGTCCGCAAGGGCTTGGAGACCGGCAAGTCGCCGACTCGCAGCACGAGGTCGGGGACAGCCCAATGTGCGAATGACTCCTCGCGCAGCAGCGCGTCGTAGTGGGCAACGGCGCAGGCACCGCGCCGCGCCGTGGACAACGGGTCCGCCAACAGGGGCCATCCGATCGCCTGCGCAAACGCGGCGGCGACCTTCCCCAGCGGCGTGTTGCGCTCGTGCCGGCCGGCCACGACCACGCCTCTCTGTGCGCCGGAGAGAAGATCGTGCAGCGCGCTGTCCTTGGCGCTCGCCACGAGGCGGGTGTGTGGACGGGAAACGTACGGTCTGCCGTCCGGGCGGCCACTGTCATCCTCGGGCAGCAGCTCATCGGTCACGAGCGGCTCGCGCAGGGAGAAGTTCAGGTGCACAACGCCCGGGCGGCCCTCCAGCGCGGTCCAGTAGGCGCGACAGGCGAGCGTCCGCATCCAGCGCAGCCGCGCGGGGCTTGCGTCATGCGTGCCGACCTCGAAGAACCACTTGGCGGCGTCGCCGAAGAGCTTGAGCTGGTCGATCGCCTGCCCCGCGCCGTTCTCGCGCAGCTCCGGGGGACGATCGGCGGTGAGAACGAGCAACGGCACGCGCGCCTCATGCGCCTCGATCACCGCCGGCAGCAGCTCCGCGGCGGCCGTCCCGGAGGTGCAGGCGACGGCCACTGGAAGCCCTGATGCCTTCGCTAGTCCAAGCGCGAAGAAGCCAGCGCAGCGCTCGTCTATGTGCGAGTAGCAGCGCAATCGCTCCTCACGCGCAAGCGTCAGCACAAGCGGTGCACACCGCGACCCCGGCGAGGTGCAGGCGGCACTCATCCCGCAGCGCGCAAGCTCATCGACGAACGCGCGCAGCAGCATGTAGGTGTCAGTGGTTGGGGTCATAGGATGGCGGTGTGCCGGAGAGTGTTGTTCTGTTGCACGGGTTCAGCGGCACCCACCGCGCCTGGGACGGCGTGGTGGGCCGGTTGCATCCCGAACGCTACCTGCCGCTGGCTCTGGACCTCCCTGGGCACGGGGAGGCCGCGAACACTGAGCGTCCAATCACGTTCGCCGGGTGTGTCGCGACTGTGCTCGAAGCGGCTCCGGAGCGCTTCACACTGGGCGGATACTCGATGGGCGGGCGCGTGGCGCTGCACGTCGCACTCGCCGCGCCCGAGCGTGTGGCGCGACTCGTGCTCATCTCCACTACAGCGGGCATCGAGGACGAGGCCGAGCGAGCCGCGCGGCGGCTTGCCGACCACCGGCTAGCGGACGAGCTCGAGCACGGGGGGTGGGCGGGGTTCGATTCCTTCATCGAGCGCTGGCGCACCCAGCCTCTGTTCGCCGGAGATCCTCCCGAGGTTGGTGCTACGGCGCGCGAGGAGATGCGTCGCAACGACCCGGATGCACTGGCCTGGGTTCTGCGTGGGATCGGCACGGGGGAGATGGCGCCGCTGTGGGACCGGCTCGCAGAGCTACAGATGCCCGTGATGGTTCTTGCCGGCGAGCGCGACGCCAAGTTCCAGGTGCTGGGGCGCCAGATGGTTGAGCTGCTGGGAGATGCGCGGCTGGTGGTCGTTCCCGGTGGTCATTGCCTGCCGCTGGAGAACCCGGCCGCGATAACCGAGCACGTTTCGCGTTGGTCCTGACCTGCGCCACCACCCACATCAGTCATTTGCTCCTCGCGTGCATGACTCAAGACATTCCCATTCGGGCCGATAACGCCACCAGGAGCGCGTATGCGCATGTTGGGGACACACTAGATCGCCATGTCAGATAGCGAAACCGCCCAAAACGACCCGGAGCCCGAGCGCGCCGCTGGCCCTTCCGCAGGCGGGCCCATAGACGACCCCGGCAAGCAGAGCGCTCAAGGGCCAGTCCCGTCTGTGCCCATGGTGCAGAGCTCAGATGGGGACGCAGACCTGATCATGCCGCCCAGCTCGGATCTGATCCCGCCGCCCAACTCAAAGAAGGACGGGCTTGCGAGCTTCAAGCACCTAGTCCAGGGCCGCAATCCCGTGTGGAGTGCGGTGGCGGTTCTCTGCGTGGCGGCAGGAGTGGCAGGCTCGGTGCTCGGAGCGCACGCCGTGGCGCGTAACGACGCCGCCCAGACACGCCAGGCATTCCATCTGAGCGTGACCGCAACGGGGATCGCTTCGAGCGTGAAGGTGGCGCTCCAGCACGAGGAAGACCTCGTTGAAAGCTCGAGCACATTCTTTGCCGGTAACCCGAAGGCAACTCCTGGCGAATTCTCCGGGTGGATGAGATGGACGCATGCGCTGCGTCGTTATCCCGAGCTCCAGAAGCTCGGTTTCGTGGCATACCTCCGCACACCGCAACCTGCCTCCACCACAGCCGCTAGCACCGTGCGTGGGCTCAGGCCGCTGGCGGGGAGCTCAGCCCCAGCCAAAGCTTCCAGTGGCCGGACTGGCTCAGCTGTGAAGCCTTCTTACTACTGCTCGGCCGTCGCCCAGCTTTCGAGGAGCTCCGCGCACGGCTTGGCTGTTGGCGGCGGCCACTGCACGGTGACGCCCGGGCTGCTGTCCTCGCGGGATTCTGGAGTGAGTATCTACAGTGCGCCCGGGCGGGGCAAGGCCTTGGAAATCGTGACGCCCGTATACCGGGGCGTGCTGCCGTCCTCGGTGGTGGGCCGCAGGGCGGCGTTCGTGGGGTGGCTCCACGAGGTGCTTCTGCCCGGCGTCGTATTGCGAGCAGCCCTGCATGATCACCCGGGCAGCGCCGTGCGGCTCCGCTACCGGACCGGACCGGTAAGCGTGGCCTTTACCGAAGGCACCCAGCAGCGAGACGCACAGAGCATGGCGACGAACCTCCAGAACGGATGGGCCGTCAGGAGCTTCGGAGGGCCAGCCGGCGGCGGCGTGTTCACGGACGGGGACGCGCTCGCGCTGCTGATCGGTGGAATCGTGGTGAGTGCACTGATCGGGCTGCTTGTGTTCGTCCTTGGCACTGCTCGCCCGCAGGCGCCGGTACTGGAGACACGCGAGCTGCCCGGTGAAGATCTTTACGATGCCCTGACGGGCCTGCCCAACCGCACGCTCACGCTCGACCGTGCCGAGCGCATGGTCGCCCGCGCGGGGCGCGATTCGGGAATGCTGGCGGGCGCCTTGTTTGTCGACATCGACCGGCTCAAGGAGGTCAACGAAAAGCTCGGGCAGGCAGCCAGTGACCAGCTTCTGAGGATCGTCGGGGAACGGCTGGAGGTGGTGGTGCGAGCACACGACACCGTGGGCCGTCTCGGAGGAGACGAGTTCGTGGTGCTGGTCGAGTCAGCGGCCCGCGGGGTGCGACTTGACTCCCTCGCCCAGCGCATGATCGAGGCTCTGCACCAGCCCGTCGAACTTGACGATTTTGGGCCAAGCTTTGTCCTGACCGCGAGCATTGGCGTTGCCTTTGGCCGCTACGCGACCGTCGATGACCTATTGCGCGACGCGCACCTGGCACTGACCTCAGCCAAGGCCGCCGGCAAGGATCGCTACACGCTCTTCAACGCCAACATGCGCACGATCATCGAGGGTCGCGCAGTGCTCGAGGCCGAGCTGAACATCGCGATACAGGAGACGCAATTCTTCCTTCTCTACCAGCCGATCTACGATCTGGGCACCCGCAGGGCGGTGGGTCTGCAGGCGCTCATCCGCTGGCAGCATCCCGCGCAGGGAGTCCTGGCACCTGGAGACTTCATCCAGCTGGCCGAGGAAACCGGGCTGATCGTGCCGATCGGCCGCTGGATGCTCGAAGAGGCCTGCACCCGGGCTGCGGCATGGAACGTGACGGGCCATCCGGCCGGAATCTCGGTGAAAGTGTCGCCCGCGCAGCTGAACCGCGACGGTTTCGCCACGGACGTTCAGCGAGCGCTGCAGCAGTCTGGGATAGAGCCCTCATTGCTCACGCTCGAGATCGCTGAGTCCACGGTGATGCGCGACCTTCAAGCGGCCGCCCGGCGTCTTGCGCAGATCAAGCAGCTGGGCGTGCGCATCGCGATCGACGACTTCGGCAGTGAGGGATACGCCCACCACGCTGACCTGGGGCAGGTGCCGCTCGATTCACTGCGGGTGGACAGGAACTCGCTGTCCCCCTCTGAAGACGAGGCATATCGCAGCTGGTTGCTGGAGGCCATCCTTACTGTCGGGCGTGAGCATTCGCTGACGGTGATCGCCACGGGAGTCGAGACGGACGAGCAATTGAGCACTCTCCGGGCAATGGGCGCCACGTTGGCTCAGGGAGCCTTGTTGGGCAAACCCGCTCCGGTTGAGGCGGTCGAGGGCCTACTCGACGCAGACCTCCCAGCACCGCACGCAGCTTTCACGAGCCCGCCACTTCACTAAAACCGCCGGGCGTCAGAGCGGCGCGACGCCCAGCCCCGGCCCGTGCGGCAGCTCGATGCGCCCGTCGCGGGCGGGCAGCGGGTCCTCGATTCCGGCGAACATCGCAAGCGTTGCCAGGCCGCAGTGCGGGACGGCACCGCGCGAGGCCAGCGCCGCGGCTGCGTGCACGCCCGCGGCGACACCCAGCGGTCCGTCAAACGTCGAGGCGATATAAGGCTCTGCGCCCGACGCACGCACAAGCGCCGCTGCGGCGATCAGGCCGCCGATGCCCCCGCAGCGCGAGATCTTCAGGCACACCGCGTCGGCCACACCCGCGCCGAGCGCCCCGTGCTCGGCCGCCGTCTCGTCGATCGACACGCGTACGGCCACGCGCTCACGGACTTCGCGCACACCGTGCAGCCCGTGGACGGGCTCCTCGACCAGCTCCAGGCCGGCGGGCGCCAGTGCATCGATCGCACGCACCGCCTGCTCGACCTCCCAGCCACCGTTGGCGTCCAGGCGCAACGCGACCTCCGGGCCGGCCGCGGCGCGCGCTGCGGCGACCCGCCCGGCGTCGTCACCGACGGCGACCTTCAGCTTCACGCAGTCAAAGCCTTCGCGCACCGCCCGCGCGGTGTCCTCGGCGACGCTCGCACGATCCCGCGAAGAGATCGTCGCGTTGACGGGCACGTGCGGCGCCGGGTCATCGGTCAGCAGCGCTGCGACCGGCAACCCGCGCAGGCGCCCGGCGCGATCCCACAGTGCCAGGTCGATCGCCGCGAGCGCTGCCGGCACGTCGTCGGCGCGCCGGCACGCCTCGATCAGCTGCGCTCCGTTCATCTGGCCGGGCTCGGCGAGCACCGGCACATAGCTTTCGAGGGCGGCCTGCACGCGCTGCAGGCTCACCCCATCGTAGGGCTCGAGCGGGGACGCCTCACCGTAGCTGTCTATGCCGTCTTCGCCAGTCAGCGTGATTGCCAGCAGCTGCCGCTCGGCCAGCACGCCGTAGGCCGTTTCCACAGGGCGCTTGAACGCCAGCGTGTGCCGCTGTACGTCGATCTTCAAGTGCCGATGCCGCCGCTCGCCAGGATACCCGCCGAGTAGAGCAGGCAGAACAACAGCTGCGTCGCGCCGGTTTTCGCGAGCGCGCCGTTCAGCGATGGCCCGTCGGTGCGCGTGCGCACGATGCGCACAACGCCCGCCGCGACCGGGATCGCCAGCCAGCTGAGCAGCAGCCAAGCGCTCATCGATCCAAACGCCCACGGCAGCGGTGCGGTCACGAAGGCCGCGGCGATCATCGCCGTGTAGAGGTTGCGGGTGCGCTCGCGGCCCAGCCGCACCGCGAGCGTGCGCTTGCCCGCGCGCCGGTCGGTCTCCAGATCCCGCACGTTGTTGACGACCAGGATCGCGCTCGCCAGCAGGCCGACCGGCACAGCGCACACGAATGCCTGCCACGGCAGGTGCTGAACCTGCACGAAGTACGAGCCCGCGACAGCGACGATGCCGAAGAACAGGAACACGAAGACCTCGCCCAGCCCCTCGTAGCCATATGGCCGCGGTCCCCCGGTGTAGAGGACTCCGGCGAGGATCGACGCGGCGCCCACGGCCAGCAGCTCAGGCCCGGCAACCGCCACCAGGTACGCGCCGCATGCCACCGCCAGGCCGAACGTCACGTATGTCGCCAGCAGCACCTGGCTTGGCGGCACGAGTCCCCCGGCGGTCACCCTGACAGGTCCCAGCCGGTCCTCGGTGTCGGCGCCGCGCCGCGCGTCGGAGTAGTCGTTGGAAAGGTTCGTGCCGACCTGGATCAGTATTGCGCCCAGCAGCGCCGCCACGAAGGCTAGCGGGCGAAAGTGCCCGGCACCGAGGGCGAGCGACGTACCCACGAGCACGGGGGCGATCGCGGCCGGCAGCGTGCGCACACGGGCTGCCATCACCCAGATGCGTACCGCATCCATCGCTAGGCCCGCTTGGGAAAGCGCGAGAAGTCCGGTTTGCGCTTCTCGCGGTAAGCGTCGCGGCCCTCCTGGGCCTCCTCGCTGCCGTAGAACAGGAGGTTCGTGTCGTGCGCGAGCTGCTGTATGCCGGACAGCCCGTCCTCCGCTGCGTTGAAGCTTGCCTTCAACAGGCGCAACGAGAACGGAGAGAGCGCGAGCATCTCCTTACACCAGGCGACCGTCTCCTCCTCCAGGCGCTCGAGCGGCACAACGGTGTTGACCATGCCCATCTCGTGCGCCTGCACGGCGGAGTACTGGCGGCAGAGGAACCAGATCTCCTTGGCCTTCTTCGGCCCCACGAGGTTCGCGAGCAGGCCCGCGCCGAAGCCCCCGTCGAAGGAGCCGACCTTCGGGCCGACCTGACCGAAGCGGGCATTATCGGCGGCGATCGTCAGATCGCAGACGAGGTGCAGGACGTGCCCACCCCCGATCGCATAGCCGGCAACCATCGCCACGACGGGCTTTGGCATGCGGCGGATCTGGATGTGCAGGTCGGTGACGTGAAAGCGCCCGACGCCGGCCTGGCCGGCAGGGACGCCGACCTGATCCTCCTGGAGGTAGCC
>JBIOEX010000034.1:0-24686 GCA_044446485.1 Solirubrobacterales bacterium
CGCGTAGATCGCGTAGCCCTGGCGGCGGTTGCCGGTCATTCGCCCGTACGCGAACACCAGCGCCGCCGGAATCGCCAGCACCATCAGCATCTCGAAGAAATTGGTGAACGCGGTCGGGTTCTCGAAGGGGTGCGCCGAGTTAGTGTTAAAGAAACCGCCACCGTTCGTCCCCAGCAGCTTGATCGCCTCCTGTGAGGCGACCGGGCCCATCCCGATCGATTGAGTCAGGCCCGTGATCGTGTGAACGCTCAGGTAGCTGTTGAGATTGGCGATCACACCCTGGGAGACGAGCACGATCGCGGTGAGCACCGACAGCGGCGCGAGCACGTACAGGATCGTGCGCACGAGGTCCTGCCAGAAGTTGCCGAGGCTCTTGCCGCTGCGCCCGACGATCCCGCGGATCAGCGCAACCGCCACGACAATGCCAACCCCGGCTGACAGCCAGTTCTGGACCGTCAGCCCAATCATCTGGCTGAGGTAGCTCATCGTCGTCTCGCCGCTGTAGAACTGCCAGTTGGTGTTCGTCATGAACGACGACACTGTGTTGAACGTGACGTTCCAGGTGCCCGATTTGTAGCCCAGCGGGTTGAGCGCATGGGGAACGAAGAAGGCGTTCTGTGTGCGCAGGATCGCGTACAGCAACAGCCACCCAGCGAGCGAGAAGATCAGCAGGCTTTTCGCATATGACTTCCAGTCCTGCTCGCGCTCGGGGTCGACACGGAGAACTTTGTAGAGGAATCGCTCCGGCCAGGCGAAGACCGGCGTCAGGAACACCCGCTTGCCGGTGTACACCTTCGCCATGTAGCCGCCGAGCGGTATCGCGAGCGCGGTCAGGATGACCGCGAAGGCGACGATCGTAAACCAGCCGGCGAATGTCATCGCCTAGAGCTTCTCCCCGCGGATCAATGCATAGAAGAGATAGCCAATGATGAGCACCGACACCACGAGGCCAAACACATCGGCGCCGCTCATGTCAACCGCTCTCGACACCCACTACGCCCATATGGGTACGCAGGGCAAGCTGGGCAAGGACGCAGTGAGCGTGGCGTGCTACGCACGCGAGCGATCGAGGACGCCGATCCAGCGCCGCCATGCGTGCTCATATGCGGTCGATCCCCTCGATCAGGGCAAGCAGGATCAGGAACATGACGATCCCGAGAGCGATGGCCACGACGTCCATGGCAATCACTATGGATGCCCACGTATTACGTGCGCATAACGGTCCAGGTAATCCACATAACGATTTTGTGACGGTGACGCGAAGCGTCACATGGAGAAGCGGTAACCCACACCCGGGTCGGTCACGATGTATCGAGGTCCCGTCTTTTCCTCCGGCTCGATCTTCGCCCTCAGCCGCGCGATGTGCGTGCGCAGCGGCTGGATATCGTCGACATACTCTGGTCCCCACACCTCCGTTAGCAGCTTGCGGTGTGTCATCAGCCGTCCGCGGTTGCGTACGAGCACGCGCAGCAGCTCGAACTCGATCGGAGTGAGGTGGATCGGTGCTCCGTCGCGCAACACGACGCGCCCGGCGAGATCGACCTCCAAGCCCTCGACGACGATGCTCGGTTCTCCCTCCGCCGGCGCAGCGCGGCGCAGCGCGGCCTGTAGGCGCGCCACGAGCTCGCGCGCGCCGAACGGCTTGGTGATGTAGTCATCCGCGCCCGCCTCCAGCGCTCTGACCTTCTGCTCCTCCTCGCCCACCGCGGAGAGCACGAGGATCGGCATCTCGCTCCATTCGCGCAGCCTGCGCGTCACCTCCACACCGTCGCCATCGGGTAGCACGAGGTCAACGATCGCCCCATCCGGTGGACGCACCGCCGCGAGGTCGAGCGCCTCAGACGCCGTCTCGGCAGGGACGGCCTGGAAGCCCGCCTCGCGCAGCACCACTTTCAGCGCGCGCACGATCTGCGGCTCGTCGTCGACCACGAGGATGCGCGGTGGGTCAAGAGGCGTGTTAGAAGGTGGGTTAGCTCCGATCATCAATATCCACCTCTGGGTCGGCCTCCATGCCCGCGTCCAGGGGCAGCTCGAACACGAACGTCGCTCCCTGCTCCGGCAACGACTCGACATGCAGCGTGCCGCCATTGGCTTCGGTGAATCCGCGTGCGATCGCCAGCCCCAGACCCGAGCCGCGATGTCCTGTATGTGCGGTACCCGCGCGGTAGAACGGCTCGAACACGCGCTCCAGCTGCGCCGGGGGAATGCCGGGACCCCGGTCGACCACGCGCACGATCAGCCTCCCACCCTCGCCCGCCAGGGGATGCACCGCCCGTGCCCTGACCGACACCGGATGCCCGCCGGAGTGCCTGCGGGCGTTCTCGAGCACGTTCACAAACGCGCGCTCCAGCTGCGCCGAATCGGCCCGCACGAGCGGCAGGTCGCGGTCGATCGACAGCGCAAAATCCTCAGCTCCGCCCGCCAGCTCCTCCACAGCGGAGCCAATCACCTCCTCGACAGACATCCACTCACGCCGCGGCTCAGCCGCGCCTGCCTCCAGGCGTGAGAGGTCGAGCAGGTTGTCGACCAGGCGCGAAAGCCGCCTGGTCTCCTCTCCGATGACCGCGGCCATTTCCGCGCGCTCCTGCGGCGAGAGCGATGGCGAGCCGACCGCCTCGCCCGCCGCCGAGATCGCCGTCAGCGGTGAGCGCAGATCGTGAGAGACCGCGCGCAGCAGCGCAGTCTTGACCGTGTCGGCCCGGCGCAGCGCAGCCGTCTCGACTACCCCGCCAAGCAGACCCTCGCGCTCGAGCGCGGCGCTGAGCAGTGACTCCAGCGCCGGCACGACGCGCTCCTGCAGCCTGCGCAGGCTCGCCTCGGAGGTGTCGGCCCCAACCAGCAGCGTCCCCAGCCGGCTGGATCCCTCGCGCAGGGGGAAAGCGATGCTGCGCTCATCTCCTTCGAGCGCATCCATCTCGATCGCCGCCGAGCTCAGCTCGAGCGCCTGAGCCAAGCGGGCCGCGGCCGTCGGCAGAGCCTCGGCGAGGTTGTCTCCGCGCAGCAGCAGCCGCGCCATCTCCGCGGCCAAGTCGGCCTCGCGCCTGCGCGCGTTCGCGTCACGCGCCCGCGCACGTGTGACCTCTGCCACCGAGCTAGCCAGCACAGCGACGAGGAGGAAGGCGACCAGCGCCACCCAATTGCTCGAGTCCCTGATCGTGAACTGGCCGACCGGTGGCAGGTGGAAGAAGTTGAAGGCGGCAGCACTGATCACCGCGCTCGCAACACCAAGCCATGCTCCCCAGGTGACCGACACCACGAGCACCGCCGGCAGGTAGACAACGCTCAGCGACACCACCGGCGCAACATGCTTGAGCGGATAGACGATCAGAGTGCATAGCGCCACGGCGCCCACCGCGACGATCGCCCCCGTGCGCCGGGACGGCTCCTCGGCGCTGAGCAGGAATCCAAATGGGCTCGACACGTTCGTCAGCGTAATGGCGAAAGGGGCGGGACATCCCGTCCCGCCCCTCTCGTGCGCCCTGCTAGGCGAGTCCCGGCATCAGCCGGGCTTCACCGTTCCGGGCACGCCGCGACTGCATGCACGGCGCGCAGTGTGTATGGCGAGGCGTCTACCTTCCGTGACCACCGGACCCTTCGCCACCGGAGCCGCCCTGGCCTTCCTGGCCACTGAGGACTTCGCCGGTTGTTTCATTCAGGAACAGCCTTTCGTCGCTGGAGTGGGTGAAGTGGAACATGTTGTTCAACGGACCCGCTTTAGCGTCGAACGAGCCGTCGCCGATGCGCCCGGTGCCCCAGTTGTCCTCGACGAACCGCAGGATCGAGCTCTGGTCGCTGACCGAGTGGGCGACATAGTCGTGCCTCGCCCATGGTGAGACGACCAGCAGCGGCAGTCGCGGACCGTAACCGCAGCGATCCTGATAGCCGCCCGCCGGAGCGCCATTCCCGCACTTGCCGGGACCGCTCAGCGCGTCAGCCGGCGAACCCGAGGAGTTGACGACCGGCCCCATCACGTGGTCGTAGAACCCATCCGAGTCGTCGTATGCGATCACGACCGCCGTGCCCGGCCAGTCGGGCGAGCTCTGCAGTTCATTGAGCACGTGCACGAGGAACGCCTGCTCGTCCAGCGGGTCGGAGTAGCCGGCATGACCGTCCTGGTACTTGGCCGCCTTCAGGAACGACACCGCCGGCAGCTCGTGCAGGTGCAGCGCGGTGTAGAACGAGGACAGGTCGTACTGGTGGTTGGCCTGGTCTGAGCGCCCGATCATGCCCGGCGAGCTTGGCGGCAAATGGTGGGGGTTAGCCGTCGATGCGTAGTACTGGAATGGCTCGTGATGAGCGCTGTAGTCGGCGACCGTCGCACCACCGATGTTCGTGTGGCTGGAGCCACACACCGCTTTGCCTTCTTTGCTGGCGGTCGGCGCGAACCCGCCCTCGAACCAGCCCCAGGTGACACCCTTGGCGTTGAGCAGATCGCCGACGTTTTTGTTCGTGGAAGCCATCTCGACCGTGTGCGCACCCGAGCAGTCGTCGGTCGTCGGGTCGGGATCACCGATCACCGTTCCGTTTTCCGTTTCGCCGGGTGCTGAGGCGGGCGTGGCGCCATGCGTCTGGCCGGCGACGAGATTCAGCGCTCCCGGAGTCGAGGGTCCGAAGGTGGTGCCGAACGAGTTGTCGCTCATCGCGAAGTGCTGCGCGTAGTTCCACAACCCGGTGACCGTATTACCGTCGTAGTAGCCCATCGGCAGTGATTTGTCGGGGCAATCGCCCGTGAACTGCGGGAAGCTGTCCATCAGACCGCCGTCGAACGCCTGCTGCTCGGCCGTGTAGTCGTGGTCCTGGTCGCAGATCAGCGCCTGCGAACGGTCCAGCCGGAAGGGGTTGAACGAGTTCGGGTTTTCGGTGAGCAGGTTTTCGCTCAGCCCGTTCACGCTGGGCGTGCGGGGCGAAGGAGTGAACGCCGGCTCGCCAGCCGGATTGGTCGCGTTGGGATAGGTGCCGAAGTAGTGATCGAAGGAGACGTTCTCCTGGAAGATGACAACGAGATGCTTGATCGGGGTCGAGGTCGCGGGCGGCGGCGTGGCGTTGGCCTGAGCGAGGCCGAGCACGCCCGTGCTCGCCAGCAGACCGGCGACCGCAAGGAGTCGATTGCGCAAGGAGTCCTCCAGTGTGCGATTTGGACACGGGACCGTGGACCAAGATCCTGGACCCGCCTTGCACTTCATCCTGCGACGCCCGCGCGCCGCGCGCGTAAAGGAGGCGTGACCGAAGTGTGACGGTCTCGTGATCGCTCATCGTCCGCCTGCATCACCTACCCTTCGCTCAAGCTGGCGTTCGCTTCCGCCGACGTCAAGGAGGGAGCTCCACAGGCGATGAAGACACGTATCCGCGTCCCTGCCGTCCTCTGCCTTCCGGCCGTGGTGATCTGCTGTTGGCTGCCCGGCGTCACAGTCGCGGCGGCAAGCACCGTCGCGCCGCTGCCCGCCTCCGACTACACGGTGCGCCCGGTATGCGCAGCACCCGCCCCCGGATACGCCAGCTGCCTCGCGCTGGAGCTGGTGCCAAGAACGGCGGCGGCCCGCGCCCATACGCACCCGCTGGGAATGACCCTCAGCGCTCCGACCAGAGCGGGCAGGGCTGTGGAAGTCTGCAAACCGCCCACGGCCGCGAAAGGCTGTTATGGCCTACGACCCCAGGACCTTCTCGGCGCCTACAACCTGCCGCTCCCGCCGCAGCCCGCGAGCACCCAGACGATCGCGATCGTCGACGCCTACAACGACCTAGGCGCCGAAGCCGATCTCAAAGTCTACGACGAAGAATTCAAACTGCCGGAATGTACCGAAGCCGGTCCCTCACATTGCTTCAAGAAGGTCAACCAGAACGGCGAAACCGGGAACCTGCCCTTTCCCCAAAGCGAAGCATTGAGAGCGGCGAGGGAAGCGGTCTGCAAAACAGGGATAGGAAAAACAAAGGAAGCGGCTTGTAAGGAAGTGGAAGAAGCCGGTGGATGGTCGGAAGAGATATCCCTCGACATCGAGACCGCCCACGCTGTCTGCCAGAACTGCAAGATCATGCTCGTCGAGGCTAACTCGGCGGAATATCCCAACCTCGAAGCCGCAGAGAAAACAGCCGCCAGGCTCGGCGCCACGGAGATATCGAACTCCTGGGGTGGCCCCGAGCTGGGCGAGACTCAGGCCGAAGACGACACGAGCTCATTCAACCATCCCGGCATCGTCATCACGGCAGCCGCCGGCGATAACGGCTACCTCGACTGGGCTGCCGAAGAACCCTTGGAACGGGGTTTTGCCGACTATCCCGCCTCCTCGCCGCACGTGGTTGCGGTCGGTGGCACGCGCCTGTTGCAGAGCCACGGTACATGGGAAGGCGAGACCGTATGGAACGACGGGGGTCAGAACACAAAAGGCGAAATCGAAGGTGCCGGCGCCGGTGGAAGCGGCTGCAGCGTGGAGCTCGCCGCTCCGATCTGGCAGCGGAGCACCTCCGATTGGGAATCGGTCGGATGCGGCGAACATCGCGCCGTTGCGGATATCTCGGCCGACGCCGACCCCTATACGGGGATCGCGATGTATGACTCCACAGCGGAATGTGAATACGAAGAAGGCGGCAAAACGCTCAAGGGGCCCTGGTGCACGATCGGTGGCACGAGCCTCGCATCGCCGCTCGTTGCCTCGGTATTCGCGCTCGCCGGTGGGTCACACGGAGTGGAATACCCGGCGCAGACCCTGTACGAAAATCTGGCCGCCTCACCCAGCTCGCTGCACGATGTCCTCACCGGGTCCAACGGAGAATGCCTGAAGCCCTTTGAACCCAACAATGGTCTCTCCCGCTGCACGCCCGAAGAAGAGGCGATCAGTTCTAAATGCTCGGCTCCCGAGCTCATCTGCTTGGCCGGCCCCGGTTACGACGGCCCCAGCGGTGTGGGTACTCCGAACGGGATCGTCGCTTTCCAGCCCCTCACCGAAGAAGCCAAAAGGAAGTTCCAAGAACGGAAGGCAGAAGAACAGAAGAGGAAAGAAAAAATAGAAGAAGAAGCAAGAAGCAAATCCACCGGCGCGCCGCCGCCCGCGGCCATCACCCCGCCAAGGGCCCTCGCCTCGCCGGGTACAACCACATCTTCCTCACCCGGTCCCGCCGTGCGGCCCACGATCCGCCTATCCGCCTTCGCCCTCACCCCCAACGCCCTCATCGCGCTGCGCCGTGTCCGGCCGAGGATCTCCTCCGTAGGCTTCGCCTTCACCCTCAGCGCCGCCGCGCGCGTGCGCGCCACGCTCGCCAAGCAGCTGAATGCGCACAGACGCAGGCGCTGGCAGACGCTGCCGTACTCGCTGACGATCGCGGCCGCGAGGGGTCGCAACCGCCGGCACCTGAGCAGCCGCAACCCGCTCACCCCCGGCCGCTACCGCCTGACGCTCACACCTCAACACGGCGGCGCGCGGTCGATCACTTTCCAGGTCACATAGGCACTCTCACCTGATCGGTGGCCTTGCAAGCCGCACTGCAGGAATCCCCGTTTCCTTGTACTCGGACCGTCCCCTGGCTAGCTTGCCGACTTCATGTCTCGCTCGCCCTGTCCCCTGATCGCGCTCGCGGTCGTCCTCGCCACCGTCGTTGCGGGGATGGCGGCCCTCGGGCCGGTTGCCGCCGGTTCGACCCCGGGTACGCTCGAAAGCCGGATCGCCTCCTCGCAGGCCCGTGAAGGAGAGGTGCGCTCGGGGATCGGCGCCGACACCCACCAGATCGAAGGCTTCCAGGGCAGCATCAGCGACCTGCAGACGCGCCTGGACGCGCTGGAATCGAGCCTCGCTATCGAGCGCCGCCTGCTGGCCAGCCTGCGCTCCCAACTGCGTGCCGCCCGCATTCACCTAGCCTCGCTTCAGGTACAGCTAGGGCGCGACCGGCAGGTGCTAATCGCCCAGGTGATCGCCTCCTATGAGTCACCGCCGCCGGACATCGCGACCGTCATCTTGGAGGCCCACGGCTTCGCCGACCTGATCGAGCGTGTCGATGATCTGCGTGCGATCTCTCGCCAGAACGCCGGGGCGACGATCCACGTCGCCGAAGAGCAGAAGGCCGTGACCGCCCAGGCTAGGCAGCTCGCGACGCTGGAGGCAAGCCACGCGCATGAGACGCGCGCCGTGCTCGTGCAACGCGACGAGGTCTCCCAACTGCATCTCGCTCTCGTCAACCGCCAGTTGCAGTTCATCCGCGCGCGCGACCGCAAGAGCTCCGAGCTCGGAGAACTGCAATCGCATAAGCAGTCGCTCGAGCACGAACTAGTGCACATCCAGGCACGTGAACTTGCCGCCTCCGGCGTCACGTACTCAGGCCCGATCGGCGAATTCAACGGCACGCCCGAAGGGGAATACGGCTTCTTCCCGGCTGCGGGCACCAACTACTCGGTCGGCGAGGAGCCGACGCTGGCAGAACACCTCAACACGATGGGCAAGGCACTGCACTTGCACCTGATCGGCATCTCCGGCTATCGCTCGCCTGCGCACTCGGTCGAGGTTGGCGGCTTCGCCAACGATCCGCACACCCGCGGTGAAGCCTCCGACACGCCTGGTGTCGAGGGCGTGCCCGAGGCGACGCTGAACCAGTTCGGGCTGACGCGGCCGTTCCCGGGAGCGGCCGAGGCCGACCATATTCAGTTACTGGGCAGCGCTCACTAGCTCCGCCGGCGCTCCGAAAGGCACGAGGCACTCGGGCAGCGTCACCGCTCCGTCCTCGCGCTGGCCGTTCTCCAGCAGCGCGATGATCGTGCGCCCGACCGCGACTGCCGTGCCGTTCAGCGTGTGCGGCGTCTGCGTGCGTTTCTCCACGCGCATGCGGATGTCCAGGCGCCGGGCTTGGTAGTCGGTCGTGTTCGAACAGGATGTCAGCTCGCGATAGCGGTCCTGGCTCGGTAGCCATACCTCGCAGTCGTACTTCTTGGCGGCTGAGTTGCCGAGGTCGCCGACCGCGATGTTCACGACGCGATACGGCAGCCCGAGCTCTCCCAGGATCTCCTCCTCAATCGCCAAGATCCGATCGTGCTCCCCGGCCGAGTCCTCGGGCGCGACGAAGCTGAACATCTCGACCTTGTCGAACTGATGAACGCGAAAGATGCCCCGTGTGTCCTTGCCCGCCGCACCTGCCTCCCGGCGGAAGCAAGGCGAGAAGCCGGCGTAGCGCAGCGGCAGCGCGCCAGCATCGATGATCTCCCCGTCGTGCAGCGAAGCGAGCGCGACCTCGGAGGTGCCCACCAGATACAGGTCGTCCTCCGCCAGGCGGTAGATCTGCTGCTCGGTGTCAGGTAGGAAGCCCGTCCCATAGAGCGCTCTCTCGCGCACGAGGACCGGCGGGATGACCGGCTCGAAGCCGTGGGCGCGTAGCTTCTCCAGCACCCAGCGCACGAGCGCCAGCTCTAGCATCACAAGATCGCCTTTGAGATAGGCAAAGCGCGAGCCGGAGAGATTTGCGCCGCGATCCATGTCGATGCGCTCACCGGCAAGCTCGAGGTGATCGCGCGGCTCGAAGTCGAACTCCGTGATCGCGCCGACCTCGCGCACCAGATCGTCCTTCAGACCGGGCGCCGCGGTGGGGTCGGGGAGGTTAGGTAGCGGAGCGAGCGCCGCCTGCAGCTCCTCTTCCACCTGCCCCAGCTGCTGCTCGAGCTCCTTGGCACGCGCTGCCACTGTGCGCATAGCCGCGATCTCGCGCTCCCGCTCAGCCACGTCGGCGGCCGACTTGATGCGCGCGTTGGCCTCGTTCTGCTCGGCCCGCAGGCCCTCCAGCTGGGGCAGCAGCTCGCGCCGGCGAGCATCCAGCTCGATCACCCGATCAAGACCCCCGACCGCATCCTCTCCGCGCCGCATGAGCGCCTCGCGCACGCTCTCCGGGTCCTGTCTAATCCGCTTCAGATCCAGCACGCGGACACCACCAGAAGGGCTATTTCGTGGAGAGGGTGATGTTCGTGGAGGGCACCTTCTGCGCCTGCAGCCCGGAGTACTTTGCGAGGAAGCTGGCGACCGCCCGCGCTTCGTCACCGACGACGATGTTCTCCGGCATGATCGCGCCCGAAAAGCCGCCATTGTGGATCGCGTAGAGCACCTGTTCGGAATTCTCCTTGCGGATGTTGAAGTTCGGCCCGTTCGTGCGCAGACGGTCCTTGATGCTCGTAGCCGACCCCTGCGCGCCGACCGTTGCCAGCGTATGGCAGCCGGAGCAGTGGTCGCGGAAGATCACCGCCCCGCGGTAGTAGGGGCTGCTCTTGGGGACCGAGATGCCCTGCGAGCCGCAGGCGCCCAGAACCCCGGCGCAGCAGAACAGGACCATCGTCGTCGCGGCAAACTTCATGCGCGGGGAATATATAGACCCACTCAGAACCCGTGGGCCGTGCCCGCGGCACGCAACGCAAGGAACACCACGACGAGTGCTGCGGTCGCCATCACGCCCAGCTCGCGGCGCATGATCTCAGCGACGATGATCCGCTGCTCAGCCTCGGGCAACCCACCCACCGCTTGGGCGTCGGGCAACTCACGCTGGTCGAGGATCGTCTGCGCGGAGCTCACGCGCAGTTGCTCGGCCACAAATCCGATCGCGAGCGGGAGCAGGGCGTAGAGGTAGAAGAGACTGTCGCTCGAGTACTTGCCGGCCGCCGCCAGCGAGCCGGCCACGAGCGCCAGGGTGAGCACCGAACCCTGGCCGACTCGCAGCAGCACCCAGAAAATCCCACTGTCCTCGCAGCGATACCAGCGCCAGCCCCCAACTAGCGCCGCAGCGGCGTTGAGCGCGGCCACCGCAAGGGCGCCTGCCACCACTGCCTGCGTCACGATATCGAGCCGATTGCCACTATGTAACACTCTGCCACAAGCGGTGATATAACACGGCTCGGTGCTGCGCAGCTATCTCCCGGCGATCGTCTTTCTGGTGCTCGGCGGCACCGTCGGCGGCGCGTTCGCGGTGCTGAACTCGGTGCTCGGCCCGCGCCGGCAGACACAGCACAAGCAAGACCCTTATGAGTGTGGTTTGCCCTCCGAGGTCAAGCAGGGGATGCGCTTCGGCATCAGCTTCTACCTGATCGCGATGCTCTTCATCCTGTTCGACATCGAGGTCGTGTTCCTGTATCCGATCGCCATCGAGCTGCGCAGCTACGGAACGTTCGCGCTGGCCGAGACGATCACGTTCATCGCACTGTTGTTCGTCGCCTTCGTCTACGTCTGGCGTAGAGGAGCGCTCGAGTGGAAGTAAAACGCGAGCGCCTGGGACCTCGTCCCACCACCCCGGGGTTGCCGGGAGCGCCCGCAGGCCTGCGGGCGCAATCGCTGAACGCTGCCCAGATGCTGCGCGGCGGAGATCTGGAAGGCGCGAACCGCCCGGCGACCCTGGAGGGTACAGAGCTCGAGCAGTACGTCGAAGAACGCGTACTGACGACGACGCTCGACCAAGCCGTCGCGTGGGCGCGCTCGAATTCCTTCTTTCCCCTCGCATTCGGACTTGCCTGTTGTGCGATGGAGCAGTTTCACGCCGCCGGCCCGCGCATGGATATCGCGCGTTACGGCTTCGAGGCGTTCCGCGCCTCCCCGCGCCAGGCCGACCTGATCATCCTCGCGGGGCGGGTGTCGATCAAGATGGCGCCGGTCATTCGCCGCCTCTACGACCAGATGCTCGAGCCCAAGTGGGCGATCTCTATGGGAGCGTGCTGCAGCTCGATGGGAGTCTTCAACAACTATGCGCTCGTGCCAGCTGACAAGTTCATGCCGATCGACGTGCACGTCCCCGGCTGCCCTCCCCGCCCGGAGTCCTTGATGCACGGCGTGTTGAAGCTGCGCAAGATGGTCCAGAACAATCCCGACGCGGGCTGGCGCGAGCGCTACGACGCCGTTGGCACCGAGGAGGTCCCGGAGGTGGGTGGGAATCAAGACGTCGCACCGGCGCGGCTCCCGGAGGGTGGCACGGCCGGTGCCTGACGCAACCGGGCTGGAGTTGATTCGCCAAGAGCTCGGTGATGCGGTCCTCGACACCGTCTTCTTCCGCGATCGCGCGACCCTCATCATCGATCCTTCGGGCATCCGGGGAGTGCTCGAGCAACTGCGCGCTCAGGGCTACTCGTTCATGGCGAGCCTCCACGGCATCGACTACTACCCCGAGGAGCCGCGCCTCGGCGTGATCTACGAGTTGCTCGACATGCGCAGGGTCGACCGCATCACGGTCAAGCTGCGCGTGCCCTCCGATGCGCCCACTGTCGAGTCCGTGACTGAGGACTGGCCCACGGCCAACCACCAGGAGCGCGAGGTTTATGACATGTTCGGGGTCTCCTTCGACGGCCATCCGGACCTGCGCCGGATCCTGATGCCCGAGGACTACGAGGGCCACCCTCAGCGGCGCGACTTCCCGATCGGCGGCGAACCGGTCATCTTCACGCGCGACGAGGCCCAGTGGCTGGAGTCGCGCGAGTGAGCCCCACCGAGAACCCGACGCTGTCCAAGTACCGCCGGCGCGAGCAGAGCATCACCCTCGCACCGGTGGAGGATCAGCACAACGGCTCAGAAGGCGCCGAGACGACGGACGAGCTGATGACGCTCAACTTCGGTCCGCACCACCCCGCCACGCATGGCGTCCTGCGCCTGCTCGTCACCCTCCAGGCCGAGATCGTGCGCGACATCAAACCGATTATCGGCTATGTCCACACGGGAATCGAGAAGACTGCCGAGGACAAGGCTTACTGGAAGGTGATCCCGATCGTCGAGCGGATGGACTATCTCGCGTACTACTTCAACGCGATGGCCTACATCGGCGCGGTCGAGACGCTCGTGGAGGTTGAGGTCCCCAAGCGCGCCCAGTACCTGCGCGTGATCCATCTCGAGCTCAACCGTATCGCCTCGCACCTGATCTGGCTCGGCACGAGCGCGCTGGATCTCGGCGCCGTCTCGATCTTTCTGTACTGCCTGCGCGAGCGGGAAATGATCCTCGACCTGTTCGAGTGCTCCTCTGGCGCGCGCATGCACACGCGCTACTTCCAGGTAGGAGGCGTGATCGAGGACATACCCGCCGGATTCGCACCGAAGCTGCGTGAGTTCCTTGCGATCATGCCCAAGCGCGCCGACGAGTACGGAGCGATCCTGAACTCCAACGAGATCGTCCTTCAGCGGTTGCGCGGAACCTGTCCGCTGGATGCCGAGACCCTGCTGGGACTTGGGGTCACGGGCCCGCTGCTGCGCGCAGCCGGCAATCCGTGGGACTTGCGCAAGGCCGCGCCGTACAGCTCCTATGAGGACTTCGAGTTCAAGATCCCGGTGGGCACGGCCGGCGACAACTACGACCGGTTCGCCGTGCGGCTGGCCGAGATATACGAGTCGGTGCACATCATCGAGCAGGCGCTGGACGGGCTGCCCGAGGGGCCGCACATCACCGGCGATCGCAAGGTCGCGCTGCCTCCCCGCCACGAGCTCGCCACCTCGATGGAGGCGCTGATCCACCACTTCAAGCTCGTCACTGAGGGGTTCAGGGTGCCGCCCGGCGAGGTGTACTACCCGATCGAGTCCCCCCGCGGCGAGCTTGGCTGCTATGTGCGCTCCGATGGCAGCTCCAAGCCCGCGCGAGTACACATGCGCGACCCGTCATTCGTCAACCTCCAGGCCCTCGCGCCCATGGCGCGGGGCAGCTACATCGCCGACATGATCGCCACGATCGCGATGCTCGACCCGATCCTGGGAGGGATAGACCGATGAGCTCCCGTGGCTGGGACACGCCCGCCGATCTGGATAAGGCCCCCGCAAAGGTCCCAGGGCGGGCGGGGTCCCAATCCATCGAGGTGCCCGCCGGGCTGCGCGCGGAGATCGAGGCGCACATGGCCCTATATCCAGACAGCCGCTCGGCCGCCCTGCCCGCGCTGAGCGCCGCGCAGCGCGTGCACGGCTGGTGCTCACCCGAGGCGGTCGAGCAGGTCGCATCCGTGATGGGCGTGACGCCCGCCGAGCTCGAGGCGGTCGTGACCTTCTACGACATGCTCGAGACGGAGCCCGTTGGACGCCACAGCGTGTATGTGTGCACGAACATCTCCTGCTCGCTCTGCGGCGCCGACGCACTGCTCGAGGCGGTCAAGGACGCCGCAGGCGAGGATCCTGAATTCAACGTGCGCGCGTTCGAGTGCCTCGGCGCATGCGACATCGCGCCGATGGCCTCGATCGACGGCGTCTACGTCGGCCCGCTCTGCATCGAGGACGTTCCCCGCCTGCTCGACGACGTGCGCGCCGGGCGCGCCGTCCTCCCCGGCAAGCAGCTTGCAAAGCGGGCTTGTGCGGATGTGGGGACGAACGAATGAGCGAAAAACTGCTCTTCAAGGACATCGACGAGCCAGGCCTGAACACGCTCTCGGTGTACGAGCGCCGCGGCGGCTTCCAGGCGCTGCGCAAGGCCCTGCAGATGGCCCCCGAGGACGTCCTTGCAGAGCTCGAAGCCTCCGGCCTGCGCGGGCGTGGGGGCGCCGGCTTTCAGATGGGCAAGAAGGTCTCCTTCCTCCCCAAAGGCTCGATGGAGAAGTACCTCGTCTGCAACGCCGACGAGTCTGAGCCAGGCACGTTCAAGGACCGCGAACTGATGCAGAAGAACCCCCACATGCTGCTCGAGGGGATCGTGATCGCCTCCTACGCCGCCGCCGCCAGCCGCTCGTTCATCTACATCCGCGGCGAGTACGAGTTGCAGGCCGGCGTACTCGACGCGGCGCTCGGAGAAGCACGCGAGGCGGGCTACATCGGTGAGCAGATCCTTGGCTCCGCGCACTCCCTCTCGCTCGTCGTCCACCGCGGCGCCGGTGCCTACATCTGCGGCGAGGAGACAGGACTGCTCGACTCGCTCGAAGGCAAGCGCGGCAACCCGCGCCTGAAGCCGCCGTTCCCCGCCAACCAGGGCCTCTACCAGGGCCCCACGCTGATCAACAACGTCGAGACGCTCTCCACCGTTCCGGCGATCATGAGGATGGGCGGCGCGGAGTATGCGAAGCTCGGGACCGAGACCTCCACAGGCACCAAGCTCGTGTCCATCTCGGGCCATGTACAGCGCCCCGGAAACTACGAGATCGAGTTGGGCATCCCCTCACGCGAGATCATCTACGGGCTGGCCGGCGGCCCCCCCGAGGGACGCCAGATCAAGTGCTGGTTCCCGGGCGGCTCCTCCGCGCCGGTGCTAACCGCTGAGGACCTGGATGTGCCCTACGACTTCGACTCGCTCGCCAAAGCCGGCTCGATGCTCGGCTCCGGCGCGATCATCGTCGTGGATGACTCCACGCCAATAGTCGAGGTCGCGATGAAGCTCGCGAAGTTCTACCGCCACGAGTCATGCGGCAAGTGCACCCCCTGCCGCGAGGGTACGAACTGGACCGTGAAGATGCTCGAGCGGATCGACTCCGGGCAGGCCACGCCGATGGACCTCGACATCATGGCCTCCGTCCAGGAGCACATCATCGGTAACTGCCTGTGCGTGCTCGGGGACGCGATGGCGATGCCGATCGGCTCGATGATCGCGAAGTTCCGTGCAGAGTTCGAGGCCCACATCGAGAGCCGCAGGCTGGAGCCTGTTCATGCCTAGGCCCGAACCCAAGACGATCACCTTCACAATCGACGGCCTCGAGGTGCAGGCGCCGGAGAACGCGATGCTCGTCGACGCAGCCAAGCACGGCGACGTCGAGATCCCCGTGTTCTGCTACGAGCCCAAGCTCGGACAGCCTGTCGGCGCCTGCCGCATGTGCCTGGTGGAGATCGAGGGCATTCCAAAGCTGCAGACCGGCTGCTCTACGCCGGTCAAGGACGGCATGGTCGTGCACACCCAGACCGACCGCGTGAAGACCGCACAGCAGTCGGTCGTCGAGTTCCTCTTGATCAACCATCCGCTCGACTGCCCCGTGTGTGACAAGGGCGGCGAGTGTCCGCTGCAGGACATCACCTTCGGCTGGGGCCCCGGCCATTCGCGTTTCATTGAGCCCAAGCGCCATTTCGTCAAGCCGCTCGAGCTCTCGCCGACGATCGCGATCGACCGCGAGCGATGCATCCTCTGCTACCGCTGCGCGCGCTTCTCTCAGGAGATCTCCGAAGACCACCAGCTCGTACTGCTCGAGCGCGGCGCTCACTCCTACATCGCGACCTTCGACGGCCATCCCTACGTGGCGCCCTTCAGCGGCAACATCGTCGAGCTGTGCCCCGTCGGCGCGCTCACCTCCCGCCCCTACCGTTTTCGCGCGCGACCGTGGGACGTCGAGGATGCAGGCTCGGTCTGCACGCTCTGCCCCGCGCAGTGCAACGTCACCCTGACCATCCGCGACGAGCGCGTGCTGCGCGTGCTCGCCCGCGAGAATCCCGAGGTCGACGACGGCTGGCTGTGTGACCGCGGCCGCTTCGCCTACCCAGCGCTCGGGAGCGATGAGCGGATAACCGAGCCGCTGCTGCGCGACGGCGGCGAGCTGCGCCCCGTCTCCTGGGAGCGGGCCCTCGACGAGGCCGCAACACGCCTCTCCCGCGCGGGTGCTCGCGCCGGGGCGCTCGCCGGCGGCGGCACGACCAACGAGGAGGGGCTGGCGCTGAGCCGCCTGATGCGCGATGTGCTGGGCTCGCCGCATCTGGACTCGCGCACCGCGGGCAGGCTGGCGCTCGAAGCACACCGCGCGCTCGCCGAGCCGGCGCTGCAGGCGAAGGTCCCCGACCTGGAGTTCGCGCATGCCGTGCTGGTGCTCGACTGCGACCCGATCGCCGACGCGCCGATCCTCGACCTGCGGCTGCGCAAGGGGGCACGCCGCCACGGGATGAAGCTCGTTCATGCGAGCCGCGAGCAGCTGCTCGATGAGGCGCAGCGCGGCGATCTGCTCGACACGCTGCGCGCCGCCGGCGAGGAGGTCGTCGTGCTGTGGCACGAGCGCCTGGCAGCCGGTCCCGACGGCGAGCGGGCCGTGCGCACCCTGCTCGAGGTGGCCGCGACGCTGTCGCTTGCCGAGATCGACGGCGCAGGACTGCTCGAAGTCCCCGCCCACGCCAACGGCCGTGGCCTGCGCGAGGCGGGCGTGCTCCCCAACGCCGGCCCGGAGCTCAGCGAGACCGGCGAGGAGGGACTCGACGCGCCGGGGATCGCCGAGGCGTTCGCGCGAGGCGAGCTGAGCTGCCTCTACCTGCTCGGTGTCGATCCGCCCACCGAGGGGTCGGGGACGGTCATCGCCCACGCGGCCTTCCTCACCGGCGCACTGCGCGAGCAGGCGGATGTGGTGTTCCCGGCGGAGGCATATCCGGAAAAGGAAGGCACTGTCACGCACCCCGACGGGCGTGTGCAGCGCGTGCGCCGCGCCGTACGCCACGTCGGTGAGACGCGCGACGAGCTGCAGGTGCTGGGCGAGTTGGCAAGCCTCATCGGGCTGGCGGTGCCTTCATGATGCTCGCCCTCGTCGGCTACTACGAGCCCTGGTGGATCCAGATCCTCAAGGCGATCGTGATCTTCGCCGTCGGGCTGCAGCTGGTACCGGTCGTGCTGCTCGCCGAGCGCAAGCTGCTCGGGCGGTTTCAGTCGCGCTACGGCCCCAACCGCGTCGGCCCCTACGGCGCGCTGCAGCCGCTCGCCGACATCCTCAAGCTGCTCACCAAGGAGCAGTTCCGCCCGAGGACCTCGATCGGGTTCCTGTTCGTGCTGGCGCCGCTCATCTCGATCCTCACCGCCGTCGCCGCGTTCGCGATCATCCCGTTCGGCAACACCCAGGACATCTTCGGCACAAAAGTCGGCCTGTACGGGATCGACGTCTCGATCGGTCCTCTGTACCTGTTCGCGTTCGGGGGGATCGCGTTCTACGGGATCATGCTCGGCGGCTGGTCCTCGGGCTCGAAGTACTCGTTCCTCGGCGCGATGCGCGGCGCCGCCCAGCTGATCTCCTACGAGGTCTCTCAAGGCTTGGCGCTCCTCGGGGTGATCTTCACCGCACAGACGCTCTCGCTGACAGGCATCGTCCAGGCCCAAGCGGGCATGTGGTACATCGTGCCCCAGTTCTTCGGCTTCCTCATCTTCCTCACCGCGAGCTTTGCCGAGACCAACCGCGCGCCGTTTGACCTGACCGAGGCCGATGCCGAGCTCGTCGGCGGCTACAACACCGAGTTCGGCGGAGGGCGCTTCGCCTCTTACTACTTCGCCGAGTACCTCAACGTGCTCGTCGTCTCAGGCATCGTCACGACCGTCTTCCTCGGCGGGTGGCTGCTGCCGTTCGGCATTCACCCTCCTGGCTTCCTCGACCCGTTCATCGTGCTGTTCAAGATGTCGCTGATCACGTTCCTATTCATCTGGGTCCGCGCGACGCTGCCCCGCTTGCGTTACGACCAGCTGATGAGCTTCGGCTGGAAGATCCTCCTGCCTCTGGCAACCCTCAATGCGCTCATCACCGCGATTCTCGTCGTGGCCACCCACTGATGCCCGATTCCCCGAAGCCAAACCCCTCCTCCCCCGCACTGAGCGTCACGGCCTGGAGCCCCGGCGAGGACGTGATCGAGGTCCAGCGCATCCCCGCTCCGGGCGCCGCACGCGGCACCTGGCGCACCTTCGCAGAGACCGTGCGCGGCCTGATGACGACCTTCGGCCGCTTCCGGGAAACCCCCGTCACGATTCAGTACCCGGAGGAGAAGACGCCCGTCTATCCCCGCTTCCGCGGCCGGCACAAGCTGCACCGCTTCGAGGACACCGGACTCGAGAAGTGCGTCGGCTGCTCGCTCTGCGCCGCCGCCTGTCCGGCCGATTGCATCCGCGTCGTCGCAGCCGAGAACACTCCCGAAAATCGCGTATCCCCCGGCGAGCGCTACGCGGCGGTTTACGAGATCAACCTCTCACGCTGCATCTTCTGCGGCTACTGCGAGATCGCCTGTCCGTTCGACGCGATCACGATGGGCCACGACTACGAGCTCTCCGACTACGACCGCTCGGATCTGATCTTCACCAAGGAGATGCTCCTCGCCGAGCCGCTCGAGCGCACTCCGCTGAGGAATGAGGGCGAGTGATGATGACCTGGACCCCGCCCACCCGATGAGCGCTGTCCTGTTCTTTATCGCCGGCTTCGGAGCAGTCGCGGGCGCGGTCGGTGTCGTTGTCCTGCGCGATCCCTTCTTCAGCGTGCTCGCGCTCGTCGGTCACCTGATCTCGCTCGCGATCCTGTTCCTGCTGCTGCGCGCCGAGTTCGTGGCGGCGGTGCAGGTTGTGGTGTACGCGGGCGCGGTAATGGTGCTGTACGTGTTCGTCGTCGCCTACGTCGGAGACCAGAGCGAATCCCTTCAAGCGCGTCTGCGGGGTAACGGATCCCACCCGCCCGTCGGCTCCGGGCTGCGCCTCGGCGGCACGCTCGTTGCGGGCGCCCTCCTGGTCGAGCTGCTGATTGCCCTGCTCGGCACCGGCCTTGAGGCGATCAACGGCTACGGGGCGGGATACAACCCGGGGCGAGTGGGGACCGAATCCTTCGGCACGGCCGCCTACATCGGCAACCTGCTGCTCACCCGCTTCCTGCTCGCCTTCGAGGTCGCCTCGTTCCTGCTTTTGATCGCCGCCGTCGGCGCGGTCGTGCTCGCCGGCCGCCGCGGCGGTCTCGACGATGAGGAGGGAGCAAGCGGGAGCAGAATTATTGACCTGCACCGCCCCCAGGGCACCGGCACGATGGCCGAGGGCGTCGGAGGGCCACGCCGGTGAGCATCGCCTGGTACCTCGCCGTATCGGCGATCGTCTTCTCGCTGGGTGTCGTCGGCGTGATCACCCGGCGCAACCCACTCGTCGTGCTGCTGTGCCTCGAGTTGATGCTCAACGGAGCCAACCTCGCGCTCGTCGCCTTCTCGCGCATGTGGGGCAACGGCGACGGGCAGATCCTCGCCCTGATCGTGATGACCGTCGCCGCCTGCGAGGTGTGCATCGGGCTGGGGATGATCGTCGCGATCCACCGCCGCCGCCTACCAATCGACGTCGACGAGCTGCGCGAGCTGCAAGGCTGATGAGCACCACCACATACGGCTGGCTCGTGCTGCTGTTTCCCCTGCTGGGGACGCTGATCATCGCGTTCGGTTACCGCAGGCTGCCCGGCAATACCGCCGGGGTGATCGGCACCGGGGCGATCGGCCTCGCGTTCCTGGCGGCGCTGGGAGCGCTGATCTCACTCCAGGGCCACGCCCCCGCTCACCGCCAGCTGACCTCCTCGCTGTGGGACTACGCAAAGACGGTGGGGATCGACGCTCAGCTTCAGATCCTCGTCGACCCGCTGTCGGTGTTCATGATCCTCGTCGTCACCGGCGTATCCACGCTGATCCACCTCTACTCGATCTCCTACATGGAAGAAGACCGCGGCTTTGCTCGCTACTTCTCCTATCTGAACTTCTTCGTCTTCTCGATGCTTCTGCTCGTGCTCGCCGGCAACTTCCTGCTGCTGATCGTGGGCTGGGCGTTCGTCGGCGCGGCCTCCTACCTGTTGATCTCCTTCTGGTACCGGCGCACCACCGCCACGCGCGCCGGCATCAAGGCGTTCGTGATCAACGTCGTAGGGGATGTCGGGTTGGTGCTCGGTACGTACTTCATCTTCAAGCATTCGGGCACCCTGGACTTTTTGAAGACCTTCCACGCCGCGCCACAAATCTTCACGCGCAACGAAGGCGACCTGGTGGCCGGCTGCATGCTGCTGCTGGTGGGCGCGTTCGCCAAGTCCGCCCAGATCCCGCTGCACACCTGGCTGCCTGACGCGATGGAGGGCCCGACCCCGGTCAGCGCGCTGATCCACGCCGCGACGATGGTCACCGCCGGTGTCTATTTGATCGCGCGCATGCACCCGCTGTTCGAGCTCGCCCCCGCCGCGCAGGACGTGGGCGCGGTGATAGGAGCGGCGACGCTGCTGATCGCCGGCACGATCGCGCTGGCCCAGACCGACATCAAGCGCGTGATCGCCTACTCGACGATGTCGCAGATCGGCTACATGATCATGGGGGTGTCCGTCGGCGCCTACGCGGCTGGGTTGTTCCACCTGATGACCCATGCCTTCTTCAAGGCGCTCTTGTTCATGGCGGCCGGCTCGATCATCGGCGCGATGGCCGGCGAGCAGTCGCTGGAGAAGATGGGCGGATTCCGCAAGGCGCTGCCGTTCACGTTCGCGTGCTTCGTGATCGGCGGTCTGGCGCTGTCGGGGATACCGCCGTTCTCGGGATTCTTCTCCAAGGACGAGATCCTGCTCCTCACCGCCGAGCGCGGCGGCTGGCACTGGGCGCTGTACGTGATCGGCTACGTCGGCGCCTTTTTGACCGCGATCTACACGTTCCGGATGATCTTCAGAGCGTTCTATGGAGATCCCGTAGGGGAGGCATTGGAGCTTCAATCCGACCAACTGCACCACAAAGAAATACCGGCGAATCCGGCCACCGGGGAGGCCGAGGACACCGAAGTGGGATTCCCGGGCCCGCACCACACGATCGCCGAGCGCGCACTTCCGATGCGCGTTGCGATGGGGATCCTCGCGCTCGGGTCGATCGGCGCCGGTCTGCTGCAAATCCCGAAGGTGGACTTCGTGATCGACGACTTCTTGGCACCGACGTTTGCCGACTCGCGCCTGTATGAACCGCACACACGCAACGGCCTGCTCGTGTTCGGGCTGATTCTCGGCACGATCGTTGGCCTGGCAGGTATCGGCGTGGCGTACCGCATCTGGGTCAAGCAGCCTTCGCTGGCCGTCGTTGCGCGCGAGCGCTTCAGGGTGATCTACACCCTGTTTGTCAACAAGTGGTACTTCGACGAGCTGATCGACCTCGTCGTCGTGCGCCCGGCGGCCGCGATGGGACGCTTTGCGATGGGTACCTTCGAGCAGGTATTCGTGCAGGACACGCTCATCGGCGGTAGCACCGGGATCGTGCGAGCAGGATCAGCCGCGGTGCGCGCCGTGCAGAGCGGCTTCCTGCGCTACTACGCCGCGCTGCTCGTGCTCGGCGTCGCTGGCGTCGGCTTCTACTTCCTCCTTCAGTCCTGATGCCGCCGCTCTCGATCCTCATCTGGCTGCCCGCGCTGTGCGGTGTGCTCGGCTGCCTGCTGCCGGTGCGGCGGGTGACCTCCGACGACGGCGATGCTCCTGGCGCCCGCGGCGTGAGCCTGCCGGGCCTGGCCGCGCTCCTGGGAACGCTCGTGGCGCTGGGCCTCGCGATCGGCTACATCGCCGACTACAAAGCCGGCAGCGGCCTGCAGCACGTCACCGACGTGGTCTGGATCTCGGAGCTCGGTATCCACTACAAGCTCGGGATCACCGGGCTGAACGTATTCCTGGTCGGGCTCACCACATTGCTGTTTGCCGCTGCCACCCTCGCAGCCAACCTGAGGATCAAGACCCACCCAATCCCGCGCCCGCAGCTGTTCTGGTTTCTCTTCATGCTCGCCGAGTCGGCCGTGCTCGGCGCGTTCCTCGCCCAGGACCTGGCGCTGTTCGTCGCTTTCTTCGACCTGATGCTGATCCCCTTCTACTTCCTGATCGGAATGTATGGCCGAGGCACCCCCGAGGAGCGGACGAGGGCGACGATTAAGCTCGTGATCTACACGCTCGCCGGCTCGCTGTTGATGCTGGCGGCGGCGATCGCCACGGGAGTTCTCGCCGCCCAGGAGGGCGGCGGGCACATCACGTTCGTGCTCTCCTCACTGCAGGCGCTGCCGCTGAGCAAGGGCTCGCAGGAGTGGATCTTCCTATTCTTCGCCGCCGCATTCCTCGTGAAGATGCCCGCCTTCCCTCTCCACGGCTGGATGCCCGACGGTTACCGTGCGATGCCGGTCGAGGTGCTGATGGTCTTCTCCGGTGTGCTGTCGAAGGTCGGCGCGTACGGCTTTTTGGCGATTGTGCTGCCGCTGTTCCCGCAGGCGGCGGCGCACTTCCAGACGCTGATGCTGATCATCGCGCTTGCCTCGATCCTGTATGGGTCGGCTGTCGCGTTCACGCAAACCGACGCGCGGCTGATCGCCGGGTATTCGTCGATCGCACAGCTCGGCTTCATTACTCTCGGGATCTTCTCGCTGAACCCGCAGGGCACCCAGGGCGCGTTGCTGCAGATGGTCAACCACGGTCTCGTCGTGGCGCCGCTGTTCTTCATCATTGCGCTGCTCGCACAGCGCACCGGTGGCTCGGAAGACATCCGCGAGATGGGCGGCATCGCCTTCCGCGCGCCCGTGCTGGCATCGGTGTTCCTGATCGTGTCGCTGGCGACGCTGGCGATGCCCGGATCGGCCAATTTCGTGGGTGAGTTTTTGATCTTGCTCGGCGTGTTCAAAGCCAAGCTAGTGATCGCGATCATCGCGTTCAGCGGCGTCGTGATGGCAAGCGTCTACGCCCTGCGCCTGTTCATCCGTGCGATGCACAACCGCGTCTCACCGAAGGTCGATTCCCGCGAGATCACCTTGCGTGACGGCGCAGTGCTCGTGCCGCTCGTCGCCGTGATCCTGTTCCTCGCGCTGTATCCGCAGTTCGCGCTGCATCGCAGCGAAGGGTCGGTCAACGCTTCGGTAGCTGCGGCACACGTGGCAGCCAACCCCCTCCCGCCGAGACCAGCGCTCTTTGGGAGCATCGCCCCATGACCCTCGCAACCGCCACCCTCAAAGGCCCCCACGTGGACTTCGCGGGGCTGTCGCCGCTGATCGCGCTGCTGGGCGGCGCCGTAATCGTGCTGCTCGTGGGCCTGCTCGGCTCGCGCTGGGTGCGCGCCCAGCTCGTGCCGGCGCTCAGCCTCGCCGCGCTCGGTGCAGCGCTGGGGCTGACGATCTGGCAGTGGAACGCGCAGAAGTCGATCGTCTCCGGCGCGCTTGCAATCGATGACCTGTCGCTTGTGCTGAACCTCGTGCTGATCGCAGGCGGCGCTTGCACGGTGCTGCTCGCATGGCGCTCGCTGGCGGCGCGAGAAGCGGCGCATGGCGAGTTCCACGCGCTGCTGCTCACCTCGATAGGAGGGATGTCCCTACTGGCGAGCGCCCAAAACACGGTCATGTTGTTCGTCGGCCTGGAGTTGCTGTCGATCCCGCTGTACGTCCTCTGCGCGACCGAAATGAAACGCGAGCGCTCGCTGGAGTCGGGGCTGAAGTATCTGATCATCGGCTCGGTCGGCTCGGCCACGCTGCTCTACGGGCTGGCGCTGATCTATGGCGCCACGGGCGCCACCGGCTTCACCGCGATCGCCGGCGCTCTCTCGAGCGGCGGCCTCGCAAGCGATCCCCTGACGCTGACGGGAATCGCGCTGTGCGTCGCCGGGCTCTGCTTCAAGGCCTCTATCGCGCCCTTTCACCAGTGGACCCCCGACGTGTACGAGGGCGCGCCCACACCGGTCACGGCGTTCATGGCGGTCGCCACGAAGGCCGCCGCGCTGGGCGTGTTCCTGCGGCTGTTCGACGTCGCGCTGATCAGCGCGCAGAACGACTGGGGTCCCGCCCTCGCCGTGCTCGCGACGATCACGATCCTCGCCGGCAACGTTGGCGCGCTTGGTCAGTCCTCGCTGAAGCGGATGCTCGCCTACTCCTCGGTGGCCCAGGCCGGCTACATGCTCGCCGGCGTGGTAGTCGCGAGCAAACTGGGGGTTCAGGCGACGGTGTTCTACCTGGCTGTGTACGTGGCCATGAACATGGCCTCCTTCGCCGTGATCGTCGCGCGCGAACGGGAGATCGGAACCTCGCCCACCCCAACCCCACCCCCCCAGGGCGACGCGATAGACGCTTTTGGAGGTCTCGGCCGCGAGCGC
>JBIOEX010000035.1:0-23761 GCA_044446485.1 Solirubrobacterales bacterium
CCCCTCTCCCGCCCCGGTCCCGTCGCTCGGCGCGCCGGTCTCTCTCGCTCAGGCGCACCGCCTGCTGTGGCGTGCTGGCTTCGGTCCGGCTCCCGGACAGGAGGCGCTGGCCGGCCAGCCGCTGAGTCAGGTCGTCTACGGCCTTACCCGGCCCTCGGGTCCCGCCAACCTCATCGGTCCCGAACCCACCGACGAAGAAGGCCATCCCCTGGCTCCGGCGGACGCGTGGGGCCACGACCACTGCTGGTGGCTGGACCGCATGGTCCGTTCTGATCAGCAGCTCGTCGAGCGGATGACGTTCATATGGCACGACTGGTTTGCCAACTCCAACGAGAAGGTGAACAGCCAGCAGCTGATGCTCGACCAGAACAACCTGTTCCGCTCGATGGCGCTCGGCAGCTTCCACGACCTGTTCCTCGCAGTGACCACCAACCCAGCGATGCTCGTCTTCCTCGACGGTATCTACAACGAAAAGGAAAACCCGAACGAGAACTACGCCCGCGAGATGATGGAGCTGTTCTCGCTCGGCGCCGATCGCGGCGCCTACAGCGAGGATGACGTGCGCGAAATGGCTCGCGCTCTGACCGGCTGGCAGGCGGAATGGACGGAAGAGGGCTATGCCAACTTCCATTACGACCCAGAACGGCACGACGAAGAAGCCAAGACGGTGTTCGGCCAGACGGGCAACTGGAACTACGAAGACGCCGTCAGACTGTGCGTCAGCCATCCGCTGCACGCCTCGTTCTTCGTCACCAAGCTGTGGGGCTACTTCATCCCCACGCCGCCCGACGAAGCGACGCTGGCGTCACTGCAAGGCCTGTACCTGAGCTCCGGATACAGCATCCGGGCGGTGGTCGAGGCGATCCTCCAGCACCCCGACTTCTACGAAGGCCCCGAGCTCGTAACCCCGCCCGTCGTCTACAACGCTGGGCTGCTGCGCGCGATCGGCCGACCGATCGACACGACTTCGTGGGCGTGGCTGTCGGCGGGCGCCGGACAGCAGCTGTTCTACCCGCCGAACGTTTCCGGCTGGGACTTCACCCGCTGGCTCGACACTTCGACCATCAAGGCGCGCTGGGAAATGGCCAGCTACGTAACCGCGAATACCTACCCCAACCCGTGGCCCCCAGAAGGCACGCCCGAATACAGCGAAACCGAGACCCCGAGCGAAGCGCTCGCGAGCGCGCTGGCCTACTGGGCAAACCCGCTGCTGTCCAGCGAATCCGAGCAGTGCATCGCCGCCTTCGCTAGCTCCTGCCTCACGGGCGTCGCCACCGCTGAATGGGAGCAGAGTCCTTTCCGGGCGATAAGGCAGAACGCGCTGCGGATGCTGATCGCCACCTCTCCCGACATGCAGGTGAGCTAAAGCAATGGCCAAGAGCTGTTCGTGCAACGACTTCAACCGCGCCCAGCTGCTGCGCCGTGGCGCAGCCGTGGCGGGGAAGGGCCTGCCGTCGATCGAGCCGGGGATGCCGCTGCCGGCCGGCACGGGAATGGACCGGCGCACATTCCTGCTGGCGTCGGCCGGCACAGCCCTGTCGGTGTACGGCGCCTCGATGCTCAGCCCGCGCAACTTCGAAGAGGGGATCGCCGCGGCCGCCGCGGCCGCGCCCAAACAGCCGGTGCTCGTGTCGATCTTCATGGAAGGCGGCTGGGACGCCCTGTCGGTGCTCGCGCCACTCGGAGCGATCGCAAAGGAAAAAGAAAAAGAAGAACAGCACCGCTACGAGACCCTGCGTCCCCAAATTGCCGCGGCTCTCATCAAAGCCCAGGAAGAAGCCGGAGGTGGACAGCCGTTCACAGAGGATGAAACTCTGATGTGGCATCCACAGGCCAAGGGCCTGGCCCAACTGCACCAGGAGGGCAAGGTCAGCGTCTTCCCGGCGATCGGCTATGACCCGCCGGATGAGAGCCATTTCACCAGCCGTCACTACTGGGAGGTAGGCCAGCTGGACACCGAAACCCGCACTGGCTGGATGGGGCGCTACCTGGACCTGGCGGGCGACCCCGGCAACCCGCTGCAGGGCCTCTCTCTGGACTATGACCTGGCCCCAGCGCTGGCGACTGCCAAGATGCCTGTCGCAGCGATCTCCTCGCCGTCGGACTACAACTTCTGGGCCTATGGATTGAGCGATCCGCTGACCGAACCGACGCTCGATACCTTCGGAGCGCTAGGCGCCCTCGCGGCACCCTCGCCAGCCTATGCCCAGGCCCGCGCGGCATCGCTTGACTCGAGCATCATCCGCCAGAAGATGGCGCCGTTTGTCGAACACGAAGGCAAACCGGCATTCACATCTCCTGTGCCCTACCCCACGCAGGGCGGCGAATTCCCCCAGCGACTCGCGGCGCTCGCGCAGATGCTCGACTCTGGCCTGCCGATCAAATGCGCTTCGCTGAACGCCGTGGGGGGCTACGACACGCACTCTGACGAGGCGAACACGCTCTCGACAAATCTCGGCCAGACAGTGGAATCGGTGCTGGCATTTCAGCGCGACCTCGAAGCTCGCAAACTGGCCGATCGCGTGCTGATTCAACTGTGGTCGGAGTTCGGCCGCCGCCCAGAAGAAAACGGTTCGGGCACCGACCACGGCGCGGCCGGGGTCGCGTTCCTGATTGGGACCCAGGCCGCCGGCAAAATGGTGGGCGAATTCCCCGGCCTTCAGAAACTGGACGAAAACGAAAACCTCATCAACACCTCCGACTACCGCGCGATGTACTCCGCGTTGCTGGCCCAGTGGTTTCAGACCGAAGCCGGACTCGTCATCCCGGGGGCGGGAACCGGTGTGGCCGGTCCCGGCCCGTTCGGCGAAGTCCCGCAGTTGGTCAAGAGCTGATGTTGCGCGCGGCGAAACCCGTGCTCCTGCCATGTGTGCTGTGCCTGGTATGTGGCACGGCGGCCGCGGCGTCACTCGCCGCACCCGGACATTCCTCGCGCCATCGTCCCTCCCATGCGGCGCGGGCCTGCCATCACACGAGACATCGCCGCTGTCACCGCAAGCACAAGCTGGGCGCATCCTCAAATCCCTCTGAGCACACGCCCAGGAGCGCCTCCACAGGCTCGGGCTCGAGCTCGACGGGCGCCTCGACCACGCCGGTCACTCCCGGCCCAGGTGCGACGCCCCCAGGCCCAGCCGGAGGAGCGCCTCCCGCGGAATCACCCACCAGTCCAGCGGCGCCCGCGCACGTGCAGGTGATCGCAAGGGAGTACAGCTTCACGCTCTCGCGCAGCGAAGTGCCCGCCGGGAAGGTGATCGTCGAGCTCGCCAATTACGGCCAGGACGAACACAACCTGCACGCGACCGAACCGAGCGAAGGCTCAGAAGCGGGCTCCCTTCCGAACACCCTTCCGGGCGCCCATCCGGACCTCACGCTGAACCTGCGCCCCGGCAGCTACACGCTGTTCTGCTCGCTCAAAGAACATGAGGCGAAAGGCATGAAGGCCACGCTCATCGTGAAGTGAGTCAGGCCACCCGCCGTACGACCACGGTGCGGTCGGCCTCGGCGGCGATCTCCCAGCCGGGCGTGGAGTCATCCGCGCGGAAATGGCGTGCCACAACCGCGGTGGGGCCGGGGAGCCCGCGCCCACCGGCCTGGTCGGCCCGCGCATCGTGGAACACCACGTAGCAGCCGGCGGGCACGAACTGCGCCCAGCACGACCAGTCCAGCTCACAGCCCGTCTCGGAGTGATCACCGTCGATGAACACGAGGTCGGTCTCGCCCTGCCAGCGTGAGGCAAGCTCCTCGGAGAGACACACGTGCCAGTGGACGGCAGGCGCCTGCGGGCCGCGGCGGCGCAACGCTCGCTCAACCACGCGCCGCGTCGCCCGCTCGGTGGCGCCCCACCCGTTTGGCAGCGCATCGGGATGGGAGCCGAAGGGATCGACCAGGTGCAACTCCGCGCCCGGCCCAAGCGCGTCGAGGAGCGCCAGCGCCGAAGACCCCTCATACACCCCGATCTCGACCACCCGGCGTGCGCCATGCGCCGCCTGCAACAGCACCCGCGCATCCTCCGCGGAGTGCATCGTGCGCGGAGGGATCAGGCCAAGCCCGACCGCAAGCGCACGCAGGCGCACATCGTCGCGCAGGCGATCAGGCGTCAGGCTCCGTAGACGGGAGGGTAGGGCTGGCACAACGGAGCGCACCCTATCCACATGCCACCTGACGGTCGCTGGGCAAGCGAGACAAGGACGCAGGAAGCGTGGCGTGCTGGTCGATCAGTCGATCGCATCTGATCGACGATCGGTACGCGAGCGACTGAGGACGCAGTATTCGCGCCGCTCAGCGGCCGTCAGACTGCGGAGACCTGCTCCTCCTCGGCAACCCTGAAGGACGATCCGCAGCCGCAGGCGGCTACCACGTTGGGGTTTGACACCTTGAAGCCCGCGCCCTGCAGGCTTTCCTCGTAGTCGATTACCGAGCCGCGCACGAACGGCAGGCTCTCGTTATCGACCAGCAGCTTCAGCCCGTGGCTCTCGAACACGATGTCGCCGTCGCGTTGCTCGTCGAACGCCAGCTGATACTGAAAGCCCGAGCAGCCGCCCCCACGCACGCCCACACGCAGGCCCGCCATGCCTACGTCAGACTCCTGCGCCGTCAAAAACTCGCGGACCTTCTCGGCACCCTTGTCGCTGATCGTGATCATCGCTTTCCAAAGTATAGCGGCTAAGCTGGAGCTGAAATGCTCTCTGCCGAGGACCTAAAGCAGCGCATCGAGGCGTCGATTCCGGGAGCCCACGCGGAGGTGGAGGACTACACCGGGGGCGGCGATCACTTCCGCGCAACCGTCACCGCCGAAGCGTTTGCGGGGCGCAGCCGCATCGAGCAGCACCGCCTCGTCTACGAGATCTTCGGGGAGGAGATCGGCGGCCCCATCCACGCCCTTTCGCTGAAGACCCAGACCCCGCAGAAGACCCCCACCCCATGAGCCAGGAGCCCTCCCATGCCCAGTAGCGAGCCAAGCACCATCCGCGACCTTCCGATGTCCGCCAGTCAGCCCAGCATTGCGGGTGAGGCTCCCAGCTCCAGCGAGGAGACCAACCCGATCCGCGAGGCGGTCACACAGGCCATCTCAGAGCACAAGGTGATCCTCTTCATGAAGGGCACTCCTGAGGCGCCCGCCTGCGGCTTCTCGGCGCGAACAGTGGCTGCCCTGCAGGCGCTGGACGTACCGTTCGCCGCCGTCGACATCCTCCCCGACCCGCGTATCCGCCAGGAGCTGTCGGCGATCTCGAACTGGCCCACGATCCCACAGCTGTTCGCGAATGGTGAGCTCGTCGGGGGCTGTGACATCGTCACCGAGATGTATGAGTCCGGCGAGCTCTCAGAAGCGTTGCAGTAGTTGCTGTAGGGTCCCCGCGCGTGTCCTCCGTCGCGGTCGCCACCGACAGCACGCAATACCTCCCCCGCGCGCTCGCTGAGGAGCTGGGGGTCCATCAGGTCAGCCTGTATGTCGGCTGGGAAGGCAAACCCGAGCGCGAGCTCGAGATGGACGGCTTCGACTCCTTCTACGACCGGCTGCGCAGCGATCCCGAGCTGCCCACGACATCCCAACCCTCGATCGGCGACTTCCTCGCCGTCTGGGAACCCCTGCTGCAGGGCGGCCAGGACGTTGTCTCGATCCACCTCGCCGGAGGCATCTCCGGCACCTACGAGGCCGCTCGCCAAGCCCATGGGCTGCTAGCCGAGCGCGGTCTCGGCGATCGCCTCGAGGTGATCGACGGCGAAACGGCCGCCGGTGGCATGGGCCTGCTGGTGCTCGCCGCCTGCGCCGCCGTCCGCGCGGGCGCCGACATGCAAGGGGTAGCCACTCGCGTGCGCGAAACGCGCAAGGCGCTGCGAATCTGGTTCTGCCTGGACACGCTCGAGTACCTCAGGCGCGGCGGGCGTGTCGGCAAAGCTCAGGCCTGGCTGGGCGGCACGCTGAAGATCAAGCCGATCCTTTCGCTCGAGTACGAAATCACGCCCGTCGAGCGCGTGCGCACCGCCGGGCGGGCGTTCGAGCGCATGGTCCAGTACGCACAGGAACTCCACGACTCAGGCGCCGACGGCTGGGTCGTGCAGCACATCCAGGCGCCCGAGCAGGCCGGGCGCCTGATCGATCGCTGCCGCGAGATCTTCGATTCCGAGCCGGTCTTCACCTCCGAGGTCGGACCGGTGCTCGGCACCTACACCGGCCCCGGCATGATTGGCGTAGGCGCGATCCCGCGCACGCTCCTAGCCTAAGCCCGAGGACAAATGACGCGCGGCGTCTAGACCGACGCGGCCGCTCAGCGGTTGCGCCGGCGGCGGCGCAACATGCGCGCGCCGAGGAACAGCCCCACGACGGCAGCCGCGGCTGTGACTTCGGGGCGGTGGCGATCGAGATGCCCGCGCCAGTCGGCCAGGTGCGTGACCTCGCCGCGCAAGCGCACCAGTGAGACTGCCAGCTCCTCGCGGTTGGCCTCGATTGAGCTGCGGATCTCAGCCGAGCTGCGCGTCGCCATCAGATATCTCCCTGCTCGCTGGTTTCCATGCCCGGATCGGGATCGGCGCCCGCGGACACCGTCTCGCGGATCTTCCGCGCCTGCTCGATCGCCATGCTCGGCACCGGCGGGGATCCTTTTTTGACCGCCCTAGCGGCGATGAAGCCGGCAATCAAGCCGAGGACGATCAGGATCGCGGCCATCGCGAAGAAGCCCCAGAAGTAGGTCAGCGAGTTGCCGATCGGCAGCTCATAGAACAGCAGCCAGGCGCAGCCGATCAAAACAAAGAACAGCGCCGTGAGAAGGAAGATGCCCGCGGCGGCCGCCACCACGGCGCCCTTGGCGAGCTTGCCGACCTTCTCAGTGACCTCCGCCTTGGCCAGCTCGATCTCCTCGCGGACCAGCAGCGTGGCGCGCTCTGAGACCTCGGTGATCGCCGTCGCGATGCCCTGCGCCCCCGTCACAGAGCCAGCGTTCTGCTGGCCGTCGCGTGTGTCACTGCCGGGCCTCTCGCTCACTCCGGCGGCTCCTCGTCGAACATGCGCCTCCACACGAGCGCCCCCGCGCGGTGAGCGACGATGCTCGATAGCGCGGTTAGCCCCGCGAGCAGGCCGGACCACATCAGCCGCTTGACCATGTCGTTCTCCATCCGTGGCAGTCTATTCCCCGCGGAGGTCACTTCCATGCCTGAGCCCAGCTAGGAAACGCTCGCCTCGTTAACCACGCTGCACTCGAGTCCTCCGCAAACCGTCTCCACCACGAGCCACTTCGCCCGCTCGAAATGCTCCTCGCCCTGCGGGCGCAGGCCGAAGATCCAGCCCGTGAGCAGCTGCTCGATCGTGCCGTAGAAGGCCATCGCGGCGAAGCGGGCTTCGATCTCCGGCTTGAAGACCCCCTCTTCCTGTGCCTTGGTGACGATCTCCCCGATCAGCTCATACGCCTCTCGGATCTGGGCGAGGTGGGTCTGCCCGAACGAGTTCGCCGCGCGCGTGACCTCGACGATGATCACCTTCATGAGGTCGGGGTCGTGCCGGTAGCTGTCGACGATGAACGATGCGATCGCGCCAAGCTTCTCGCGCACTGCAAGCGGCTGTGCGTCGACTTCGCGGATCAGCTCGAGCATCACGTTCCAGCGCTCGAGGAAGAGCGTGTCGAGCACCTCGTCCTTGGATGCGAAATAGTGATATACGAGCCCATACGCGACCCCGGCCTCGTCGGCGATGTCCGAAACGCGGCAGGCATGGAAGCCCTGGCTGGCAAACACCCTCACGGCCGCATCGAGGATCAAGCGGCGCTTGTCGGGGGCGGTGGCACTCATAATGATGTTCCCTTCCGCAGCATCTCCCGCAGAATAGATTGACTAGTCAGTCAACACCCCAAAGCATAGCGCCCACCGCAGCTTCACCGATGTTCCGCAGCACGCGACCGCTGAAGCGCTGGCGCTATGTGGGCGTGTTCTGCAAGGAGCTGATGGCGTGTGCCGCAGTTGTTCGGGTTGGACCACTCATCCAGTCGTTCTGGGCGGTCCTTCCGCGCAGCGACGGTCGCCTGCGCGAGCGTACGCGTTTACTGCATCGACGGAGTGTCGTGCTTGAATCCCGACAACTGCGAATCAATGACACCGGCGTGCTGCTCGAACTCTCCCTCGACGAGAACGATGGCATCCAGGCCCTCTGCACGCACGGTCGCGAGCATGTGTGGACGCGCAAGCAGGCAGGCGTTCCGGCCCGCGGAACGCTTGCCCTCGATGGCGGCCCGGAGCGGCAGATCGAGGCGCTCGCGGTGATCGACGACACCGCCGGCTATCACGCCCGCTTCACCGAGTGGTGGTGGAGCGCCGGGGTGGGCGAGGGTCCTGACGGGACGCCGCTTGCGTGGAACCTGGTGGCCGGCGTGAACGATCCGCCGACCGGCTCAGAGCGGGCCGTGTGGGTCGCAGAGACGCCGCGGGAGACCCCGCCGGTCACCTTCGATGAGGATCTCTCACGCATCCGCTGCGAGGACGGATCGGACCTGCGGTTTCTCCCGGAGGCGCAGCGCAGCCGCCGGGAGAACCTGCTGATCGTGAGAAGCGACTATCGCGCGCCGTTCGGCAGCTTCTCGGGGACGCTCCCGGGCGGGATCGAGCTAGCCCATGGCCTCGGGGTCGTGGAGCATCACCGCGCGCACTGGTAGTTATCGCTTGTGCTGCCGTCGCAGCTCGGCCAGCAGCAGCTCGTGGATACGACTGTCTAACTTAATCAGCGCGTGCACACGCTCCGGGTCGTCCTCCAGCACCTCCCGGATCACGCGCAGCGGCATGAACCGCTCCTCCTGCAATCGCTTGATCAGCTCGATTCGCTCGACGAGCTCCGCCGAGTACCAGGCCATGTTGCGGCTCGTCCTGACGATCTCCTCCTCCCCGCCGAGCAGGCCCTCGCGCACGTAATGCCTGATCGTCCCGGCGCTCACACCTGAGCGCTCGGCGAGCTCGCTGATCTTCAACAATGGCCGATCGGGCGAAACCTCCGTAGTGCCCATGCTTCGGCCCCTGCTACACCCGAAACGCCGGGGACGGGGACTCATCGGTCCACCCGGCCGGGTGGACGGGACCGCCAACCGCGCCCGCCCGGAGCAGCTCGCCCACCTCCGCCTCGCTGTAGCCGGCCGCGCGCAGCACCTCCTCGGTGTGCTCACCCAGCGCCGGCCCCGGCATCCGCGCGTGATCGCCCGGGGTACGTCCCAGCTTCACCGGAATCCCGAGCTGCCTCACAGCCCGCTCCGCCCCCGGCTGTTGGATCTCGACGACCATCTCGCGCTCGCGAACGAGCTCGGAGGAGAGCGCTTCGTCGAGGTCCAGCACGGGCTCCAGACAGCAGTCGTGCTCGCCCGCGAACGCCTGCCACTCTGCGCGTGTACGCCTCATGAAGATCTCCTCGACCTGCGCATGCGCGTCAGACCCAGGCGCCTCGAACTGGCGCTCGATTAGATCCTCATGTCCCACCCCCCGGCACCACGCCTGCCAGAACTTCGGCTCCAGCGCCCCCAGCGTGACCCAGCCGTCAGCGCACTCATACGGCCGGTAACAGATCAGCGAGCCCGCCAGCGGCAAATCGCCGCGGTGGGGCACCGTCCCATCGGCGAAGTACCCCGCAGCCACCATCGCCAGCCACGACAGCGCGCCGTCGGCCATCGATACGTCCACGATTTGGCCCTCGCCGGAACGGTCGCGCTCGCGCAGCGCCGCCATGATCCCGAAGGCGGCCATCAGCGCCCCGCCGCCGAGGTCGGCGATCTGCCCCGCCGCTTGAATGGGACCCCCGCCCGCCCCGTCGCCGCGTTCGCCGGTCAGTCCGAGCAGGCCGACCAGGCCGAGGTAGTTCATGTCGTGACCTGAGGAATCGCGCTTCGGACCGGTCTGCCCGTAGCCCGAGATCGCGCAGTACACGATGCCCGGGTTCTGCTCGCGCATCCGCTCATACCCCACCCCGAGGCGGTCGAGCACTCCCGGGCGGAAGGACTCGAGCACGACGTCGTATTCGCCTACCAACCGCAGAAACACCGCGCGGCCCTGCTCGCTCTTGAGGTCGAGGCGGATCGAGCGCTTGTTGCGGTTCAGCGACAGGAACAGCGCCGACTTCGCGCTGTCATCGGCCCCCTCGTAATACGGTGGCGCCCAGCGGATGTAGTCGCCCATGCCCGTGTCCTCGACCTTCAGCACATCCGCGCCGAAGTCCGCCAGCAGCAGCGAGCAGAAACCGCCCGGCAACAGGCGCGAGAGATCCAGGACACGGATGCCCTCGAGCGGCAGGCTCATGTCCCTCGCTGCGGGACGTTCAGCATTGCGCGGGCCTCCTCTACGGTGGCCGGCCGGCGGCCCATGTCTTCAGTCATCTGCCGGGCCTTGGCGATCAGCTCGCCGTTCGAGCGCGCCATCTCGCCGTTCGGCAGATACAAGTTGTCCTCCAGCCCGACGCGGATCGAGCCGCCGAGCGAGAGCGCTGCCCCGACGAGCATCCACTGGTCGCGGGAGATCCCAATCACCCCCCAGTGGGAGCCCGACGGGATGTTCCCGACCATCGCCGCCAGGTTGCGGGCCGTCGGCGGGATCCCCCCTACGACGCCCATCACGCAGTCGACGTGCAGCGGCTCTTTCAGCACGCCCATGTCGATCAGCGGCGCCAGGCTCCCCACATGACCGATGTCGAAGCACTCGTGCTCGGGTTTGATTTCCATTTCGTTCATCGCCTCGAGCAGCTCGATGATCTCCTCGAACGGGTTCGCGAACACCATCTTGAACACGAACTCTTTCCTCGACTTCGAGTACTTCGCGTAGTTCATCGAGCCCATGTTCAGCGCCGCCACCTCCGGGCGGCACGCGCGCAGGTATTCGATGCGCTTAGACACCGGCACGCCGATCGTGCCCGTTGAGTAGTTGACGATCGCCGCGTCGCCCACCTCCGCGCGGATCGCGTCGGTGATCGCCTGGAAGTCCTCGGTCTCATACGACGGGGTCCCGTCCGGTTTGCGCGCGTGGATGTGGATGTGCACGCCGCCCTCGTCCACAATCCGCCGCGCCTCCGCCGCGTACTCCGCCGGCGTATAGGGGATCGCCGGGCACTGCTCGCGGTTGGCGATCGCCCCCGAGATCGAGCAGGTGATCACAACCGGATCGTCGAGGCTCATACGGGCACCACGCCGTGGCGCTTCCACGGCCGCTCGACCCGCTTGCTCTGAGACATCTCCAGCCCGCGGCAGATCGTCTCGCGCGTCTCGCGTGGGTCGATCACGTCGTCGATCAGATCGTTCCCGGCCGCGATGTACACATCGAAGATCTTGCGATAGCCCTCGATCAGCTCCGCCTTCTTCGCCTCCGGATCCTCGGCCTCGTCGACCTGTTTGCGAAACGCGATCTCCACTACCCCCTCGGCGCCCATCACGCTGATCTCCGCACTCGGCCACGCCACGATCAGGTCTGGTTCGTAGGCGCGGCCGTTCATCACGTAGTAGCCCGCGCCGTAGGCCTTGCGCGTGATCACCGTGATCTTCGGCACCGTCGCGTTGGCGACCGCATACAGCATCTTCGCGCCGTGCCTGATGATCCCCTCGGCCTCGACCTTCGTGCCGACCATGAAACCGGGCACGTCCATCAGGAACACGAGCGGGATGCCGAACGCGTTGCACAGGTTGACGAAGCGCGCGGCCTTGTCGGCCGAGTCGTTGTCGAGAATGCCCCCCAGGTGCTTCGGCTGGTTGGCGACGATCCCCGTGGGGCGCCCGCCGAAGCGCGCAAAGCAGGTGATGATCGTCTTCGCCCATTGCCCCTTCATGTCGAAGTACTCGCCGTCATCGGTTATGCGCCGGATCACCTCGTACATGTCGTACGGTTTGCGGTTGGACTCCGGCAGCACGTCGAGCAGCGCCTCATCGGCCCTATCGATTGGGTCGTTGACCACCAGGACCGGCGGCTTCTCTTCGCAGTTCTGGGGCATATACGACAGGTAGGCCTTGATCTGATCGATGCACTCCTCGTCGTTTGCTACCTCCATGTCGCCCACCCCGGACTTGCGGCAGTGCACGCGCGAGCCTCCCAATTCCTCCTGGGTCACGTCCTCGCCGACCGCGGCCTTCACGAGGTGCGGCCCGGCAAGCGCCATCGAGCCTCTGCCCTTGACCATCGGCACGAAGTCGGCGAGGCCAGGGATGTACGCGGTGCCCGCCGCGCATGGCCCCATCAGCGCCGCAACCTGCGGGATCACACCGCTCATGATCACCTCCTCGCGGAACAGGTGCCCGGAGCCGGCGAACATCGCGCCGGCGGCCTCCTGCACCCGAGCGCCAGCGGAGTCCAGCAGCCACACGAATGGGATGCGCTTCGTCAGTGCGAGCTCGCGCAGGCGTGTGACCTTGAACTCGCCGGTCATCCCCATCGAGCCGGCCATCACCGTGAAGTCATACGCACACACGGCAGTCAGGCACCCGTTGACCTTGCCGTAGCCGGTGATCACACCGTCGGCGGGCGCCTCCTTTCCGTCCATCGCCCTCTGGGAGGTGTGCGGCGTGGCGTGGATGCCGAGCTCAGTGAACGTGCCGTCGTCGATCAGCAGCGCGAGGCGCTCGCGCGCGGTCAGCTTCTCTTCGGCGTGCTGTTTGGCGATCTTCTGCTCGCCGCCGCCGAGCTTGATCTGCGCGCGGCGCTCTTCCAGATCCTCAACTAGGGGGCGCAGGAGACTGGTCGTCTCGGTCGTCTCCGGTGTGCCCATCAGCGGCCTTTCCACTGTGGGTCGCGCTTCTCGAAGAATGCGCTCACGCCCTCGACGATGTCCTCGGTGGAGAGCGCCAGCGTCAATTGCGCACGCAGATAGTCGAGGGCGTCATCGAGATCCATGTCCAGCTGACGGCGCATCGCCTCCTTGCCCAAGCGCATGATCACCGGCGAGGACCCAGCGAGCTTCTTTGCCCAACCGGCGACCGCCGCATCGAAGTCCCCGGCGGGAACGACCTTGTTGACGATGCCGGCCGCGAGCGCCTCCTGGGCGCTCCAGCGCTCGCCCAGCAGCAGCAGCTCGTTCGCCTTCTTGCGCCCCACGTTCCTGTAGATGAGCGCCATGATCATGAACGGGAACGTCCCCACATTGATCTCGGGGGTCCCGAACGTCGCTTTCTCTGAGGCGACGATCAGATCGCAGGCCAGCGCGATCCCCAGCGCACCGGCCAGCACGTGCCCGTCCGCGGCGCACACCGTGGGCTTGCCGAGCGCGCCGATCAGCTTGAACAGCTCCACAAAGCGCTCGGAGCCGAAGTGCTTGTGCACGAGCGACACATCGCCCGCGAACCCGCTCAGGTTGGCGCCCGAGGAGAACACCTTCTCGTGCGAGGAGGCAAGTACGACACAACGAACCGCGTCGTCTTCGCGAGCCCGCTCGAATTCCGCAATCAGTCCTCCCAGCAGCTCCGCTGACAGCGCGTTGCGGGTGTCGGGCTCGTTCAGCGTGATCGTCGCAACGCCCGCCTCACCTACCTCATACAGAACTGGCTCTGTGGTCACATCCGCATCCTAACCGCATCCGCGGTTTGCCGGAAGTAAGCAGCTCTACTGTTTACTTTCTCCTGGCGCTGCGTTAGCTTCTTGTTTGCAGTTCGTCGGATTGAACGACAAAAAGGAGCCACTCCATGGCCGCTACCGCCGAGAGCGTGCTGAAGCCCGACTTCCAGAGCGCGCGCAAGCACTTCATCTTCACCGACGAGCACGAAGCGCTGCGCGAGTCGATCCGCAACTTCGCCATCAAAGAGCTGGCCCCTCATGCAGAGGAATGGGAGGAGAACACTTTCCCCGATTCGGTCTTCCGGCGGATGGGCGAGCTCGGCTTCCTGGGTCTCGACAAGCCCGAGGCCTACGGTGGTCAGGGCGGCGACTATTACAGCGCACTGGTACTGGCGGAGGAGATCACGAACGGCAACTCGGGCGGGCTGGCGATGGGGATCGCGGTCCACACCGACATGGCGATGCCGCCGATCCTCGCCTTCGGCTCAGAGGAGCAGAAGCTCCAGTGGGTCGTGCCCGCAATCAAGGGCGAGAAGATCCTCTGCCTGGGGATCACGGAGCCCGACGCCGGCTCGGACGTGAAAGGCATCAAGACGCGGGCGGTCAAGGACGGAGACGACTACGTCATCAACGGCTCCAAGACCTACATCACCAACGGCCACCGCGCCGACGTGATCGTGCTCGTCACCAAGACCGACTCCGACGCGGGTTATGACGGCTTCACGCTGTTCCTCGTGCCGATGGACGCGCCTGGTGTGATCCGCGAGAAGAAGCTCGAGAAGCTGGGCATGCATGCCTCCGACACCGCGCTCTTGGCCTTCCAGGACGTGCGCGTGCCCGCATCCGCGGTGCTCGGCCAGGTGGGCAAGGGCTTCTACCACATCATGTGGGAGCTCCAGGGTGAGCGCCTGATCGGCGCGGCCGGAATGGTGGCGGGCGCACAGAAGTGCTTCGAACGCACGTTGCAATATGCGCACGAGCGCAAGGCGTTCGGGCGGGAAATCGGCAAGTTCCAGGTGATCCGCCACAAGTTCGCGGAGATGGCCACCAAAATCGAGTCTGCGCGGCAGATGACCTACATAACCGCCTGGCGCTTTCACAACGGCGAGTACCCGGTGAGGGAGATCTCGATGGCCAAGCTGCACGCCTCTCGGGTGCTCTGTGAAGTGGCCGACGAATGCATCCAGATCCACGGCGGCGCCGGCTACATGCGCGAGTACGGCGTCGAGCGCGTATGGCGAGACGCACGCCTGAACCGCATCGGCGCGGGCACGGACGAGATCATGCTCGATGTGATCGGACGCTCCTATGGGCTTTGATCGTCAACCGGGGAGTGGTCGGGAGGGGGGCCCGCCCCCCTCCCGTTCAGACTTGCTGGACGTGATTGGGCGCTCGTACGGGCTCTAAGCCGTTGGCACTGAACCCGCCCTTCACCGAGGAGCACGAGGAGCTACGGGCTTCGGTCCGCGGCTTCATCGACCGCGAGCTCGCGCCGCACGCGCAGGAATGGGAGGACGCGCGCTGGTTCCCCGACGAGGTCTTTGCAAAGCTCGCCGCGCAGGGCCTGCTCGGCCTGAAGTACCCGACCGGGCTCGGTGGCCAGGGCGGCGACTACCTACACGAGGCCGTGCTCTGCGAGGAGATGGCCCGTATCGGCTCAGGCGGCACCGCGGCAGGAATCGGCGCACACATCAACATCGCCACGCCGCCGATCTGGAAGTTCGGCACCGAAGAGCAGAAGCAGCGCTACCTAGTGCCATCGATCGCCGGAGCGCTGATCGGAGCGCTGGGCATCACCGAGCCGGGGGCCGGCTCAGACGTCGCGGCAATCTCCACGCGGGCCGAGCGCGTCGACGGCGGCTTCCTGGTCAATGGCGAGAAGACGTACATCACCAACGGCGTGCGCGCGCACTTCATCGTTACCGCCGTCAAGACGACCGCCGAAGGCGGGCACCACGGCATCTCTTTCTTGATCATCGACCGCGGCGAGGGTGTGACTTCGGCAAAGCTTGACAAGCTCGGCTGGCACGCCTCCGACACCGCGACGATCGCCTTCGAGGACGTGTTTGTGCCCGAGGAGAACCTGCTCGGGACCCTCAACGAGGGCTTCGCGCTGATCATGGCCAACTTTCAGTGGGAGCGCCTGGCGATGGCTCTCGGCGCCACCGGCGCGATGGCGCTCGCGTGGGAGCGCACGGCGCAGTTCGCCCAGGAGCGCAATGCCTTCGGCCGTCCGCTGTCCGGGCACCAGGCGATCCGCCACAAGCTCGTGGACCTCGCCACCTCGGCGCACACCTGCCGCTGCGTCACCTATGACGCGTTGCGCCGCTTCGTCGCGGGCGAGGAGCCGCTGAAGGAGGTGACGATGGCCAAGCTGCTCACCCAGCGTGCCTGCTTTGAGCTGATGGACGAGTGCCTGCAGATCCACGGCGGCGCCGGCTATATGAAGGAGGTCTGGGTGCAGCGCGCCGCCCGTGACGCCCGCCTGGGCCCGATCGGCGGGGGCTCGGACGAGATCATGCGCGAGATCCTCGGCCGCGTGCTCGCCCTGTAGCAATCCATCCGCATCATCCGCGCACAAGGATGTCCAAACCTACGCGCCCGCACTCATGCCCGCGGGCCTTCAGGCCGATGCCTGAAACGTGGCCCGACTCCGCCTCGTCTTTGTCCCTGCGCTCTTTGCCATTTGCCTGTGCACATTTTCCGCCGGCGCCAGCTTCGCCTCCGGTGCCAGTCACCGTCACGCCCACCACCACGCTCACCGCGCGACTACCTGCGCCAAGCGCAGCAGCTTTCATGCCCGGGGCGGTCATCCCCGTCGCCGCCGGCATCACATGGCCTGTCCCAGGCGACGACGCCCCGCCAGACACACCACTCACCGGCACCTCCGGAGCCATCGCCACTCAATCCGGCGCGTCCATTCTCACCACGTTCCGCCCGCGTCCAGAAGCGACACCTGCACAAACGCCAACCTCAGGCCCAGCGAGGAGGATCTCGAAAGCATCCGCACTGCCACCCTTTGCCTGGTCAACCGCGAACGTGCTGGGCATGGCGAGAGCCCACTGCAGCCCAACGGGCAACTCGAGCAGGCAGCCCAGCGTCATACAGAGGACATGGCGTTCGGCAACTACTTCGAACACACCGGAGCGAGCGGTGACACACCCCTGAGCCGCATTCGCTCGAGCGGCTATATCTACAGTTCGCAAGTCGGCTACGAAGTCGGTGAGAACATCGGCTGGGGCACGCTGTGGCTGGCGACCCCACGCGCGATCGTCGCCGCGTGGATGGCCTCCCCCGAACACCGCGCGAACATCCTCGACGCGCACTTTCACGACACGGCAGTCGGTATCTCCCCCCATCCCCCCACCTCGCTCGCCCGCGGCCAGGCTGGCGCGATCTACACGCAGGACTTCGGGGTCATCGTCACTGGGTGATCGCTCCCCGCCCCGCCCAGGCGGGCCATACGGGCCGGCCAGATATAACCTCCAGTCACTGACCACGACAAGGAGACCTAACGGCTATGGGAGTACTCGACGGCAAGTCGGCGATCGTGACTGGCTCGGCGCGCGGAATCGGGCGCGCTACGGCGGAGCTGCTCGTCGCTCAGGGCGCGCAGTGCCTCATCAACGACCTCGACGGCGACGTGGCCGAGCAGGCCTCTGGCGAGATCGCCGGTGAGACCGCTGTGTTCGCCGGCGACCTGACCAAGCCCGGCGTCCCTGAGGATCTCGTGCAGAAGGCAATCGACTCCTTCGGCAAGATCGACATCATCGTCAACAACGCCGGCTACACGCTCGACGCGCCGATCCACAAGATGTCCGATGAGCACTTCCAGGCGATGATCGACATTCATACGGTCGTTCCCTTCCGGGTGATCCGCGCTGCCGCGCCGCACCTGCGCGAGCCCGCAAAGATTGAGAAAGAGGAAGGCAAGGAGGTGTTCCGCAAGATCGTCAACATCTCCTCGACCTCAGGCACGTTCGGCAACCCTGGGCAGGCCAACTACTCGGCCGGCAAGGCGGGCGTCGTCGGCCTGACCAAAACGGTCGCCAAGGAGTGGGGCCAGTTCAAGGTCAACGTCAACGCCGTCGCCTTCGGCTTCATCGACACCCGCCTGACCCAGGCGAAGGACGGCGAGAACACGATGGAAAAGGACGGCGAGAAGATTCAGCTCGGCATCCCCGAGCAGATGCGCGGGATGGCCTCGATGCTGATCCCGCTGGGACGCCCGGCTTCGCCCGAAGAGGCGGCAGGAGGCGTGTTCTTCCTCTGCTCACCATGGTCCAACTACGTCCACGGGCAGACACTCCACGTCACAGGCGGGCTGTTCGGCGGGATGAGCGGTTAAGGACCCCGCAGGTCGAACAGGCAGCCTGAGAAGTAGGCACCCGCGGGCGAGGCGAGGTAGGCCGTGAGCGCCGCCACCTCGCCCGTGGTGGTGGCCTGCCCCGGGGCGATCGTCACCGTCGTGATGCCATAGCGAGCCCACTCGATCGACAGCGTCCGGGAGAGATTCTCCAGGCCCGCCCGCGCCGCATCGGCCTGCTCGCCGGCGTCCGGAGCTGGCGCCACGTAAACGATTCGGCCTGCGCGCCCCGCAGGCAGGAACGCGCGGTTGACGACTGCCCGCGTCACGTTCCAGGTGGTGTCCAGGCACGTGCGCAGGGCGCTCCGGGCGCCGTCATCGAACAGGCTGGCGCTGTCGAGGACCAGCAGGTCCAGGCTCCCGAGCTCAGCGACGGCAGCGGTGATGATCTCGTCCACGACCGCTTCCTCGGTGGTATCGAAGCCGCATGTGTGTACGCGAGCTCCCAGCTCCGCGCATGCCTCGCTCACCGCTGGGGAAAAATGAGCGTCCGCTTCGGTTGCGCCCGCCACCAGGACACAGAGATCCGCCAGCAAGCCTTCGCGCAGCAGCTCGGGCGCGAGCACGGCTATTGCACGGCGATGCGGCGCGCGCGGCTCTCGGCCCGGCGCTGCTCGCGCAGCCCGCGCAGGATGCCCTTGCGCCCGTGCGCCTCCAAGCCGGCGTAGAGCTTGCGAATCTCGAGGAGGATCTCATCGGCGACCGCCTGCTGCTGCTCGGGCGTGGGATGCTCGATCCGCTCCCAGCGCAGCGCGTCGCCGTACTGCACGGTGACCTTGGGGAATTGCAGGCGCTTCCAGTTGCGGATGCGCGAGGAGCCGTGAATCGCGATCGGCACGACCGGCGCCCCGGTCTCCAGCGCCAGGCGTCCGATCCCGCGCTTGGCCTGTTCGGCCACCTTGCCCGTGCGCGAGCGCCCGCCCTCGCAGTACATCGTGATCGCGCCGCCGCGCGCGAGGATCGTCTCGGCGGTGATGAACGTCTCCTCGTCGCGCGCTCCTCGTCGCACCGGGAAGACGCCACCGTGGGTGTAGATGAACTGCATCAGCCCCGGTTTGAACAGCTGTGACTTGGCCATGAAGCGGACCTTGCGGCGGATGTAGCAGCCCATCAGGAAGTGGTCCATAAACGAGAAGTGGTTGGGCGCAAGGATCACCGCGCCGGCGCCAGGAACCTTCTCCGAGGAGATCGAGCGCACCCGCAGGAACGTGTAGGCGTACAGCGAGGTGATCACCCGCGTCAGCTCATATGCCCAATCCGGTTCGCGCGTGCGTGAGCGCTCGTGGAAACGGTCGAAGTGCTCCTTCGGGCGGGGGTCGGCGTAGACCTGTTCGCGCATCGAGGCGAGATCGCTCATCTGAGCGCTTTTACCTCGCAGGCCCGGCAAAGTTACGCGCCGCTGCGCGCCCGTCCCAGCGCGTCCGCCCAGCCCGCGAGCAGACTGGCGCGCTCGTCCTCGCTCATACGCGGCTCGTAGCGCCGGCGCTCGCGCCAGTGCTCGCGCACGCCGGAGACCGTCCACAGACCGGCGCCCACGCCTGCCAGGTAGGCGGCACCGAGCGCGGTCGTCTCTGAGGTCTCGGGCAGCACGACGGGTACGCCGAGCACGTCAGCCTGGAACTGCATCAACCAGCCGTTCGCGCTCGCGCCGCCGTCGGCGCGCAGCTCGCTCAGCGGCGCCACGCTCCCCGCCTCCATCGCGCGGACCGCGTCGACGGTCTGATAGGCGCTCGCCTCGAGCGTCGCGCGCGCCAGGTGAGCGCGGCCGGTACCGCGGGTGAGTCCGGTAATCGTTCCACGCGCATAGGGATCCCAATGCGGTGAACCGAGGCCGGTGAGAGCCGGGACGAAGTACACGCCATCGTTGCTCTTCAGTGACGCGGCCAGCGCCTCCGTATCGGACGCGCGCTCGATGATTGAAAGCCCATCGCGCAGCCATTGCACGGCGGCGCCGGTGACGAAGATCGACGCCTCGAGCGCGTATGCGGTGGAGGAGGGGGCGCCGCGCGGGGCTCCAATCCCCCACGCGACGGTCGCGATCAGGCCGGGGGCCGGCTCGGGTGCCCGAAAGCCGGTGTTGATGAGCACGAATGAGCCCGTCCCATATGTGTTCTTGCCCATGCCGGGATCCACACATGCCTGGCCGAACAGTGCCGCCTGCTGATCACCGGCGACGCCCGCCACCGCGACGGCGTGGCCGTGCAACGCCTCGGGGCGCGTCTCACCAAAAGCCCCGGCGCTCGGCAGGACACGCGGCAGCGCGCGTTCGGGGACGCCCAGCAGATCGAGCAGCTCTGGGTCCCAGCGGCCGGCGGTGATGTCGTACAGCATCGTGCGCGAAGCGTTGGAAACGTCGGTGACATGCTCGCCCGTGAGCTTGAAGATCAGCCAAGAGTCGATCGTGCCGAACAGCGCCGTGCCATTGCTCGCCCGCTCACGCAGGCCCTCCACGTTCTCCAGCAGCCACTCGATCTTCGTCCCGGAGAAGTAGGGGTCGAGCACGAGACCGGTGCGTGCGCGTACGAGCGGCTCGTGTCCTGCCGCTCGCAGCTCTTCACAGCGGACCGCCGTGCGGCGGTCCTGCCAGACGATCGCGCGATGCAGCGGCTCGCCGGTAGCAGGGTCCCAGACGCAGACCGTCTCGCGCTGGTTGGCGATCCCTACCGCCCGAAGCTCACCCGCGAGTACCCCGGCATCCGCGAGCGCCTCCCCCGCCACCGCCTGCGCAACCTCCCAGATCTCGCCCGCGTCGTGCTCCACCCAGCCCGGCTGAGGGAAGTGCTGGGTGAATTCTCGGTAGGACCGCCCGACCGGCTCGGCACGCTCGTCGAAGACGATGCACGTGGTTCCCGTCGTCCCTTGGTCGATCGCGAGGATCATCCCGGCGCGAGCCTACCGCCGCGACAGATAGACGCGTACGAAATCGATCAGCTGGCGCCCGCGGTGCAGGAACCCCATGAGCGTGCGGCCAGTGACGCGGTGGGTGAGGTCCAGTTCTATCTCGGCGACGCGATGACCAGCGCGCACTGCGTCGATCGTCATACCCATCTCCATGCCGAAGCCGTGCGCAAAGGGCAGCACGTCTTCCAGCGCGCGGATGTGCAACGCCCGCTGTCCGGAGATGGGCGCCTGCGCTTGCAGACCGCACCGCCTCCTAATCGCCCAGCGCGCGAATCCCACAGCCAGGCCGACTCCTCCCCCAACGCGCGTGGCGAACTTCGCCACTGCCACATCCGCCTCCCCCCCTCGTGTAACGCCCGCCAGCGGCCCCAGCTTGCCGGCCGACTCACCGAGATCCCCGTCGCAGAGGATGAAGATCGCTTGCGCGTCATCCCCGTCTTTGACCGCCTGCGCTGCCGCCACCAGGGCCTCTCGGGCAGCCCTGGTGGCGGCAGCGCCCTTACCGATCACCCGCTCGCTGCGCACCACCCGCGCTCCGGCCTCCCGAGCGAGGAGTGCTGTGGCGTCGGTCGAGCCGTCGTCGGCCACCCACACGGGTGCACCGGGGAAGGCAGCGGCGAGCGCAGCTAACGTCGCCCCGATCCGAGGGGCCTCGTTGTAGGCGGTGATGATGACGAAGATGTTCGAGGGCATGGATCGATCGGCACCGGAGGCTATCCTCCCCAACCGTCACCGGATCAACTAGGAGGATCGCGACATGGCTGAGGTAGAGGCCCACATCACCGGCACGGTATGGAAAATCGAGTGCGCCGTCGGCGATGAGATCGAGGAGGGCGACACGGTGGCGATCCTCGAGTCGATGAAGATGGAGATGCCGGTCGAGGCCGAGGACGCCGGCACGGTCTCAGAGATCCGCTGCGAGGAGGGCCAGGCGGTCAACGAGGGCGACACACTCGTCGTGCTGGAGTAGGGATACGTGTCACACGGTGAGCACACCCGGGAGCTCGCGGACGGCAAGCTGCTGATCGACGAGCCTGCCGAGGGCGTCGTACGCCTGACGATCTCCAACCGAGAGAAGCGCAACGCGCTCGATCATCCGATCCTCGACGCGATCACCGCGACGCTCACCGGGCTGTCCTCTGGAGAGCCGGGGACGCGATGCGTCGTGGTCACGGGCGCACACGGGATGTTCTCGGCCGGGTATGACATCGGCGAGATTCCGGACGAGGAGTTCGAGGAGCGCGCCGAGCGGCTGGTCGCACACCCGTTCACCGAAGCGATCGACGCGCTGCAGTCCTTCCCGTACCCGACCCTCGCAGTGCTCCCCGGTCACACGATCGGCGGCGGCCTGGAGCTCGCGCTGGCATGCGACCTGCGCGTGGCCAGGCAGGACATCAAGCTGGGGATGCCGCCCGCGAAGCTCGGGCTGGTGTACTCGCACACAGGCCTGCGTCGCTTCATCGACGCGATCGGCGCGGCGCGCACGCGCGAGCTGTTCCTGCTCGGCAGCTACATCGACGCGCCGACTGCCCAGCAGTGGGGCTTGGTCAACCGCCTCGCCCCGGCTGAGGAGCTGGACGCGGTGGCGCTCGAGGTGGCGAGCGAGCTCGCGGGCAACGCGCCACTCTCACAGCTCGGCAACAAGCGGGTGATCGGCGCCCTGCTGCGCGCCGAGAGCGAGCTGGCGCCGGAGGTCGAAGAGGAGCTGATCGAGCTGCGCCGCGCCTCCTTCGCCTCAGAGGACATGCGCGAGGGAATGAAGGCCTTCGCCGAGAAGCGCAAACCCGAGTGGCGAGGCGAATAGCCGTCCGCCGCGCCGCATAACGTGCGCGCATGCCGTCGCTGATCACCCGCGAGGAAGCGTTGCGTTTGGGCGAGATCGAGGACCACGCCGAGATCGAAGCTCTGATTGGACGCGCCTGGCAAGCGCGCGTGGAGCGTTTTGCCGACTCGACCGACATGTGCTCGCTGGTCAACGCCAAGTCGGGCGGGTGCGCCGAGGACTGTGGCTTCTGCGCCCAGTCACGCTTCGCCGAGGCAGAGACGCCGATGCACGCGATGATGGAGCCCGAACAGGTGCTCGAACACGCGCGCGCCGCCGAGGCTGCTGGGGCGCACCGCTTCTGCATGGTCACCCAGGGCCAGGGACTGTCCAAGCGCGATTTCGAGAAGTACCTCGAAGGCGTCCGCCTGGTGGTGGAGCACACCAGCCTGAAGCGCTGCGCCTCGGTCGGGCACATGTCCCGTGCCCGTGCGCAGGCGCTCAAGGAGGCGGGCATCCAGCGCGTGCACCACAACGTCGAGACGGCCGAGAGCTACTACGACGAGGTCTCCACCACCGTGCGCTACGAGGGTCGTCTGCGGACGATCGAGGCGGTGCGCGAGTCGGGTCTGGAGACGTGCGTCGGCGGCATCCTCAACCTCGGCGAGAGTCGCGAGCAGCGCGTGGAGATGGCGTTCGAGCTCGCCGCACTGCACCCCACGAGCGTGCCGATCAACATGCTCAACCCGCGGCCGGGCACGAAGTTCGGTGACCGCGAGTACATGGATCCCTGGGAGGCCGTCAAGTGGATCGCGATCTTCCGCTTGATCCTGCCCGCGGCCCTCTTCAGGCTCTGCGGCGGGCGCGTGGAGAACCTCGGCGAGCTGCAGTCCCTGGCCGTGAAGGCAGGGATCAACGGCGTGATGATGGGCAACTTCCTCACTACGCTCGGCAACGAACCTGAGCAGGACCGGGCGATGTTCGAGGAGCATGGCCTGAACGTCGCGCGCCAGCCTGATAATGGCTCCAACCCACGTCCGGACAACCGCTCGGGCTGGCTGGAGGGAGAAACTCCAGACGTCGTCGAGGAGCTGCTGGACGATCCCGGGAGAGCTGAGGAGATCGATCTGCAGGTGAGGTTGTGGGACCCGTCCAGCCAGCTGCGGTTCCGCGCCAAGCGCACAGTGCCGGCACGCCCCGATGGGGCGATTAACCAGGTTCCCCATACCCACCCAACCCCCCAATCC
>JBIOEX010000036.1:0-23306 GCA_044446485.1 Solirubrobacterales bacterium
ACCCCCCCGCTCTTGGGCTCGGCCTTGGTGTGCACGCGGCGGTATTCCTCGCGTGCGGCGGCCTGCAGCTCAGGGAAGCCCTCAAAACCGAGCGCTTGGGAGAAGCGCACGACCGTCGAGCTGGACGTGTTCGCGCGGCGGGCCAGCTCCTCGGCCGTTTGGAAGGCCGCCTCGTCGAGGTGGTCGACGATGTACTGGGCCACGTCCTTCTGCGAGCGTGAGCACTCGTCAAAGCGCGCCTGGATGTACTTGGACAGGCTCTGGTGCTCGCTCGTGCCACCGATCGGAGATCGGCCAGCCTTTGGGCGATCCTGGGTAGGTGTGCCAACACGCTTCATCCGCGGTCTTGTTCGACGCCCCTGCCCCGCACTCCTGCCAGATAGGGTCCCGGCTGTATGCGGCGCGCCCTGTATGAAGATGTCCACGAGGACTTTCGGGAGAGCTTTCGCACATTTTTAGAGCGCGAGGTCGTTGGCGAGGAGGGCCGCTACGGTGAGTGGGAGCAAGCGGGGATCGTGCCGCGCGAGGTCTTCGCCCGGGCAGGGCGTGGCGGCTTTCTGGGGATGGCAGTACCCGAGCGCTATGGCGGCGCGGGCGCGGGCGACTTCCGCTTCAACGTGGTCATCGGCGAGGAGTGTCAGCGCGCGGGTGCCGGCAGCTTCGGGCTGGGGATCACGCTGCACAACGACATCTGCCTGCCGTACTTCCTGACCTACTGCAACGAGCAGCAGCGCGAGCGCTGGCTGGGCGGGATCGCCTCCGGTGAGCTAATCACGGCGCTCGCGATGACCGAGCCCGGCGTAGGGTCCGACATCGCGTCGATGTCCACGCGCGCCCGGCGCGAGGGCGATCACTACGTGGTGGACGGCACGAAGACGTTCATCACGAACGGCATCAACGCCGATCTGGTGATCGTGGCGGTCAAGACCGACGCGTCAGAGCGCCACCGCGGTATCAGCCTGCTGATCATTGAGCGCGGCATGGAGGGCTTTGAGCGCGGTCGTAACCTCGAGAAGATCGGGCAGCACGCCCAGGACACCGCCGAGCTGTCGTTCTCGGAAGTGCACGTGCCGGCCGCGAACCTGTTAGGCGAGGAGGGCCAGGGCTTCCTCTACCTCGTCTCCAACCTCCCCCAAGAGCGCCTGTCGATCGCGGCTAGCGCTGTGGCGGCCGCCGAGGCGGCGCTTGGCTGGACGCTCGACTACGTGCGTGAGCGCCAGGCTTTCGGCCAGCCGATCGGCTCCTTTCAGAACTCGCGCTTCACGCTCGCGGAGCTACAGACCGAGATCGCGATTGCGCGCGTGTTCGTCGACCGTTGCGTGCAAGCGCTGAACGCGGACGAGCTCACGGCCGAGGACGCGGCAATGGCGAAGTGGTGGTGCACAGAGCTCCAGGGACGTGTTGCCGATCGCTGCCTGCAGCTGCATGGCGGCTATGGCTACATGCTCGAGTACCCGATCGCCCGCGCCTACGCCGACGCGCGCGTGACGCGCATCTACGGCGGCGCCAACGAGATCATGAAGGAGATAATTGGCCGCTCGATGGGGCTTTGAGCCGCTCGGCCAGCTCGACGAAATAATCGAGCGAATTCGGATTGGCCAGCGACTCGATGCTGGCTGCCTGGGCAGGCGGTGAGCCCATCAGGATCTTCTTGACGGGCACCTCGAGGATCTTGTTGGAGAGGGTGCGGGGAATCTCTGAAACGGCGAACACGTCGTTGGGGACGTGCCGCGGAGAGCAGTCCTCTCGGATTCGCCGCTTGATTTGGGCCTTGAGGTCCTCGTCGAGGGCCACGCCGGGGGCGAGCACGACAAACAGCGGCATCCATAATTCCTTACCGCCCTGGGCATCGATTTCCCTTGGCACATCCACCACGAGCGCATCGAGCACCCCTGGCACGGCGAGCACCGCACGGTAGATCTCGCTCGTACCCATGCGCACGCCCTGGCGGTTGATCGTCGAGTCCGACCGGCCGTAGATGACCGCGCCGCCACGCGGCGTGATGCGGATCCAGTCGCCGTGGCGCCAGACGCCGGGGTACATCTCGAAGTAGCTCTCCCGCAACCGCTCTCCGTTGGGGTCGTTGATGAAGTAGAGCGGCATCGAGGGCAGCGGCTCGGTGAGCACGAGCTCCCCGACCTCATCCTGAAGGCTGTTTCCCTGCTCGTCCCATGCCTCCACCGCGCAGCCGAGCGCACGGCACTGCAGTTCGCCCTCGTAGACGGGCAGCAGTGGGCAACCGGCGACGAACGCGGTGCACACGTCCGTGCCGCCGCTCGTGGAGAACAGCCACACATCTGGCTTGACGTGCCCGTACACCCACTCGAAGCTCTCTGGCGCAAGCGGCGAACCAGTCGAGCCGAGCGCGCGCAGCGCATGCAGGTCGTAGTCGCGGCCCGGCTCGATCCCGGCCTTCTCGGTACTCGCTAAGAGGCCAGCGCTGACGCCCATGCAGGTCATCCCGGTGCGCTCGGCGAGATCCCACAGGACGCCGAGGTCGGGATGGGCGGGGCTGCCGTCATAGAGGACGGTCGCGGCGTCAGACAGCAGGCAGCCGACGAGGAAGTTCCACATCATCCAACCGGTAGTGGTGAACCAGAACATGCGGTCGCCGGGATGCAGATCGAGATGCAGCCGCTTCTTGAGCTGCTCGAGGAGGATCCCGCCGTGGCCCTGCACGATCGCCTTGGGCAGGCCGGTCGTCCCAGAGGAGTAGAGCACCCACAGCGGGTGATCGAACGGCACCTGCTCGAAGCTCAGCTCGGTTCGCGGGGCGGGCGGGTCCAAATCAAGCAGTCCGTCCCAGGTCAGGGCGCCGGTCGCGATCCTCGCCGGGTCCGCCTCAGCCGAGAGGTAGGGCATCACGACCACGTGCTCTACGCTCGGCAGCTCAGCCACGATCGACTGGACGTTGGCCATGCGATCGAAGTCCTTGCCGCCGTGGCGATAGCCGTCGACCGCGAGCAGCACCTTCGGCTCGATCTGGGCGAAGCGGTCGATCACGCTGCGCGCGCCGAACTCGGGGGCCGCGCTGGACCAGATCGCGCCGATGCTCGCGGTCGCGAGGAACGCAGTCAGCGTCTCGGGGATGTTGGGCATGTAGGCGACGACGCGATCGCCGCGCTGCACGCCGAGCGCGCGCAGGCCCGCGGCGGCCGCGGCGACATCCGCCCGCAGCTCGCCCCACGTGAGGGATCCCAGCTCGTCGCGGACCTCCGAGACGTGCAGCACCGCGACGTCCGCGTCGTCCGCCCCGGCGAGCAGGTTCTCGGCGTAGTTCAGCTCGGCGCCGGGAAACCACTCCGCGCCCGGCATCTCGCGCGAGCCCAGCACGCGCTCATACGGCTTAGACGCGCGCACGCCGCAGAACTCCCAGATCGCCGCCCAGAAATCCTCCAGCTCATCCACCGACCACTGCCACAGCTCGTTGTAGCCGGAAAACGTGCGGCCGCGGCGCTCACCCGCCCAGCGCATGAAGCGCGTCATCTCTGCCCGCTCGCGCCACCCCGCCGACGGCGTCCACAACGGCTGCTGCTCGGTGACGCTGCTCATCGGACTATTCTCGCCGATCGTGGATCCCTCAGGACTGCGAGCCGAGTTCCCCGTCCTCGGTGAGCTCGCCTACCTGAACGCCGGCACCGACGGGCCCCTGCCCGCGGCCGCTGTCGAAGCCACGCAGGCTGAGCTGGAACTCGAGCTGGCCGCGGGACGGGCGATGGCCCATTTCGAACGTCGCCGTGAGCTCAGCGACGGGCTGCGCGCCGCCTACTCGCGGGCGCTGCGCTGCGACCCGCAGGACCTCGCGCTGACGACCTGCACGACGGAAGGCATGGGCCACGTCGTGATGGGCCTGGAGCTCGCGCCGGGCGATGAGATCCTCACGAGCGATGAGGAGCACCCCGGGCTGCTCGGCGCGCTCGCCGCCGCCCGCGACATCAAGGGCGCAAGCGTACGCACCGTGCCGCTCGCACGGATCGCCGAGGAGGTGGGCCCGGCGACGCGGCTCGTCGCCTGCTCGCACGTCGGCTGGGTCAGCGGCTCCTTCGCGCCCGCCGCGCTGGCCGAGGTCGAGGTCCCGGTCCTGCTCGACGGCGCGCAGGGCGCCGGCGCGGTCGACGTCGATGTGACGACGCTGGGCTGCGACGCCTACGCGGGCGCCGGGCAGAAGTGGTGCTGCGGACCGGACGGCACGGGCTCGCTGTGGGTCAGCCCGGCGCTGCGCCCGCGGCTTGCCGTCTCCCGCCGCGGCTACGGCAACCTGGCTGACGCCAACGAGGGGCTCGACGCGAAGCCACACGAGGACGGCCGCCGCTTCGACGCGCCCTCGCTGAGCGCAGAGACGGTCGCCTGTGCGCTCGCCGCCGCCGAGGTGCTCGAAGGGTTCGGCTGGCCTGCCGTCTGGGAGCGAGGCCGAATGCTTGCCGCCCGGCTCGCCGAGATGCTGGCCGCGCACGGCTTCGAGGTCGGGCCGCGCGGGCCGAGCACGCTGGTCTCGTTCACGGTTGCGGACCCGGAGGGCGACCGCGCCCGGCTCGCTGAGCAGGGCGTGGTCGTGCGCAACATCCCCGGCCGGCCCTGGCTGCGAGCGTCCGTCGGGGCGTGGAACAGCGAGGACGACCTCGAGCGGCTGGTGGCGTTGCTCCCCCGATGACCGCTTCTGGACAGAGGACCCCAGCCCTCACCCCCGCCGTCACGGATGCTGGGCGCACCCCCTTAGAGGCAGGACACGGGCGGGTACGGCTAGCACCAGCGCACCTCGCCCTCGCGGCCGTGCTTGCGCTGTCAGCCGTACTGAACATTCACCGCATCTCCCAGAACGGCTACGGCAACATCTTCTACTCGGCTGGCGTGAAGTCGATGTTGCGCTCGTGGCACAACTTCTTCTTCGTCTCCTTCGACCCCGGCGGGCTGATCATGGTCGACAAGCCGCCGCTTGGCCTGTGGCTGCAGGCGCTCAGCGCGAAGCTGTTCGGCTTCTCCTCGCTCAGCTTGTTGCTGCCAGAGGCGATCGCGGGGGTGCTCGCGGTCGCGCTCCTCTACCGCATGCTCGCGCGGCGCCTGGACCCGATGGCCGGGCTCGCCGGCGCGCTCGTGCTGGCAGTGTTTCCGTCGTTCGTCGCGATCTCGCGCACGAACAACGTTGACGCACTGCTGATCCTGCTGATGATCCTCGCCTGCGCCGCGAGCCTGCGAGCGATCGAAACGGGCCGCTGGCGCACGCTGCTGTGGAGCGGTGTGCTCGTGGGGCTGGCGTTCAACACAAAGACGCTGGCCGCCTACCTCATCGTGCCGGGCATCGCAGCCGCCTTCCTGCTCTGCGCGCCGGGATCCTGGCTGCGCCGCGCCGCGCAGCTGCTGACGGCGGGCCTCGTGATGGTCGTTGTCTCCTTCTCGTGGATGGCCGCCGTAGAACTGACACCTGCTTCCCATCGCCCGTTTGTGGGCAGCTCCACGGACAACACGGAGCTCGGCCTGACGTTCAGCTACAACGGCTTCGGGCGCGTCGGCGGGCAGACGGGAGGCCCGGGACAGATCCCGGTCGGCTCCGGCGGCCTCGCGCGCACCGTCAGCGCACCGAAAGGCCGGCCCCACCGGACCCGCGTCTCCCAGCCCGTCCGGCATTCCTCCTCGGGCTCGCCGGGCGGCAGGAACCGCAACCCGATCCCGTTCGGCGGGCCGGTTGGCCCGTTTCGGCTGTTCGGCCTCGGCCTCGGCGACCAGGGGGCGTGGATGCTCCCATTTGCCCTGGCTGGGCTGCTTGCGTTCGCACTGCTGGTGCTCAGCGGCCAGAGACCGGCCGGGTGGCGTGACCGGCGCCTCGCTGTCCTGATCGTGCTCGGCGGCTGGTTCGCCTGCGAGGCAGCGGTCCTCAGCCTGTCGAAGGGGATCGTCCATCCCTACTACGTCTCGGCTCTTGGACCCGGGGTTGCGGCGATGGCCGGCGCCGGGGTATTCGCGTTCGCCGGGTTCGCGCGTCGGCGGGACTGGCGCCTGCTGCTGCTTGCATGTGCGGTCGCGGCGACGGTCCCGGTGCAGCTCTCACTGCTGCACAAGGCTCATTACATGCCGTGGTTCACCGTGCCGCTGATAGGCGGTGCCGTGGTCTGCCTGGGAGCGCTGTTGCTGCGCCGCACGGCCGTGCCCGCGGTCGCCCTCACACTCGGGCTGCTGCTCCTCGCGCCAGCCGCCTACTCCTCGACGAACTGGCTCGCCCCGGTGCAGTCGACATTCCCGGCGGCTGGGCCCCGTCAGGCCGCGGGCGCCGGCGGCGTGGGCGTGGGCGGCGAGCACAAGAGCGTGGATGACGCGCTGCTGCGCTACGTCGCCAGGCACCGGCCCGGGACGCGCTGGTCAGTGCTCACGGACGCCGCCAATACCGCCTCCCCGATGATTCTGCTCGGGAGCGACGCCGGCTCGCTCGGAGGCTTCAGCGGCACCGACCCGACGCTCGACGGGCGCGGCCTGGCGCGGCTCCTCGCCCGCGGGCAGGCGCGCTATGTGTTGCTCGGCGGCGAGTTCTCCACGCGCGGCGGCAACGGCGCGACCGCGGCGGTCCAGCGCGCCTGCGCCGTCGTGCCCACGAGCACCTGGCTACAGGGCGGCCTGCAGGCCTTCGGCCTCATCCTGTTCGACTGCGCCGGGCGCGAACGCGCGCTGGCGGCGAGCTGAGCGGAGCGCCCGTCAGGCGGACGTGGGTGGCCCTGAAGGGCGAAGGTCGAGCGGATCAAGAACGCAGGGAGCGTGGCCTGCTTGGCACGCGAGCGACCGAGGACGCCGAGACGCGATGCGCCCTCGCCCTTCAGGCGGCGACGGAGAGCTCGCGATGGAAAGCGCGAGCGCACAGCCCGGCCTCACGGCTGGCCGCCCAGCGGGGAACGCCCGGCTCGCCATCGGCGAGCAGGCGAAGCTCGATGGTGCCGTTGCTGAGGGCGATGCTCGTGCTGCGCACGAGCTGATCGCGCGAACGCTCGAGATCCTCGGCCAGGCGCAGCAGCACCGCGCAGCGGTCCAGGCGCTGCTCATCCCCCGCGCCGAACAGCTTCGCCAGCGGGCCCGGGCTCGGCATGCCCTTGCGGTGGTAGCGCGCGGCCTGCGCGATGATCGCGGTCTCGACCGGGCTGAAGCCTGGCAGGCCACCGTTGAGGATCAGGTAGCGCGAGTGCTTGTGATGATCGTCGTAGTCGACGGACATGCCGATGTCGTGCAGCATGCAGGCCGCCCACAACAGCTCCCGCTCGACCGCGTCGCCATCGTGCAGACCCAACGCGGCGAGGTCGTCGAACATGCCGAGCGCGAGGGCCGCCACGTGTTGCGTGTGGGCGCGGTCCACGCGGTAGCGCGACGCGAGGTTCTCCACCGACGCGCGGCGCACGTCCTCGAACAGTGGGGGCTGATCGGATGCCCCCCCACCTAGGTGGCGCTCGAAGAAGATCCCCTCGCGTAGCCCGGCTTCGGTCGCCTCGAGGCCGCCGAAGCCGCCCGCCTTCATAGCTCCGCGGACCGCCAGCGCGCCGGCCAGGATCAGGTCGGCACGCGCCGGCTTGATGCCCGGCACGCTCGACCTCTCGGCCGCCGGCAGCGCCGCGAGCCGCACGATCAGCTCGTCCAGGGCCTCGAGCTCGATGACGGTTCCCTGGACCCCATTGGATGGCAGCCCGGCCGCGCGCTGGGCGGCGGCAGCGAGGTTGCGCACCGTGCCGCCGATGCCGACGAGGCGCCCCTGCGACTTCGCTGCGGCGAGCCAGCCGGCGCTCGCGAGCTCATGCTCGACGTGGACCGAGAGCTCCTCCAGCTGCTTGCGCTTGGCCGGCCCGTTCGGCGGCAGAAAGCGCTCGCTCATGCGCACCGTGCCAAGCGGCCAGGACGCCAGCTCGCGCGCTTGGCGGTCCGCGACCTGGACGAGCTGCATCGAGCCGCCGCCTAGGTCGAGCACGCAGCCATCCGTGAGGGTGGTCGAGTTGACGGCCGCCAGATAGCCGTCATAGGCCTCGGCCTCGCGGCTCAGAACGCGGATCGGCAGCGGGAAATGCTCGTGCGCCCGCGCGAGGAAGTCGTCCGCATTCCCGGCGTCGCGGATTGCGCTCGTCGCGACGGCGTCCACCGCCTCCTCGCCCAGCCCGCTCGCGCGGCAGAAATGGGCAAACACGTCGAGCGTGGCCAGCGCGCGTTTGATCGGCTCCTCCCCCAGGCGCCCGTTTGCCATCAGCCCCTCACCGATGCGGACCGGCTCATAGATCTCGTCCGTGCGTCGCCACCAGCCCGCGCCCGCCATGAAGACCACGAGCCGAAACGAGTTCGACCCCAGATCGATGACCGCAAGCCGCTCGTTTGGCTGCATGCGATGAGCGTATTGGTCTGACCGGAGGGCTTAGAAACCGTCCGCGCTGCGCTGCGCGGCAGATCGAAGCGTGTCCACTGCGATGGAGCCGGACTTATGGAATGGGCGCTGGCCGTCGACTAAGTAGGTCGAGATGACCGATAAACGTTCGAGCCCAGGAGTCGATCACGCGCTCCTCCCGACACCGCCGTCCACTCTGGAGGAGTCCTCGGAGGATCTCCGCCGCCTTGGCGAGATGCTCAAGGCGCGAGCCGAGGATGTGCTCAACCTGACCGTCGTGCGCACCGCCGGATCGGGCGAAGTGGTCGACGCCGTCGTTCAGGGCAGCTTCGAACGAATCTCGAGGAGCTCCACGATGGCGGTGGCCCGGTGGATCGCGGGGGAGGGCATCGAGGTCGCGGTCGAGGCCGGGCGGGAAACCTGGGAGATCTTCGGCGAGCTGGCGGCCCACCGTGCGGCGTCGCTGAACGAGGTGACCAGCCGCTGTTTCTCCTGGCGCAACGTGATGGCCGAGGTATTGCACGAGAGCGCAATAGAACTGGAGGTCTCGCCGGAGGCGCTCTCCCAAGCCCTGAGCATCCTGCAGCTGAGCCTCGAGTTCAGCCTCGTGCGGATGTGTGAGTGCTTCGAGGCTGAGCGCCAGCGAACCGATGAAGAGCTCACACGGCGCGAGGAGGAGCTGTCCTTCATGGCGACCCACGACTCGCTCACCAAGCTCCCGAACCGGACGCTGATTCTCGACCGTGTCGAGCAGATGCTCGCTCGCTCGCGCCGCAGCCAAACACCAGTCGCGGCCCTGTTCATCGACCTCGACAACTTCAAGTCCATCAACGACACGCTCGGCCACGGCACCGGCGATGAACTCCTGCGCGCGGTCACCGCGAGGCTCGGCGGCGTGATCCGCGAAGCCGACGGGCTTGGGCGCCTCGGCGGGGACGAGTTCGTCGTGATCTCGGAGGAGCTCTCGCTAGCGGCGGGACCCGAGCTCGTCGCCGAGCGCCTGCTCGACGCGCTCCAGCAACCTTTCAAGCTCGGAGCAGACAAGGAGACTCAGCTGACCGTGACCGCGAGCATTGGGATCGCAGCGGGAGACCACACCTCTGCCGAGGAGCTCCTGCGCAACGCGGACATCGCGATGTACCGCGCCAAGTGGGACGGCAAGAACCGCTACGTCGTGTTCGAGACCGGGATGCAGGACGCGGTCCAGAGCCGCATGGAGCTCGAGATGGACCTGCGCGAAGCCCTCGAGAACGAAGAGTTCCTGCTCGCTTATCAACCCACGATCAACCTCAGCGACATGACCCCCACCGGAGTCGAGGCACTGATTCGCTGGAAGCACCCGGTGCGCGGCGTCGTGCAGCCCGACGATTTCATCCCGCTGCTCGAGGAGACGGGGATGATCGTCGACGTAGGCAAGTGGGTCCTGGAGGAGGCCTGCACCCAGGGCGCCGCCTGGCGAGCGGCCGGCTATGAGATCGGCATGGCCGTCAACGTCTCTGGCAGGCAGCTCGACACCGATCAGCTCGTAGCCGACATCGAAGGCGCACTCTCTCACAGCGGCCTCGAGCCCTCCGCGCTGACGATCGAGATCACCGAGACGACGCTGATGCGCAACGTCGAGGAGACCGCCCGCCGCCTGGCCGCGATCAAGGAGCTCGGCGTGCGGATCGCGATCGATGACTTCGGCACCGGGTACTCATCCCTCGCTCACCTCCAGCGCTTCCCGGTCGACGCCTTGAAGATCGACCGCTCGTTCATCTCAGGGCTGACGCACAACGAGGAGGGCGAGACCCTCATGCACACCCTCGTGCAGCTCGGCAAGGCTCTCTCGATCGAGACGTTTGCCGAGGGTATCGAGCAACAGCAAGAGCTCTCCCTGCTCAGAGCACAGGACTGTGACTCAGGGCAGGGTTTCCTCTTCGCGCGTCCTCTCGACGTTGCTGCCACCGAAGCGTTCCTTCAGCAAAAGTGGCCTGAGAAGGCCAGTGTGGTCCTGACGCAAACGCCACAGCACAGCTGAGCCCTCCACTACGGTCATAACATCCATGCCCGCGCATGGATCCCGTCAGGTGAGACTTCCAAACAGCGAGCACGAAGGGCACCCCTGGGTTATTGACCGGGTCGCTTCCGGCTTCAAGCTCCTCGACGTCTGGCAGCTGCCGGCACAAGGTGGTCCGGATGAGTTCGAGACCTTGATCGAGATCATGAGCGGGCTCGATCCGGCCAAAGGGGACTCGAGAGCCACTCGCGCGCTGTTTGCATTGCGCCACCGCTTGGGAGCATGGTTTGGCTGGGACGAGGCCACAAGCAAGTTGCCGATTCCTGGTCTCACCGAGACGACTCTGAGCGCTCGTGTTCCGGAAGATCTGCGAGACGCCACGACTCGTCCGATCCTCGTCAGCGGGACGGCTTTCGTCCCCATCTATCGGACTGGCGACGAGTGGGCCGCGGAGATCTCCAACAGCACGGTGCACGCCGTGCTGCACCTGGCATGGGTCGATCAGGGCGAGAATCTCTACCGCGGGCAGATGGGTATCTACGTCAAGACCCGCGGCGCCCTCGGCGCGGCTTACATGGCGCTGATCGGACCGTTCCGGCATCTGATCGTCTACCCGGCGCTCATGCGCCAGATCGCGCGCGCGTGGCTGCAGCGACCCGCTTAGCACGAGCAAACCGAGATGCCTACACCCTTCATAGTCAAGAATGGGCCCGCCTGGACTCGAACCAGGGACCTACCGATTATGAGTCGGCAGCTCTAACCAACTGAGCTACGGGCCCTCCACGCGCCCTGCGGCGCGCGGGCCAGACGCTACCAGCGAGATGTGGAATGCTCCCGCTCGTCGCCCCTTGGCGGCGGCTTTGGTTCCAGTCACTACGAGGAGGACGGCAGATGTCAGCAGAGCGCGCTGCAATCGTCACGGGAGCATCGAGTGGGATTGGGCTGGCAATTGCCAGGATGCTGGGCGAGGAAGGGTTCGGCGTGACGATGGCCGCGCGCCGCCCAGACAAGCTCGAGACGGCCGTCAAGAGCCTCGCAGGCGAGGGTTTTGACGTGCACGGGGTCGCCGCGAACGTGTCTGACGAGGAGGCCATCCAGAACGTCGTCGGCTCCCATAGTGAGCGCTACGGACGGCTGGACGTGCTCGTCAACAATGCCGGCGTCGGATTCGGCGCGCAGGTCGGGGATATCCAGACCAAGCATCTCGACATGCAGCTATCGATCAATCTGCGCTCGATCGTCCTCTTCTATCGCGAATGCGTCCCCCTGCTGGCCGCCGCCGCGGGCGAGCACAAAAACGCACTCGTCGTGAACACCTCCTCGATCTCCGGCAAGTTCGGCCAGGGCTGGCTGTCGGTCTACTCCGCCACCAAGCACGCCGTCGTCGGCTGGACCGAAGCGATGAACAAGGAACTCGCGCCCCAGGGGATCAAGTCGACCGCGCTATGCCCGGCGTTTGTGGACACGCCGATGACTGAGTTCGCCAAGCAGCACGTCCCCGCCGAGGACATGATCCGGCCCGAGGACATCTCCGAGGCCGTGCGCTACCTGCTCAAGACCTCCCCCGCGTGCATCGTCCCGGAGATGATGTTCACCCGGCCCGGCGACGCCCTGTAGCGATGGCTCCCCTGGCGTAGGCGCCTGGCGAGAATCTCGCCGCTCGGATCGGCACTGTCCGGGAGCTTGCGCCGGCTACGCAGGCGATGGGCGCGGCTCATCAGCTGGTGGTGTTCGGCGATCGCCCGGTCGAGCTCCAGGCCGCAGGCGCGCTCGAGACTGTCCTCCAGCTGAGCGATCAGGATGCCCACCTCCCGCCTGGTTGCCGCCCGCTTTCCTGCGCCCGCGCGCGCGAAGCGATCCCAGGACTTGGCAAACGACAGGAAATCCGTGCGCCCGCCGCAGCGGTGTGCGGCCAGCATCGGGCAGACGCCACCACGGTCATCGGTGTAGGCGCCCACCAAGATCCGCTGGTAGCTGCGCACGCCCGCGAGCATCGCTTCGCGCGTGGCCACCGGCATGCAGTCGATCGCCAGGCGCAGTCCGTCAAAGGAGCTCTTCGTTTGGCGGCGGCGATTTCGCATAGGCTGTGCCCGCCGCATGGTTGTCTGTCCGCGACGGTGCGCCGCCAAGACTAGGTCACGCGTTCCCGACCGGCAACGAATGCCCTCCCTCTGAAAGGAAACTTGCACATGAAGCTCGGCGTGCACATCGGCTACTGGGGTCTCGGCCTCACCTCAGAGGACCAGCTGAACATCGTTCAGGAGGCCGAGCGGCTTGGCTATGACTCCGTTTGGGCCGCCGAGGCCTACGGCTCGGATACGGCCACCGTGCTCGGCTGGCTCGCCGGGCAGACGACCAAGATCCGCCTCGGCTCCGGTATCTTCCAGATGCCCGGACGCTCCCCGGCGATGACCGCGATGACCGCTGCCACGATCGACCAGCTCTCGAACGGGCGCATGATCCTCGGCATCGGCTCCTCCGGGCCGCAGGTCGCCGAGGGCTGGCACGGTCAGCGCTTTGCAAAGCAGCTGCAACGGACTCGTGAGTACGTCGCGGTGATTCGCATGGCACTCGCACGCGAACGCGTCGAGTTCGACGGCGAGACACTCACCCTGCCCCTCCCCGACGGCCCCGGCAAGGCGCTCAAGCTGACGATCTCCCCCGTCCAGGAGCACATCCCCATCTACCTCGCCGCGATCGGCCCAAAGAACACTGCACTGGCGGGGGAGATTGCCGACGGCTGGATCCCCACGCTGTTCTCCCCCGAGCACGTCTCCGAGCTCAGGCCGCTGCTCGAGGAGGGCGCCGCGCGATCGGGTAAATCGCTCGATAACTTCGACATCGCACCGACGGTCAACGTGTTCATCACCGACGACCTGGAGGCAGCGCGCAATGCGACGCGTCCATTCATCGCGCTGTACGTCGGCGGCATGGGCTCACGCAAGCAGAACTTCTACAACCAGCTCGTCTGTCGCTATGGCTTCGAGGCGGAGGCCAAGGTCATCCAGGATCTTTACCTGGAAGGCAAGCGCGAGGAGGCGATGGCCGCGATTCCCGAGGAGCTGATCGACACGGTCTCGCTGTGCGGTCCCAAGGATGTCGTTCGCGAGCGCCTGGCCGTCTACCGCGACGCCGGCGTGGGCACCTTGGGGGTCACCCCACTCGCCTTCAATCTGCCCGACCGTCTGGAGCAACTGCGCTTGCTTGCAGAGCTCGCCACCTGACCCGAGCTATATGAACCCGCGGCGGATTCTGCTGGGCGCCTTCGGTGACCCGGGCCACGCCTTCCCGATGATCGCCCTGGGGTGCGCACTGGCCGCGCGCGGGCACGAGGTGACTCTGCAGACGTGGGAGCGCTGGCGCGCTCCAATCGAGGCCGAGGGTCTGACCTTCGCGCCGGCTCCGGAGTACACAGTGTTCCCCAGCGCCGGCACCGAGCCGCTGGATTTCTACGAGGCCGTCGTCTACGCCACGCGCGACACCCTCCCGCTCGTCGAATCGCTCGCCCCCGATGTGGTCGTCGCGGACATCCTCACGCTCGCCCCCGCCCTCGCCGCAGAGCTGCAACACATCCCCTGCGCAACACTCATTCCCCACGTCTACCCGCAGGGCGAGCCTGGCATGCCGATCTACTCGCTCGGCGCCCGCCTTCCGCGCACGGCGCTAGGGCATGCTTTCTGGCGTGCAGCAGCGCACCGGCTCCTCGACAATGGCCTGGAGCTGGGCCGCACACAGCTCAACCGGACCCGCGAACAGGTGGGCCTTCAGCCGGTCACGCACGTCCACGGTGGCACAAGCCGCGAGCTCGCGCTGGTGGCCACATTCCCCCAGCTCGAGTACCCGCGCGCGTGGCCAGCGCACGTGCATGTGGTGGGACCACTCATGTGGGAGCCACCGGCCGCGGATGTGGAGCTCCCTCCCGGCGACGCTCCGCTCGTGCTCGTGGCCCCCTCCACCGCGCAGGATCCTTCGCACCGGATGCTCGCGGCCGCGCTGCGAGGGCTGGCCGACGCGCCCGTGCGGGTACTCGCCACCTGGAACCGCCGCCTTCCCCCCCGCTCCCTCCCCGTGCCCGATAACGCCCGCGTCGTCGACTGGGTCTCCTACGCGCGGACCATGCCTTCCTGCGACGTGGTCGTCTGCCACGCCGGTCACGGCACGCTCGTGCGCGCGCTCTCTTCGGGCTGCGCGGTGGTCGCCTGCCCCGCGGTTGGCGACATGAACGAGAACGCCGCCCGCCTGGACTGGGCCGGTGCGGGAGTGCGCGTTCCGCAGCGATTCATCTCACCACGGCCGATTCGCCTGGCGGTGGAACGAGTGTTGGACGAGCCATCCATCCGCGCACGCACCCGCGAGCTGGCCGCGTGGGCTCAGGAGCACGATTCGGGAGCTACAGCGGCGATGCTGGTGGAGCAGTTAGCCGCCTAAAAGAAGCTCCGGGGGTGGGACTCGAACCCACAACCAATCGGTTAACAGCCGACTACTCTGCCATTGAGCTACCCCGGAATGGGCTACCCAGGATGATCGTCCGGGAGCCGGACGCATTGTAGGGCAGCAAAATCGCGCTCAGCAAGTTGGCGACGCTCAGTATTCCCGCCCACCGGTCTGCTCGAGCACCCGTTCGTTCGCCTTGTCGAACTCGCGTTTGACCTCTCCCCTCCGTTTAGCAAGCTCGCTCACCTCGCCGCTCTCCTCCCCGCGCGCGCGCCGGATCTGACGGTCCACCCTCGCCAGCTCCAGCTGCAAGCGCTGAACGTCCAGCATCTCTGAACGTGGCTCTTCGCTGCCGGCTTGCACGATCAGCTCGGCCAGCAATGCACGCAGGTCCAGATCATCGTCCAGGCCGGGTGCAGACATCGAGACAGGCAGGCCATTGTCCATCAGGTACCGCGCGGCTCTACGCATGAGGCTGCTCGAGAAGTGCTCCTCGACGTCGAGACCTCGGAGCGAGGTCAGGCCGTCCTCGGGCGCTGCGATGCACAATGCGAGGAATTCGCGCTCGGTCTTGTCTAGGCGGGAGAGATCCACGCGCACTTTGGCTTTAGTCTGGCCCGCCGCTGGGGTGCTTGGCGAGCGCTTCGCCGGTTCAGCCAATCGTTTCTCGACCAGGTCATTGGGTCTGGCGAAGCGACTGGAAACGAGGCGAGTCAGCTCGTCGCGAACCGTGCTCCGCGATGGCAACGTGGAAAAGATTCCGCGCAGCTCATCGAGCATCGAGTCCTGAACCTCGGTGTCTGAGGTGTCCCCGCTCGCGAGGACGCGCTCAACCCGAAAGCGTGCGAACTCGACCGATCTGTCGATTGCCTCCTGCACTGCCTTGCTCCCCCCGGCCAGCAGTAGGTCTGCTGGGTCAGTCCCCACCGGCAGCGGGACGACGCGCAGCGCCAGTTCACGCTCTGAGGCAAGCGTGTACGCCTTCAGCATGGCGGCCTGGCCGGCCGTATCGGCGTCGAGCGCGAGCAGCACCGTGTTCGCCATCCGCGAAAGCTCACGTACCTGCGCTGGCGTCAGCGCGGTGCCCATCAGCCCGACGCAGTTCTTCATTCCCGCCTGATGCATGGCGATCACGTCCGTGTACCCCTCGCAAAGCACGACGCTGTGGGCCTTGGCGGCCGACGGCCTCGCCAGCTTCGCCCCATACACGTGCGAGCCCTTATGGTACACGTCGTTGTCGGAGGTGTTGAGATACTTCGGTTTCTGTTCGTCGTGCATCGCACGTGCACCGAATCCAAGGATGCTTCCTTTGATGTCGGCCAGCGGGAACATGATCCGCGAGCGGAACCGGTCATAGAGCTGCCCGTTCTCCTTCGAGCGCTGGGCCAGCCCCGTCGCGTAGAGCTCCTGCCCTGAGAAGCCGCCCCGCCGCGAGGCCAACAGCACGCGGTCCCATGCGCTGGGGGCGTACCCGACCCCGAACTCCCTGAGTATCTCCTCCTCCAGACCCCGTTCGCGCAGGTAATCGCGAGCTTTGGCGGCCTCAGTGGACTCCCACAGGTAACGCTCGTAGTACTCCGCTGTGCGCGACAGCAGCTGGAGGAGCCGATCCCGCTGCTTGCGCTGCTCAGCCTCCCGGGGATCTTCCTCTTCGCGCTCCAGCTCGACTCCATAGCGATCCGCAAGCAGCTCGAGAGCGTCTTTGAAGTCCACCCCTTCAGCCTCCTGCACGAACGTAAACACGTCCCCAGAGGCCTGGCAGCCAAAGCAGTAATACACCTTCTGCCCCGGGTCGATCCCAAACGATGGGCTGCGCTCGTCGTGGAAGGGGCACAACCCCGCATAATTAGCCGGCCCGTTCCGGCGCAGCTCGGTGCGCACAGAGACCAGCTCGACGAAGTCCACCGCGTCGCGCACGCGCTCCTTGGACTCACGGGTATAGAAGGCCATTGCCGCCTACGCTACCTTGCGAAGGCTGTGGGCACTTGGAGCTCTGTGTACTCCCTTATGCAGTACCGGTCGGTCATACCCGCCACGTAGTCCGTCACTTCCTGTGCCAGCTCATCCCCGCCGGTCGTCTCTAACTCGGGCTTCTCGCCCTGGATTGCAGTTGGTGGGATTAAACGTCCCCTGCCAGGCAATAACTCGGGGTGTGCCACGTAGTGCTCAAACAAGCGTCTCACGACACCCGAGATCTTCGCGTGCTCGGCGCGAACGGCGGGACCGAGATAGACGCGCTCGAACATGAAGTCCCGCAGCTCCCCCATCGCCGCTCCCGCCACCGCACCCTGGACGATGTCGCCCGCCACCTCTGAGTGCTCGACCATGTCGTGCACCAACGTGTCGATCCGCGCCGACCCGCTGTCCCCGAGCACCTCAATCGGCTCCCTCGGCAGCTCATCCTCGCGCAGCAGCCCCGCGCGAACGGCGTCATCGATGTCGTGGTTGATGTAGGCCACACGGTCCATCACCCGCACGATCCGCCCCTCCAGCGTCTCCGGCATTACAGCGCGGCTGGAGTGCCTGGCGATCCCTTCGCGCACCTGCTCGGTCAAGTTCAGCCCGGCGCCGTCGCGCTCCAGGTGCTCAACCACCCGCAGCGAGTGCTCGTAGTGACGAAAGCTCACCCCGAATCGCTCTTTCAGGCAGTTGTCGAGCACCTCCTCACCGATGTGCCCGAAGGGCGGGTGTCCCAGGTCGTGGCCGAGACCGATGGCCTCGACCAGATCCTCGTTCAATCCCAGCGCGCGGGCCACCGTCCGCGAGATCGTGGTCACCTCGAGCGTGTGCGTCAGCCGCGTGCGGTAGTGATCGCCTTCGGGCGCCACGAACACCTGCGTCTTGTGCTTCAGCCTTCTGAAGGCCTTGCAGTGCACGATCCTGTCGCGGTCGCGCTGGAACGGCGTGCGCAGCGCGCAGTCCTCCTCCGCCCGAACGCGTCTGGCGGGGTAGGAGCGCGCCGCCGCCGGAGAGAGGGTCAGCTCCTCCTGCTCGCGCTGGCGGCCGGCGAAAACGCTCGCGACTGCGTCGGTCTGCTTGGCGGCGCTCATCGCTTCGATTGTGCCACCGGCCGTGGTCGGCCAGCTTCAGCGCTCGCGGTGCCAGTCGCTACGGCCGGTGTACTTGTGCACCAGGTGGCTCCACTTCGTCTGCGTCGCCGGATCCTCGTCGTACACCGGCGCGCCGCCTCCCGGCTGCGGCAGGCCCTGCGCCGCCGCCGAGTCGATTCTCAGATCGACGCCCCGTTCGTGCAGGGACTCGATATCGGCCGCCTCCACGAACCTACGGCCGTGCTGGGGCGTCGAGATCACGAGCCCGTGGAAGATGTCCTTCTCGGGGGCCGCCACGACGTGGTGGACCGTGCCCACCTGCTCGCCATCGTTGCTCAGCACCGGGACGCCCTCCTCCAGCACCTCGTACGCGATCGGAAACCCCTCATCCATGCCGCTCACGATACTCCCATCAACCGCAGGTGCGCATGATGCTCGAGCGTCTCGGAGATCGCCCGCTCGACCTGGCCGAGCGCCGGACCGGAAGCCTCGGGAGCCTCCGCCAGCGAGCGGCCGAGCGCTTCGGTCATAAAGCCGTACGCCGCCCCGCTCAGCGGGAATGATCCGGCCTCGCATGCTCCGCACACGACCCCTCCCGCCGCCCCTGAGAAGCCGGCGAGGTGCTCACCCTCGCCACAGCTCGCGCAAGCGCCAAGCTGCGGAGCCAGGCCCGCCGCGAGCAGCAGCTTCAAGCGGAACGCCAGTGCAACCGCCCGGCCACCGGCGGGGGATCGTTCAGCGCCGGCGGCCTGCTCGTCGAGCAGCGCCAGATGCCGGCACAACAGGTTGAACACCCCCGGGTGCGGCTCATCGGTCTCGAACAGGCGGCCGACCGCGTCGCAGGCGCGCGCGGCCCCATCCAGCGCGCGCGCGTTCCCGCGCAGGCGAGGGTAGGCATCGACCGTCTGTGCACCGGTGACCGTCAGCAGCTCGCCGCGCCCTTCGTGCAGGTCCATTCGCAGGCGGAAGAACGGCTCCAAACGGCCCCCAAAACGGCTGCGCGTGCGCCTGACGCCCTTGGCGATCGCGCTCACCCGCCCGCGATGGGGGGTGTACACGTGCAGGATGCGGTCTGCCTCCCCGTAGCGCATCGAACGCAGCACCACCGCCTCCGTCTTGACTGGTCCCGCCATCGCTGTGGTCGAGTCTAAGCTCGCTCCCGGCGGCAACCTCCTTGCTACACTTTATGAAGTAATGAGCAAGATCACGGTATATACAACCGAGCAGTGCTCGTTCTGCAGCCGCGTCAAGGCGATGCTGAGCGCACAGGGCGTGGAGTTCGCAGAAGTGAACCTCTCCAAGGATCCGGTGGGCCGGATGGAGCTGGCACAGAAGACAGGGATGATGAGCTTCCCCCAAGTGCTCATCGGCGATGAGCTTCTCGGCGGCTTCGCCGAGCTCCAGGCGGCCGCCGAGGAAGGCCGGCTGGAGGAGCTGCTGGCGGTCTGAGCGGGCACTGCGCATCTCCTACACGCGCTTACGCTGTCTGCGGGGTCGCGGCTGGCAGGTCTCACACACGTAGGTTCCTCTCCCGGAGACGACCATCTTCACGATCGCCGTACCGCACTTCCCGCACGCCTCGCCCTCGCGCCGGTGCACGAGGAACTGGTTCTGAAAGGAGCCGCGCACACCGTCGATGTGGCGGAAGTCATCAATGCTCGCACCGCGCGCGTCGATGCCCGCGTCGAGGGCTTCGATGATGGTCTGGCGCAGCCGCACGTGCTGGGCACCGGTGAGACGCCTGGCAGGCCGCAAGGGATGGATCCCGGCACGGAACAGAGCCTCGTCGGCGTAGATGTTGCCCACCCCCGCGATCTTTCGCTGATCGAGCAGGAGCGCCTTGACCGGTGCGGTGCGGCCCCTGGCCAGCCCGCGCAGGTGCTTGGCGGTGAAGCCCTCGTCGAAGGGCTCGAGGCCCAGGCGGGCCGCGAAGAAGGCCTGCAGCGCATCTGAGCCGAGCAGCAGCTCGCCGGTGCCGAAGCGGCGGGGGTCAACAATCACGAGCCGCCGTCCCTGACCGAGATCGATGCGCACACGGGTGTGCGGCGGCTCGGGATCGGCGCCGGCGAGCACCGTGCCAGTCATGCGCAGGTGCTGAGCGAGATGGATGTCTCCCTCTAGGCTCCACACCAAGTACTTGCCGCGCCTGCCCAGCTTCTCCACGCGCCGTCCCTGCAGGGCACCGGCCAGTTTCCGTGGCGACAGTGGCCGCGACCAGCGCGCGTCGAGGATCTCCACGCGCTCCAGCCTGCGCCGCTCCACGAGCGGCGCCAGCTGGCGGCGGATCGTCTCGACCTCGGGCAACTCGGGCATCGCCCTAGCTTATGAACGATTTCCCCGGCAGGCCCTCGGCCTCGCGGCCGGTGAGCCAGTCCAGCACCGTGGCGCCGACATCGGCCAGCGGGCCGTCGTGGCGATCGCTGCGCTCACCGAGGACGGCCAGCAGCGGCGCGTACTCACGCGTATGGTCGGTGCCCGGGTGAGCCGGGTCCACCCCGTGATCGGCGGTGAGGATCAGCAGGTCTCCCTTGCGCAGCCGCTGCAGGCGCGCCGCGAGCCACGCGTCGATCTCCCGCAGAGCGCGGTAAAAGCCTTGGGAGTCCTTGCGGTGGCCATATACCTGATCGGTATCGATCAGGTTGACGAACACGAGTCCCTCATCCAGCTCGTCGAGCAGCTCACCGGTGCTTGCAAGTGCGAGCGCGTTGGTGGCGCCCGCATGAGACTTGCCCACCCCTACGCCTGCGAACAGGTCTGAGATCTTGCCGACCCCGTGCACCTGTACACCGGCACTCCTCAGCTCCTCCAAATAGCCGCGGGCCGGCGGTGCCAGCGCGAAGTCGCGACGGCCCTCGGTCCGCCGGAACGCCCCAGGCTCGCCCGTGAACGGCCGTGCGATCACCCGTCCCACGGCGTGCTGCCCGGTCATCGCCGCGCGCGCCGCCGTGCATGCCCGGTAAAGCTCCTCTGTGGGCACCCGCTCTCTGTGTGCAGCGAGCTGAAGCACCGAGTCCTGCGAGGTGTAGAGAATCAGCGCGCCGCTCTGCAGGTGCTCGGCGCCGAAGTCCTCGACCGCCGCAATCCCGTTATAGGGGCGGTTGCAGATCACCTGATGACCCATCGCTGCGGCCAGCGAGCCGGTCACCTCCGGCGGGAAGCCCTCCGGATAGACGGGCAATGGGCGCTCCAGCACCACCCCCATCATCTCCCAGTGGCCGGTGGTGGAGTCCTTACCCGGACCGAGTGGATACAGCGCACCATGGATCGCCGGGCGCGCCGCCGCCGGGACGCCGGGCAGAGCCGTGATGTTGCCCAGGCCGAGCGCGGCCAGTGTGGGCAAATGCAGGCCGCCGACCGCTTCGGCGACGTGCAACAGCGTGTTTGTCCCCTCGTCCCCATATAGCGAAGCGTCCGGTAGCGCGCCCACGCCACACGCATCCATCACGACCACAATCGCCCGCCGGGCGGGAGAGGTCCCCATCCTTCTGCCGCCCCCCTGCTCGCTCACTGGCCAAAGCCTAGAGCGTGGAGGTGAAGGACCGCTCTGGTTTAGGGGTTTTGGCCCGCGGGTGCGCCTGGAAATAGACATCCTTCAGCCGCTCCGCTGAGAGGTGCGTATAGACCTGGGTGGTCGCGAGGTCGGCGTGACCGAGCATCTCCTGTAGCGAGCGCAGGTCGCAGCCCCCCGCGAGCAGATGTGTGGCGAAGCTGTGGCGAAGCGTATGCGGGCTCATCTTCTGCTCCAGGCCGGCACCCCGGGCATAGCCTTGGACGATCTTGTAAAGACCCTGACGAGTCAGTCCTCCGCCGCGGCGGTTGACAAACAGCCGCACCTCCGTCTTGTGGCCAACCAGCGCAGGACGCCCACGCTGCTCGTATGCGCGCAGCGCGCCGACAGCCTGGCGGCCGATCGGCACGAGCCGCTCCTTGGAGCCCTTGCCGCACGCGCGCAGCATCCCCTCATCCAGGTCGACGTCGCCCGCCTGCAGTCCGATCGCCTCCGAGGCACGAAGACCGCACGCGTACATGACCTCCAGCAGAGCGCGATCGCGCAGCGCGAAGGGCTCGGTCCCCTTGGGCTCTGCCAGCAACCTTGCGACCTCCTCGCGCGTGAGCACTTTAGGCAGGCGCTGTGTCTTGCCGGGCCCGCGCAGCTCGGCGGTCGGATCGTGCTCGATCACGCTCTCGCGCCGCAGGTGACGGTAGAACGAACGCAGCGTTGCCACCTTGCGTTGCAGGGTGGCCGGCGCCACCGGCGGGCGCTCGTCCACGCCCGCGGCCAACTCGGACAAAAACGTAGCGAGATCACTGTGGCGGACCTCCATCACGTTCAGCTCCCGGCGATCCAAGAACTCGCCGAACTGCAGCAGGTCGGAGCGATATGCCTGCAGCGTGTTGCGCGAAAGGCCTCGCTCGAGCTCGAGGTAGGCGAGGAAGTCGAGGGTCAGCCCCTGCAGCCCGGTGCTCGTCCGGCTGGCGGGCGAGATCGTTCCCGTAGAGCTCACCCCTGAAGCTTCGCCTCCTCTTCAGAGGCTCCTTGACGGTGCAACAGGCTGTTCAGTCTCATCGGCCCCGTCCTCGCCACGACCGGGATCTCCCGCGAGCTCTGCCAGCGTCCTGCCAGCGGCAAGTGCCGCTCCAAAGAACAAGGGGTCCTCCGTCAACCCGCGGCCCATCGTCTCGGCAGGCAGGCCAGCGGCGGCATAGGCCGGGAGATCGACCGTCGCCCGGCGCCAGTCGTGGCGGGTGATGCGTGCCGGACGCTCGACGTTGATCTCGAGAGCTGAGCGTTTTCTGACCGGCCGGCCCGGCAAGGCCCCACCGAAGATCGCGCCGAGCCCGGCCCGCAAGTCGGCGCCCACGGGAGAGCGCATCCCGGCGGGCAGCGCCACGGTGACCGGCTCGAGCAGCAGGTCGAGCACCGTGAGTGTGTGGTGTGAAATGCCGCGGTGGCGCGCCCGGGGGTCTGCAGAGGATATCCGTGCAACGATCAGAGTCCCACACCCGAGCGCAAGTGCGGCGTGCGCGGAGTCCAAGGCGGACATGCCACCGTGCCCGAGCGGGGAGCTCGAGCCCACGATTCCCGGGCCAGGCCCGCAGAGCGCCGCATCCCAGCCGAGATAGTGCAGGCCATGATGGAGGGCACCGATGGTCGTGATCGCCTCGCCCTCCCCACCGAACGTGGCGCCCGCGGTCAGGTGCCCGGCCAGCAGGCCGCGCTCGCGCAGTGAGCGGACCGTGCGCGAGTGCCCGCCGGGCAGCGCGCCGCCCTCGGTCTGTACATATCCGAGGCGCCCCTGAGGGAGCGCCTGCGCGAAGGCCCAGGCGACCGCGCCTAGCTGGCCATGCAGTGCGAGCACCGCGACCGGCTGCTCCAGCGGGCCGGCCGGCAAACCGGCAGGCAGCAGCTCCTCGACCGGCTCGACGGTGTGCTGGAGGCTCGTGTAGTTGAGCTTCATCACGTTCGGGCGGGCGGGGCCCGAGG
>JBIOEX010000037.1:0-22990 GCA_044446485.1 Solirubrobacterales bacterium
CATCGGCTGCCTGCTGCCGGTGACGATCAGCGCCTATAACGGCGCGCGCGGCGTCGAGGAGACGCTGGTGTGGTCGGCGCTGAGCGCCGGCGCCAGCCGCGCCCGCGTGCTGTGGGACATCGTGCTGCCCGCCTGCCTGCCCGAGATACTGGCCGGCACGCGCACGGCGCTCGGCCTCTCCTTCATCCTGCTGGTCAGCTCGGAGTTCCTCATCGGCCATACCGGGCTCGGCTATCTCATCTCCTTCCTCGGCGAGGGCGGCGTCTACGACGCGATGTTCGCCGGCGTCCTCACCGTCGCCGCCTTCGGCTTTCTCGCCGACCGGCTCTACCTCGCGGCGATGCGGCGGCTTCTCGCGTGGCGGCAATGAAGGCGCCCGGCACCGGCAACGCCGTTCTCGCTATCCTGGCGCGCGGCGCCTCCATCGTCGCGCTGCTCGTCGTCTGGGAGATCGCGGCGCGCGCGCAGATCGTCTCCGCCTTCCTCCTGCCCTCCGCCTCGATCGTCGCCGAGCGCGTGGTCGCCGACGCGGCCTCCGGCGATCTCGCCGGCAGCCTCGGCCTGACGCTCTACCGCGCCATCGCCGGCTTCGCCCTGGCGGCTTCAATCGGCGTCGCCCTCGGCATCATGATCGCCCGCATCGGAATCGTGCGCTGGTTCCTCGACCCGCTCGTCTCGATCGGCATGCCGATGCCGAAGATCGCCTTCCTGCCCGTCTTCAAGCTGTGGTTCGGCCTGTTCGACGCCTCGCGGACCTGCTCGACGATCAAGGCACCCTCCTACTCCCTCCGCGAAGCATGAAACAGCTCGGTGGGCTCGTTGAAACCCTTCAGTACGACCTCGCCGATCAGCTCGAACTCCAGGCCGTCCTGCTTACTTGCGGCGTCCACGACCGGGCGCGTCACAAGCACCTCGCCGCCGGCTGCGCGTGCGACCACGCGCGCAGCCCGGTTGACCTCGCGACCGTAGTAATCGCCATCGCGATATAGCGCCGCCCCTCTATGTATCCCGATCCGCGGTGGCGGCGACCCCTGCGGCAACTCCCCGCCGAGACCGACTGCCCAGCCCGTCAGCGCGCCCACATCAGCTCCCACGACCATCACCTCGTCGCCCAGCGTCTTGATCACGCGTGCGTCGATCGGCAGGGTCTGTTCAACGGTATCCACGAACCGCTCCACTGCACCGACCGCCTCGGCCTCGCCCTGCTCCTCGGTCAGCTTGGTGTACCCCGCGAGGTCGGCGAACACAATCGCCACCCGCATCCGCCCCTCATCCGCAGTCTCCTCGTCGTGCAGGTCCGCCTCGATGTGGCCGATCACGTCCTGCTCGACGAAATACCCAAGCAGCCGCCCATGCAGGTAGTTGATGAACGGCACCGCAAACGGCAGCATCTCGCGCGTCATCGCCTCCATCTCCTGCGCGATCTCGACACCGGGCACCCCGTCGCGCATCAGCGGCTCGTGCAGATACAGATGGAACAGCCGCACCTCCGCATCGGCTACCTGCGCCATCGCCTGCCCGTAGACCCGCACGATCTGCAGCAGCGCTGGCAGCGGCAGGCCCGCGGCGAGCACCTCCGCGCCGTAGCGCAACACCTGCAGGTCCTCCTCGGAGATCGACTCCGCCGACAGCGCGTTCAGCCCCATCGCACCGATCAGGCGCTCGATCACAGCGGGCTCCAGGTCAAGCGCACGCGCCGCCTCCTTGAGCGTATAGCGCGCCTCTGTGCTCGGCAGCAGTTCGTCGATGTATCCGAACGCGAGCTTCCCGCTCTGGCTTGCCTCCTTAATCCTCTGCACAGTGTGCCCGCGCTCACGCAGCCGCGCAACGATCCGCACGTGTGAGGCCGCTGCTGGCGTCCAGCGCCCTTCGTACTGGGGCACGAGCCCGTCCTTCACCCAACGCCTGACCGTCGCCTGCGTCACGGCCGCGCGCGCGGCGACCTGCTTCAGCGTCAGCTCGCTTGGCGGGGCGTCCTCGGGGGCATCGTTCGCGGGATCGTCGTGGTCGCTGTCGGGAGACGTGGCCATCGCGCGGAGTCTAAAGTCGCGGCCCGTGTCCGACAGCGAGCCCTCCCCGACCGTGCCGCCCCCCGCGGCCTGCGCACCCCGCTCCACCGCATCCGGATACCGCCAGGCGATTCACCTGCGACCGACCGCAGCGCTGGCAGAGCGGGTGCTCCTGCCGGGCGATCCTGGACGCGCATTGGCCCTCGCCCAGTCGCTGCTTGTGAAGCCGCTGATGTTCAACCACCACCGCGGCCTTTGGGGTTACACGGGGGAGGCGGCATCCGATGGTGAGCCACTGACAATCCAATCCACCGGTATGGGTGGCCCTTCGGCGGCAATCGTCCTCACCGAGTTGATCGCCCTCGGCGCGCGGCGCGCGATCCGCGTCGGCACCTGCGGTGCGCTTGATGAGAGACTCGGCCTCGGGGATCTGCTGATCGCGCGCGATGCGATCTGCGCTGACGGCGCCTCTCGGGCGCTTGCGGCGGGCGAGCGCTGGCCGATCGGAGATTCCGCCGGTCTCCGATCGGTGGCGGACCCCACTCTCACCGAGGGGCTGATTGCCGGCACACCCTCGGCACACGCCGGCACGATCGTAAGCGTCGACCTCTTCTATGAAGACCGCCCCACCCAGCATCCCCGTGATGCGCTCGCCGTTGAGATGGAGGCAGCCACGCTGTTCGCGGTTGGAGCCGCCGAATCGGTGCCCGTCGGCTGTGTGCTGGTCGTCTCCGACACCTTCGATGCCCGCGGCACACGCACGCGCATCGACGAGGATCCTCTTCTCCAGGCAGCTGAAACGATGGGCGTCCTCGCCATCGCCGCCCTTTCCGCCTGAGAGCTCAGACCTGCTTGGGTTTTGCTTTGGCGGCCGGTTTCGTGGAGCGCCGTGCCGCCGGCTTGGATGCACGGCCCGGTTTCGAGGACCTGGCGGGCTTGGACCCCGTGGAGGCCTTGGCGGCAGGTGCTCGCCCGGAAACCTTGCCGAGCTTCTGCGTGAGCGTCCCCAGCTGATCCTCGATCGCTGACAAACGCTGGCTGATCTCCGAGCGGTCGATGCCGCGTCCGGTGAGCGCATGATCCAAGCGATGCACGCCGTCCTCAATTCCCTCTAGCCGCTGCGACACTGAGCGCAGCCGGCGTGTCAACCGCTCGATGTCGGCTGCCGACGGGATGTTCAGCGCACCCATCGCCACCTCCTGCGCCTGCGCGGCCTTCTCGCGCGCATCGAACGCGCGGCCGACGACGCCGGTCAGCACGGGATTCTCAAGAAAGTCCGTCAGCGCCTTGCCGAGCCTGTCCTCGGTACCGTCCGACAGGCGCTCGCGCAGGCCCTTGACGGCTTTGCTCGCATCAGACATTGGCTGCAAGGATACGGTGCAGCGATGTCCGAGCGATTGTTCCTCTTCATCCAGCTGGAGCTCCCCTGGGAACTGGGGCCGCCCGATGGACGCTACCTGCTGCGCGCACGCGGAGCGTCCGGGGTGGCGGCCATCTCCGAAATTGACGGTGCACAGCCCGAGCGCGTAGTGGTGCTCAGCACGCTGGGGGCCAGCCGGCGAGCGGATCTGAGGCTGGGCCGGACGAACCGGCGCAGGGCGCGTCCGCGAGCCACCACACCCGGGTCCACGCCGGTGGCCATCGCGCGCGCGACGATCGTGGATCCCGTATCGCTCTCCGCCGAGCGTCAGGCCCACGCGTGGCTGGCCGATCTCGATGCCGAGCGGGAAACGCGCGCGGCCGTCGCGGTGCTCAACCGTGTCCTCTTCGCCCACCGCATCGCCTCGGCGGATCCCCACGTGCATGAGATCTCTCCCGCCCAGGCACTCGTGATCCGGGCCGGCTGGGGCGAGGGCGAGCAGGTAGCCGACGGGCAATGGCTGCACGCACTAGAGCTGCCCTGGAGACCATCCGCGCGCGCGCGACGACGCGTGGCCGCACTGCGCCCTCAAGAGCGCCTCGCGGAGCTGCTCGGCGCGCGGGGCGAGGAGCTGCTGTGCGAGGAGCTGGCCCTGCGCGCGCGTCTAGACCTCGACCACGGGCGCCTGCACCACGCCACGATCGAGCTGGACGGCGCCCTCACCGCGGCGCTTTCGGAGCTGAACAATGAGCAGCGCCCCGACCTCGCTCCGCGCGTCGCCGAGCTGGAGGCGCTGCGCCCGGGGGTCACACCCGAGGAGCCTGATGAAGAGGTCGTCCGCTATGCGCTCGAGCGATTGGAAGCCGCGCTGCGAGCACGCACGGCCGCGGGGTTCGCGACGGCGTCATAAAGTCCAAGACGATGGACCCCACCACTACAGCGATTGGCACCTGGAGCGGTGGGCGCTTCATGCACTTCGGTGAGCCCGTCGAGGATGGTCGCCTGCGCGCTGTACTCCGTCCTGGAGAGGGAACCAGCACGGTTATCACCGCCGACGCATACGGAGCCGGGGAGGCCGACCGAATGCTCGGCCAGGCCCTCTCAGGAGTCGACCGCGACAGCTACTGCTTGATAGGTGCGATCGGCCACGATTTCTATGAGGGTGAGCGCGAGGGCGCCAAGGGCTTTCCCCGCTTCACCGATCCTCGTCTTCGCCCGCAGCGCGACTACGCGGGCTACATCCGCATGGCCACCGAAAAAAGCCTCGAGCGCATCGGTGCCGAGCGCTTCGATCTGCTGCTCTTGCACAACCCCGACCTGACGGGCTACCGCAGTCCCTTAGTGTGGGATGGGATGGCGGCCGTGCGAGACGCCGGCTTGACAGGAGCACTCGGCGTGGCACCCGGACCGGCAAACGGTTTTACCCTTGATCTGATCGGCTGCATTGAGCGCTTTGCCGATCTGATCGACTGGGCAATGATCATCTTGAGCCCGATGGAGCCCTGGCCTGGCGAGCTCGTTCTGGACGCGGCCGCGAAGCACGATGTCAAGCTGATAACGCGTGTCGTTGATTACGGCGGCCTCTTCCACGACGATGTGCTGCCCGGTCATGCCTTCGCCGAGTACGACCATCGCAAGTTTCGCCCCGCGGGTTGGGTGCAGGCCGGATGCGAGAAGCTCGAGCTGATGCGCCCTTATGCACAGCGGCATGGGCTGAGCATGCTGCAGCTGGCGTGCGCGTGGAACCTCTCGCACCCAGCCGTGCGCTGTGTCGCACCCACCCTGATCCAAGAGAGCGGTCCTGACGCGAGGCCTATAGAGGACAAGCGTGCCGAGCTGGATGCGCTACCGAGCGAGGTTCTGCTCAGCGGCGCCGAGACCGGGCAGCTGCGCGCTATCGGCGACAACACCGGCTCGATGACGCTGAAGGGCGCAAGCCCAGACTACGAAGGGCCGGCGGCGGCTGATCGCTGGGAGCTCGGCGAGGAGCTCTCACAGCTCGCCGCGCGCTGGGAGATCGAGCCGCAGCGCGACCTCATCAAACGGGAGCGCACGACAGTCAACTAATCGGGAGGCAGCGATGAGCATCGACGTCAGCGGTTTCAAGGAAGGGCAGAAGGCGATGTGGACGGCGGGCAACTACCCCGAGGTCTCGCGCCGGATCGCCTCAGTGGCCGAACTCCTGGTGGAGCGCCTCGGCGCCCAAGCGGGCCAGGATTGGCTCGATGTCGCAACGGGCAGCGGCAACGTGGCGATCGGAGCGGCGCGAGCCGGGGCGAGGGTAACAGGCCTCGATTTGACACCGAAGCTGCTCGACGTTGCGCGCAACCGTGCCGCGAATGCCGGCCTGGAGATCGAGTTCGTCGAGGGCGACGCCGAGGAGCTGCCGTTCGAGCCCGACTCTTTCGATCGCGTCACCTCGTGCTTCGGCGTGATGTTCGCGCCGCGCCAGCAACTCGCCGCAGCCGAGCTCCTCAGGATCGCGCGTCCCGGCGCGATGATCGGCGTGACGGCTTGGACGCCGGAGGGCTTTGTCGGCTCGAGCTTCAGGGCCTCGGCCAGCCACATGCCTCCGATGCCCACGGAGCTGAAGCCCGCAGTGATGTGGGGAAACGAGGAGCACGTACGGTCGCTCCTCGCGGGCAGCGGTGGCGAGATAACGTGCGAGCGCCGCACCGTTACCTTCTCCGGACCCACGGTCGAGGCATGGATGGCCGACGACGAGCGCATGCTGGGCCCGGCCGTGATGGCCAAGGCGATGCTCGAGTCCCAGGGCCGCTACGAGGAGTTGCGCGGGGAGATGCTGGAGCTGTACAACAGCTTCAACGAGGCCGGCGACGGGTCATTCCGCGTGCAGGCCGAGTACCTGCTCACCCTCGTACAGCTCCCCGGCTGAGGACTCGCGCCCAACCAACGTGCCCCGCGCTCGCCGCAACTCAGCTGGCAGCACGAGCGCGCGGCGAGAGCTCGTCCAGGAGGGTCCCGAGCTCATGCACGACATCGCCGTGCAGGCGCACGTCGGCGATGCTGTCGAGCGGCGTCGGCCCCTGGGTGAGGATCGCGAGCGCGCCGCCACCCTCGGATGTCAGAAGCGGCAGTCCCGCCACGGGATGAACCTCCAGCGAGGAGCCGATGCACAGCAGCACATCGGCCTGCTCGCACAGGGCCCGCGCTCGCTCGAACGCCGTGACGGGCAGGAGCTCGCCGAACAGGACCACGTCGGGCTTGATCGGGCCGCCGCAGGCCGCACAACGGGGGACGCCGTCGGGATCGGCCACAAGCCGTTCGCGCGCTTGCACCAGCGAGATGCCGCCACCGCAACACGGACACGAGCAGGTGGCGATGCTGCCGTGAACCTCGACGAGCTCACGCGTGCCCGCCTTGCGATGGAGCATGTCGATGTTCTGCGTGATCACGCCGTCGAGTAGGCCGCATCGCTCCAGCTCCACAAGCGCGCGGTGCGCCCCGTTCGGCTGCTTGTCCCCCAGGGTCGCGAAACGCTGGCCGTAAAAGCTCCAGAAGCGCTCGGGCTCTCGATGGAAGACGTCGATGTGAGCTACCTCCATCGGATTTACGTTTGCCCACAAGCCGGTTCCGGGGCTCCGAAAGTCGGGGATCCCGGAAGGCACCGAGATACCGGCCCCGGTCAGAGCCACCACCGAGCCTGCCTCGCGCATCAGGGCCGCGAGGGAGGCTGGAGAGTTCATTACTTGCCCTGAAAGTCCGGCACGCGTTTGCCGAGGAAGGCGGCGATGCCCTCCTTGGCGTCCTCGCTCGAGAACACCTCCGCGAAGGCGCGCTTCTCGGCCTCGATCCCCTCGTCGAGGTCGCCGGCCGCCGAGACTTTCTTTATCTGCTCCAGCGCGAGCGGCGCCTGCTGCGCGAGCTTGCGCGCCCAGGCGAGCGCCGTGTCGAGCAGTTCGTGGTCCTCGACGACGCGATTGACGAGGCCGAACTCGAACGCCTCCTCGGCTCCCATCGGATCACCTGCGAGGTTCATCTCGAGCGCCTTGTTGGCGCCGATGAGCCGCGGCAGCCGCTGCGTGCCGCCGAATCCGGGGATGATGCCCAGCTTGATCTCGGGCTGACCGAACAGCGCGGAGCGCGCAGCAATGCGCACGTCGCAGGCCATCGAGAGCTCGCAGCCACCACCGAAGGCGAGGCCGTTGACGGCGGCGATCGTCGCGATCTGGCCCTCTCCGAGCTCTTTGAAAAGCGCGTGCGTGTCGTTGATCAGCTGCTCACCCGCGGTCGCGTCCATTGTCGTGAACGCCTTGATATCGGCACCCGCTGAGTAGAGCATCGGGTTGGAGGAGGCGATCACGAGCGCACGCACGCCGGCGGACTTCACCTGCTCCCACACCTTCGCCAGGTCGCCCGCCACCTGGGGCGAGATCGAGTTCATCTGCCCGTTGGCGAGCCATGCGATCGCCACACCGTCCTCGAGCGTCTGCAGCTTGATCACCTCGGCCGGCTGCTCGGCGTCAGGCTGCGGGTAGGCGTAGAAGCCGTGTCCGGTCTTCTGCCCGAGGCGGCCCTGCGCGACGAGGCGTCGCAGGATTACCGGCGCAGCGAAGCGCTCACCGTAGCGCTCCTGCGCGTTCTCCATTCGCTCGAGCACCGTGTCCAGGCCCTCGGAGTCGGCGCGCATGAACGGCGGCAACAGGCCGCGGCGCGGGTCGAGGCCAGCGCCGGCCATCATGCCGAAGTCGATGTCGCGGTGGCTGGCAACGCCCTCCTCGAGCACCAGGCACGCCTCTAGGAACGTCTTCAGCGAAAGCAGCTCGACGAGCTCGTCGATGTCGGGGTCGTTCTCGCCCGGCAGGTTCGGGTTGCCCTGAGGGTCGTAGAAGCCGTCGCCGCCCGTCTTCGCACCGAGTTTGCCGTCGGCAACGAGCTTCTGCATCCCCTTGGGCACGTAGAAGCGTTCTTCGCCGTAGGACTCGAGCAGGTGCTCGGCGACGTGCAACACCGTGTCGAGGCCGAGCAGGTTGATCAGCATGTAGGGCCCGAGCGGCAGGATGCCGGCTGAGCCGAGCCCCTCATCGATCTTCTTGATCGAGAGGCCCTTCTCCTCCTGCTCGCGCCAGACCTCGGCACTCGAGGAATTGAGGATCCTGTTGACGACGAAGCCGGGCACCTCGGCGCACGTGATCGGCTGCTTGCGGATCGCCTGCGCAAACGTGACGGCCGCGTTTATGGTCTCCGCCGAGGTCTCGTCACCTTCAACGATCTCGATCAGCGGCATGATCGAGGCGGGATAGAAGTAGTGAAAGCCGACGACCTTGTCTGAGCGCAGTGTCGCTTCGCCAATCTCGGAGATCGACAGCGAGGAGGTGTTGGAGGCGAGGATCGCGTGACCGGGCGTGCAGGCGTCGAGCTCGGCGAACACGGCCTGCTTGATCTCCATCCGCTCCGGCACGGCCTCGATGACAAAGTCGACGTCGCCGAATGGCTCATACGAGGTAGTGCCCTCGATCCGCCCGAGAATCCCGGCGATCTGCTGCTCGGCCTCATCAGCTGTGATCTTGCCCTTCTCGGCAAGCTTCGAGATCTGCCCCGTGGTCACGTTGCGGGCCTCGTCGAGTCCCGCCTGCACGAGCGCGTCGTCGATGTCCTTCAGCACCACCGGGATCCCCGCGGCGGCGATCGTCTGGGCGATCTGGCCGCCCATCGTCCCGGCACCGACAACGGCTGCTCTGAACACGAACATCTATCGCTCTCCTCTGATCATTACGGTCGCGGCAGCCTAGCGCGCTGGCGCGGCAGCTAGAGGGCAGGCGACCTATCAGCTAAGCGGACGAAGGCAAGCCGGCGGTGATACCGGTGGTATCCGCGGCGACCGTGATCGCGCCCGTAGGGGCGGAGCCCCCAATCCAGTCCCGCAGAAACGACTCGCAGGCATCCGGGTCGAGAGGGCGAGCGAATAGAAAGCCCTGTCCACTGTCGCAATGCTCCTCCTTCAGGAGCGAAAGCTCGCGGGATTGCTCGATGCCCTCGGCCAGCGTCTCTATCGAAAGCGACTTGCCGAGCTGGACGAGCGTACGGATCAGCGTCTCGCCTTCTGGGTCCTGGCTTACGCGAGAGATGAACGAGCGGTCGATCTTCAAGGCATCGACAGGGAACCGCTGGAGATAGGCCAAAGAGGAATAGCCGGTGCCGAAATCATCGATCGCGATCCGCACGCCGAGCTCCTTGATCGCGACGAGCCGGCGCGCGGTCTCCTCCGCGTTGCGCATCAGGGTCGTCTCGGTGATCTCGATCGTCAGCGCGCCCGGATCGAGCCCGGTTTGCTCGAGCACGTCGCGCACCTCGGTGACGAACTCATCAGTATCGAGCTGCCGGGCAGAGACGTTGACGGCCATGCCGACGCCGTAGCCGCTCCGCCGCCACGCGGCGCTCTGAAGGCAGGCTTCGCGCAGCACCCAACCCCCGACCTCGGTGATCAGGCCAGTCTCTTCGAGCAACGGGATGAAGTCATCTGGTTGCACGATCCCACGAGTTGGACTGCGCCAGCGAATCAGCGCCTCCATCCCAGTTGGAGTCATCTCCTGCAAGTCGAACGTGGGTTGATAGACGAGGAAGAACTCCTCATTCTCGAAGGCAGCACGCAAATCCATCTCGAGCTCCATACGGCTCTGAACCGCGTCCTGCATCCCAGACTCGAACACGACGTAGCGGTTCTTCCCCTCCCACTTGGCGCGATACATCGCGATGTCGGCGTCACGCAGAAGCTCTTCGGCCGAAATCCGGTCGCCAGCCGCGATGCCAACGCTCGCCGTCACGGTCAAGCGACTTTTCTCAGCACTCTTCAGCTCAAACGGCTGCTTGAGCGCATCGAGCAGACGCTCGGCGATCAGCTCTGGACCGGCCGAGAGCGACATACCTTCGGCGACGATCACGAACTCGTCGCCGCCGAGGCGCCCGAGCGCATCGATGTCGCGCACCACGCCATCCAGGCGCGCAGCGACCGCTCGCAGCAGCTCGTCGCCGGCGCCGTGGCCGAGCGTATCGTTGATGGACTTGAAGTTGTCGAGGTCGACGAACAGCGCTGCCACGGGCGTTTGGCTGCGGCGCGAGCGAACTAGCATCTGCTCGACACGGTCGAGAATCAGCGTCCGGTTCGGGAGCCCGGTCAGCGCGTCGTGGGTCGCCATGAAGGCGAGCTCCTCCTGGCGGCGGGTGAGTTCCTCATGGGAGTGTTGGCGCTCTGACTCGAAGGACTGGCACATCCGTACGAGCGTGACGTCAAGGCTGCGCTGCAACATGCCAAGCGCCCAGGCGAGCACCTCTGAGGGGAGTTCGAGGCGCTCGGCGGTCTCGCGTACCACGTCGTCGGCCGCATCGCGCCAGCGCAGGCAGCGCTTGGTGACCTCGTGGAGCGGCGCCGCGCGCTGGGCCGCCAGCTGGCCGAAGATCCGCCAGGACTCCTGCCCTACCTCGCGGGCCACTGTGGCTCCCTCTCCGGACATCCAGCGAGCTACCGCGATAGTGGAGACGGTACCCACCTGTACGAAGCTGTCTTCAATGACAGCGTCGAGCACCTGTCCCGAGTCCGCGGAGCGGCGAAGCATTCCCGCGACCACATCGTCTGTGCGCGTGTTCAGCGCTTCACCGAGGCTGCGCAGCTGGTCCGGGTCGACAGGCGCGGGCAGGGCGGGCACAAATCCATGCGTCGCTCTCATCCCGTCGACCTGCGCCCCAGCTTGACCTGGCATGGTCAATGGGATCGGCAGATCGTAAGAGTTCCTTTAGCTTCGCTTATAGATGTAAACGCCGGCTCATACGGCGACCGCTGCGGGCTCCTCGACGCGCCGCGGCAGGAGCGTTTCGCGTGCGATCACGAGCCGCTGGATCTGTGACGTGCCCTCGTATAGCTGCATGATCTTGGCGTCACGGAACAGCTTCTCGACGGGGTACTCCTTGATGAAGCCGTAGCCCCCGTACACCTGGACCGCGTCAGTGGCGATTTTCATCGCCGCGTCGGCGGCGAAGCGCTTGGCGTGGGAGGAGATGAGCGTGTTGCGTTCGCCGTTGTCGAGCATCACCGCCGACTTCCACGTCAAGAGGCGCGCCGCCTCGATTTCGGTGGCCATGTCGGCGATCATGAACTGGATCGCTTGGTGCATCGCGATGGGCACCCCGAACTGGACGCGTTCCTTGGCGTAGTCGGTCGCGAACTCGAACGCCGCGCGAGCGATTCCAGTCGCCATCGCGGCGACACCCGGACGCGTGCGGTCGAGCGTCATCATCGCGAGCTTGAAGCCCTTGTTCTCCTCACCGAGCAGGTTCTCAGCGGGAACCTCGACGTCGTTGAAGGAGATCGTCGCGGTGTTGGAGGCGCGCTGGCCGAGCTTGTCCTCCTTCTTGTCCACGACCACGCCCCAGTCGCGCTCGACCACGAACGCCGAGATGCCGCGGTGCCCGGCGTCCTTGTCGGTCTTCGCATAGACCGTGTAGTAGTCGGCATAGCCGCCGTTGGTGATGAAGCACTTGGAGCCGTTGATCACGTACTTGTCGCCCTTCTTGACGGCCGTCGTGCGCATGCCGGAGACGTCCGAGCCAGCGTCTGGCTCAGTCAGGCAGAAGGAGGCAAGCTTCGGCGCTTCGGTGAGCATTCCCAGGTACTTCTTCTTGATCTCCTCCGAGCCCCCCAACGCGATCGGCGCGGTCGCCAGGCCATTACAGCCGAGCGAGGTCTGAATGCCCGAGCAGCCCCAAGAGAGCTCCTCCTCGATCAGGCAGCCATCGAGATAGCCAGCTCCGGCACCGCCGTACTGCTCCTCGATGTGGGAGTTCATCAGCCCGACATCCCACGCCTTCTCGATTATGTCCTGGGGCCACGTGCCGTCTTTGTCGTACTCCCAGGCGACGGGACGTATCTCCTTGACGGCAAAGTCGTGCGCCATCTCGCGCAGGTTCTTCTGCTCGTCTGTGAGCGTGAAATCGACCATGTCTTGGGTGATCTCCTAATGGGCCGGCGCGGGGCGAGCCACCGCGCAAGAATAGATTGACTAGTCAGTCAACGGGAAGGGTAGCGAAGGCTAGCCTTCCAGGCAATAATCCCTAAATGCAGAATCTCTTCCCGGTCGTGGCGTTGGGAGTGGTGGTGCTGTCGGTCCTGGCGATGCTGGTGGTGCTGGTGGTCAGCGACGGGGGAGCGACCGGCAGAAGCGCGTACGACCAGATTGGCCAGGGGGGGTTCTCGCGGGACAGCGACGCTTCGGAGCGGGCAAGCGCGCTGACGCTGGGCTCCCCCTCCGAACGCGCGGAGCAGGAGCGGGAAATCCGGCAGATGCTGCGCGCCCGCAGTGAACGATTGGTACGGAGCGGCAAGCCAGCACTCGACATTGACGCTGAACTCGCCAGACTGCTTGCACCACAGCAGCGCAGCCACGACGCAGGGCTTATCGAGGAGGTGCGCCAGCTCGTGACGGCCCGCAATGAACGACGCGCCCGCAAGGGGATGCAAGAGCTGAACGTTGACCAAGAGATCCAGCGCACCCTGCAAGAGCTGGATCCCTGAACCCGTAGATTGCACCGGCATGGCGAGGTCGGATATAAACGCGCCAATGGCCGACCCTCATCGATACGAACTGGACGAGCTGAGCAACCGTCCGGGCACCTATTTCAACCCGCAGACCGAGGTGCTGGTGGTCGTTGACGACTCGCCTGATGTGGACCACGAGATCTTCGGAACTGAGCAGAGCGACGACGGTGAGTGGGTATTGATCTCGGATGAGGCACCCGTCGACGAGCACCGCCGGGATGAACTGATCGAGAGCTTCCAAGTGGCCTATCACCCGGCGGGCGAGCAGGCTGTGGTGGACGAGGACTCCGACGAGGTGGACGAGAACGAGGAGCTTGAGCCGGACGAGGAGATCGAGCCCGAGTAGCCACGCGGCGGATGGCGCAACTACCTTGCGCCGGGCCGTGTTGAGGGACTGCAATGAGGACTGCAGTAAGGAACGCGATCGTGCGTAGCATCCGGGCGGTGCGCGCCAAGTATCCGCGGGCGCTCGCCCTGGTCGTGCTTACGCTGAGCGTGGCGGTTCTGGGCAGCCTGGGCGGGCTCTCTTCCGCCCAAGCCGCCCGCGGACCGTCTGTGGGGGCGGCACTTGGGAGCCTGCAGCGTGAGGGCGCGATCACGGCCGTGTCCTACCAGCAGTACTACTCGGCCTTCCTAGCGGCACAGCGCTCGCTGAAGAAGCTGAGCGGCACCAGGCACACGGAGCTCGCCGGTGTGTTGACAAACGTGCAGGCAATCGCCGCTGCAGGTGGGTTCATACCCTCGCGGCTGCCGGCCTTGTTCATGACGCTGGAACGCAACCGCCGGTGGTGGACCACCGGGCCACTGCTCTCCGGGGGGGTGCGCGTGAGCTTTCCTGGAAGCAAGCTCGTGTGGGAGTACTACCCGGGTCAGGGGCTCGAGATCCAGTGGCTGGGGACCTTTGGCGAGGGTAACGGTTACTACCTGTCAGGACATGAAAACGCAAACCTGCGCCAGCTGGTAAGTGAAATCATCCCGCTCGCAACCAAGCGCGCGGGCGGGATCGCATGGGAGTACATGTTCCAGTTCGATGGCGGTGAGCCGCCGTGGACGAGCGGCCTGTCTCAGGGCACCGCACTGCAGGTGCTGACGCGCGCGTGGTCGCGACTGAAGGAACCGGCGGATTTGACCGCGGCGCAGGAAGCGCTCGGCGTCTTTCAGACTGCGCCACCGAACGGCGTGCGCGTGACGAGCGCGATCGGGGCGCACTATCTGGAGTACACCTACGCGCCGCGCGACCGTATCTTGAACGGCGAAATCCAGGCTCTGGTTGGGCTGTACGACTACACCTCGATCACGAAAGACCCGCTCGGGCTGAAGCTGTTCGAAGCTGGCGACGCCGAAGCACGAACGCGCGTGCCTATGTATGACACCGGCGGCTGGTCGATGTACGACCAGTTCGGCGAATCCGACCTGAGCTACCACGAACTGCTCACGGAATTCTTGAAGCACCTATGCGAACGCACGGGCAAGGGGGAGCCGCTGAGCCCTGCCGCCGTCCCGGCACCCGCGCCAACCCCGGCGCCCGCACCAGCGGCTCCCGCGACCGGCGGCACGGCCGGTGAAGGTTCCCCACCCAGCGCCGCGCACTACACAGCGCGGAGCATCTCCGCAAACACTGTCTCGCCCGCAATCAGCGCGGATGCGATCTACTGCACGACAGCTGGGCGGTTCACCGCCGACCTGCACACGCCGCCAGCGATCGCGCTGCTGACCAGCACCCTGCGCGGGGGCACGCGCGGGGGCGTGCAGATCTCGCTGTCGAAGGTCTCGAACGTCGGCCTGACGATCCGCCGCGGCGGGAACGTCGTGTGGACGAACAGAGCCACACTCGAACACGGCAAGCCGCGGCTGCTGTGGCTTACACCCAAGAACAAGCCGGGCGCGTACTCGGTCACGCTGACTGCAACCGATCTGGCGGGAAACAGCTCGAGCGCGGCCGGCACGGTGACTGTGACATCACGGTGACCAGGACTTCGGGCACTGCGCACAACGGCTGAAGGCACCGATAGCCTGGGTGTATGACGCGATTGATAAACGCCTGGCGGGCACTGACACCCGAGCAGCGCCTGGCAGGCGGCGCATCAGGCGCACTGTTCGTGACGATGTTCCTGCCGTGGTACCAGCAGAACGCCGTCGTGAATGCCCCCCGTACGGCGCCACTGCAGAGCCGCAATTTGAACGCGTTCCAGGTCTTCTCGTTCGTCGAGGCCGCCGTCTTGCTCATCGCCGTGGCGATTCTGTATCTACTGTTCGCGCGTGGCGAGCGCCGCTCCTTCCAGCTCCCGGGCGGTGATGGCGGCGTGGTACTCGCTGCGGGTCTTTGGGCCGCGCTGCTGCTCGTGTTGCGGCTGTTCGACAAGCCCGGGATCACGAGCCACGGAGTGGCCGCGAATGTGGGGATCCAATGGGGAATCTTCTTCGCGCTGGCGGCCGCCGGCCTGCTCGCAGCCTCGGGCTCGCGGATGCGTGCTGGGCGGTCTTTGATCCCTCGCCGGCCTGAGCCTCCGCTCGTGCGCCGTCCACGCCACCCCTCTCCACCGCCTTTCGCGCCACCTAGCCGCTCACCGCGCCGCCCGGTCTCGGCGACCGACGCGACCGAGCAGTTGTCCTTCGAGGACACGGCACCAGATCCCGACTAGGCGATAGGGGCCTATCATTGCGCGGACGATGCCCGCCCCTTCGCCCCCGGCGCCCGCCTCTGTCGCAGATGTCGCCGAGGGCCTGCGTGCAGTGGGTTACTTGCCGGGTGAGTCGACCGCGCTCGTAGCGTTCCTCGCCGCCAAGCTCGGCAAGCCCGTGCTTGTCGAGGGGCCAGCGGGCGTAGGCAAGACTGAGCTCGCAAAGTCGCTCGCCCTCTACCTGGGGCGCGAGCTGGTGCGCCTGCAGTGCTACGAGGGCCTCGACGAGGCCAAGGCGCTGTACGAGTGGAACTACCGCAAGCAGCTGCTGCGCATCCAGGCTGAGGCGTCGGACACCGGCTGGGACGCCGTCCAGGAGGACATCTTCGGAGAGGAGTTCCTACTTGCCCGCCCGCTGATGAGCGCAATCGCATCCGAGGAGCCGGTGGTGCTGCTGATTGACGAGATCGACAAGACCGACCAGGAGTTCGAGGCGATGCTGCTGGAGGTGCTCTCAGACTTTCAGATCTCGATCCCCGAGCTTGGGCGGGTGGAGTCGCGCACCCATCCAGTGGTGCTGCTGACCTCAAACAACTCACGCGAGCTGACCGAGGCGCTCAAGCGCCGCTGCTTGTACCTATGGCTGGACTACCCCGATCTCGAGCACGAGCTCGAGATCGTGCGCCTGCACGCGCCCGACCTGCCGGAAGCGGTTGCACACAAGCTGGTCGAGGTGATTGGCATGGTGAGGGAGCTCGACCTGAAGAAGCCGCCGTCGATCGCCGAGTCGATCGACTGGGCGCGGGCTTTGCTGCTGCTAGGCGTAGACGAAATCGACGAGCAGACGTTCACGGACACTATGTCGGTGATCGTCAAGCATCGCACCGACATGGACGTGGTGGCCGAGCGGGTCGGGCTGAAGCTCTCCTCCCCAGCCGTCGATGCCGCCTGAGGGCCTGCCCGCCCGATTGCTGGAGCTGGGCGAGGAGCTGCGCCGCGAAGGCGTGGCGATCGGCACCTCGGAGCTGCTCGACGCGTTCGCCGTGCTGCGCGAGGTGGATTGGACTGAGCCCCAGGACTTCAGGGAGGCACTCGCCGCGACGCTGGCGAAGAGCCAGGAAGACCGGCGCGTGTTCGAGCTCGTATTCGACCGTTTCTTCTTCCGTGCCGTCGAGCTCGCCGCGGCAGAAAAGGGAATCCGCGAGCAGAGCGACGGTGCGCTCGCTACGGGACTGGATCTCGATGAGCTGAGCGACGAACAGCTGGAGGCGCTACGTGCGCAGATCGCCGCCGCACTGAGAGATGGCTCGGATGGAGCGTTGCGCGATCTCGCCCGGATGGCGCTCGCGGCGTTCGGGCGCCGCGAGGAGGGATCGGGCGTGATCGGCGTGGACGTTCAGCGCATCCGCAGAGCACTCGGCCTACGCACCGAGCCCCAGCCCGATCTCCCCCCCGAGGATCCCCGGCGTGAGGGACTGCCGCGCGATGCGCTGCGCCGCTTCGAGGCATTACTGCGACGGGAGCTCGAACGAGGCCAGATCGAGCGCACCGGCAGCCTGCCCCCAGCGCGGCCACTGGGCGATCTGGACAGGGCGCTACCGTCCGGGCCGCTGGCCGACCTAGCCGCCGTACACCGCGTGGTGACCCAGCTGCGACGTCGTTTGGCCACACAGGGCATGCAGGCTCGCGGCCACCGCCGGCACGCTCACGTGGACATCAGGCGCACGATGCGCGCGTCGCTGCAAACAGGCGGCGTGCCGGTGGTGCTGAAGTTCCGCCCGCGACGCCCGCGACGCCCGGAGATCTACGTGCTGTGCGACGTGTCCACGAGCGTGACCTCGGCGTCGGTGTTCTTTTTGTCAGTGCTGCATGCGCTGCACGACTCGTTTCGCAAGATGCGCTCGTTTGTATTCATCGAGCGCGTCTCGGAGGTGACTGGCGTGTTCGAGCAGGAGCGCAACTTCAAAACGGTCAGCGAGCGAATCTCGAGCGACGCGGGCGTGGCCGACATCTCCGGGTACACCGACTACGGGCGCGTGTGGTCAGAGATGTTGGAGCTGGTGGGCGAAGACCTGCACCCGCGCGCCACGGTCATCGTGCTTGGCGACGCTCGTACGAACGGCCGCGATCCCCGTGCTGACCTGTTCGCCAAGATAGCTGCTCGCGCGGGGCGCACGTTCTGGCTAAATCCCGAGCCGCGGCTGTACTGGAACTATGGCGACTCGGTGATCGCGGCATATGAGCAGTACTGCACGGCGTTTGAGTGCTGGACGACGGCGCAGCTGGAGGACTTCGTCCGCGCGCTCACCCGGCCGGTCACCAGCGCGCTGTAGCATCAACCAGAGGAAAACAGGGGAGCTGGCGGGTAGGCCGGCTGAGATGGCGCGGAGAGTTCCCAGCGCCGACCCTTCGAACCTGTGGGGTAATGCCCGCGGAGGGAGAGATGTGTTCACGGGACTCAAGGACAGCCCGAGATCGCCTGAGGCAGACTGGCAAGCAGCAGGCGTGAGCGTGACCGGAGTGAGCCGCGCCTACCACGACTCAAAGCGGACGGCGGTGCGGGCACTCGCCGGAGTATCACTGCACGCAAGCCACGGAGAGCTGCTTGCGGTGGTCGGTCCGAGTGGCTGCGGAAAGACCACCTTGCTGGAGCTGATCTGCGGCCTGCAATCCCCTGACGCGGGCACGATCGTGTGTGCTCCCGCGGCGCTGATGCCCCAACGCGACTTGCTGCTGCCGTGGTTGAGCGCCCTCGACAACGCCGCGCTCGCGCTGCGCATCGCCCACCGGCCGCGTCCCGAGGCCCGCGCACAGGCGGCAGAACTGTTCGCCGAGCTGGGGCTGCGGGGGTTTGAGGAGGCCCATCCGCACGAGCTTTCGGGGGGGATGCGCCAGCGGGTTGCGTTCCTGCGCACGCTGCTGGCGGGCAAGCCGGTCCTGTGCCTGGATGAGCCATTCGGCGCGCTCGACGCGATCACACGCGCGGAGATGCAGGGATGGCTGAGCCAGGCATTGCAACGCGAGCCGCGCACCGTGGTGCTTGTTACCCACGACGTCGAGGAGGCGGTGATGCTTGCCGACCGGGTTGCGGTGCTGTCTCCCCGCCCCGGCCGGGTGGTGTCCGAACTCGAAGTGACGCTCGACCGGCCGCGCTCGCGTACGAACCCAGTGATCACCGGGCTGCGAGAAAGCGTGCTCCAGGCTCTCGGCCTGATCGGGGCAAGCACATCAGAGGGCATCACATGAGACACCGCCTGCGCACCGTCCTTGTGTGGGGTGGGTGGGCTCCCATCGTCCTGGTCGCGACTCTGCTCGGCGCCTGGGAGATATATGTCGAGAGCGGCCAGGTGAGCGCGTTTGTACTGCCGGCTCCCCATGCGATGGCGGCGGCGCTGTGGAACAACGGGAGCCTGATCTGGTCGAACTTCCTGGTCACGGCGCAGGAGGTGGGCCTCGGCCTGTGCGCGGCGCTCATAGCCGGTTTCGCGACAGCGCTGGCCATCCACTTCTCGCCGCTGGCGCGCCGGGCAATCTACCCGCTGGCTGTGGGCTCACAGGCCGTGCCTGTCGCGGTGCTGGCCGCGCCGCTGGTGTTCTGGTGGGGCTTTGGCATGTCGCCCAAGCTCGTCGTGATAGCGCTGATCTGCTTCTTCCCGATCGTCGTGAGCATGGTGGACGGCCTGGGCGCCGTGGACCCCGACCAGCTGAAGCTGCTGCACACGCTTGACGCGTCACGCTGGCAGGCCTTTCGTATGGCAGAGCTGCCAGCGGCGCTGCCGGCAGCGCTCAGCGGCGCGCGCATAGCGCTGGCGGTGGGCATGATCGCGGCCTACATCGCGGAGATCTCGACAGCGGGTACCTCGGCGGGCCTCGGGCACGAGATCAATACGGATCTGACAGCCTTGCAAACCCCCCGCGCGTGGGCGGCAACCGCCGTGCTGTTTGTGGCAGCCGTGGCCTGTTTCTATACCCTCGCCCTGGCCGAGCGCCGGCTGGCGCCGTGGGCGCATCGACCAAGAGGAGAGAACCGTTGAGAATCAAGCTCGCCGTACTAGCCGTGGCCTGCGCCCTGACCCTGTCGGCATGCGGAGCGAAGCAGGACGTGACGGCAGCGAAAAGCACGAAGCCGTGGACGGTGATGCTGGACTTCTTCCCGAACGCGGACCACGCGGCGCTGTATTCGGCGATTGCAGGCGGGGACTTCCGCGCAGTGGGCCTGGACGTGAAGCCGCAGACCCCGGCAAACCCAGCCGAACCGCTAAGGCTGCTGGCGGCAGGGAAGGTGGACATGGCGATCTCCTACGAGCCAGAGCTGCTGCTGGCCCGAGACCAGGGTCTGAAGCTGGTGTCTGTGGGCGCGCTGATACAGCGCCCACTGACGTCGATCATCGCCTTGGCCAGCCAGCACATAAGGAAGGTCGCGGACCTAAAGGGCAAGACGGTGGGCACAGCCGGCATCCCCTACCAGGCAGCGGAGCTGAAGAGCGCCCTGCAGACCGCGGGCGTGAGCCCGACCCAAGTCAAGGAAGTGAATGTTGGCTTCAACCTCGTGCCGGCGATGCTCTCAGGCAAGGTTGCGGCGACGCTGGGCGGCTTCTGGAACTACGAGGCGCTCCAGCTCCAGCTGCTGCACAAGCGCCCCGTCACGATCCCGGTGGACCAGGCGGGTGTGCCGACATACAACGAGCTCGTGCTGGTGATACGCGAAGACGAGGCACACACTCAAGGACAGGACCTACGCGCTTTCCTGCAGGCGCTAACCCGTGGTGAGCGCGAGGTACGAGCCAATCCGGCCACCGCGGCCTCGCTCATCGTGAAGGCCAACCCCTCGCTCGAAGGAAGGTTGCAACTCAGCTCGATTGAACACACGTTACCCGCCGTGCTACCCGCGAACGCGAGCGATCCATATGGCTGGCAAGAACCCTCGGCGTGGGCGAGCTTCGGCTCGTGGATGCTCGCGCACGGGCTACTCCAGCACGATCCGAACATCGGTCTGCCGCCGTTCACGAATGAGTTCCTTCCCGGGCAGGGCCTCTAGTGTCCTGAGTCAGAAGTTGGGCGCGAGTTTGCCGAGTGGATGGGCGTGTCTGGCGTTCGGCGGCGGTGCCGTGCGTACCGGTAGTACGTGAGGCGACGCCGGCGGGCGTCGGGCGCGAGCAGGCGCCGGGACACCGTCGAACTTCTGACTCTGGACACCAGACCGAGGCGGCTACAGCGCCTGCATGTGCACCGCCGCCAGCCCGGCCCACTCCTCGTAGGGGGCGAAGAACGCCCGTACCTCATGCTCCTGCGCGCGGGGATGGGAACCCCACCCACTCCCGCCGCTGAGATGCCGGCCCACGAGCTTCAGGAGCCCCACATCGGCGGCGGGCAGCTGGTCGTGGCGGCCCTGGCCGAACAGCGCCAGCATCTCCACCGTCCAGGCGCCGATGCCGGGGATCGCGCGCAGCCGCCGCCACGCGTGCTCATGGTTTGAGGCATGCAGATCAACGCGGCCACTGGCCACCTCGCGCGCGGCGCGCACGAGCGCGATCGCGCGAACAGGAGCCAAATCGAAGGACTCGAGCAGCGCAGGCGCCACCCCGGCTAGCGCCGCCGGCGTGGGAAGGTCGCGCACGGTGCTGCCATCCGTGCCCACCGAGCATCTTCCCAGCCGCGCCACCACACGACGCTGGATCGCGGCCGCTCGCTCGAACTCGATCAGCTGCTCGCAGATCGCCCACGCCAGCGCCTCGAACGGCTCCGGCCGGCGCATGACACGCAACCAGGGACGACGGCGCACCGAGATGCCGACCAGCGGGTCGCGCGCGAAGCGGCGGTAAAACTCCCGCATGTCCTCATCGACACCCAGCGCGAAGCGCATCCGTGCGATGCCGTATGTGGCGCCCGCGGGGCTCGATGCCCGCGCTCCGAACAAAACCTGATCCTCAGCCGTCTGCGTCACCCGCACCAGCACGGGTTCTTCCTCGTGGTGCAGCAGGCGTTCGAGCACTCCACCGCGATGTCGCAGCACGCCGTCCATGCCCCCTCGCAAGGGCAGGCGAAAAGGGCTCGCCGGCCTCACCTCGACACGCAGCTCTCCTGAGAAGCGCTCCACCCCATTCGGGGTGCCGGTGGGCGCGAAGCTAGTCGCGCCCACCGAGTAGGTGCACATCGACCAGCAGCGAGCGGCTGCCCACGATCTGCAGCAGCTCACCGGCCTTACCCCCGGAACGGACATCCCGGCTCAAACGCCGCCCAGCGCGGCCCCTCTTCGCGAGTGCACGGACACGGCGGTGACGGCGGCGATTCACAAGACCGACCACCGCAGCCCCCGCGACGAACCCTCCAGCCGCTACCGCGGCGGCCTGTGCGGTCGGCACTACAGCCCGGCCCGTTCCCCGGTTACTCGACAGCGCGCGCGCGGCCGAGGTCTCTAGGACGGCGGGCTCGTCCGCAAGCACGGGAAGCGCGTCGACTTCCTCAGTATCACCCATCGGCAAAGTGTAGGGGGCGACCCAGACTGCTAGTCGAGCACGCGCTCGTAGACCCGGTAGCGGCGCTTGATCTCGCCGCCCATGCCTTCCATCGCCCGGTTCATTGGCGTGTTGGTCTCCAGAATCCAGCCCATCTCGCCACCCTTCTGCGGCGTGCCTTCGGCGGCGTCGAAGTGCATCTGGTAGAAGCGCGCCGCGACGCCGGTGTGCTGGTACTCCGGCTTGACACCAAGCGCAAACACGCGCACCGCGTCGATCTTGGCTTTCTCGCGCAGCGCCGTCACCCAGCCAAATGGCAGCAGCCGCCCGTTCAGCTTGGCAAGCACCTGGTTGAAGTCGGGCAGCGTCAGCGCGGCGCCCACGACCTCGCCGGTGTCCTTTTTTTCGGCGACCATCGCCCAATTCTCGTCGAGGACGGGTTTGAGGTCCTTAGCGTAGTGGCGAACCTCCTCTTCGTTGAGGGGCACGGAGGCCCAATTGTTCTCCCAGGCGGCGTTGTAAACCTCGAGGAACCTGGTCACCTCCGCCTGCAGGTCCTTCTTGCGGAAGTTGCGGCAGACGATCCCGTGCTCGGACTCGAGCCGCTCCGCCGCCTCCCAGATCGCCGGGTGGACCTTCTCGCGCTTGTCCACGTACAGGCTCCACATGTACAGATCCATCGCCTTGGTCATGCCGATGTCCTGCTCGAAGATGCGCTGGTAGTAGGGGTGGTGCCAGGGGCAAAGAATGATCGGCGGATACTCGTGTCCCTGGATGAGGAGCCCGATCTCATCGTTGGTCGTGAAGTCCATCGGGCCAACCATGCGGTCGCGGCCTCGTTCGCGCAGCCACGCCTCGGCGGCGTCCAGCAGCGCGCGGGCCGCCTCGGGGTCGTCCTCACACTCAAACCAACCGAACAGTCCCCAGGCGTTGCCCTGGAACTCGTTGAAGTTGCGGTCCACGTGAGCACTGACGCGACCGACCGGACGCCCGTC
>JBIOEX010000038.1:0-20769 GCA_044446485.1 Solirubrobacterales bacterium
GGCCTCTTGGGGGTGGGCGGCGGCGTGCTGTTCGTGCCGGGGCTCGTGGTCATCCTCGGGCTGAGCCAGCACCAGGCGGAGGCCACCTCGCTGCTGGCGATCGTCCCGGTTGCGCTGGTCGGAGCACTCACCCAGGATCGCTATGGAAACGTGCGCCGTTCTGACGCGCTGCAGATCGGCCTGCTCTCGATCGTGGGCGTGGCGGGCGGCGTTGCCCTCGCGAACATCCTCTCGGGAGCCGTGCTCCGGGGAGCGTTCGCGCTGCTGCTGCTCGTGATCGCGGCACAGCTGGTGCGCCGGGCGCTCACCCAGCGCCGAAAAAATGATCCGTACGCCCTGTGAAGGGCGTAGACTTGTGGTATGGGACTCGAGAATCCATCTCATATAGCGATCCTGGTGGTGGTCCTGCTGTTGGTGTTCGGTGCCAAGCGACTGCCCGAGATCGGACGTTCGCTGGGGAGCGGAATGCGTGAGTTCAAGGACTCGATCAGCGGCGGCTCCGACCGGCCGGAGCCCAGCCAGCAGCAGCCGACACTGACCCCGGCAGCACAGCAACCGCAGGCGCCTGCCCAGGCTCCGCCGGTGGCTGGGCCAGCCACGCCTCCGGCCACCCCGGCCGAGCCTCAGCCCTAACCGCTGTGGAGGACCGGTCCGGTCTGGACCGCCTCAAACGCAGACCCCGGGACCCGCTTGATCTGTTCCAAATCTTCGTCGTTCCAGCGAGAATCGGGCGCGCCGGTGATGTACCAGCTCGAGCCGTTGTCGGCCACGATCAGCCCGTAGCGCTTCAGCGCCCGCAACACCACCAGCGACTCGCCGTGAAAGCCGGCGAGGCTGTACCCCGCCTTCAAACGCAGCCGCAACCCCATCGGCGGCAGGTTGGGATCGGAGCTGCTGGAGGCGAAGTGCGTCGCCGGGTGGATGTACCCGCGCTGTGTTCGCTCCACGGTCACGCGCAACGCATGGCCGATCTGACCGGCCCTGACCTCCGGATAGCGCACGAGCAGGGGGAAGATTGGCAGGCCAGCCGCGTCGGCCGAGGTCCAGCCTTCCGGGCGCAGCGCGTTTGAGCGCAGGTCGAACACGGCGCCCGAGCCCGCTTCCCAACCGGCTCCGCTGCGGCGCGCGGCGTACAGCTCATACAGCCTGCAGCTGCCCTTCTGCAATACCAGCACATGCCTGTCGCCAGCTTCGCCCGCTCCCTCGACGGGCGCGTTCGGCGGGATCGGATACGGCCCCGGATTTGATTCTTCGCCATATTCGCTGAACTTGATCGGCACCTTCGGCTGGTGGGCACCGACAACCGTGTATGGGATGCCGTAGCTCGGGTTGCTGCCGAAGTCCGGATGCAGGTGCCCACTCAGCCCGATGCTGGCAATGTACGCCGCCGATCTGGGATCCACCGGAGCACGCGAGATGTCACGGTTGAGCGCATTGCTCCGAGGGAAGACCGGGCAGGAGGATTCGTGCGGCGCGTGGGGCACAAGCGCCGGTGCGGGCGCAGCGCCCCAGACGCTCGCGATAGCCCCGGCAGCCGCCACGCAGGGCCACAGACGCGGGACGGGTGAACGTCCTCTTGGGAACAGGCGCGATCGCACACCAGCACGCTACGCAACGAGGAGGTCATAGAACCACGACCTGGACAAAAATTGTCCAGCGCCGGGACGGATGCTCCGTTATATGCAGTAAAGGCGGTAGGCATCTAAAAAAAACTGATCGGGCACGAGACCCCGTAAGGGATGCACTGGGACCGGTTCGTGCCGAGATCGGGGATGTCAACGGTTGTGGTGCCTATAGGCATAGGCCGGGCGAGGGATCTCACAGCAGGCTGGAGGTCATCCGTTCGATCTCGGCGATCGAAGTGAGCCCTTCACGTACCTTCACCAGGCCGTCGTCGCGGAGACGACGCATTCCCTGCCCGACCGCCACCGCGGCGATCGCGTCAACGGAGCCGTGCTCGAGGATCAGCGTACGAATCTCCTCGGTGACCGACATCACCTCATACAGCCCGATACGGCCACGGTAGCCGGAACCACCGCAGCGCGAGCAACCCACTGCCTCGTAAGGCTCGACGCCCGTCAGGCCGTGCTCGGCGAGCACGGCCTCTGAGACCGTCATTACTCGCTTGCAGTGCTTACAGAGCATTCTCACCAGGCGCTGGGCGACGATGCAATCAATCGCGGAGGAAACCAGGAACGGCTCGATGCCCATATCCATCAGCCGCCCCAGCGCGCTGGGCGCGTCGCGCGTGTGCAAGGTCGACAGCACGAGGTGGCCGGTGAGCGCCGCCTCGACCGCGATGTGCGCGGTCTCGCGATCGCGGATCTCGCCGACCATGATCACGTCGGGGTCGGCGCGCAACATCGAGCGCAACCCGACATCGAAAGTGACTCCCGCCTTGGGGGCGATCTGCATCTGCTTGACGCCTTGCATGCGCTGCTCGACGGGATCCTCGATCGTGAGGATGCTCCGCTCCCCGTCGTTGAGCACATTCAGCGCGGCATACAGCGTCGTCGACTTGCCGGATCCGGTCGGCCCGGTGACGAGCACCGCCCCGTTTGGCTTGGCGATCGCACTCGAGAAGCGCTTCATCTCGTCCTCCGCCATCCCCAGCGAATCGAGCCCCTCGACCGTAACCCCCCTATCCATGATGCGCAGCACAACAGCCTCGCCATGGACGAGCGGCAGTGTGACCACGCGGATGTCCACGCGCCGTCCGTCGACCGTCAAGCCGAACCGGCCATCCTGTGGCAGGCGCCGCTCAGAGATGTCCAGGTCGCCCATGATCTTGATGCGGGACACCACGCTCATCGCCATCTTCCGCTTGACTGTGGCGGCCGGGGAGAGCACGCCGTCGACACGGAACAGCACGCGCGTGTCCCCCTCTTCGGGGTTGATGTGGATATCCGAGGCGCCCTGCTGTATCGCCTGAGCGACGATCGAGTGCACGAGCTTGATGACCGGGGTATCGCGGTCGGCCTCCTCGGCCAGCAGGTCGGGTTCGGACTCGTCCTCGGACTCATTGTCGACAATGTCCTCGATCGAATCGTCCATCTGGGCGAGCCGCGTGAGGAGCAGGTTCAGGTCCTCCACCGATGCCGCCGCCGGGCGAATCCGACGGCCGGTCATCATGCCGATGTCGTCGATCGTCAAGACGTTCGTCGGGTACGCCATCGCCAGCAGCAGCGCGCCGTCCTCGACGAAGCCGACCGGCACCGCCTGGTAGCGCTTCGCGTTCTCAGCGCTGACGAGGTGGACGGCGCCCATGTCGAGGTCGTAGACAGACAGGTCGATGTAGTCCAAGCCAAAGCGCTCCGCCACGGCCCGGGCGAGCTGATCGTGGCGCAGGACGCCCCGCTCGACCAGTACTTGGCCCGTGGGCCTGCCCTGGGCACGGGCAGCCGCCACCGCCTCCTCAACCGTCTCGAGGTCGGCGAAGCCGAGGCCGACGATCACCTCGCCGATCATCCGCGAGGAGCGTCCCGAGCGCAGCGGGGGGTACAGGCCGTCTCCCGAAGGCCCGGTTGCGATCTCCTCCTCAGACTCTGCAGGCGACTCGGCTGTGGGCATGGCGGTATCGCTCATCATTGGTTTTATCGGCATCGCGGGGGAGCCGCTTGATCGCCTAGGAAGGCATTCCGTGCTCAAACGCGCCCTTGACCACGGCATCAAGCGCGTTTAGCCGGTAGAGAGCTAGGGCCTCTCCAGAAGCAAAGCGCTGCCCAGCGGCCATGTCGGCTCCGTGGTGGAGCATCACGCAGTGCTCTAGCGCAAGCCGGCGCTCATCCTCGAGCGTCTTTGGGGCATGGAGCGCGAGCAGGCGCAGGCCCAGCTCGATGTGGCCCAGCAACTGTCCTTCCCGGCTGCGCGTAATTTCTGCACCGTAGGTGAATTCGCGGGTCTTACCCAGGTCGTGGACGATTGCGGCGCTCAGGAGCAGGTCGCGGTCCAGGCGCGGGTGCAGTATGCAGAGCTCGAGCGCCATGCTCGCCACCGCGACGGTGTGCTCGAGCAGGCCGCCGAGATAGGCATGGTGAGACCCTGAACGCCCCTGACCCGCCCGGCCGGAGCCCGGCGAGGCGGGCGATCCAAGCGCTCCAGGCGCCGGCAGCGAACAGGGCGCACGGCGTATCTCCGCGCGCAACGCCTCCTCACCGAGCAGGCGCTCCAGCAGCCCCTTCAATCCGGGGTCATAGACCTCGCGCACGAGGTGCTCCAAGAAGCCTTCGAGCTCGTCGAGATCGCGGTAGGCGACAGGCAGGAAGCGGGCGGGGTCGGGCTGCTCGCCCTCTGCGCGCGCGATCGTGGCAAGCGCGATCTGGAGCTCATCGCGAAAACGCTCGACCCGCCCGTGGATGCGCACCAGCTCACCGCGCTCAAAACGCCCCGCGAGCATGTCGGCATCGCGAAAAGCGCGCGCGATTATCGTCCCTGTGTTGTCGCGCAGCTCAACTGTCAGGTAGGGAGTGCCCGCGCGCGAGATCTGGCGCTCCTTGCGGATGCACGCGAAGACGCCATCCACCTCCTGCTCGCAGCGAAGGGTGGCGATCTGAGCATCTTCGGCTAAGGCTGAGAGCTCACCCGCCGGCTCCATTTGCAGAGTGTCCGCTTGCGAGCCGCTGCCGAGGGTGCTCATCTGCCCATGATGTACGGTGGTCCGGATGCAGCCCCTCATCTGGGACCGCCGTCCGGATGGCCTCAGGGCCCCAGCGATGGTATGCGCCTTCCAGGGCTGGAACGACGCCGGAGACGCCGCCTCAAGCGCCGTCTCGTTCCTCGCGGCGTCGCTCGGCGCACGGCCGTTCGCACACATCGACCCGGAGGAGTTCTTCGATTTCCAGGCGAATCGCCCGACGATCAGGCTGAGCCCTAAGGACAAGCGCGAGATCGTCTGGCCGACGGTCGAGATCTTTGAAGCGCCGGTGCCGCGCGCGCCGCGCGACCTCGTGCTCGTGCAGGGGGTCGAGCCGTCGATGCGCTGGAAGACCTTCACGGCCTCGATCGTCGACCTGGCGGAGGCGCTCGGCGTGCAGGTCGTCGTCACACTCGGTGCGCTGCTCGGCGACGTGCCACACACGCGGCCGGTCGCGATGACCGGCCACACCTCGGACCCGTCGCTGAGCGAGCGGCTCGAGCTCCAGCCCTCCTCCTACGAGGGCCCGACGGGGATCGTCGGCGTGCTGCACGCCGCGTGCGCGAACGCGGGGCTCCCGTCGGCAAGCCTTTGGGCGGCGGTTCCGCATTACGTCGCCGCCGCGGCCAATCCCAAGGCTGCGCTGGCTTTGGTACGCAGGGTGGAAGGCCTGATCGGGGTGTCAGTCGACGTCTCCGAGCTCGAATCGGCAGCGGCCGACTACGAGCGCCAGGTCGGTCTCGCCGTGCAGTCAGATCCTGACATCCAGGCGTTCGTCGAACGGCTCGAACGGGCCGCGGAGAGCGAAGAGGAGGAGATCGCACCCGAGGACGTTCCCTCGGGAGACATGCTGGCGCGTGAATTCCAGCGCTTCCTGCGCCAGCGCGGGGCCGACGAGAAGTAGGGCAGGCGTGCGGGTGCTGGGAGCGCGGACTACTTCTCGGCCGCGGGGCAGGCGATGCGGTAGTCGCAGATCGAGCAGGCCGCATGAGAGGGGGTCGGCTCGAACTGCTGGCCAAGGATGCCCTCGCCCACCGCGAGCACGGTGTCCTTGACCCACTCCGTGCCGGCGTCGTCCTGTGGAACGGGGACCTTCAGGTCGTCGAGCACGTAGTAGTAGGCCTGCCGCGAAGCTTGCAGTTGCCAGGACTCGCGCGCGGCGAGTGCGTAAAGGGACAGCTGGATGTCACCTTTCAGCTGGGCTACGCTCTTTGGGCGGGAGGTCTTGTAGTCGATCAGCTCGTACTCATCTCCGGTCCCCTCCGTCAGGCGGTCGACACGGTCAACGCGACCGCGCAGGTGGTGAGGCCCAAGACGGAAGGCGAATGGGCGCTCAAACCACACTGGCTCGGAGTCCTGACCATGCAGCCGCTCGTGATAGCGCGTAAGCGCAGCGCGGGCCTTCGCACGCAGGCGGCGGTCCTGCTCGCTAGCGCCGAAGCCGCTTTTCCGCCAGCTTGTCTCGAGCACCTCCAGCAGCTGCGCAAGCGTCTCCCCGGAAGCGGAGTGATAGCGCTCGAGTACGTGATGGACGACGATTCCGAAGCGCTGGTTGCGCGTCTGATCGGTGGGGATGCGCAAAACGCGCGCAAACTTGTATCGCAGCGGGCAACTGCGGTAGGTCTCGATGTCTGAAGCCGAAAGCGCCAAACCCTTCCCCTTGCGTGGCAGGAAGGGCTCGAGCGAGGGCTCCCCGCGCGGGGCGATCACCTGCGCGCGAGTGCTCTGGTGCAGTGGGCCGATCTCCGGACGGTCGGCAAGCAGCGCCTCATCGAGCGACGAGGTCTGGAAGATCTCGCGCTGCAGTGGGGTCGTGGCGGCAAGCAGGCGGGCGTTCACATCTGCAAGCGCCTCCGCCATGCCCTGGCCGGCAGGGCGCTGGAGCAGCGCCGCGAGCTTGAGCAGCTCCAAGTAGCGAACCACCCCGTGAGAGATGTCCAGGTCGGTGTCCAAGCGCAGCTCGCCGAGACGCCCACCGATACGTGCGACGCTTCCGAGCACCTCCTCGCGCATCATCTGCAGCGTCGCGTCGAGCTCGCCCAGCGCAGGCTCCGCTGGCCCCAACAACGGGCGACCGGAGGGCCCATGGGCAACACCTCCAACGGCGGTGACCCCGATCTCCGGGCGATTCTCCTCTTCGGCCCGCAGCGCCACCGCAGTGAGATGACGCACTAGATCGCGCGGACTCGAGCGCGGCTTGCGCCGCACGAAATCGACGGCCAGCTCGCGCAGCTCTACGAGGCTGGCCCGCTGCTCCGCCGCGTCCTCGGGAGCAAGCAGCCGCCGGTGACGCATGCCGACACGCTCGATCAGGCGTCCCATGAACAGGTCAGGCCGGACCGTGTCGAGGCCAGTAGCGACGTTCCGGTGCAGTTCGACGAACCGCTGAATGCGCTCGCGCGCCTCGGGCGGGACCTGCGGCGCCTCGGTGGCGACAGCGAGCGCCGAGACCAAGTCCAGCTTGCGCCGGCGTGCGAGCTGAATCACACGCGCCAGGTCGACTTGGCGTAGCTCGATCGGCGGCCGGGCGAGCGCACGGACGACTGCCGCGGCGTCCGTCGGATCGACGAGCAGGCGCATCCATGCGAGCACGTCGCGCACCTCAGCCCGCTCGAGAAAAGTTGCCACTCGAAGCTGGGCGCCCTGTGAGTCCTGGAGCGGAGGCTTAGCGGGCGCGATCCTAGAAGTAGGCATCTACCAAGGATACGAGCGTCCCCCGAGAGGATGCACATTCCGGTCAAGTACACGAGAGGCCCTACGCTCTTGGTGTGGACGCTATCGATTGGGACGCCGCCCAGCGAATCGGCGAGCGGATTGGCGGATCGCCACCGGGCGGGGGTGTGAGCACGGCGTCCCTGGAGCCGCTCGTGCAGGACTTCGCCCGTCGCGTAAGCGACTACACGGGCCTGGAGCTACCAGCGGAGTTGCCTGCTTTGGAGGCCGTCGACCGGCCGGCCTGGATCGCAGCCAACCTAAAGACCATGCGGCCGATGCTGGACCCCCTAACCGCGCGCCTGCACAGCACGGGCAACGGGACTTCAGGCCTGCTTTCCGGACCGCTGCGCTCGGCATCGGGTTTCCTGCTCGGGGCGCAGGTCGGAGCGCTGACAGGGGTGCTCTCCCAGCGGGTACTCGGCCAGTACGACTTGGCGCTGCTCGACGACACGGTCGCGCCCCGCTTGCTGCTGCTTGCACCCAACTTGGCGATCGCAGCGCGCAACCTGTCAGTCGATCGCGACGAGCTCGTCCTGTGGGTAACGATCCACGAGATCACACATGCAGTCCAGTTCTGCGGCGCGCCGTGGCTGCGCAGCTACCTCGGCGGACTGCTGAAAGAGCTGCTCGACGGGCTGCAGGTGTCGATCACGCCCAGCTCCAGAGATGACGCCGGTGCCAGCGGCGGTGGCTGGCACCGCCCCAAGCTTCCGGATCCCGCAGACCTTCGCGACATTGTGGACCGTGCACGGCGGGGGGAGTTGTTGCGTATGACCCTCGGCGAGGAACGCTGGCAGCTGGTCGAGCGCATGCAGGCGGCAATGTCGCTCATCGAGGGTCATGCCGAGCACACGATGGACGCGGTCGGTGCCGAGGTGCTGCCCTCATTGGCGCGCCTGCGTGCGGCGATGAACCGCAGGCGCGAGACGCGCGGGTTGCCGTGGCAAGTGCTCGAGCGACTGCTCGGCCTGGAGATGAAGCTGCGCCAGTACGAGGTCGGACGGCGCTTCTGCGACGCCGTCGTCGAGCAAGGCGGCCGGGAGGCGCTGGCCCGCGTATGGACCGGCCCCGAGCAGCTGCCGAGCGGCGACGAGCTGAAGTATCCGGCGCACTGGCTGGCGCGGACAGCCAGCGTTTCATAGCGTTTTTGGCTCGAACACACGTTCCATCTGTTACAAGCTAACCCGCTCCAGATGCATTGTTCACAGGGTCTTTACGTGCCGCAAAGGTATCGGTGTAACGATCTCGAGCAAGCGGGTTACAAACATGTGTTCGATGATTGGTTCCGCCGAACCGACGAACGAGAACGAACAAAACGTCCCGGTCCTCCCGGGGGACAGAACAGGAGACCCGCTCTAATGGCAACCGCCGATACCACTACACCCCGCAGCGCCAAAGCCGGCAAACCGGCCGCTAAAAAGACCTCTGCCACCCGCCGTGGTGGCTCATCCGCCAGCACTCGCAGCCAGAGCACTAAAGCCAAGACCACCAAGGCCAAGGCCGCGCGCACACGCTCGATCCACCAGACCCAGTCGGCCATCCGTCAGACCGAGACCGCGACGCGTAACACCGTCGGCGTGTTCGGCGACTACACCGAGCGCGCGGTCCTGATCCCCGTCGGTGCCGCCCTGATCGCCCGTGAACGGGTCCTCGCGGGCGTGAACGACGTGATCTCGAGCTACGGATCAACGACCAAGGCTCAGGCCCAGCTGCGCCGGTTCGAGCGCCGCGGCAACACTGCCCGCAACCGGCTCGAGCGCGAGGTTCGCAAAGCTCGCGTCCGCTTCGAGCGCGAACTGCGCCAGCGCCGGCGCGAGCTGGAGAAGACGGTGAGCAACCTGGAGGAGCGGCGCGACGCCGTCGCAAAGAACGTCACCGACCTGCCGAACCGCGTTCAGGAGCGCATCCAGAGCCTCGTCTGAGAACACACCCTTCCCCCGCCGCCCCCGGACCTGGAGAGGCCGGTGAAAGGCGGGAGAGTCTGCCGGCCTCATATCCCGCCGGCAGTAGCAGCAACCTCTCCTCCCTCGACTCCGGGGCGGTCCCCACCGCCCCGGAGTCATTTAATCGCCGAGGCGAGGAAGGTTTGCCACAATGGGCCACGTGACCACAGAAGCGGAGATCCGTAAGGCCCTCGAGGTCGTGATCGACCCCGAGCTGCACCGCTCGATCGTCGAGCTCGACATGGTGCGCTCGATCGAGATCGGCGGCAATGGGGTCGTCGAGGTCACCGTCTCGCTGACCACGCCAGGCTGCCCGATCAAGGGCCATTTCCAGACGGCCGTCGCACAGGCCGTCTCGGCGCTAGAGGGGGTGACGCACGTAAACGTGTACTTCGACGTGCTCGACGACACCCAGAAGGCGGCGCTCCAGCAGAAGTTAGGGCGCGGCAGCTTGCCCGACGGGGCGCTCGCGCAAGTTGCGAACGTGTTGTGTATCGGCTCGGGCAAGGGCGGCGTCGGCAAGTCGACACTGACCGCAAATCTCGCGGCGGCGCTCGCGGGCGAGGGCAAGCGTGTGGGCGTGCTAGATGCTGATGTGTGGGGCTACTCGATCCCGCGCATGTACGGGCTCGGCTCAACGCGGCCGCCAGTTTCCGCGGAGCGCAAAATCCTCCCCCTGGACGCACATGGCGTCAAGGTGATGTCGATCGGCTTCTTCCTGGAGGAGGATGCCGCCGTCGTCTGGCGCGGGCCGATGCTGCACAAGGCGCTGACCCAGTTCCTGCAGGATGTCGACTGGGGCGTGCTCGACTTCCTGCTGATCGATCTGCCTCCGGGTACGGGCGACGTGTCGATGACGCTCGCGCAGCTGCTGCCGCAGGCCAAGTTCGTGATCGTCACCACCCCGCAGGCGACCGCGCAGAAGGTCGCGCGCCGCTCCGCCGAGATGGCCCACAAGGTCTCTCTGGAGATCGGCGGGGTGATCGAGAACATGTCCGGTTTCACGACACCGGGCGGCGAGCGCTTTGCGATCTTTGGCGAGGGCGGTGGCAAGGAGCTGGCGGATGAGCTCGATGTGCCCCTGTTGGGCAAGGTTCCGCTGACGATGCCCTTGCGCGAACACGCCGACAGCGGAACCCCACTCGTGATCGAGGATCCCGGTGACCCGGCATCCCAGGCGATTCACCGAGCTGCGCGTGGGCTGATTGCGATGGGCCGCCCGCCCGCGCCAGAAGCGCTGCCCATGGCCGGGATCGCCGTGGGCGGGCAGGCTCCGGATCCTCCGGCAGAGAGCCGAAAACCGGCGGGTATGTCGCTACCGATGGCTTAGTCGGGCGTTCGCAGGGTGCTTGTAGACATCCCGCCGGATCGCTTGACAGGCGTAACCCACCTGAGAGGATCGTCTTATGCCTGTGCAGGAACAAGAGGAGGAGCAGGAGCCCCGCGAGGGCATCGTTGAATTCGACGAACGCCGCGTCAAGCTCGAGCGGCTGCGCGCGGAAGGGATCGACCCGTATCCGCACGTCAGCCTGCTGGGAGAGCGCACGCTGATCAAGGACGTGCTGGTGGCGCACAGCGCTGGGGAGCTGGACGAGGGCTCCCACCCCGAGCTGCGCTACACGGTGGCCGGCCGTGTGATCTCGCGGCGCGAGCACCCGAAGACGTCGTTCATCGACCTACGCGACTTCTCGGGAGCGCTGCAGCTCGTCGTGCGCCTGGCCGACCTCGGCGAGGAGACCTACGACCGCGTGATGGGCCTGGACATCGGCGACATCGCCGGCGTGCAAGGACACATCTACAAGACCAAGCGCGGGCAGCTGGTGCTGGCGGTGGAGCAGTGCACGCTGCTGACCAAGACGCTGCGCCCGCCGCCGGACAAGCGCCACGGCCTCGGCGACACGGGCACGCGCTACCGCTACCGCGAGCTGGACCTGATCGCCAACGAGGACACGCGCGAGCTGTTCGTGCAGCGCGCGCGCATCGTCGCGGCGATCCGCACATGGCTGGACGAACGCAACTTCGTCGAGGTGGAAACGCCGGCGCTGCAGTCGCTCGCCGGTGGCGCGGGGTCGCGCCCGTTCACGACACACCACAACGCGCTCGACCGCGACCTGTACCTGCGTATCTCCGTGGAGCTGTTCCTCAACCGCTGCATCGTCGGCGGCCTGGAGAACGTCTACGACATGGGCAAGGTCTTTCGCAACGAGGGCATCTCGCCGAAGCACAGCCCGGAGTTCACGATCATCGAGTTCATGTTCGCCTACGCGGACTACTACGACGTGGCTACGGCGACCGAAGAGATGTTCCGCGACGTCGCCCAGCGCGTGCTCGGCCGCACCACCGTCCAGCGCGGCGGCGAGACGATCGACCTCGCCAAGCCCTGGCGGCGCACGACGATGCGCGAGGAGATGCTGAGCGTCGTCGGCATCGACTTCCTCGCCGAGGATCGCGAGGCCACGACCATGCGGATGATGGAGGCCCTCGAGGAGCGCGTCCACCCGGCGACCACCTGGGCCGAGCTCGTGCTCGCCGTCTACAGCAAGCTGATCGAGCCGCACATCATCCAGCCGACGCACGTCTTCGACTTCCCGCTCGAGCCCTTCCCGATCACCAAGCGCCACGCCGAGAACCCCGAGCTCGCCGAGCACTTCGACGCGGTGATCGGCGGCATCGAGCTCGTCTCAGGCGACACGGAGCTCAACGACCCCGTCGATCAGTGGCAGCGCTTCGTGGACCAGCGCCAGCGGCGGATGGCCGGCGACGAGGACGTGCCTCACCCGAACGACGAGGAGTACGCGCGGGCGATCGAGTACGGCTACTCGCCGACGGCCGGCGGCGGCATGGGCGTCGACCGCCTGATCATGATCCTCACCGAACGCGATTCATTGCGCGAGGTGATTCCCTTCCCGATCGTGCGGGAGCTCAAATGAGCTCTACCCACGGGGCACAAGGCAAGCTCGATCTCGACCCGGCGGTGATCGCCGAGTGTCGGCAGGCGGCGAGCGCGATCGCCGCGCAGGTCGGCGAGACGATCGCCTGCAAGACGACCGTCTCGGTCGAGCGCACGCTCGCGCGGCTGCTCGGCGTCGACGGCGCGAACGAGCTCGAAGCGCCGCTGCCGAATGTGCTCGTCGACCACGTGCGCGACCGCGGCGAGCTGAGCAAGGGCATCGCTTACTGGATCGGTAATGCGCTGCTCGCCGACGCCGAGGCGACGCCACAGTCGATAGCGCTCGACGTCGATCGCGGCGAGCTCGACCTGATCGCGCTGGCGCGCGCGAGCGACGAGGCGATCCGCGCGCGCATCGCCGGCGAGTACGAGCGGCGGATCGGCGAGATCTCCGCGCGGATGAGCGAGCGCCGCGAACAGCGCGAGCGCCTCGGCGAGAGCCCGCCGCCGCTGCGCTACGTGCTGACCGCCACGGGCAACGTCTACGAGGACGTCGTCCACGGGCTCGCCGTCGCGCAGGCCGGCGGCGACATCGTCTCCGTGATCCGCTCGACCGCGCAGAGCCTGCTCGACTACGTCCCCTACGGCCCGACCACCGAGGGCTACGGCGGCACGTTCGCGACGCAGGCGAACTTCCGCATCATGCGCGAGGCGCTGGACGAGTGGTCTGAGAAGAATGGGCGCTACGTGCGGCTGTCGAGCTTCTGCTCGGGCCTCTGCATGCCCGAGATCGCCGCGATGGGCGCGATCGAGGGCTTCGACAACATGGTCAACGACGCGCTCTACGGGATCCTCTACCGCGACATCAACCCGGTGCGCGGCCTCATCGACCAGCGCGTCTCGCGCATGATTAACGGCTACTTCGGCGTCGTCATCAACACCGGCGAGGACAACTACCTGCGCACCGCCGACGCGATCGACGCCGCGCCGTCGGTGACCGCCTCGCAGTTCATCAACCGCCAGCTCGCGCTCGACTCAGGGGTCCCCGACTCCCAGATCGCGCTCGGCGACGCCTACGAGATCGACAACCCCGTGCCCAACAGCCTGCTGCTGGAGTGGGCCCAGGCCCAATTGACCCGCGAGCTGTTCCCGGAGTGCCCGGTCAAGTACATGCCCCCGACGCGCCACATGGACGGCAACCTCTACCGCACGCACGCGACCGACTCGCTCTTCAACCTTGTCACGATCGCCACCGGCCAGGGCATCCAGACGATCGGCGTGCCGACGGAGGGCATCTTCACGCCGCACATACACGACCGCGTGATCGGTCTCGAAAATGTCAAATACACCTTCAACGCCGCGCGTGACCTCGGCGAGGAGATCGAGTTCAAGCGCGGTGGCATCATCCAGACGCGAGCGCAACAGGTGCTGGCCGGCGCGCATGCCCTGCTGGCACGCATCGCCGGCATCGGCCTGTTCTCGGCGCTTGGCGAGGGCGTGTTCGGCGACGTGCCGCGCCAGATCGACGAGGGCCGCGGCAGCGAGGGAATCATCGAGACGGGCGAGGGCTACGTCAACCCGGTCACCGAGCTGATGCGGGGAGCGTCGAGCCTTGCCTGAGGCCAGCGCGAGCCCCCGCCGTGAGGTCGACCTCGCGCGCGTGGAGCCGTACGCCGACCACCTCGGCGACGGCATCGTGCAGATGAGCTTCACGCTGCCCGTCCCCTACGGGCTTGCCGCGCGCAAGGCAGCGCAGGAGCTTGCGACGAAGATGGGCTTCGAGCACCCCGAGGTCGTGCACTACCAGGAGCTGACCGACGGCTACACGTACTTCGTGATGTTCGGGCAGGCCACCCAGACCGTCGACTACGCCTCGCTCAGCGACGAGGGCTTCGACGTCGAGTACATGTCCGAGGACGAGATCGAAGTGTTCGCCGGCGAGCACATCGGCCGGCCGGTCGTCGTCGTGGGAGCCGCCACCGGCACCGACACGCACAGCGTCGGCATCGACGCGATGCTCAACCTGAAGGGCTTTCACGGCCACCACGGCCTGGAGGGCTACAAGTCCTTCCAAACCCACAATCTCGGAAGCCAGGTGCCGAACAGCGTGCTCGTCTCGAGAGCCATCGACCTGCACGCCGATGCAATCCTCGTCTCGCAGACCGTCACCCAGCAGAACCTGCATGTCTCGAACCTGACCGAGCTCGTCGAGATCGTCGAAGCGGAGGGCGCTCGCAAGCAGCTGATCCTCACCTGCGGCGGCCCACGCGTGTCAAACGAGCTCGCAAAGGAGCTCGGCTATGACGCAGGGTTCTCGAAGGGCACCTACCCGCACCACGTGGCGAGCTTCATCGTGCGCGAGCTTGCCGCGCGCATCGAGGGCGACGCCGCGGTCAACGGCGCGAGCGCGCCACCCGCGGATGGCTGACGCGGCGCCTGCGCCGCTGAGCAGGCTGCTGTCGGGCACGCGCGTGCTGGCGCTGGTTGGACTGGCGAAGAACACCGGCAAGACCGTGGCGCTGGCGGCGCTGCTGCGCGAGCTCGAGGCGGAGGACCGATGCGTGGGCGTTACCTCGATCGGCCGCGACGGCGAGGAGCACGACGTGATCGATGCACGCATCGACAAGCCGCGGATCTTCCTTGCAGCAGGCAACCTTGTGGCGAGCACCGGCGCGCTTCTGCGGGCAAGTGGTGTCGCACACGAACGGCTGACGCAGACCGGCGTGAGGACTCCGCTCGGTGAAGTCATCATCGCCAGGCTCACAGAACAGGGCGCCGTCGAAGTCGCCGGCCCGAGCGCCGCCGAAGATGTGCGCGAGGTGGGCGACGCCATGATCGGCTTCGGCGCAGAGCTTGTGTTGATCGACGGCGCGATCGACCGCCGCGCGGCGTCCTCGCCTGATGTCGCCGACGGCCTGGTGCTGTCAACCGGGGCGATCCTCAGCACGGATCTCGAGGAGGTCGTGGCCCGCACGAGAGATGCGGTCGAGCTGGTTAGGCTACCCGTTGCCGGCGAGAACGCCGCCGGACAACGGATCACGGTCGCGCGGCGCCTGGCTCTAGATGCCGAGCCCACAGAGATCGCGACGCTTCTGCGCGAGCATCCGCAGGCGATGACATTGGACCTCGAGGGGGCACTCGGCGAGCGCTTCCTGGAGGGTCTCCTGGCGGCGCGCAAAGATCTGAGCCCGCCCACCCGGCGCGAGCTGCGGATCGTGGCGGGCGATCCCACGAAGGTGTTCTTGTCCCGCCGGGGCCCGGGCTGGTATCGCCGTCAGGGTCTTTCTATCGAGGTTTTGCAGGTGGTTGGATTGAAGGCCATCACAATCAACCCCATCGCGCCACAATCACACCGCTTCGACTCCCAGCAGTTGCGCGAGATGATCGAAGCGGCCATCCCGGATGTCCCCGTCCTCGACGTGCTCGATCCGTCCTACTTGGCGTTGGCGAAGTAGTCGGCGTTGATCTGCGTGTACTTGCCCCACTCCTCGGGAAGCTGGTCCTCGGCGAAGCAAGCGTCCACCGGACAGGCCTCGACGCAGGCGTCGCAGTCGATGCACTCCTCGGGGTCGATGTAGAGCATCTCGGCCGCGTCATAGCCGGGCTCGTCGGGCGTCGGGTGGATGCAGTCCACGGGGCACACCTCGACACAGGAGTTGTCCTTCGTGCCGATGCACGGCTCGGCGATCACGTAGGCCATTCGCTTCTTTCTTGTCGCTTTTCCGGGGTTCGTCCGGCGGAGGGGCATATTGTACGAACGATGCTGCTGCTTACCGGCGCGACCGGCCTGGTGGGCTCCGCGCTGCTGCGTCGCCTGGTGGCCGAGGGAACCCAGGTGCGCTGTCTCGTGCGCGACCCCCGGCGGCTGGGCGCCCAGCGTGTACGTGTACAGATCGCGCTGGGCGACCTGGCTGACCCGCCGTCGTTTCGCAACGCGCTGCGCGGTGTGCAGACGGTCGTGCACCTCGCCGCCTCGATTCGTGACCAGCCGCGCTCCTCGATCGAGGAGCTCAATGGCATCGCCACCTGGCGCATGGTGCAGGCGGCGCAGCGCGCGGGCGTGGAGCACTTCGTGTTCTTTTCCGTGCTCGGCGCCAGCACCCATCATCGCGCGCGCTTGCACCGCGCAAAGGCACTCGCCGAGCAGGCGGTTACAGAGGCGAGCCTACGCACAACGGTGTTCGCTCCATCGATCGTCTACGCCCCAGGAGACCGGTGGCTAGGACTGCTGGAGCGGATGGCGCTGCTCCCGGCGATGCCGGTCTCCGGGCGAGGCCTGGCAACCTATGAACCGATCTGGGCCGAGGACGTGGCCGGCTGCGTGATAGCCGCCCTGCGCACGGAGGGCGGGGAGCATCACCGGCGCTATGAGCTCGCCGGTCCTGAGACGCTCAGCCACAACGACATCGTGCGTATCGTGCTGCGCTCGCTGCACCGCAACCGGCCACTCGTGCACGTCCCCACGCCGGTCGTATCGCGCACCCTGCGCCTGCTGGAGGCGGCGATGGGCCCAAGCGCGTTCGCCACCTGGGATGAGGCCGAGCTGATGGAGGTCCCGATGCTCTCTGCTCGCGGTTGCGCTGATGCCGTGGGCCTCGGTGTCACGCCCGCGCCGATGCACGCCGTGCTCGGCGCTGGATGACTACGCGTTAGCAGCCACAGGCGGGCGCCGGTCAGCCCACGGCCGCGCCTCCTCCAGCTGGGCGGCGAGCGCGAGCAGCGCCGCCTCTCCCGCCGGCCGGCCGACGAGCTGAACGCCGAGCGGCAGGCCGTCCTCGCCGTGGAACAAAGGCAGAGAGATGCCGGGCTGGCCGCCTGCGTTGAAGCTGGCGGTGAACGGGGTGAAGTAGCTCGAGCGTGTGAACGTCGACATCGGATCGGGGGCGGCGGTGTCGAGCGTGCCGATCGGTAGCGGGCGCTCGGCCAGCGCGGGGGTGAGCAGAGCGTCGTAGGGATCCAGAAAGGCCGCCAGGCGCCGCGAGAACCTCTGCAGCTGCGTCGCCGCACCGGCGCCCTGCACGGCGTTCAGCCCGCGGGCGAGCGAGAAGATCGCCCAGCTCATCGGCTCCATGTCCTCAGGCGTTGGCTCGCGGCCGGCGACGATGCCGGAGGCGGCCATCGAAAGCGCGAGCTGGATCCCGAAGACGACGCCGAACAGCTCCCTGACCCCGTCTGTCCGCCACGGCAGCTCGACCTCCTCCACCTCATGCCCGAGCGAGCGCAGGAGCTCCGCGGCGTCTGCCACGGCGCGTTCGGCCAGCGGATCGACGGTCGCGTCGGGGACCGGCGGCAGCGTTGTCATCGCGATCCGCAATGGACGCCCGCCCGGGCCTCCGGTCATTGCCGCCGCCGCCGCGAACGGCTCCGAAGGCGGCGGCGCCCAGTTGGCATCGCCGGTCTCATAGCCCGCGAGCACATCGAGGATCGCCGCCGTGTCGCCAACCGTGTGCGTGAGCACGCCGTCGATGTCCAGCGGCCCTTCGCCGCGCTCGGGGGCCGGGGAGATGCGCCCGCGCGCGGGCTTCAGCCCCACGAGGCCGCAGCAGGCCGCGGGGATGCGCAGGGAGCCGCCCCCATCGTTCCCGTGGGCGACCGGCACCATGCCCGCGGCCACCGCCGCCGCCGCGCCGCCGGAGGAGCCGCCGGGGGTGCGATCGAGGTCCCAGGGATTGCGGGTGGGACCGAACAGGCGCGCCTCTGAGACCGGCAGGATGCCGTACTCGGGCAGCGTGGTCGTGCCGACGATCACGAACCCGGCCGCGCGCAACCGGCGCGTGACGTTGTGGTCATAACGGGCCACGTTGTCCTTCATCAGCGAGCAGCCGAGCGTCAGGCGCAGGCCCTGAACCGCGCGGTTGTTCTTGATCGCGATCGGGACGCCGGCGAACGGGCGCTCATCGGCAGAGCTCACCTGGTCCGCTGCGGCCAGTGCCCGCTCGGCGTCGACCTCGACAAATGCATTCAGCTGCGGGTTGAGCTCTTCGATCCGCTCAAGCGAAACCTCGACCAACTCGCGTGAGGACAGCTCACCCGCGCGCACCATACCTGCGAGCTCGCTCGCTCCCCGGAACATCAGATCGCTATCGGGCACGTCTCCTCCTCTGGATGAGAAACGCGGGTGACCGCCCGCTCGCGGCAGCCTACCTGCGACGATATGGGCCTGCCCACAAGGCAGCGTCCCTCGTCAAGCATCAAGCCCAGAAAGCGAGTGCCATGAGCGCGGTTCAGTCAACAGCACCAGAGGTCCAGTCGGGCCTCGAAGGCGTCGTCGCCTTCGCCACAGAGATAGCCGAGCCCGACAAAGAGGGTGGCGCGCTGCGCTACCGCGGCGTCGATATCGAAGACCTCGTCGGCGCCGTCCCCTACGAGCAGGTCTGGGGCCTGCTGGTGGACGGTCACTTCAAACCCGGCCTGCCGCCGGCCGAACCGCACGCGCTCACCGTGCGCTCGGGCGACCATCGCGTCGACGTGCAGTCGGCGCTGGCGATGCTCGCGCCCGAGTGGGGCTTCTCCCAGCTGATCGACATCACCGACGAGGAGGCTCGCGACAACCTCGCCCGGGCCTCCGTGATGGCCCTCTCGTTCGTGGCCCAGTCAGCCCGCGAGCCCGGCCAGCCGCCGGTGCCGCAGTCGGAGATCGACGAGGGGCGCACGATCCCCGAGCGTTTCCTGATCCGCTGGCGCGGCGAGGCCAACCCCGACCACGTCAAGGCGATCGACGCCTACTGGGTCTCGGCGGCCGAGCACGGTATGAACGCCTCCACGTTCACGGCCCGTGTGATTGCTTCGACCGGTGCCGATGTCGCGGCGGCGCTCTCAGGCGCCGTGGGAGCTCTGTCTGGCCCGCTACACGGCGGGGCGCCTTCGCGCGTGTTGAAGATGCTCGACGAAGTCGAAGAGAGCGGCGACCCCGAGGGCTGGGTATCGGCAGCGCTCGATCGCGGCGAGCGGCTGATGGGCTTCGGCCACCGCATCTACCGCGCCGAAGACCCGCGCGCGCGGGTGCTGCGCCGGACCTCAGGCGAACTGGGCTCGCCCCGCTTCGAGGCCGCCGAGGCGCTCGAGAAGGCCGCTCTGGCGGAGCTGCACGCGCGCCAGCCCGACCGCGTGCTGGCCACCAACGTAGAGTTCTGGTCGGCCGTGATCCTCGACCTGGCCGAAGTGCCGCCGGAGCTGTTCACGCCAATGTTCACGTGCGCGCGCGTGGCCGGCTGGTCGGCGCACATCCTCGAGCAGAAGCGCGAGGCCAAGCTGATCCGGCCAACCGCGAAGTACGTGGGGCATGGCCCGCGGGGAGTCTCAGCCGTGGAATAAAAGACAGAGGGCCCAGCATCCTGCCAGGCCCTCTGCTCATCTATCGACTGCCCGCACGCGCGGCTGAAGCGCCGCGCGTGCGATGGGACGATCTGGCTACATCATCCCCGACATGTCAGGCATCCCGCCGCCACCGGCGCCGGCGCCTTCCTTTTCGGGAAGCTCGGCGACGATCGCCTCGGTCGTCAGGATGTTCTTGGCGATCGACGCCGCGTTCTGCAGTGCAGAGCGCGTGACCATCGCCGGGTCGATCACGCCAGCGGCCACGAGATCGACGATCTCGTTGGTCGAGGCGTTCAGGCCAAAGCCTTTCTTGGCCTTGCGCACGTCGTTGACCACGACCGAGCCCTCGAGGCCCGCGTTCTCGGCCAGCTGACGCAGCGGCTCCTCCAGAGCACGCAACACGATGCGCGCACCCGTGCGCTGGTCATCCGATCCGTCGGCCGAAGCACCGGCCTCGCCGATCGTCACCGCCGAGGTGGCTTCCAGCAATGCAACGCCACCGCCTGGCACGATGCCCTCCTCGAGCGCGGCCCGGGTTGGCTGCAACGCGTCCTCGAAGCGGTGCTTCTGATCCTTCCTCTCCGTCTCGGTGGCCGCGGCGTCCTTCTCCCCGGCGACGCCGCCGGAGAGCTTTGCCAGGCGCTCCTGCAGCTTCTCGCGGTCGAAGTCCGAGTCGGTGTTCTCGATTTCGGCTTTGATCTGGTTGATGCGGCCTTTGATCGCGGCCTTGTCACCGGCGCCGTCGACGATCGTGGTCGTGTCTTTCGTAACCACCACGCGACGAGCCCGCCCGAGCTGTTTGATCTCGGTGTTCTCGAGCTTCAGACCGAGCTCCTCGGTGATCACCTCGGCCTTCGTCAGGATCGCGATGTCCTCGAGCATCCGCTTGCGGCGGTCACCGAAGCCAGGCGCCTTCACCGCAACGCCCGTGAAGGTGCCGCGGAGCTTGTTCACCACCAGCGTCGCAAGCGACTCGCCCTCGACGTCCTCAGCGATGATCAGGATCGGCTTGCCCGACTGGATCACCGCCTCGAGCACCGGCAGCACGTCGCGCACCGAGCCGATCTTCTGGTTTGCGATCAGGATGTAGGGGTCCTCGAGCACCGCCTCCATGCGGTCCTGGTCGGTGACCATGTAGGGCGAGATGTAGCCCTTGTCGAACTGCATGCCCTCGGTGAACTCGAGGTCCATGCCGAACGTCTGGCCCTCCTCGACGTTGACCACGCCGTCCTTGCCGACCTTCTCGATCGCGTCCGCGATCACGTCGCCGA
>JBIOEX010000039.1:0-20218 GCA_044446485.1 Solirubrobacterales bacterium
AGGTGCTGCCGTAGCAGTACACCGATCGCTCATCCGATCGCCTACATCCTCGGTCGCTTTGGATCAGCCGATCGGCTGATCCAAAGCGACCGAGGATGTAGGCGATCGGATGAGCGATCGGTGTACTGCTACGGCAGCACCTCGGCCGCCGTTAGGAAAGAATCGTGAGGTGCCGCGACCCTACCCCGAAGCGCTCGCCACAGCCGCTTCTCCTACGCGCGCCGCTTCGGCATGCTCGCGGCTGTCGCGCGAGGAGATCAGGACCGCTGTGAGGATCGCCCCCGCGATCGCGAAGCCCGCGCCGACGAGGAAGGCACGATCGAATCCTTTGGTCAAGGCGACCGACGTGTTGTGTACGCCGGAGTGCAGCAGGCTCTGGGTGCGGCTGTTGGCGATCGTGGCGAGGATCGCGAGGCCGAGGGCGCCGCCGACCTGTTGTGAGGTGTTGATCAACCCCGAGGCGAGACCGGCCTCGTGCGGCTTGGTGCCGGTCACCGCGGCAATCGTGACAGGGACGAAGGAGAACCCGAGCCCGAACGCCGCGAACAGCGACGGCCCGAGGACGTCGGCGGCGAAGGAGCCGCCCGGCGCGCGTACCCGCGAGAACCACAGCAGGCCAATGGCGATCAGCAGCAGGCCACCGATCAGAACCGGCTTGAAGCCAATCCGAGTGACGAGCTGCGAGGCGACTCCCGCCGAGATGATGATCCCGACCGCGAGCGGCAGATAGGAGAGCCCCGCCTTGATCGGTGAGTAATGCAGGACGTACTGCATGTAGAGCGAGATGAAGAAGAACATCGAGAACAGCGACATCCCGATCAACAGGCCGACGATGTCTGCTCCCCGAAGCGTCCGCAGGCGAAAGATCGAGAACGGCATCAGCGGGTGGCGCTGACGACGCTCGATCGTGATGAACGCCACTAGCAAAACGGCCGACCCGGCGAGCCGCAGCAGCGTGCCGGTGGATCCCCACCCGACATTGACGGCGTCTACGACTGCGTATACCAGCAGCGCGAGGCCGGCCGTGACGGTCACCGCGCCCGGCACGTCGAAGCCTTCGGTCCCATCGTCGGCGCGACTCTCGAACAGCAGGCGCGGGGCGAGTGCGGCCGCGGCGATCCCGATCGGGACGTTGACGAACAGCACCCAGCGCCAGCTCAGACCGCTCGTGAGGATTCCGCCGAGCAGCACGCCGGCCGCGCCGCCCGCACCGGCGACCGCACCCCAGATCCCGAGCGCCCGGTTGCGCTCGGCGCCTTCGGCGAAGGTGGTCGTGATGATCGAGAGCGCGGCTGGTGAGACGATCGCGGCGCCCAGCCCCTGGGTCGCGCGCGCGATGATCAGCCATGCCTCGGACTGGGCAAGGCCGCCGGCCAGCGAGGCGAGCGAGAACACGACCAGGCCGATCATGAACATGCGCCGGCGGCCGAGCAGATCGGCGAGGCGCCCGCCGAGCAGCAGGAATCCGCCGAACGTGAGCGTGTAGGCGTTCACGACCCACGAGAGGTCGTCTCGCGAGAAGTGCAGCGCGTGGCCGATCGACGGCAGCGCAACGTTGACGATCGAGGCGTCGATCACGATCACGAACTGCGTCATCGCAAGCAGTGCAAGGGCGAGGTTCTTCGCTCGCGGTGTATCAAGGCTCATGCTCAGAAGTCAGGATAGCCACGACGCGCGCGCATGCCGGGCGGCCATGGCGCGATCTAGCTTTGCCCGGGCGCGTTATCCGCCGTCCGGGTCTTCTGAGGCGGCGACAGCGAACACGATGTGCCGCCGCGCGAGCGTGAGGAACGGGTGGAGCTCGGTTGGGCCTCCGGCGAGCGGCTCGACAGTGACTTCAGTGAGCGTCAGGAAGTCGCGCTCGGAGGCGTTGAGCACGTCGGAGACGCGGCTGCGGTAGCCGTCACGGGCAAGCGTGAGGGAGCCCTCGATCCGGTAGTGCTCGGTCTCGATCCGCACGCGCTCCTGGCGGTGGTCCATGCTCGACTGGTCATCTTCGGCCTGAGGATCGACAGTGCCCATCAGGTCATTATCGCGCCTGGGTGCGCGGCAGTCCCATCCTCAGCGCGTGACCGTGTAGGTCCGGTATGCCGTGGTCCGCCGGCCGGTGGGTCCGGCCGCGACGATCTCCACGCGCGCGAGCATCCTCGAGTGGTGCCCGAGCGCGTGGCGCAGGGTGCGCAGCGCGGTGGAGGTGACGCGCAGGCGCAGGTGCCCGGCGCGGGCCGGCGGGAGCGGGCGGGCGACGGTGATTAGGCGCACGGCGCGATGCGGATGGGCAGTGGTGAGGGTCGCGCTGAGGAGCACCTTGCAGCCCCGTTTACAGCTGACGCTCAGCGTGAGCGCGCCCCGCGCCAGCACTCCAGAGCGTCGCGGGAGGCTGATGTGGAGCACCGGCGCCACGTCGAGCGGCGGCGGCCAGGAACCGGGCGCCAGACATCCGTTGCCGAAGGGGGAGACGGGATCGAAGCGCTCGACGCGGTTGTTGTTGGTGTCAGCCACGTAGACGTCCCCGCTGCAGTCAACGGCCACGGCGGTCGGCTCGGAGAATTCACCGGGGCCGATCCCGCGCTCGCCCCACTTCTCCAGAAAGTGCCCGTCGGGGGTGAGCACCTCGACTCGGTTGTTTTTGCTGTCGAGGACATACACGTTGCCGGCCGCGTCGAGGGCAACGCCGGTCGGTGAGTGAAAGTGCCCATCGCCGGCGCCAAGCGAGCCCCACTCTGCGAGCACTGCGCCGCTGGGAGAGAGCTTGACGATCCGGTTGTTGTTGGTGTCGGCGACGTACATATCTCCAGCCCCGTCGACCACCACTGCCGCCGGATGGTCGAACTTGCCTGGGCTTTCGCCCGATGATCCGTCGCCGCCGTTTGCGCCGAAGCGTGCGCGGAGCTTCCCTTCGGGTCCGTAGAGGAGCACCCGGTTGTGGTTGGTGTCGGCCACGTACAGCTCCCCTGTGGAGGCTGCCACGGCCACCGAGCCCGCGCCAGCGAGCTGCGCACCGCCGATATCGGCCGGGCCGCCGAGCTCGGATAGGAAGGTGCCGTCGCCCCACAAGCGCTCGATCCGTTCGCCGGCGGGGTCGGTGACATAGACGGAGCCGCGCTCATCGACGGCGATGCCTGCGGGTCGGTTGAAACCATCCGCGTGTTCGACGGTGCTCGCGAACGTGCCGGTGAACGCGTCGGTGTGAGGCGCGAACAGCTCGACGCGGCTGTCGGTCGTATCGGACACCAGCAGCCCGCCGGTGGGGTCAGTCGCGAGACCCTGCGGCCCGACGAGCACGCCGGGAGCACGGGCGGAGGCGCCGAGCGTACGCAGGTAGCGCCCTTCGGGGTTGAACACCTGGATGCGGTCGTTGGCGGTGTCGGCGACGTAGGTGTCGCCCGCGGGGTCTGACGCGAGCCCGCGGGGGAAGGCGAGCTGACCGGGCGCTGAGCCGAAGCCGCCCCATTCGGTCACGAAGGCGAGTGCTGGGCCCAGCTTGACGATGCGGTGGTTGATGTCGTCGGCGACGTACACATCACCCGCGGCGTCGAGTGCGATCCCGTAGGGGAAGCCGAACTCGCTGCCGGTTGTTCCTTCTGTGCCGGCGGCGCTTTCAAACTGCCCGTTGGGGTTGAATTTCTCGATACGGTGGTTGTCGTCGTCGGTGACGAGCACCTCGGTCGCGTTCGCGACGACCCCGCGCGGGTAGGAGAACTGTCCGCCGCCGGTTCCGTAGGAGCCCCATTCGAGCGGTTCGCCGCCTTCGAGGTTGAAGCGCTCGATCCGGTCGTTGCCGCTGTCAGCGACGTACACATAGCCGCCGTAGACGGCGATTCCCCCACCGGGAGGCTTGGTGGGATCCTGGGAGGAGCCGAAGTTGAACTGGCCGGGTTCGTTTCCGGAGTGCCCCCAGGAAGTGATGAACGTCCCGGAGGGATCGAACTTCTCGATCCGGTTGTGGGAGGAGTCGACGACGTAGACGTTCCCAGCGGCGTCGGTTGCAAGGCCGCCGACCGGCCCGAACTGACCGTGGCCGCCGCCAAAGGAGCCCCACTGGCCGAGGTACACGCCGGCGGCGCTGAACTTCTGCACGACATAGGAGAGCTGGTCGGCGACATAGACGTCGCCGGCTGTGTCGACCGCGACGGCCTCGGGGAAACGGAGCACGCTTTCGGCGCGCTGCCCGATGATCGAGACGGCGGCATATGGGCAAGCCCCTGACCCGGCGCCTGGGCAGGGCGCGGCGAACGCCGGAACCACCCCCGCCAGCGCGGTGCAGGCGAGGGTGGCAGTCAGCCAGAGAGCCGGTCGGCGCATCGGCCGAATGTTCTCAGGGCGTTTAGGGAACGACGATCGTGAACGCGTAGTTGCTGGACAGCGTCGTACCGGCCGGAGTGTAAGTGTCCACCTCGAACTGACCCGCCGGGCAGCCGTTAGTGCGCTGCATGTTCAGAGCGATCAGGCCGGGGGCTTTGGCGGGGCTGTAGCTGATCTCCGCCGAGACAGCTGCCGGCTCAGCGGCCGCGTTGATGGAGCTCGCGGGGACGATGCAGTAGACGCCTTCTTTGATCTCGCTCACGCTGGTGATGCTGGAGGCCGCGACGAGGTTGGCGACGGTCGGCGAGGTGGGTTGGATCACGGCGTAGGCGCGGATTGCGGGTGCGCCCGCAGATCCCTGGGACCCTTGCGCGCCTTGTACGCCTTTTGTACCCGCGGTCCCTTTCGCGCCGGTTTTCCCAGTCGCCCCGCGCGGGCCGGGAAAGCCGGTGAAGCCGCGTGGTCCCCGGAGCAGGCAGGCGCGGATGCGCCGGCCGTGGCTGATGACGATCACGGCGCTGCAGTGGCGCGCACGGGCGGCATGGGCGGTGGGGCCAGCCCCGGTAGCGGCGAGCGATGGGACGGCGATCGCCATCGCGCCGGCGGTGGCGGGGATGGCGATCAGAGACAGAGTTCGAAGTCGCATGGAGTGGTGCCTTTCGATCGTGGGTGCCAGCCCTGAGAACACTCGCAGGGCCTCGGCGGAGCGGTGCGGTGCGCTAGAGGACGCGCTCTGGTGTGCGGGCGGAGAGCCCAGCGCGTGGAGAAGGGGTTGCCAGGGGACCGTATGAACCGGCAGGCCGGTTGCGCTCCTCGCGGACGATGTAGAGGGGGCGGTGCTTGACCTCGTCGTAGATGCGCCCGACGTACTCGCCGATCACGCCGAGGGCGATCAGCTGGATGCCCCCGAGCAGCAGGATCGCGATCGTGATCGAGGAGAAGCCTGGGAGGTAGGAGTCGAAGATGCGCAGCAGGATCACGACGGGGATCGCGATGAACGCCACGCCTGCGGAGAGCAGCCCGACGTAGGTGGCGACTTGGAGAGGGAGGTGGGAGAAGGAGGCGATCGCGTCGAGCGAGAAGCGGAGCATCTTGCGGAGCGTGTACTTGGTCTCGCCCGCGTGGCGAGCGTCGCGCTCGTAAGGAACGGCGGTCTGGGTGAAGCCGACCCAGACGGTCATGCCGCGGAGGAAGCGCGAGCGCTCGGTCATCGCCAGCAGCGCGTCCAGCGCGCGGCGGTCGAGCAGGCGGAAGTCGCCGGAGTTGGGCTCGAGGTCGACCTGGGCGAGCTTGTCGAACAGCTTGTAGAACCAGGAGGCGGTGGCAAGCTTGAAGGCGGTCTCGCCTTCGCGCTGCTTGCGCACGGCGTAGACGACATCGGCGCCCTCGCCCCAGCGGGCGATCATCTCTTCGATCAGCTCGGGGGGGTCTTGGAGGTCGGCGTCGATCATCGCGACGACGTCGCCGGCGGCGTGCTCGAGGCCTGCGGTGAGCGCCGCCTGATGGCCGAAGTTCCGGGACAGGTGGATGACGCGCACGCGGGGATCGGCGCCGGCGATCCGGTCGAGCAGCTCGGGTGTGCGGTCCGCAGAGCCGTCGTTGACGATGACGAGCTCGAAGTCATAGGCGGCGACGGCCGCGAGGGTGCGCGCGATGAACTCCTCGACGAGCTCCTCCTCGTCGTAGACGGGGGCTACGACGCTGAGCAGGGTGGGGGTGCGAGGTGATGTTGCCGACATGTGTTGCCTTCCGGGAGCGCCTGTCGCGACCGGCGCCCCACCCTATCTTTACGAGCTTGATAAGCCCCTGATGAATCTATCGTTCATCCTGTCTGTGAATGTCTCCGGCGCCTACAGCACCTCAGAGGTCATCGAGGCAGAGCGTACCGGAGCCCGCCCGCCGGCTGAACGCGCCGGCGATCGTCCAGTTCGTGAAGTTCGGGATCGTCGGCGTGTCGAACACGCTGCTGACATTCGCCGTTTACACCCTGCTGCTGAAGGCCTTCGGCGTCTGGTATCTGGCGGCTTCGGGGATCGGCTTCACGGTCGGGGCGGTCAACGGCTTTCTGCTCAACCGCCGCTGGACCTTCCGCGGTCACGTGGGCGATGCGCTGACGCCGGTGCGCTGGTTCGTGGTGCAGGGCTGCGGGCTCGGGCTCAACCTTGGCCTGGTCTATATGTTCGTAGACGGCTTCGGCATCGACAAGCTCGCGGGCCAGGTTCCAGCGACGGCGATCGTTACGGTGCTGACGTTCTTCGCCAACCGTGCCTGGACCTTCAAAATGCACCCGAAAAGCTCAGCGGAGTACGACGAGCAGTGAGAGGCCCGCGGGGATGCGCCCGCCGCGGCCGATGAGTGCGGCCTCGAGCGCGAGGGGCCGTTCGAGCAGCCAGTTGAGCGGCGGTGGCGGGATCCACAGGTCGAGGCTCGACTCAGTCGTTTTTGAGCTGAACCGCTCGAGCACGCGGAGCGCGATCGCGACGGGGAGCAGAAGCGAGTTGAAGTAGGTCGTGCGCACGGGCTCCCAGCCTGCCTGTTGGGCGACGCGCTGCAGCGTCCGGCGCGTGTAGCGGCGATGGTGGTGGTTGATCTCGTCGTGGCCTGACCACAGCCACTGGTAGGCGGGAACCGTGATCAGCAGGGCGCCGCCGGGCACGACGATGCGGCGCAGCTCGCGCAGGGCGGCGAGGTCGTCCTGCAGATGCTCGATCACGTCGAGCGAGGCGGCCAGCTCGAAGCTGCCGTCGGCGAACGGCATCTCGAGCACCGAGCCTTCGATCACCTCTCCCGCCCCCCGCTCGCGTGCGAGGCGGACGCTCGTCTCTGACAGCTCGACCCCCGTGACAGTGCCGTGGCGCGCGAGCTCGACCATATTGCGCCCGCTGCCGCAGCCGGCGTCGAGGATCCGTGCGCGCGCGGGCAGGCGCAGCTCCGCGATCACGCGCTCGAGTACACGCCGGCGCCCCCGGTACCACCAGTGGCGATCCTCCGCGCGATGCGTCTGCAGCTCAAAGTCCCGCTCCATCCGCTCCCATCTTTTCCTAAAGCACCCGCCGGCGCTTCTCCCGGTATACCTCGAAAAAAGATTTGGTATCCCATAAATTGACGCCGGCACTGGAGCGGCTCGGATCCGCGTCACCCGGCGAAGTACTTCGCTGCGAGTTGCTCGACCGTGTTCTTGGTTCGTGTAGTCATCGGGCCGAGCAGCTTGCCGATCACCTTGAAGTCAAGCGCGGAATCGAGGATGCCTCCGCTTGGAAGCCAGTAGAGCTCGCGATCGCCGAAGGCGAGCCTGTCCTCGTCGCTCGCCATTGCCAGCACCTCTTTGCGCACTCGCCCGGTGGGCCGCTCGCAGAGCATCGTCACTTGGAGCTTGCCCTGCGAGGCCTCGATCAGAGACTTGTCAAACGGTTGGTGCGCGGCGATCGCGCGGACCTCGGTGGCGGTTCGCAGGAAGACGGGCACCGCATAGCCGAGCGAGGCTGCCAGCCCCGCCTCGATACGCGCCGTCATCCCGGCGAGCGGCTCGGGGGTGGTGGCGGCGAAGATGACGTTGCCGCTCGCACGGAAGGTGCTCACGTCGCGGAAGCCCAGCTGCACAAAGTGCGCGCATAGCTCGCCGCTGGCGATCCGGTGGCCGCCGACGTTGATCCCGCGCAGAAACGCGGCGTATCCGGACATTCAGGGCACCTTATCCCGGAGTCCTCAGACGCTTTCTTATTACTGACCCGACGCGATCATCGCCACGCCGGCGAGGGCGAGCAGGATCCCCGCCACGTGCCACGGTCTGAGCCGCTCTTTGAGGATTGTGACGCCGAGGGCGATCGTGACGAGCGGATAGAGGTTGCCGAGCACAGATGCGATCGTCAGCGGCCCGCGCTGGAGCGCGGTCGTGAGGGCCACGTCGGCGAGGCCCAACGCCACCCCGCCAGCGATGGCGAGCCGTGGCAGGGAGGTGACTGTAGGCATCACGCCCCCACGAGCGGCGAGCGGAACGAGAACCGCTATTGCCACCACGAGGCTCGCGACCGTCGGCCACAGGCCTGAGCTGCGATGGGTGTGTCCCACGCAGACGAAGTAGATCCCGAAGCCCACCCCGCAGAGAATCGCCACGAGTACCTGCCGGACGGCTGGCCAGTCATCGCCGCCGCCGGTGAGCACGCCGTCGCCGGTCTCATAGGCGACGAGCGGGATCGCCACGAGCGCGCAAAGGATTCCGGCCAGCGCGACGGTCGAGAGCACGTTGCCCTCGGCGATCCCGGTGATTGCGGGCATCAGTGCCGTGACTGCCGCCGAGATTGGCACGACGATGCTCATTCGCCCGCGGCCGATCGCCGTGAAGAAGCCTACGTAGGCGATGCTGGTGGGGAGTCCGCTGATGGCCCCCAGTCCCAGGTCGTGGACCGTGAGATCGCTCGCGCCGAGCAGGACGGTGATCGGGACGAGTGTCACCAGCGTTGTGAGGAACACCACGACGCTCGTTTCCAGCGGACTGCGTGTGCGGCTGGCGGTGCCGCCGAGGAAGTCCGAGACTCCGATGAAAAGGGATGCGAGGAGGGCGAGGAGAACGGTCATTTCGGCTCCTACGATCGCAGCACTCGATCACTGACTAGGCTGGGAGCCGAAATGGCGCTGGCCGGTGGCGATCCTCACGCAGGCATGGTCCTTCGCCCGCTGGCTGAGGGCGACGAGGCTGAGCTGCTGCGTATCCACCGCACGCAAGAGGTGCTTCGCTGGTGGGATAACCCAGAGGACGGCTTTCCGTGGGATGAGCCTGAGTCGGTGCGGTTGACGATCGAGGTCGATGGGGCGGTCGCGGGGCTGATCCAGTATTCAGAGGAGCGGGAGCCCAAGTACCGCCATGCGGCGATCGATTTGTTCCTGGATCCCACGCTGCATGGGCGCGGGTATGGCAGCGAGGCCGTGAGACGCGTGGTGGGAATGCTGATAGGCGAGCGTGGGCACCACCGCATCACGATCGACCCGGCGATGGAGAACGTGGGGGCGATCAGGGCGTATGAGAAGGCAGGCTTTAGGCGTGTGGGTGTGATGCGTAAGCACGAGCGCGACGTGGGTGCCGGCGGCTGGCACGACAGCCTGCTGATGGAGCTGGTCGCGGGCGAGGATTGAGCGCGAGCGAAAGCGTCCTCTGCGGCGTGAGTTTCTTCACATGCCGACGGTGTTTGTTGCGCAGAACGGCTAGGAAATCACCCCAGAACATCCAGATCGCCGTATCGTCGCGGCCCGCGGCCTGCCCGGCACGGTCTTTCCTGCAGCGCCCCAAACCAGGTCATGGACGCGGCAGGACTCGAACCTGCGACCTCTCGCGTGTGAAGCGAGCACTCTAGCCAGCTGAGCTACGCGTCCTACATGACCGATTCTATTGGGGCGCTGTGCCTCACCGGGGGAAACGGTACGCGCTAGGACCCCAGCTTCACCTTCGGGTGGGGATACAGGCGCTCGCTGGCCGGTGAGTACGCGTTCGCGAGCGCATCAGCTTCCGCTTGGCTGAGCGTTCCGCCGAAGGCCTTTTCGCCACCGAGCAGGCGGTAGCCCGCGAGCAGGCTCTTGCCGATCAGGGCAGCATCGAAGTGGCCGTCGTAGATGCTGTCGATGTACAACGCCACGTTTTCGCGCGCGAAGGCTGCGACCGCGGGCGAGCCGCTGGTGATTTGGACGGCGGCCGCGCTGGTCAACGCCCAGCCGCGCTCGGTCAGCCTGCTGAATGTTGCAAACAGGCCGGCGATGCCCGCGGCGGGTCCGGTCAGCAGGCGCGCCTGCGTTTGACTCATCGGCGACGGCACAACGATTGCGCGCGCCATCCGGCTCGCGGTGAAGACCGCCGGGCGGGTTGCCGGCGGAATGGGCGCCGGCAGGCCGCCGGCGAGCAGCGGCCAGGCGATCCTCGCGGCGGCCATCTCTCGCTGGGCCGGGATGGCGGCTTGGCGCAGGCCGCGGGTCACGGCGACGAGGTCTTCGCGCTGCAGCCGAATCGTGGCTGGGCTCGCCGCGCTGCCGCTCGCGCCGCCGCAGCCAGCAAGCGTGGCGCTCGCGCCCGCGACGCCGCTCAACGTGAGCAACAGCGCCGCGACGCGGAGCGCTTTCACGCGCGTGTTCTAAGCCGCGAGCAGGTCGATCACGAACACCAGCGGCGCGTTCGGCGGGATCGTCGGCGGGCGTCCGGCCTTTTTGTAGGCGAGTTCGGCGGGGATGATCAACTCACGCCGTCCGCCGACCTTCATTCCGGGGATGCCCTGGGTCCAGCCTGCGATGACGCCGGTGAGCGGAAAAGTCGACGGTTCGTGGCGGCTCCAGGAGGAGTCGAATTCCTTGCCGCCCTTGTAGAGGACACCCACGTAGTTGACGGTGACGGTGGCCGAGGGCGACGTCACTGCCTTGCCGGTGCCCTTGATCAGGTCCTTGATCACGAGTTTCGTTGGCGCCGCGCCGGCGGGGACGCTCACCGTTGGCTTTTTCGAGAGCGGTCCGGTTGCGGGCGTTTTCGCGGCTGTCGTTTCGGTCGCTTTTTCAGGGGCTTTTTCATTGGCGCTGGCCCCGGCTTTGATGAGCGCGTTGTCGGTGGTGTTCTCGTTGCCGACGCCGATCGAACTGCTCGAGCCGCTTGAACCGCAGCCGGCGATTAGGATGGCGGCGCCCAGCGCAGCGATAGCCGTGCCCGGGCGAATTGGAATGCTCTTTGAGTAGGTCACGGTCGCGCAGCCTAACGCAAAGCGGAGTCCCTGCGCTACGATCGACTTGGACCGTGCTAGGCGGGGAGGTAGCGGCGCCCTGTATCCGCAATCCGCTCTAGCGGGGCTGAACTCCCTTCCGAGGGGTTGCGCCCCGGTCGCTCCTCTGTCCGGGGCGTCGATGGTTCGGGTCCCGCGCGGTGTCGGCTTGTGAACCAGGTCAGGTCCGGAAGGAAGCAGCCTTAAGCGATCCCCGGCAGGCGCAGCGGGAACACCCGAGCCGGAGTCGCGGGCAGCGATCGGTGACCGGTGGCGAGGATCTCGACGAAGGGTGCACGGTCCATCAATCTCAGGCTTGGCTTTCCAGCCTCGCGCGGCGGTACTCGTTGACGACGATCTCGGTGAGCTCCTCGACCGATGTCTCCGCCGTCGGCTTGTCGAGCGCGATCACGCCGTCCTGGATCATGCTCACGCGGTCGCACGCCTGCAGAACGTGGACGTAGTTGTGCAGGATCATGATGATCGAGACTTTTCCTTCCTCTTTCAGACGCGCGACGAGGTCGAGGATCTGCGCTCCCTCTTTCGCGCCCATCGCCGCGAGCGGCTCGTCGAGCAGGATGATGCCGGCGTCGCCGTTGACCGTGCGCGCGACGGCGATCGCCTGGCGCTGGCCGCCGGAGAGCCGTGCGACGGCGACGCCGATCTGCGGGATGTTGATGCCGATCTCGTCCAGCGCGGTGCGCGCTTCGCGCTTCATCTGCCGGTTGTTCAGCAGCGGCAGCGGTTTGAACACGCGCTCGCGGCGCAGGAACAGGTTGTGGTAGACGGACAGTTCGTCGATCAGCGCGAGGTCTTGGAAGACCGTGTCGATCCCTTTGGCGCGCGCGTCGTCAACGCTTTTCGGCGCGTACGGCTGACCGCGCAGGAACATCTTGCCGCCGTCCTGCCTCTGAAAGCCGCAGAGGATCTTGATCAGCGTCGACTTGCCCGCGCCGTTGTCGCCGAGCAGTCCCAGCACCTCACCCTTTTTCAGGTGCAGGTTGACGTCCCGCAGCGCCGTCACGGGACCGAAGCGCTTGGAGATGTGCTCGACGCGCAGGACATCATCGGAGGCGTTCGCCGGCGCGACGACGTCTGGTGCTTGCGCCGGGGGAATGGCGCCGGGTGGCTCTGTCGGGTCAACCACCGCTATGCCCCCGGCGGGCCCGGCCCACGTAGACGTTGGCGGTCATCGCCACGATCACGGCGAGGCCCGTGTAGAAGAGCAGGTAGTTGGCGTTGACGCCCTGCAGGATCAGCCCGTCCTTGAGAATGCCCAGGAACAGCGCGCCGATCAGCGCGCCCACCACGGTCCCCGAGCCTCCCGTCAACAGCGTGCCGCCGATTACGCCGGCGGCCACCGCCAGGAACAGGATTTCGTTTGCGCCCGCCGGATCGGGTTGCACCGTCGCCGAGCGCACCGCCTCGAAGATGCCCACGAGAGCCGCCGTCAGGCTGCAGAGCATGTAGTTGCGAATCATCACCAGCTTCACCTTCACGCCCGCCTCGGCGGCGCCCAGCTTGTTGGAGCCGATCGCGACCGTGTACAGCCCCCAGCGGGTGAACGTCAAGACGACCTGCAGGGTCGCGACGATCGCGACCGCCCAGATGATCTCCGAGTAGGTGCCACCGCCGAAGACCTTTCCGAACGTCCCCAGCGGTGGCTGTCCGCCGGGCGTCGCCACGGGCGTTCCTTTGGAGATGATCAGCGCGAGCCCCTCGAACGTGAATAGCATCGCCAGCGTCGCCACGAACGAGTTGATGCCCACGACCGCGACGAAGAACCCGTTCAGCGCCCCCACGAGCATGCACAACAGCAGCGTGACGATCACGCCCGGCACCAGCCCGAGTCCGATGCTCGTATTGAGCTTGTAGAAGAGGATCGGCGCGAACAGGTACATCGCGCCGATCGACAGGTCGATCTCGCCGAGGATCATCACAAACACCTCGCCCGCTGCGAGGATCGCGAACGGGGCGAAGTACGGCAGCAGCGTTTCGAAGTTCGCCCCCGTGAAGAAGCTGCTCGTGTTCGCCGAGAAGTAGATCGCCGTGACGATCGTGACGACGATGATGCTGCCCTCGCGCAGCGAGACGAGGCGTGAGCCGATCTCCCGCCAGCCCGGGAGGGCCCGGCGCGACTGCTCCGGGTCCCCAGGCGCTGCCGGGGGCGTCTCGGCAGCCGGCCCGCCCGCCACGCTCGCCATGCCTTCCTCCGAAGCCTTCCGTCCCGCGCCTAGGCGATGACCTTGGCGGCCGTCGAGGTGCCCTCGTAGCGCGATTTCGAGTTGACGTACGGCGCGATGCTTTCTTTGTCCAGGAACTTCAGGCCGGTGTCCGTTTCCGCCAGGCCCGACAGCGTCCCGGAGACCTTGTACATGAACAGCTGCAGCACCGGGATGAAGCCCTGCAGGTAGGGCTGCTGGTCGATCGTGAATTCTATGTCGCCCGCTTTGAGCAGGTTCTGCGTCTGTTCGGTCAGGTCGAAGCCGCCGGCCTTGACCTTGCCGCCGAGCGAGTACTTCTGCATGACTTTCGCGAGGCTTTCCGTGCTGCCCCCGTCGACCGCGTACATGCCCTTCGTGTTTTTGTGGCCGACCCAGTACGCGTCGATCGTCGAGAGCTCGCCCGGGACGGCGGCGCCGGTTGCGACGGTGTGCAGCGTGATCGGCTTGCCCGAGGCCTTGACGGCCGCTTCCGCACCTTCGATGCGCGGCTGCAGGTTGGCCGATCCGGGCGTCGCGATGAACAGCGCGACATCGCCCGAGCCGGCATCGGCGACGATCCTTTCGCCCATCTTTTCGCCGGCCTTTTTGAGGTCCTGGCCGATATAGGAGAGGCGCGCGTTGCCGGCCGCGTCGGCGTTGTATGCGACGACTGGGATGCCCGCCTTGATCGCAGCTTCGACGGGCGCGTTGAAGGCGTGCAGGTCAATCAGGGCAACAGCGATCCCGTCTGCTTTGGCCGTGACCGCGCTGTTCAGTGCGTTGACCATCTGGTTGACATTTGAGCTTTCCGAGCCTGTCCACTGATACGAGCAACCGAGCAGTTTCGAAGCGTCCGCTGCGCCGTACTGCGTGGGAGTGAAAAAGGGGTTCGTCGTGACGTGGTTGACGAACACGAATTTGTAGCCCGGGTGCGAGCCGAACACGCTGTTCGAGGCACCGCCCCCGCTGGAAGCACTCGAACCACATGCGGCGAGCAGCGTGCTCACCGAGCCGACGCCCACGCCGGTCAGCGCTGTGCGGCGCAGGAACGCTCGTCTGTCGAACTCGGGCCAGCCGATCCATGACCGCTCTGGGACCTCTTGTGCCTGGTCGGTCTCTGACATCTTCATCCTCCTCCTCGGGACTTGCTCGTGAGCCATCACACTGGGTATACCCTCGAACGATGGGTTCATCCCACAAAAGTTCTCCACCTCCTGGCCGCCCGCAGACCGGCGGCTCAGGAGCGCCCAAGGAGCAGCTGGCGCGGGGCGAGAGCTACGGGCCCGTCATGCTTGTGCGACACGTCAAACGCGACGGCCGGGCGCTCATCCTCTACACGTGCGAGGGGCCCCGGCAGCGTGAGTGAGCAGCGCCGCAATGAGTTGCGCGACGAGCGGGTCGTCTACGCGATCCACCGCCAGGAGCGCACCTTCCTGCCTTCGCGCGAGCGCTGTCCGCTGTGTCCCACCCGCCAGGGGCAAGCGGAGACGGAGATTCCCTTCCCGGCGTTTGAGATCGCCGTGTTCGAGAATCGGTTTCCCGCCTTCGAGGCGCCGCGCGGCGCGGCCGAGGTCGTGGTGTACACCGACGACCACGACGCCTCGTTCGGCACGCTCGATCCCCAGCGTGTGCAGGCGCTGATGTGGGTCTGGCGCCAGCGCTTCCAGGAGCTCGGCGCGCGTGAGGACGTCGACTACGTGCTGATCTTCGAGAACCGCGGCGTCGAGGTGGGGGTGACGTTGCATCATCCTCATGGGCAGATCTACGGCTACCCGTTTCTGCCGCCGGTGCCCGCACTCGAGCTCGCCGCCGACACGCGGCTCGGCGGCTGTTCTCTCTGCGCGCTGCTGCGCGCCGAGCTCGAGGACGATCGGCGGGTCGTCTTTCAGAACGACGGCGTGGTGGCCTACGTTCCCTATGCCGCCCGCTGGCCTCATGAAGTACACGTCGTGATGCGTGCGCACCGGCCCAGCCTGCTCGAGTGCGAGGCCGAGGAGCTGCGCCTGCTCGCCGAGGCTCTCCAGGGAGTGGTGCGCGGCTTCGACGCCCTCTGGGACCGGCCGTTTCCCTACGTGATGGTCGTCCATCAGGCGCCGGTCACACGGGCGCCCGTGGATGGGCACCTGCATGTCGAGTTCTACCCACCGCTGCGCACCGCCGGGAAGCTCAAGTACCTTGCGGGCTCCGAGCAGGGTGCGGGCACGTTCATCTCCGACGTGCTGCCCGAGGAGTCCGCCGCCAGGCTGCGTGAGGCGATCGTACGTGCCGCGTGAGCGTGCGGTGGCGTTCGCGCCCGGGCGCGTGAACCTGATCGGTGAGCACACCGACTACAACCAGGGATTGGCGTTGCCGTTCGCGATCGCCGAGGGGGTCACGGTGTGTGCCCAGCGCAGCGAGGACGGGCGCATCCATGCCCACGCGCTTGACCTCGGTGAAGAGGACACCTTCGCGCTCGCTAACCGCTCGCCGGTGGAGGGCTGGCGCGCTTTTGTGCGCGGGATCGTGGCCGAGCTTCAGAGGGGCGGCTTGGAGCTCGCCGGTGCGGATCTACAGATCGGTGGCGACGTGGATCGAGGGTCGGGGCTGTCCTCTTCGGCCGCAGTGGAGGTGGCGCTGTGCTTGGCGCTGCTCGGTCTCGTCGGCGAGACCTGCGACCGGACTGAGCTCGCCCGGCTGTGCGCGCGTGTGGAGAACGAGTGGGTGGGTGCGCAGACCGGGCTGCTCGACCAGCTGGCCTCGCTCTACGGACAAGTAGACAACGCGCTGCTGATCGACTTCGCGACGCTGCAGATCGAACCCGTGCCGTTGCGCCTGGATGGCTGGCGGTTGGTCGTGCTCGACTCCAGAGAGCGGCACGCGCACGCGAGCTCCGGCTACAACGAGCGTCGCGAGGAGTGCGCCGAGGCGTGCCGGATCCTGGGGATCGAGTCGCTGCGCGAGGTCGGCCCGGATGCCGCAGCCCGGCTGCCCGAGCCCCTCAGCCATCGCGTCGCCCATGTCACCGGCGAGAACCGGCGCGTGCGCGAAGCGGTGGCGGCCCTGCAGGCGGAGGACCTGGTCGCGCTCGGAGCGCTGCTGAACGCTTCACACGAGAGTCTGCGCGAGAACTACGAGGTGAGCACCCCAGCGGTCGAGGTGACCGTCCAGCGCTTGCTCGAGTCGGGCGCCGCCGGTGCGCGGCTGACCGGCGGTGGCTTTGGCGGCAGCGTGCTCGGCCTGTTCGCGCCGGGCGTCCCCACTCCCTTGGGAGCGCGCGAGGTGCAACCGTCCCAGAGCGCACACCTGCTGGCCGATGATGGCTAGGAGCAGTGCTCGAAGATCAGCCACGCGCTGTTGCCGCCCGAGGCGGTGAAGCCCGGCGGCACCGTCACGGGCTCGTGCGGGTCATGGTTGTCGAGGATGTAGTTCCGTTCGACCTCGCTGCTCGCCGGGTCGACGTAGACGCCGCTGTCGATATGGCCGGCCTGAGCGCTGCGGATGTTCGCCGGGCTGGTGCGCAGGTACAGCGCAAGCAGCGGGATCGGCGCATGATTGGGCACGCCGGCTGGCCCGCACCGCAGGTTGATCGCGCCGCCGTCGACGAGCGCTGTGAGGTCGCCTTCGATCTGCTCCTGGCGGGCCAGTTTGTCGAGTTCCCGGTGCGCCGTCCGGTACTGCGACGGAGCGCTCGCCAGCAGCGCCAGTGCCACCAGCGCGCCCAGCACGATCCACGGGCGGCGCCCGCGGTCCCCCGGTGCCAGCTCGAGCCAGCCGAAGACGGCCGCGCCGCAGAAGATGCAGAGGATCGCGGCGGCCAGGAACGCGTAGCGCGTGTTGATCGGCAGCCCGACTGTGGCGAAGGCGGCGAACACGACAACCGCGAGCACCCCGGCCGCGGCGCCGGGCAGCGCCCGTCGCGGCAACCACAGCAGCGTCAGCACCCCGCCGATCGCCGCCCCGGCCAGGGCCGCCGCCTGGAGCACCTCGCCGATCCGCCGGGGAACGTACTGCGGTACGTCGGCGATCCCCGTCTTGCGATCGAGCTGGGAGGCCGTGTGCCTGGTGTTCGTCAGCGACCAGAGCGGTTTTCCCGTCACGAGCAGGTCGCTGCCGAGCCAGATCAGCGGCGCCGCGCCGGCCAGCAGCGTCAGGCCGATCAGCTCGCGGCGATCGCGGACCGGCTCGCCGGTGGGCAGCCGGGTCCGCAGGCGCGCCGGCAGCAGGCCGAGCAGATACAGCCAGTACAGGCCCGAGAAGACCCATGCCTCCGGACGCAGCAGCCCGGCCAGCGCGAGCAGCGCGAGCACCGGCGCACCGGCCCGTGGCCGTCGCGTCTCCAACAGCAGGGCACCTAGCACGAGCAGCAGGTAGGGGACGTCGAGGTACGCGCGGACGCCTGAGGAGAGCACCGGCACGCGCGTCAGGAAGATCAGCGCGGCCAGCGCGCCGGCGGCCCGCCCGAACCATCGCGCGCCGAGCTTGTACACGACCCAGCCGCAGGCTGCCAGTGCCAGGAAGCCGATCGCCACCACGACCTCGATCTCCGCCCGCGGCGACAGCGGCCTGAGGACCACGCCGAGCAGCTCCAGCAGCGGGTGCGGCGTGGGCGCGATTGGGACGCCATAGGCCGGCGTTTCGCCCTGGGCGAGCTGTCCTCCCCATGCGAGGGCGTAGAGCGTGTCGTAGTTCGCGAACGCCACCCCGTAGAGCAGCCGCAGCAGAATCGCCCCGGCGGCGATCGCGAAGGAGGCTGTGAGCGGCGCCGAATGGCGCCTGGTCCAGGCTGTCACGAGCGCAGACGGTATCCGGGTTGATGGAGTCCCGCCCGCCTCCCCGACCGCCCCGCGAGCGTGGGTAGACTCAGCCGAAGTGCCGATCGACCAGTCCCCCGAGCAAGCTCAGTCCCTGTATCGCAGGCACCGGCCCCATACGTTCGCCGATGTGGTGGGGCAGGAGCCGGTGGTGCGCACGCTGCGCAATGCGCTGGAGCGCGGGAAAGTGCACCACGCCTACCTGTTCGTAGGCTCGCGGGGGACGGGGAAGACCTCGATGGCGAAGATCCTGGCGGCATGCCTGAACTGTGATCGGAACCCCGCCCATCCGAGCGGGTCCACAACAGAGCCGTGCGGGGCGTGCGAGTCGTGCTTGTCGATCAGGAGGGCGAGCTCACTGGACGTGATCGAGATGGATGCGGCGTCGAACAACTCGGTCGACGATATCCGCGCGTTGCGGGAGAGCGTCGCCTACTCGCCGGTATCGGGCGGCTGCAAGGTGTACATCCTCGACGAGGCACACATGCTCACGACGGCGGCGTGGAACGCGTTTCTGAAGACGCTGGAGGAGCCGCCGCCGAACACGGTGTTCGTGCTCGCCACCACCGAGGCGCAGAAGGTGCCGGCCACGGTGGTGGATCGCTGCCATCGCTTTGACTTTCACCGCCCGACGGTCGAGCAGCTCGCGAGTGTCGTGCGCCGCGCCGCGCAGGCCGAGTCGATCGAGATTCCTCCGGCGGCGGTCGCCGCCATCGCCCGCTCGGCGACGGGTTCCTTCCGCGACGCGCTCGGCACGCTCGAGCAGCTGCTTACCTATGGCGGTCGCGAGATCGTGCTCGAGGACGTGCTGGCGGTGCTGGGCGTGGCGGACGCGCGCTTGCTGGAAGAGACGGTCGACGCGGTCGGCGCCGGTGATGCCCGGCGGGCATTGAAGACGCTCCAGGAGTGTGTGGAGCAGGGCCGCGACGCGGGGTCGTTCGCGACTGACCTAGAGGTGCGGGCACGCGAGCTGCTCGTCGTGCAGACGCTTGGGGAGCTGCCCGCCGAACTGGCGCTCACCGAGGAGGCCGACGCGCACCTGCTGGCTCAAGCCGAGCGCACTGACCGCGGGGTGGTCGTGCGCTTGCTGGAGCTGCTCGGGGAAGCGATGGAGGGTGTGCGCGCGGGGGCCGACGCGCGCACACGGCTGGAGCTGGCGCTGGTGAAGGCAGCCAAGCCCGAGGTCGACTCCTCGACGCCGGCCCTGCTCGGTCGCATCGAGAGACTCGAGCGCGAGCGCGGGCACTCCGCAGTCGCGGTGGATCGGACGGTGCCCGTACCGGCTGCCCCGATGGCACCGGAGGCGGCTGCGGACGTGACGGTCCATGACCCGCCGGTGCTGGACGTGGCGCCCGAGCCTGCGCCGGTCGTGGACGTCTTGCCCGAGGCAGCACCAGAGGTGGTCCCCGCGACGGATCTCGAGTCCCTGCTCGCCCTCTGGCCGGCGGTGCTGGAGCTGGTTGGGAAGAAGAACCAGATGCTGAGCGCGGTGCTCAAAGACACGCGCCCGGTGGGGGTAGACGGGGAGGATTTAGCGGTGGCGTTCGCTTCCTCAGCAGCCTTTTTGAAGAAGAAGGCCGAGCACCCGGACAACCGCGCGATTGTTTCCGAAGCCCTGCTCGAGATCACAAAAAGGCGGTGGCGGATCTCCTACGAACTGCTCGAGGCCGGCCTGAGCGCCGCATCTGAGCAGAGCCCCCCCACCGAGGAGGAGTGGGTGCAACGCTTCATGGAGGAGTTCGACGCCGAGGAGCTCTCCGGCGAGCAGACCCCGGCGGACGGTGCCGGGGTCAAAGCCGGCGAGCAGGGGCTGGCGGACAGCGAACAGAAAGAGGCCTGATGGCAAAGCAGCAGCGCATGCCGAACATGGCGCAGATGATGCAGCAGGTCCAGAAGATGCAGCAGGACATGGAGGTGGCTCAGGAGCAGCTGAAGAACGAGGTCCTCGAGGCCTCGGCCGGAGGCGGCATGGTCACGGTGAAGGTCTCGGGCGACCTCGAGGTCAAGTCGATCCAGATCGACCCGCAGGCGGTCGACCCGGAGGACCTGGAGATCCTCTCCGACATGGTGCTGGCAGCCGTCAACGAGGGGTTGCGCATGGCCCAGGACCTCGCCGCAAAGAAGCTCAGCGGAGCCTCCGGCGGGCTAGACCTGGGCAACCTCGGCGGATTGGGTTCCCACCCGCCCGGAC
>JBIOEX010000040.1:0-19422 GCA_044446485.1 Solirubrobacterales bacterium
GGAGGAGGCTGGCTGCTGGCGGGAGGGCCCGTGGGGGCGAAGCTCGCCGTCGGATGCCTGCTCGCGCTGGGGGTGGGGGCGAGCTGCGTCGCGCTCACCGCGGGTCCGATCGTCCCACGGCATGTCGTCCACCGGCGTCACGCCGTGCACGTAGATGGGACCAGCGCGCATGCGGTGCAAGACTTACTGAGCCCCTCGATAGCAGGCGTACAGTCCGTGGTTGGCGCCAGCGCTCTAAGCAGCTCCGCGGCACCGAGGAGCGCGGGCGCGGCGCTCATTCCTGCGGCGAGAGCCAGCCGCGAGTTCGGGCCTGAGCAGGCCCTTGCGCGGAGCACATCCTCCTCGGCCGGTTCATCCTCCACGTTGAAGGCACCGAGCGCGAGGGCCGCCTCCAGCGGAGGACGAGCGCTCACTGGCACAGGAGAGTTCTCCTCCACCGCCAAGCCGGCCTCTGCCGGGCAACCGGCACCGAGCTCCTCCGGAGGTGCGACGGGGAGCGGTGCAGGCGCCGCCCAGCACGAGTTCGGGATCGGGTAGCGCTACCGGGCGCGCGAGAAGCTCAGGCCCGGGGGAAAACCTTGGTGAGCCGCGCGAGCGCGAGCGGGTTGCCGCGCGGGCGCAGCTTGCCGGTGGCCATCGCGCGGAGAGGGTCGAGGCGTTCGCCGATTATGTCGACCCAGTCCTGGTAGGCGACGCGTAGGCGCAGGTCGGGGCTGAGTGCCTCGCCCTGCTCGACGGCGGATGAGCCGTTATTGACGGTGAGGTGCCAGGTGGGCACGTCGGGGTCGGTGAACTCCCACTGGAAGGTGGTGGGGCGGGAGAGGCCATGGTTGGGGTTGACCTGGCGGCGGATCGTGTCGAACAGCAGGGCCACGGTCTCGGGATCGCGCTTGGAGGGACCTTCGCGCACGCCGATCACGCCGGCCTGCGCGAGCGTGCGACCCCGCTGGGAGACCTCGAGCGGGGATAGGCCGGGAGGCAGCAGGGCTGGCCCGGGCAGCGTCTCGGTGGCCAGGCCGGCGGAGCGCAGCTTGGTGGTCATCGAGGTCAAGCCCTCGACGCCGACCTCGTCGTAGGTGGCGCCGAAGACGGTTATGTAGCGTTCGTCCCACCCCGGGGGCATCAGCACCTGGGCCGTGTAGCGGGTCACGTCGCGGAGGATGCGGGCGACCGCCTTGGGGACCCCGACGGGGTCTTCGCGGTTGAGGTCGGAGAGGAGCTTGACGCCGAAGCCGATGTGGCGCTGCTCGTCGGCGGCGATGTTCTCCATCCCCTGGCGAAATGCGGGCAGCACGTCGCGCTCCTGGAGGTAGCTGCAGATGAAGTGTTGCCCGGGCTGGGCGAGCGCCGCCTCGATGACGATGTGGTAGAGCGTGATTGCCGCGGCGAGCTGGGGCTTTGAGTGGTCAGCGCGCAGCTCGTCTGCCATCCGGTCGAGGCGGTCGAAGATCTTGCGAAAGCCGGGCGTCAGCTGCGGCTTGATCGCCTCCAGCCCGCTTGACATTGTGCCGTCGCCGATCCCGCAGACCTCCTGCATGAAGCGCTTAAAGAAGACAGCGTGGCGAGCCTCGTCGACCTGCTGGGTGGTGAGGAAGTACTTCTGCTCCTCTAGCGGCGCGGCGTCGATGTAAGGGGAGAGATTGTCCGCGACCGCGTCCTCGCCCCAGAAGAACAGGCAATAGTTCCAGAGTGCCGCTTGGCGCTCAAACTCGGTGAACTCCTCCTGCCACTGGCGGGCGTCCTCGGTGAAGTCGAGCTCGGTGGCCTTCCAGTTGCCACGCTCCCAGCGAGCGTAGAGGTCCTCGTAAGTGATCGCGTCGGTTGGCAGGCTGGCCAGGTTGGCGGAGTCTGCCGGTCTTGTTGCGGTCGCCATGTGCTTGCTCCTATATCTCTGCGCTGGCCAGGATGGATAACGAACGTTATCGAAATAGCACTTGCTCTGTCAAGTAGAATGGAGCGATGGAGACGGCGCGCATGACACGCGAGCAGAGCAAGGCGCATACGCGCGAGCGGTTGCTGGCGGCGGCGCGGAGTGTGTTCGCGCGGAGCGGCTTTCACGGCGCCTCAGTCGAGGAGGTGGCGTCCGAAGCGGGGTTCTCCACGGGGGCTCTGTACTCGAACTTCGACGGCAAGGAGGATCTGTTCCTCGTGCTGATGGAGCGGGAGATCGAAGAGCACGCACGCGAGATCTCAGACGCGGTAAGCGCCCGTGCCTCGATGGCCGAGCGGGCGACGGGGGGAGCGAGGCAGTGGATGACGATGATCGAGCGTGAGCCGGAGCTGCTGCTGTTGTTCATGGAGTTCTGGGCCTACGGGGTGCGCGACGCGCAGGTCCGCCCGAAGGTGGCAGCACGGTTCGCACAGATGCGGGAGGTGCTTACAAAGCTGATCGCCGACGGGGCGCGGGAGTTCGAGCTTGAGCTGGAGATTCCGGCAGAGCAGCTGGCGGTCGCGGTCGACGCGCTGGCTGATGGGATCGCCCGCCAGAAGCTGGCCGACCCCGATGCGGTGCCGGATGAGTTGATGGGGAGGGTGCTCGCGCTGCTGTTCGAAGCCGCTACCCGGCCGGCGGCTCGCAGAGGCACGCCCAGTGCACCGTGAAGAGCCGCCGCGCCAGGGCTGGCGACACGCGGTGAAGTGAGCCCCGCACGGCCCACTTGAGGGTGGCCATCGCGCGCGCCTGCCGCCCAGTGGCGAAGAAGCGGTGAACCTCGAGGGGTAGAGGGTCCTCGACCTCACAGAGGATGGACAGCCCAGCCCGCGCAACGATCTGTCGCGCGGCGGAGCGGGAGAGGCGCTGGAGATGGCCGACCTCCTCGGCGTGATCGCGCTTGGGGGCGCGCTTGGCCGAGATGTTCTCCTCGAGCGGCACCTCTATGAGGACGGCCCTGGATGCGCGGGCGACCTCGGCGAGGAGGGCCGGGGGGTCGGGGACATGCTCGAGGACGTGGGAGAGGATGGCGAGGTCATAGGTCCCGTCGGGAACGGGTAGGTGTAGGCCGTCGTAAAGCTCGACTGAGCCGATCTGGGAGCGCTGGCGCGCAATCTCGACGGCAGCCGCGGTGATCTCCATGCCGGCGAGGCGCCCGCCAAAGCCGCGGTTGTACAGCTCGCAGAGCAACGCGCCATCGCCACAGCCGACCTCGAGCGTGCTGCTGGGCTGTATGCCGCCGCGGGCGCACAGCTCGAGCACGTGGTCGGCCTTACCGGCCGCGGAGAGTGCGCGCCAGCGGGCGTAGAGGTGCGCTTCGGCGGGGTCCTTCGAGTATGCGTCATCGTAGAAGCGGACGAGCTGTGAGGGGTCGGCCACAGCGACGATTATCGTAGGCTCAATGATGAGCAGGCTCACGGCGTCGCTGCGCGAGGCCCCGACGACGGTGCCGGCGTTGACGACAGTCGCCCTGTTCATCGTGTGGGCCACCAATCAGGCGGGCTACCCGGTCACTCATTGGGCGCCTGGGGGCCTGATCGTGCTTGCGCTGCTGGCAATCGCACTGTGGAGCGTCCCGCTTCGCCTCCGAGACGTGCCTACGGCGGTGCGCATAGCGCTGGGGTGCCTGGCCGCCTACACCGCGTTCAGCTTTGCCTCAATCCTGTGGGCCGGTGTCCCCGGCGATGCCTGGGAAGGCGCGAACCGCACGCTGCTGTACCTGCTCGTGTTTGCGCTGTTCGCGCTGTGGCGACAGAACGGAAGAAGCGCGGCGTTGCTACTGGGAGTGTGGACACTGGGGATGACCGGCCTGGCGGTGTTTGTGGCTCTGCACGTGAACGCGGCCACGAGTGTGGGCCTCCAGACCCTGTTCCCAGGTGGGCGCATGACATATCCCACCGGCTACGCCAACGCAAACGCGGCGGAGTGGCTGATGGCGTTCTGGCCCGCGCTGCTGCTGGTGCGTAGCGAGCGCCTGCCGTGGGCGCTGCGGGGCGTACTGGCCGGGGGGGCAGTGATGCTGGCGGAGATGGCGCTGCTCAGCCAGAGCCGCGGCTCGATATACGCGACGGCGTTAATGCTCGTCCTGGTTTTTGTGCTACTGCCGGGGCGCGTGCGCACGTTTGTCGTACTGGTACCGTTGGCGGCCGGTATCGGGGCAGCTGCGCCGACGATACTCAGGGTGGGTGACTACCTCCGTAACGGAGAGGTGACAACCACAGCCGTGCACAGCGCGATCGCTACCGCGATAGCGGCCGCTATCGCGGTCGGCCTAATCGTGGCGCTGGGCGCCGCAACCGAGACCCGGAGGACCTTCTCGGAGACATCTCGCGCGCGGATCCGTAACGCCGTCGGAGCAATTGCAATCGCCACGCTCGTGGCCGCGGTCGCTGGCAGTCTGGTGGCCGCGGGTGATCCGGTGGCGCGGATCAAGCATGGCTGGGACACATTCAAGAGCCCGCGCGGATATGCCGCCAACGCCTCAGGCAACCGGCTGACGAGTGGGCTGGGGAGCCAGCGCTACGACTTCTACCGAGTGGCGCTGGACGAGTTCGCCGCCCATCCGCTGGCCGGGATCGGCGCGGACAACTTCCAGCAGCAGTACCTGGTGCATGGCCGCAGCGAAGAGACTCCCCACTACCCGCATAGCGTCGAGCTGCGGACGCTTGCGCAGACGGGCGTGACTGGAGCCTTGCTGGCGCTCATCGGCCTGGGAGCCGCGCTGGTGGCGGCCGCGCGCGGCCTCCGTGGAGGAGATCCGCTAGGGCGCGCGGTGGTGGCGGCTGCGCTTGGCGGCTTCGCCTACTGGTCGGTGCAGGGCTCGATTGACTGGTTCTGGGAGTTCGCGGGGCTTGGGGCGCCCGCGTTTGCGCTGCTCGGTATCGCCTGTGCGCTGGCGCCGCGAGCACCCACTGGATCACCACTCACCCCCGAGGGCGTGTCCGGTCGGCGGGCGGCGTTGCGCCGACTGGGCATAGGCGTGGGTATCTTGGCAGCAGTGGGGGTGGCACTGTCGCTGGGGGCTCCGTGGCTGAGCCAGCTGCAGGTTCAGAGCGCGGCGCGTGTTTGGACGCGGACACCGCAGGCGGCGTACGCTCGCCTGAACGACGCGGCGCAGTTGAATCCTCTGAGCGACCAGGCGTATCTGGTGGCTGGGAGCATCGCGCTGCGCCTCGGCGACCTGGCGCGTGCAGACCACGAGTTCGCGCTGGCGCTCGGGCGCACATCCGGCGACGCCTATGCCACGCTGGAGCGTGGAGCGATCGCCTCGACCGAGAACAAGCCCCACCAGGCGCTTGAGCTGCTTGAGCGAGCCGCGCGTCTGAACCCCCGCGATCCACTCACCCAGGAAGCGCTGCTGCTGGTGCGGATGGGCCGGACGGTGAGCGTCAGCGCGCTAAACCGCTCAATCCTGCTCAAAGCGCAGCAACTCGCGTGAAAATGCCGTGTTTGGGGGCCGAACAACGTTTTCTTATTCGACAAGATCGCCAACCTTCGCTAGCTTATGGGAACAAACTTATGGGAAGAATCTGGGGGTCGTTGCGCTGACCTTGGCGCTCGCGGGGCGAGAGCTAGAGACGTAGGGCGGGCGAATTACGGCACATGGCATGGTGAGCGGACACGGAGTCGCTCGGGCCACGGAAAGGAACCCAAGGTAGGGACGTATGACAAGCCATCGCACGACTCTCTCGATACTGGCCTCGCTGGTGGTCATAGCGGCCTCCATGCCGTCCTTGGCATCTGCCAGCCCCCTGCTCGGCGGCTATGGCGGTCCTGGTGAGGGCGACCAGACGATCCTCGGCTCGGCCCTACTGAACGGAGGGGGCTTAGGCTCAGCTGGATCTTCTTCTATCTCCTCGCTGAGCAGAGGCCTGCCGGTGGATGGCGCGCGGACCGCGTCGTCCCGCGCGCATGCCGCTGGTGGTCCCGGACATGGCAAGCAGGCCACTGGCGCTATCGGGCAGGCACTCGGTAAGCCCTCAGGCCCGGACTCCATCTCAGAACGGGGTGGAGCCGCCCCGTCGGCTGTGGCAGACTCTGGGATGCTAGGGCTCTCCGGCGCAGATCTCCTGTATGCCCTGCTAGTTCTCGGCGCTCTGGCTCTAACGGCAGTACTCACCAGGCGCTTGACGCGGATTGCAGTAGCAGGAAGCACCGGTAGCTAAAGGGATGCGATACAAGATCCGAGTAACTGAGTAAGGGACAAGGACGCCCTCGATACATGGACCCGCCAAGCATCACCCAGCAGACATCTACGACACTTCCGCTGACCGGCCAGCTTCCCGCGGCGCGGGAAGCCCACCAGCCGCATACGCTGCGGAGCGGTGCGTTCGGCGGGCCTTTGCAATGGCTGCTGGACGGCCCTGGCTGGGGTGTGTTGCGCCCCGCGATCGACTTTGTGCTTCTGTGCATGGCGGTGGTGCTTGTCCTCGGTGGCGTGCATGGCTTATTGCACGTGCCCGCGGTTCGGGCGCCGCTGCTGGCGATGCCACCGCTGGTCATGCTCTTGCTCTACCTACGCGGGCTTTATCGCACGCGATTGCGTGCGCTTGTGCTCGACGGCGTGGTGCCTATTCTGAGCGCCGTGTCCGTTGCGGCGATGACGGTGATGATGCTCGGTCTGTTCGCGAATGGGCAGGCACCGAAGCAGTCTGAGTCGGTACGTTTGTGGCTGTTCGCGCTGCTGGCAATCGGCGTTGGGCGCATGGCCCTGTCCTTTGCTCAGCGCATGGCGAGGAGCCGGCGGCTGGTCGGCAAGCCGGTGCTGATCATGGGCGCCGGGGTGGTCGGGGCGCAGGTGGCGCGTCGCCTGGAGAATCATCCCGAGTATGGGCTTACCCCGGTGGGATTCCTAGACGACGATCCGCGCACGGTCGCCGAGGTGGGCGGCCGTGATGTGCCGGTGGTGGGTACGGCCGAGGATCTCGACGAGACCGTGGCACGAACGGGCGTAAAGAATCTGATCGTGGCCTTTTCTTCGGTGGCCGACGCTCGCGTGAGTCGCCTGATCCAGCGCTGCCAGGAACTTGGCATCGAGGTCTCGGTCGTCCCACGGATGTTCGACACGATCAACAACCGCGTGGGCTACGACACGGTCGGAGGCCTGCCGCTGATGTCTTTCACGACGATCAACCCGAAGGGAGTGCAGTTCGCGCTCAAGCACGGCTTCGACCGTGTATTTGCGACAGTATTGATGGTGTTGCTCTCGCCCGTGCTTCTCTGCACGGCGCTGGCCGTGCGCCTGAGCTCGCCCGGGCCAGTGCTGTTCACCCAGCGCCGCGTCGGCCGGGACGGCAAGGAATTCGATCTCTACAAGTTCCGTTCGATGCACCTGGTGCCTGGGCAGACGGAGCTAAACGCCGATGACTCGACTGCGCTCGAGTTCCTTCTGGGCGGCGATACCGCGCCGGGAGGAGTTGAGGGAGACGACCGGCGCACTCCAATCGGCCGCTTCTTGCGGCGCTTTTCGCTGGACGAGCTGCCCCAGCTGCTGAACGTCCTGCGCGGAGAGATGAGCATCATTGGACCGCGCCCCGAGCGGCCTGAGTTCGTGGAGCTTTTTCATCAAGACATCATCCGCTACGACGATCGCCACCGCGTAAAGTCAGGGATCACCGGCTGGGCCCAAGTTCACGGCTTGCGCGGGCAGACCTCGCTCGCCGAGCGGGTGGAGTGGGACAACTACTACATAGCCCACTGGTCGCTCGGTCTCGACGTGAAGATCCTGGCACTCACTTTTGCCGCGCTGCTGCGCAACGCGGAGTGATCAGATGCCGCTCCGCGCGGCTTTGCCAGGTCCTGCCCAGTACTGATAGACGCGTACCCGCAGGCCGCTCGTACCGAGCACCCGCGGTAGCGCGATCGAGTAGGCGTTGAAGCGGTCGAGTGTGAACAGGACTCTATAGCGCAGTACGCTGCCCTGGAAGGCTTCCAGCTCCATGTAGTCACCGACAGGCCCCGACCCGCTCGCCAGCACCCGGCCGCTGCGTCTGCGCAGGCTCATGGTAACCGGGCTGACGTGGCCGAACGGCGAGGCGAGCACTCCGGACAGCGCCGCGAATGCTGGCTTGCGGTTTCCGGCCGCGTTCAAGACACCGAAGTTTTCCGAGATGGATCCCTGCAGCTTGTAGAGCACCGCGGCGGCGACGTACGCAGTGCGACCGAGCGCGCGGAAGATATCGGCGATGTCCCGCGCTTGGACCTGGGGAGTCACACATGCCTGTTCCTGTTGAACCCTGTATCGCGGCCAGCAGCTGCTCCAGCCGAACTCATCGAGCCATAGAGGCTTCGTGTCCTCACTGGTCAGCTGGACTTCATGGATCGAGCGCAGCGAGGCGAGGGTCAGCGTGTAGAAGTGCACGGCCAGGCCGTCGTAGTAACCCTTGATGCCCGCAGCGTACAACGCTCGCAGAAAGACCCCGTTGGCGCCGACGAGCGAGCCTGCCAATACGGGCACGTTCGGGTTCGCTTGCTTGATCGCCGGGTAGGCTGCTCTCAAGATTGCCGCATAGCGCTGAGGTTTGTTCGGTCCCGCAAAATAGAGCTGGTTGGCCTGGTCTGGCTCGTTCCAGATCTCGATGGCGGCCAAGCGCGTACCGTACCGCTGGGCGAGATAGGCGACAAAGGCTGCATAGTTTGTCGGGTCGGTTGGCGGCCATGCATTTGCTTGACCCGAGCGGTCCTGTACGCACTGGTGCAGCAACGAGGCTGGCGCCGAGGACGCCCAGCATGGTGAGCTGTCGACGGTTGCGATCACGCGGATGCCCGCGGCCGACGCGTCATCGATTAGGCGATCCAAGGAAGCCAGCGCTCTCTGGTCGATTTGGCTTGGACCGAGCGGCTCCAGCGACGACCACGGAACATCGATGCGCACGACGTTGGCGTGAAGCACACGCGCGATGGCGATCTGGCGATCGATTTCCGCGGGCCGATCGCTCTCTGGAATGTTGACGCCACCAAGCAGCGCCACGGACGATAGGTGGGCTCCAGTGGTGCGTTCTGCACCACTAGGCGAAGCCGCCGCGCAGAGCCCAACTACGCAGGCCACCACGAGTTTGCGAAGGCGTCCAACCATGTTCGACACAATAGTCGCGGGGCAACAGCGCCGCGCCAGGGCACGATCCCTGCAACATACGAGTGGTCGGTCGAAGTACGCTATGCCTCGTCATGTCTCCAACTTGGATCTGGATGCAAATTGCGATCGTCGTGTTTGTGCTGATCGGGATGATCGTGGCAGTCACGAAGCTGGCCTAAACGCGTTCTAGGTGGGCTGGCGTTATCACGGCCGTCTTGCTTGCTCCAAAGTGAGCCACGGCATTCGCGGGCGCAGGTATGATCGCTCAGCTCGGCAGTGCGTTGGTTTCGACATAGACAAGGGAGACTCATGTTCAAATCGATCGTGGTGGGCACCGACGGCTCCGACACGGCCACCCAGGCTGTGCGCCAAGCTGTTGACCTGGCTCGTGCCGTTGGAGCAAAGCTCGAGCTCGTGAGCGCCTACGAGCCGGTACCTGCTCAGCGTCTGAGCGAGGAACGTCGGCAGGCGCCCGAGGATTTGCAATGGGCGATCAACCCGCGGGAGGATGTCGACGCGACGCTGGAGATGGCTGCTGCGGTGGCGCGCGAGGCGGGGGTAACCGTCGATGTCTATCCGCGCCAGGGCGATCCAGCCGATGCCATTCTCGATGTCGCCGAGGAGCGCGAGGCAGATCTTGTGATTGTGGGCAACAAGGGGATGACCGGCGCCAAGCGCTTCCTGCTGGGTTCGGTACCCAACAAGGTCTCTCATCATGCCCCATGCTCGGTGCTGATCATCCGCACCACTTGAGCCCGAACCACGGCAGTTGAACCTCAGGCTGAGGAGAGAGCAGGGCTATCGGCCGCGTAATACGGTGACTCAGCTGGACGCGTGCCGATCACAACTAGCCCCACAGGCTTAGAGCCCAATCGATCGAGCATCTCGCGAAGATCGATGACATTGGACATCGTTAGACGATCTAGGCGCGCTACCAGTAGCGTCTCATCGCAGAACTGGGCGAACATCTGCGCGTCTGCGACTCCCAGGATGGGAGGCGAGTCGATGAGGATATATCTGTAGGAGCTATCACGCAGCGCCCCGATCAGAGACTGCAAGGCAGCCGTATGCAGCAGCTCGGAGGCGTCGCCTCCGCGACCACCGGCGGGCAGGATGTCGAGCTCGCCACGCGCGGCTACCCCCTCACCATGCGTCGGAACGATCAAGTGCTCGAGTTCCGCTGGCACGATTCCGCTGACGGGCGTGTTGGAGAGTAGTTCCCGCAGTCCTGGGTGGCCGACAACATCGAAGGCATCGTCGAGCTTTGGCCAGCGTAGATCTCCGGAGATGACCAGCGTCCTGTGGCCAGCCCGAGCTAGCATCCGGCTTATGCGAGTGGTCACCGTCGTCTTGCCTTCGCCGTGCGCCGCGCTCGTCACAAGCATGATGTGTGGACTCGAGCCGGGTGGCAGAGCGAGCCTGATCGCTGCTGAGAGTGTCTGGTAGGTCTCGTATTCTGCGCGAGCGTAACGTGCGCTGACACGGCGGCCAATGTAGGGGATCCCGCTCAGCACGGGCAGGCCAAGCAAATGACCGAGCTCGCGCTGGCTCGTGATGCGGGGTGTGAGCTGCTCGCGGCCGAGCGCCACAAGCACGGCTAGGAAGATCGAAGCAAACAGGGCGATCACGCCGTTACGTAGTGGGCGCGGTGAGCTTGCCGCTGATGGCACTCCTGGCCTCTGCACCAGCTGCAGCTGAGAGCCGGAGCTGGCACCGGCGATTTCCAGCTGGGCGGCGCGTGTCTGCAGAGCGCTCAACTGTGAGGCGATGTCGGGATTTGTGGCCCCCCTTGCCCGGAGCGCAGCGATTTGCCCGTTGAGCGCCGACAGTGCGCTTGTAGTGGCGGTACGCTGAATGGTCGCACGTTGATTCAAGAACGCCTGCGCGACCGCGTATGCCAGCGTCGCGGCACCCTGCCCCGACTTATAACTGACCGTGATATGGATGATATTTGCGTTCTGGTCAACTGATGATGAGACCCGTTTTTCGAGCGATGATTTCGTCTCGCCGCGGACCGATCTGGCGGCATCTGCCAGCACCGCGGATGTGGTCGCAAGTGTCGCGGTGGTCGCCAGTTCTCGCTGAGCCGCTTGTGGTTCGCTGGAACCGAGCAAGCCCGAAGCGCTGTTGACAACGATGCTCGCCGTCGCTTCGTAGTTCTTCGGCAGCGCCAGTGAGATTGCGAGGACCACAATCGTGATGATCGCCACGATTGTCACGATCAACCAGCGACTTCTCCGCAGCGCCTCTACATAGCGCCCAACCTCCAGCGGATCCTCGCCCACCGGTGTGCGCGCACTGCGCCCTTGGCCGTTTTCATCACTGGTCATATATGGATGGTCGCCTAAGGTCGTGGTTCATGGAAAGTGGCGCTGATTACAGATCGACATTATCGACCAATCCCTAAAGGGAGTCGAACGATCGTCCAACGGTGTTGTGAGAGGGTGGACCAGACAGTATGCACCCGACAGTACCCTCTCGTGGTTCGCCCAGGTTGCGCGAGCCTCCGCCGAGGATAAGAAGCGCTCGCGGCGCAGAGCTCCAATGTCGTCCCGGATCTCAGCCAGGGATGCCAAACGCCCGCACAGCAGAGCTTGACGCACGCGCCGTGGGCACGGCGACGTATGCTGCATGTACGCGATAATGCCCTGGGTGTAGGTGATGCAGTGCCGCATAGAAGCGACCGACGTTCCGCACCGGAGCGCTGATATCGCGCGTGTTGATCCAACGACCTCGTAGGCGTCGCTGGAAATCCATGTGAACCCGTCCCGCCCGCGCAGATCTAACGCGACCGTGGACAATTACCGTCCGGCCGCCCTGCTGGCTCTGCACCTGCAGCGTAATGACGATCATGCCGTTCTGGCTTACTAGAGGTGTCTGCGAGGTCTTGGCGGCGGCGCCGGGCGCCGACCATGCTCGAGTAGTTGTCTGTGACGACGGCTGGTTGTTGGAGCTTCCCGAGGATGGCGAGCCACTGGACTGTGTCCCACTCGGCTGGATGCCCGCGGCTGGTGGAGTTACGTACCGCAGCACCGCACCCTGGCTTGCCGAAAGCGTGATGCTGGTCACGATCGCGCCCGCGGTCGTCAGCATCGGCGCTGGAAGCGAAACGGTGCGCGTCGGCGCTTGGGGTTCGTTGACGAGCGCAATCCCGCTAGCGAAGTCGCGTCGCAGCAGCCCCTGCCATGACGTACGGGGCCCTTTGGCCGCGCCAAGATCCGCGTCGAAGGCCGACCACCAGTTTTCGGGCGTCATCGATCCAAGGCCGATGCCATCGTTGCCGCCTGAGATCAGGAAGTACGAGGCCAATGAGTATTCGCGCCCTGCGGGACTGCTGTCCCCCCCGTCGAGGATGACTCCCTTGCCAGCGGCGTGCAGCCGGTCGACGAACGAGAACAGAGCCTGCAGCGACCATTCGCCGCTGCCTCCGGTGAGGCCGCTGTCATTTACTCCGCGCTCAAGGTTGATGTAGTCCGCAGCCGCTATCTCGCGCTTGATGAATGGATTGCTGTCGCGTTCTGTGCCGCCAGCGAACCAGATCGAGTTGTGCACGAGCTCTACGCCCGGAAGCGCCCGGCGAATTTCTTCGACGAACGTTGCGACATATTCACGCCACGCCTGCGTTGTCATGGCTTTTCCGGTGCGCGGGTCGAACGGTGCGACTGAGTGTCCTGAGCCGTCGCCGATTCGCATTTCGAGGTTCACGTCGTCGATCCACAGTCCGGCGTAGCCCTTTGCCACTTCGGCCTTGGCGCTGGCGATCCAGGCCTGCCGGAAGGCTGGATTGCCGACGTCGCCCGCGTACTGCGGACACGTCCCTCCCGAGCACCCATAAGGGATATAGAGCGGATTTCCGCTCGCGTCATGAAGGATCCATTCACGGTGGGCGGATGCGAAGGAGGAGCCCGTGTAGAGCGCATACAGGTCGCGATAGGCCCAGCCGTGGGGATACCACTGGGTCTTGTCGTCGAAGTAAGGGCTGAACACCTCGGTCCGCCAGAACTTCTGGTTCATCCATTCGGTAAACGCAGGCGTGGGAGCCGATGTGAAGCGATCGAAAGAAGAGCCCGTTCGCTTCACGAATTTGACAGCCCCGGCGTCATTCGCCCAGGAGGCACTCGCGCCTGTGGTAGTGACAGCAAGCACGACCAGGATGCCGAGGAAAGCCTGACGCGGCGAGATGTGCATGCTCGTACTACTGCTCCTTCGGTAGCAGGGCTGTCTGCGGGAGACCCTGTGCTTTGCGTCCCCGCCTCGCGACGGGTTTGCCTTTGTCGGTGGACGCATTCCGCGTCCTGTCAGAGCTGTGTCGGAGTCAGTCAGTGTCTAGGCGAGGGCAATTGCCTTTGCCTAGACATACGTCCGAGCGCAAGAATTGGCTCAGCAGGAGCGCTTAGAGGCTGGGACGAGCCAAGGCGAGTGGATCGTCGGCGGGCGCGATGCGCAATCCAGACCCGCGCGCGGTACTCGCCCAGATAAGCGCTGCGACAACCCACAAGTGACGCCAATGGAGCGTGTCGACCACCACGCTATTGAAGATTAGCCCGCACCAAGCGCCTAGCAACGCGGCGGAGCCGATTCCATGGGTATCTCGCCCCACCACGACGTTGCGCAGCGCGAGCACCAAAGTTACAAGCAGTAGCGCAACCCATAGCAGCAGACCCAGGGGCCCCTGCTCGGAGAAGACGCGGACAAAGGTAGAGTGACTTTCAACGGGGTAGTGGAAGTGGAACTGGCCGGGCCCGATACCTACCGGATGTGTCCAGCCAAGTTCCCAGCCATAGTGCTGGGCTTCAAAGCGCTGCGTGTCGTAGTTCTGCAGCTTGGCGCGCTGTTCGAGGAAGTCCACCGATCCGCTGGCACTGAGGACGACGGCCGCCATCCCCGCGGTTATCAGTAGCACTGCCATCGCCCGCAGCGCTCTGCGAGCCCCTTTTTTGCGCAAGCTCGAAGCGACGAGCATCACGATCAGTGCGATTGCAAAGTTCCCCCACGCGGCGCGCGAGTAGGAGAACAGGATGCCGAGCAAGAGCACGAGCAGCGCGAGCCAGCTAGTGAAACCGCGCATCCGGACTAGCTTCGGCAATCGCGGCGCGACGCGCTGCTCCAGCAGGATGATGGCGATCGGGATCAGGAACGGCCCGAACACGTTGGGGTCCTTGAAGAAGCCGTACGCTCGATCCCCGCCGTCCTCGGCGCCGAGGATCAGTGACCGTCCAGGCACGGGGAGGTTTAGCGCAGCGACCGAGATGATGGCCGACAGGACTGCGATCACCAGCCACGTTATGACCACCAGACGGGCACGATGAGGCGAGTCGACGAACCCGGTCAACCACAGTGAGAACATTGCCAGGTAGGCGGTGATGAAGAAGAAGCGCAGCGCTTCGCTGGTGACGACGACATCCATCATCGAGAGCACGTTGATGATCAACAGCAACCCAACGATCCAGCGCACGAGGAGCGGCACGCGGTTGAGCTTGAAGCGGCCCGTCATCGCCGCGACGGCCATGATCACTGCGAAGCACATGTCTGGGGGGGCAGGCTCAAATCGCACGACTCCCATCAGCAGCAGGCCGATCGCGATCGCGGTCTCGTAGTGGCGGATCGTCAGCAGCAGGAACGCCGTCAGCGCGAGCCCGCCGGCGAGCGGCAGACCAAAGGACACGCTCGTGCCGTTCAGCGCGTCGACAAAGCCCAGCCCGAGCAGCCCAAGCGACAGCGCCGAGGCGCTCCCGCGCCCCGCGTTTCCGAGGCGCGAAGGGCCCGACGGCGCGAACATCGTGGCGGCGAACTCGTTCATGCCCGAGTAATCATCGACGCTCGCGGCACTGAAGTAAAGCTCGGCTATTCTGGCTTGACGATGCCCAGCGCGATCTCCATCGTGGTGACCGTACGCGACGATCGCGAGGGGCTGGCGGAACTGCTGCCAGCGCTTGCGGCTCAACGGCGCCCCGCCGAGGAGATCGTCATCGTCGACGCCGGGTCCAGCGACGGCAGCGAGGATCTCCTTGCCTACTGGCGCGATCGCGGCCTGCCGCTCCGCATCCTGTATGAGCCGGGTGTCGGTATTTCGGCGGGTCGCAACCTCGGCGTCGCCGCGGCGACGCATGAGCGTATCGCCATAACCGATGCCGGCTGCCGCCCCGCTCCCGGCTGGCTCGAGGCGCTCGTCCGTGAGCTCGACGGCTGTGATTTCGTGGCTGGGACGTATACCGTCGACCGCGAAACTCCCTTCGAGCACGCAGTCGCAGTGAGCCTCTATCCAGACGTGTCGGAGGTGCGTAAGGATTTGAGCCTGCCCGAGCGCGTCTGGCACCGCGCGTTTGGCCGTTCCTTTCAGGTCGATCGGGCGACGGGCCGCTCGATGGCCTTCACGCGGGTGTGCTGGGAAGCCGCCGGGGGCTTTCCAGAGACGGTCAACGCAGGCGAGGATGTCGCCTTCAGCAAGGCGGCGCTGGCCAGCGGAGCGCGCTCGACGCTTGCGCCCGACGCGATCGTCGCGTGGCGTGGACGGCCGACATGGCGCGCAAACGCGCGTATGTACTGGCACTACGCTGAAGGTGACGCGATCCTGGGAGCTCAACCGCGGGCCTTCCTACGTGGTGGAGCGTGGATGCTCGCGATGTTGCTCGCACTGCTCGACGGACGGCGGGGGCGGACTGTTGTGCTCGCCGGGGCGGGCGTCTATGCCTCCCTACCGGCTGCCCGGGCATATCGCACCGGCTTGCCGATGCGCCACTGGTGGCGCATCGTGGTGGTTCTTGCGATGAAGGACCTCGCGATGCTCGGCGGCACTGCATCCGGTCTGCGCGGAGGAGGGGCGGCCGGTTCAGTCAAGCTGCCTGCGCGCGAGTGGGCAGAGCTTCAGGCGGTCGAGCCCTCGTCGGCGACAACGGCTTCGTAGACGGTCGCCGTCTCGGCGACCATGCGCGCGACGCTGAAGCGCTCAGCGTGACGCCGACGCGAGGCGGCTGCCGCCGCCTCGCGTCGCAGCGGATCAGACAGCAGCGCAACGATCGCGTCTGCGAGCACCGGGGGATCATCCGGTGGCACGAGCGCACCGGTCTGTGGTGTCACGGCCTCGCGGTTTCCGCCGACATCGCTAAGTACCTGCGGCACCCCGCATGCCAGCGCCTCCAAAGCACCGATCGGAAACGCCTCCCACGCCGACGGCAGGACATAGACATCGAGAGCCTTAAGCGCGCGTGCAGCCGGAGGTGTGAACGGCAGGAGGGCAAAGCGCTCATCTCCGTCGAGGCCCAGCCTGCTTGCGCGTGCGCACAGCTGCTCATGTAGCGGTCCGTTGCCGACGATCACCACGCCGGCCTCGGGCACGCGAGCGAGGATGAGCGGCGCAGCGTCGATCAGCACGTCCAGACGCTTCTGATCGCGCAGGGCGGCGACGGCTCCGACGATGGGCCCACGCGCGCCGAGCGCCGCCACTACTGGGTCGGGTGTCAGGTCTTCCGGGCACGCCTCGGAGCCGTTGTGAACTACATATAGGCACTCTGGCGAGGAAACACCGGCCCGCAGTGCGACTTCGCGCTCGTTCTCACATACACACAGAATCGCGCCTGGCAGCTGCCCTAGACCGCACTCGAGAGCGGTGGCGGCGAGGCGCCACGACCATTGCAAACCGCCCGCGAAGGCAAAGCAGTGGGGACTGTAGAGGGACGACGTGCCGCTCGCGAGCGCGGCGATGCGCCCGAGCACGCCCGCCTTGGAGGCATGGCAGTGGATCAGATCAAACTCGCCCCTGCGCAGCAGCGTGACCAGGCTCACCAAAGCCCTCGCCTCCGAATCGGGTCGGCCGTAGCCTCGACTCAGCGACAGGCGATGAACGGAGATGGCGCGCTCCTCGAGCTGGGCATAAGGCGTCGCGTCAAGCGGACCCGCGACCTCCGCTTCCCATCCATGCGCCGCCAGTCCCAGCGCGAGCTGACGCACGTTCTCGGCCACGCCGCCGTCGGGCGGCTCGAAAGCTAGGAGTACTCTTGGCACCGGAGGGGAGGATCGTAGCTGGGGAAGCCTTTACGCGATCATTGGGATTGTCGCGGCCGGGCCGCGAGCGGTCGGCTCCGGCCGAGCTCGCCATCCAGCGCCTCATGTGCACGTCGCCGCGAAGCGGGTGGTCTCCTGCCCGGCACGAGGTCGAGCTCGCCAGCGCTCCAGATGCTTCAGTCGACCTTCACGCTGAAGTTCCTCATGAAGGGGCTCCCGCCAGTAAAGGAGCGGAGAAAGAGCCCTTGCACCACGACATCTCACTCTGGCCAAGCCGCAAGCTGGTATCCGTTCCCACATTGACCGCTGTATGATCGAGTTCGTGTTGGGGCGGTGGCGCTTAGCGACTCTTGTGGGGCTCGTTGTCTTAATTGTGCAGGCAGGCAATGTCGTCTATGCCCACCTGTCCGGCTCGCGACGCTATTTCGCTTGGGCCCCGAACGATTATGCCGTGGTGTACGCCATTACGACCAATGTCCATGGACATGTGCTCACTTCTGCTGAAGTGCAGGCGCGTTACCAGTTGAAAGCCCAAGGACTATGGGAGGATCCACCCCAGCGGTTGATCGATTATCTCAAACGGTATGAGACTACCTATGGTGCCAATGAACATGCGCAGGTGACGCTTCGCTACAGTCTCGACGGTCATAGGGAGCAGACATGGCAGCGGAGCTGAGTTGGGGTGGGCAGATGGGAACCGTCGGGAGACGCCCCACGCTCAACCCTCTGAGCATTCGTGGGACCGTGATGCAGCCCAATATCCTGCTCATGGCCAAGCTCGTGACTCTGGCGTTCATTGTCAGCGGCCAGTTGGGCCTTCTTTCACATCACTTCGTTCCATTTCTGAACTTCTTTCGCCATGTAGGTTCGCCGTCCGGCTTTCACCTGACGCTCGAGATCATCTTCCTGTTCGCCGCCTGCAGCCTGTTCCTGAATCAGTACGTGCGGGCGGCATGCGTTGTCCTTGGGCTGGTGATCATCGTGGGCATCGCCTCCTCTATGGTCTACTACGAGAACAACCGCGAGTATGCCGCCCTGATTCTTGTGCTTGCCGGCCTTGAGAACCCGCGTGGAGAGCCCTGGTTGCTCCGTTGGCAGATCGTTCTTCTCTACTTCGCGGCGGCCTTGAACAAGGTCCTGTTGGCGGACTGGCGCGACGGCCATTTCTTCGACGCTTGGATGGGGTATCTGCATCACTCGGCTTGGGTGAAAGCCTCGGGCCTTTTCCCGAATCGGGTCCTCGGAGCATTGCTCGGATGGGCGGCGATCATAACCGAGTTCGCACTGTCGATCGGCTTCGCGTTCCGGCGACACCTCCCGATCGTGATCTGGGTTGGCGTGGCCTACCACACTACGCTGGTACTGGTAATGAACCGGACTTTTGGAATGTTTTGGGTTGCAGCCCCCAGTGCCTACCTGGCGTTCGTCACATGGCCGAGGGAGCCGCTGTTGGTGCACTACGGCGATGTCCCGAAGTGGCTACGGCGCGCTTTGCGCGGGTTACAGCGGATTGATGTGGATGGCACCTTTCAGTGGCGGTCGGCCGAGCTGTCCGGACTCGAGCTCTCCCGCAATAGGGTTACCCACAAGGGATGGAGAGCGTTGTTGTGGATCCTGCTCTGCACCCCTGCCACTTACTTCGTTCTGGTTGTGGTGGCCATGCTGCCCCAACCCGAGCCTCGCGTGGCGGCCTTCATCGGTCTTCTGATCCTTGGGGCCGTCGCGGTCAGCGTGTTGGTCGAGCGGTGGGGTAGTGCCATACGCAGCACTCCGGCTTCGCAGCGGGCCTGTCACGCCCCTAGGCTGTAGCTCTTGCTACCGTGTGGTTCGCTCAACCAGGCGTGTAGGTGGCGTAGAGAGAGGTTTGCTCGCTATCTGTGGTGACTGCGCCGAAGGGGTTGGTGGGTCCGGAGGTGAAGGGGTTAGCGTTGTAGGCGCGGGATCCGCTGACGCTGTCGAAGCGGAAGCCGGCGACGCTTGCCGTGGGGCCCGTCATGACACCGATCCAGTAGTTGCTGGCGGTGAGTTTCACCGCCGAGGAGAACACGAGGCTATACCAACCGGCGGTGTTGGTGCTCTTGAAGGCCAGCTGTTCGGTTACGCCGAGCAGCGCGCCAGGTGCGCCGGCATTGTCGGCGTAGATAATGCCCTTGAGTACCTCCTGTCCCGATGTCGCGGTCGGCGTGAGATACACGCTCAGCTTGGTTACCGACCCGGCAGTGGGCAGCGCATAGCGGTTCACGCGCTTACGTTCTGAGGCAAAGGTGTCCGAAGAGGCGCCCACACTGGTCTTGCCGAAGGTCAACGGAGCCTGCGAGACGACCGCCGTATGGGCTGAAACCGAAGGCGTCGAGGAACCAGCCGAGTTCGACGCGGTTACTGAGACACGAAGCGTTGAATTGATGTCCGGCGTGCC
>JBIOEX010000041.1:0-18290 GCA_044446485.1 Solirubrobacterales bacterium
AGTCACCTCCGCGCGTGGCATCAGCGCGCCACAGCGCTGGCAATAGTTGGCTCCCTCATCGTTGACGAAGCCGCACTCGGTGCAGTGCAAGGCCATGAGAGGCCGGGCTCCTCTAGGCCGCGCCGCCGGGAAGAGAATCGTTCGCAGTCTTCCCGTTGGCGAGGATGTCGGTCAGCCGCTGCACGTCATCGCCGGTGATCATCACCTCACCCCCGTCGTGCTTCTTGCGCAGGCGGTTGACCAGCTCGGCGCGCAGGATGTCGATCTTGCCGTGGAGGATGCGCCGGCGGTAGGAGATCTCGGTCTCCTCGCCGGTCAGCTCCTGGATGAGGTCTTTCAGCTCGGCATCCGTCAGCGAGCCAAGGTCGGGAAACGTCTCGTCCATCGGGGTCTCTCCTCTTGCGGACTTACACCGGGCTTATCGGGACATACCGGCGCAACGCCGGGGTAGAAAAGTATAGACCAAAAGGTCAGGCTGAGCTTGAGGTTGCACCCAGTTGCCGGGCCCCGCTGCGCAGGTACAGTCCGCTCGCCAGCAGCGCAAGCGCAAGGCCTGAATACAGCAGCACTTCCGCGAAGGTCTCCAGACCGGCCATCGCAAAGAAGAACGCTCCCATCACCGGTGCGACCGACAAGCGTCCAGGCCAGTTGATGCGCAGCTCGGCCCCGCGCTTCTGTCCGTAGCGGCCGAGGATCAGCATCGCGAGCTCGCGCGCCGCGAGCACCGCCAGCGCCCAGCGCGGCAGCAGCCGGAAGTCCCAGGTGACGATGACGCCGCAGATCACGAGCAGGCGGTCGGTGACGGGGTCCATCAAAGCCCCCAGGCGGCTGTACTGGCCGCTAACGCGCGCGGCGATGCCGTCGGCGTAGTCGCCCCAGCCAATCACGGCGAACAGGGTCGCTGCCAGCGGGTCCGTGCCGTCGCGGCTGGACAGGGCCACGATCAGGAACACAGGGATCAGGGCCAGGCGTGTGAAGCCGATCAGATTGGGGATCGTCCACGGACGCAGTGGCTGGCCAGCCAAAGTCCTTGGCGGCGGCGGGCCCGAGCGATCGAGCCCGAACAGGCGCCGGACGGTCAGGCGCCGCTCTAGGGAAGGCTCCGCCACAGCTCATCCACCGCCCGGATCAGCCCTGCCGGGTCTTCTTTCAGGGGCAGTGGCGCAGACTCTGCGCGGCCCCGGCGCAGCTGCACCTCGATCTCGCCCAACTCCAGCGAGCGGCGCCCGACGGTCAGCCGCAGCGGGCAGCCGAGCAGCTCCGCGTCGGCGAACTTCTCGCCGGGAGCGAGGTCGCGATCGTCATAGAGGACCTCGACACCACCGTCGCGCAGCGTCTCATACAGCTCGTCGGCGGCGGCGCGCTCATCAGTTCCAGGCTTACCCAGCGCGACCACATGCACTGCGAATGGCGCGAGCGCTTTGGGCCACGAAATGCCGTGCTCGTCGGCGAACTGCTCGACGGCGGCCGCCACGATCCGCGCTGGTCCGATGCCGTAAGAAGCCATCCAGACCGGCCTCTCGGCCCCAGTCTCATCCACATAGTTGGCCCCGAGCGGCTCCGAGTAGCGGGTGCCCAGCTTGAAGATGTTGCCGATCTCGATCGCCGGCTCCAGGTTCAGCGGCTCTCCGTCTTTGAAGTAGTCCTCACCAACCCTCTCGACGCCCGGACTACGCAGCGCCACCTCGACGTTCGCCGCATAGCCGGGGTGGGCCGGGGAGCCCAATACCACCTCGTCCTCGCCCGCAGCGCAAGGCGCCATGTACTCGTGGGCCCCCAGCCCGCCCATCATCCCGACGTCGCCTTCGACACGGTAAAAGCGCAGCCCCGTGCGCTCCATCATGCGGTCATAGGCCCCGATGTGCAGCGCATAACTCTGCTCCAGCCCCGCCTGGTCGCGGTCGAAGCTATAGGAATCCTTCATCACGAACTCGCGTGTGCGCAAGACCCCAGCGCGGGGACGTGGCTCGTCACGCTCCTTGACCTGAAAGTGATAGAGGATCAAGGGGAGGTCGCGGTAGGAGCCGACCACCTCAGCGACGTGGAAGGTCACCGCCTCCTCATGGGTCATGGCGAGCACCAGCTCAGAGCCCTTGCGGTCCTGCAACTTGAAAAGCTCGTCGATCTCAAGGCGCCCGGTCTTGCGCCATAGCTCGGCGGGCTGTAGCACCGGCATCAGCATCTCTTGCCCGCCGATCGCATTCATCTCCTGCCTGACGATCTCAACCACTCGCTGATGCGCCCGCCAGCCCGCGGGCAACCACGTCCACATGCCAGCACCCATCTGCCGGATCAGACCAGCGCGCACCATCAGCTTGTGTGAGATCGCCACCGCGTCCGCTGGCGGCTGCTTCTCGGTGGGCAGGAGATATTCGGAGAGACGGGTCATCGGTGGCTCATCTCAGGAGGATTGAACGGCGCGGAAGACGGGCATCAGAAATCAGAGCCTAGAGGGATGGGCTGCGGTCCGTCCCTCGGCGTGAAACGACCCTCTGATAGAACAGCCGTAATCCACTGATCTTTGATTCACACCCGACAAGGAGCCCCCATGGCCTACTCCGTTCCCCCGCTTCCCTACGCCTACGACGCGCTCGAGCCGCACATCGACAAGGCGACGATGGAATTCCATCACGACAAGCACCACCAGGCGTATGTGGACAAGGCCAACGCCGCCCTTCAGGGCACAGAGTGGGCTGAGCGGCCCGTCGAGGAGGTCCTGCAGAACCTCGACAGCCTCGGCGAGAAGAAAGGACCCGTCAAAAACAACGGCGGCGGGCACTACAACCACTCCCTGTTCTGGGAGAGCATGAGCCCCGGCGGCGGCGGCGAGCCCGACGGCGCGCTGGCCGGCGCGATCGCCTCGACGTTCGGCTCGTTCGCGGACTTCCAGGCCAAGCTCAAGGAAGCCGGTGTGAACCAGTTCGGCTCCGGCTGGTCGTGGCTCGTGCGCGACGGCTCCGGCTTGTCGGTCATCGGCAGCGCCAACCAGGACAACCCGATCTCCGCCGGCAAGACGCCGCTCCTCGGCGTCGACGTCTGGGAGCACGCCTACTACCTGAAGTACCAGAACCGCCGCCCGGACTACCTCGACGCGTGGTGGAACGTCGTCGACTGGAACAAGGTCGCCGAGCGGTTCTCAGCCGCCGGCTGAGAAGACCTGCCCGGGCCGGCGCTCAGCTGCGGCTGAAGCGCCGGCCGGCCACCGGCGATACGTCCTCGTCGAGCGCCACCGCCGGCTCGAGCATCGCCTCCAGCACCGCGTCTGCCTCCTCGGCCGCGGCGGCCTCCATCGCGGCGACCCGCTCGGGAGTCATCTGCGTGTCGTCCTCGTTCTCGGCCAGCCAGCGGCGTGCCTCGGCGGCCTGAGTCTCGTCGCGCTGCACGGTCTTGCCGGCCGCGTAATAGCGGTCGATCTCCTTGAACAGCTCGTCGACGAGCTGCTCCGTCGGCACCTTCTTCAGCGGCTCGCCCTTGGAGTAGATCATCCCCATGTCTTTGGCGCCCGTGATGCCGAAGTCCGCATGGCGCGCCTCGCCGATGCCGTTGACGGCACAGCCCAGCACCGAGACCTCGATCGGGTCCTCATAGGCTTCCAGGCGCTGCTCGACTTCGACCACCACGCGATCCATGTCGAACTGCAGCCGCCCGCACGTCGGGCAGGCGATCAGGTCCGGGCCGCGCTCGCGTAGCTTCAGCGCCTTGAGGATCTCCCACGCGACCTTCACCTCCTCCTCGGCGTGAAAGGTGGAGAGCGAGATGCGGATCGTGTCGCCGATCCCGTCCGCTAAGAGCGTGCCCAGGCCGACGGCCGACTTCAGCGAGCCCGACCACTTCGTGCCCGCCTCGGTCACGCCGAGGTGCAGCGGATATGGGATCCGCTCTGCGAGCATCCGGTTGGACGCGATCGTGTTCGGTACCGACGTCGACTTCATCGAGACCTTGAAGTTCTCGAACTCGAGCCGCTCCATCAGCGCCACCGTCTCGATCGCGGCCGTCACCAGGGCCTCGACCGGGTTGTCGTACTCGAGCTGGCGCAGATGCTTGGGCAGCGAACCCGAGTTGACGCCGACGCGCAGTGGGGTTCCCGTCTGCCTGGCCAGCGCGATCACCTCCGCCACCTTCTCGGGCCCGCCGATGTTGCCCGGGTTCAGGCGCACGCAGTGTGCGCCCGCTTCGATCGCCTTCAAGGCGAGCGTGTGATTGAAGTGGATGTCCGCAATGATCGGAATTGGCGACTGCGCGACGATGCTCTTCAGCGCCTCGGCGTCCTGCTCGCGCGGCACCGCCACGCGCACGATGTCCGCGCCGGCCTCCGCGACCGTGCGGATCTGCGCCATCGTCGCCGGCAGATTCGCCGTCTCCGTCTTGGTCATCGTCTGCACGGCGACTGGAGCGCCGCCGCCGATCGGCACCTGGCCGACATGAATCTGGCGCCTCGAGGACATAGGCTGATTCTACGATGCCCGATGTCTACTCCACAGCCCATGGGCCGCTGGCACGGATCGCATCGCCGCTGGCCGCCCGCGCCCGTGCCCAGCGCCACACGCGTTTCTTTGCGCTCACGCGCCTTCAGGCAGGGGCGCGGGTGCTGGACGTCGGCTGCGGACGAATAGGCTTGAGAGCCCTCGAGCCTGACCTCGACATCACCGGCGTGGACCTCACAGAGCGTCCCGAATACCCCGGGCAATTCGTGTGCGCCGATGCGGCGGCTGGGCTGCCGTTCGCCGATCAGGAGTTCGATCTCGTGTACTGCTCGAGCGTGATCGAGCACATCCCACCGGCGCGCCGCGCGGCGTTTGCCGCCGAGCTGCGGCGTGTGGGCAGGGGCTGGTTCGTGCAAACCCCCGCCTTCTCGTTCCCGATCGAGCCACATTCGCTGCTGCCCTTGGCCCACTGGCTGCCAGCGCGCTTGCGCAAGCCCTATTGGAAGCTGGGGGCAGCCGGTGAGTGGGAGGACATCTCGCTGCTAAAACGCGCCGAGATGCAAGCGCTGTTCGGACCGGCGCTACCCGAGCGTTGGGGGCCACTCGTCAAGAGCTGGGTGTGCGTCAGCCCCCCAGGCGGCTGATGTCGTTGCTGACCCCATTGATCACGAGGAACAGCAACAAGATGATCCCCACCGAGCTAAAGCGGTACATGGCCACGAGCGAGATACGCCTGCCACGCAACTTCTCGGCCACTGACCACAGGATGTGGCCACCGTCGAGCGGCAGGAACGGGAATAGGTTGATCACAGCCAGCACGAGCGAGATGTAGCCGAGGAAGACCAGCGCGATGCCCGGCCCTGCCACGACCGTTTCGTGCGCCACCTTCGTGATTCCCACGATGCTGCTCACTTCGCTGCGCGTCTTGGAGCTCGTCAGCGCTTTTGCAAAGCCGGTCAGCGTGCCCGTCGTGGCGTGCCACATAGCGCCGATCGCGCTCCCGGCCGCGGCGAGTACCCCGAAGGGTTTTGCCGTGACGCCAAATTCGACGCCGATCAGCATGCGCTTGGCCGCCTTGCTGTAACGAGGCAGCACCGACACCTGCAGCGTCTTGCCCGCACGGTGCACCGTCAGCATCGCCGGCGCGCTCGCACGACAGCCGTCGGTGGGCACACCGGCGCAGCGATGCGCGTCGATCCTGCTCCTCGCGGCCTTCTCGCTGACGGCGCTGCCGTCAACGGCGACTATCCGGTCACCCGCACGCAGCGTGGCCGAGGCAGGCGCGCCCGGCGCAACCGCCTGCACCGTGGAGCTGGCGGCGACCGCGTTCGTCGCCGGATCGAGGTTGTAGATCGCGCTCGCGCCGCTCAGGCTGCCCGAGAACAGCACCGCCCAGAACAGGACAAACGCAATCACGATGTTCACCCCAGGGCCGGCGAGGATCACGACGATGCGCTTCCACGGCGCCTGCGCATAGTAGGCGCGCTTGGCCACCTCCGGCTCCAGTTCGGCGATCTCCTCGGGGTTCATCCCAGTGATCTTTACGTAGCCTCCTGCCGGGATAGCGCCGATCGCATACTCCGTCTCGCCGCGGCGCACCTTGAACAGCGTGGGCGGAAAGAACAGAGAGAAGCGCTCCACGCGCATGCCCACAAGCTTGGCCACCGTGAAGTGCCCGAGCTCGTGCAGGATGATCAGAAGGAGGATCCCGAGGATGGTCAGAAACCAGCTCACGCGCCTAGTTTGGCAGGCGGCACAGCTCCTTCAGCCTTGCGGTCACTGGGTAAGCGTGGCCACGGCCTCGCCCGCCACCGTCCTGGCCCGCCGATCGGCCTCATAGAGCGACTCGAACGCGCGCACCGGCTCAGAGCCGAGCTCGGAGAGCGTCCGCTCGATCACCTCGGAGATCTGCAGGAAGCGCAGACGATCCTCCAAGAAGGCGTGAACGGCGATCTCGTTGGCGGCGTTCAGGACGCAGGGCGCGGTACCGCCCGCCCGCGCGGCCTGCACTGCGAGGCGCAGGCACGGGAAGGCCTCCAAGTCGACGGCCTCGAAGGTCAGCTGGCCGAGCGCAGCTAGATCCAGTGGAGCAATCCCGAGATCCACACTCTCGCCAGCGTGCAGCGCATAGGAGATCGCGATGCGCATGTCCGGCGGGCCGAGGTGGGCGAGCATCGCCCCGTCGGCCAGCTGAACCAGCCCGTGGACGAGCGACTGCGGGTGGACCACCACGTCGATCCGGTCATACGGCGTGCCAAACAGGTGGTGGGCCTCCATAAGCTCCAGCCCCTTATTCATGAGCGTGGCCGAGTCGATCGTGATCTTGCCGCCCATCGCCCATGTGGGGTGGGCCAGGGCCTGCGTCACGGTCACGTCCTTTAGCTCGGAGTGAGTCCTGCCCCGGAAGGGCCCACCACTGGCGGTGATAGTCAGGCGCTCGACCGCGCCCGGAGGCTGCCCTGCCAGCAGCTGGTGCAGGGCCGTATGCTCGGAGTCGACCGGCACGATTTGCGCGCCCGTGGCCTGCGCGAGCGCGGTGACCAGCTCGCCACCGACAACGAGGGACTCCTTGTTGGCGAGCGCAAGGTCGATGCCCTCACCGAGCGTCGCCACCGTGGGCCCCAGCCCGGCAGAGCCGACGAGCGCGTTGAGCACGAGGTCGGCGCCCGACTCGACCACCAGCTCCACGAGTCCCTCCGGCCCGCTGAGCACCTCTCCACCGGTCCACGTCTCCGACGCGCGTGCCGCGCAGTGCTCGTCGACGAGAGCTATTCGTTGCACCTGGTGAGTGGCGGCCTGCTCCACGAGCGCCTCCCACGAGCGCTCGGCGGAGAGACCCACGAGCTCCAGCTCGTCGCTGCGGGCAACGACGTCGAGTGCCTGCACACCGATCGAGCCTGTCGAGCCGAGGATTAGGAGCCTGCGCAAAGTGTGGGGGATGCTCGCAGAATCGGCGCACCGGGCATCGGGCCCGGCTGTCCTGTTCAGCCGTGCTCTCGGCTTGCGAAGCCGAGCTGCTGGCGGCGGAGGCCGAACATCTTCGCCTTGGCCTCGGCTGTGAGCTGCTCGAGCCATGCGTCTGGGGACAGTTGCTCGCCGAGCATGTTCGACTGGCGCTTCACGGTCGCGAAGTCGCCCGGAGCCAAGTCGGCAATCGCCGCAAGCCGCTCCTTCAGCTCTGCGGCGCGCTCCGGCTGGGCACTGGCGTCGAACTCTGCCTCAGTGCAGAACATCGACCAGGCCTGCTCGAGCTCGAGCGCCTTGAACTCGAGCTTCCAGGTGAAGCGGCGCATCGCCGCCGCGTCGATCGAGTCCATCAGGTTGGTGGCCGCAATGAAGATCCCCTCGAAGCGCTCCATGCTCTGCAGCAGCTCGTTGACCTGCGTCACCGACCACTCCGCGCGAGCCAGCGTGCGATCGCGCAGAAACGAGTCAGCCTCGTCGAGAAACAGCAGCGCTCCCTCTGCCTCAGCCTCAGCGAACATGGCGGCGATCTGCTGCTCGGTCTCCCCCACCCACTTGGAGAGCAGGTCAGAGGCTGAGCGCATCAGGATCGGCAGATCCAGCTCGACGGCGATGTACTCGGCCAGCTGCGTCTTGCCAGCGCCGGGGATACCCCAGAAGCAGAGCGAGCCCTTGGGGTGCTTGCGCAGCGCCGCGATGATCTGCTGCGGCGTAAAGCGCCCCGCGATGTTGAGGTGGTCGAGGCTGTAGTGGGTGACGGAGTCACGTAGCCCCTCGGTGTGATCGCGCCCCAGCACTTTCTGAGCCTGAGCGACCGCGCGCTTGATGACGCGCTCACGCTCGGTGACATCGTCCTCGCCGGCCTGGTCGTGTGGCGAGAGCAGACGCGCGAGGTCCGCCGCCTGGCGGACCTGCTGCTCGCCGAGCAGGCTGTACTTGGTGAGATGCCGCTCGAGCTGCTTTGAGAGCCCGAAGTCGCAGATCACCTGTGTGACACGCTCACGGCGATCGGCACGCGAACCCGGGAGCGCCTCACAATGGAACAGGAAGGCGCCGAGGTTGCGCTCTGAGAGAGACTTCGCGCGGTCAGTCAGCCACACGCAGCGCACGAGGCTGCCGGTGAGCCCTTCATCGGAGGCGCGACCCTCCTCCTCCGCGGGACCCTCGTCCTCGATGCCGAAGATGCTCAGCATGCTGATGCGATGCGAGGCAAGCGCTTCATGGGCGCGGTCGACGACCAGCACCGCGTCCGGATGGGACTTCTCCAAGTGGCGCTGCGCGATGTAAACCCAGGTCGGCAGGTCCCCGGTCGGGATGTGCTTGGTCACTACCGCATAGCCGTCGATGCCCTCATCGCGCAGCAGCCTCGAGAGCATGTCGCGCTTGTCCACCGATTTGGGGCCGTAGACGAGGCTGTGCAATCCGTGATCCTCGGGCACCGGCGACCGCAGGAGGCCTCGTAGGATCTTCTCGTCATCCTCATGCAGGCGTGCAAGCGAGCTCATCGAGGGGGATGGCTCCAAAGGCCTCACGAAGCGCTCCAGGAACCCGGCCTCGTCCTCGGCAAGCTCGGTCAGCGTCGCACGCAGCTGGATGGATGGCTCGCCGATGCGCAGCGGGTGCTCCTGCACGCTCAGCAGCCCAGAGCGCACCAGCTTCGAGCTCTCCGACAGTGCCGAGAGGATCTCGCGCTCGCTGGCATTGAGGGCCGCAGCGAGAATCACCGCCGTCGCGTGATCGGAGCTAATCAGCAGGTCGAACAGCTGCGAGAACCCGGGACGGTGGCGGTTGAGCTGGAAGACGAGCAGCTTGCGCTCGACCTCTTCGAGTCCCAGCAGACCCGTGACCCAGTCGATGTTCTGCTCTTGCGAGCTGACAAACCGCGATGCCTTCACCTCCGCCGCTTTCCGCCATTTCCGCATGGCCTTGCGGTAGGCGCTGCTGTCCTTCTCCACGAGCGCGAACACGCTCACGCCCTGCAAGTACAGGCGCGCGAACCGGCCGCTGGTGCGATCGCCAAACTGGCGCTGCAGGTCCTTGAGCGTCGGCAGCAGCTCTTCAGAGGGCGCACCACTCGCTCCGCGCTCGCCCGCGAGCAGCCCGGGGGCAGGGACCGCCGCCGCGCAGGTCGCGTAGAAGAGCCCGAACAGGTGAGGGTCGGCAGAGAGCAGCCAGCCGAGACCGCCGCTCTCCGCCAGGCGCAGAGTCCAGGCCGTCATCTGGTGAGCGCCCGGTGTTTCGAGCGGGTTGTAACCGGATTCTTCGTCGCCATCCATAGGCGACAGAGTAGCGATTGAAGACGATTGTCTGCGACGGCGGTGCAGCTACATGTAGGCCGCCCAGATGTAGTAGCCGGCGACGGCTGTGAATAGGACCGCATCCAAGCGGTCCAGGGCGCCGCCGTGAGCGCCGAATACCCGCCCGGTGTCCTTGACGCCGGCCTCGCGCTTGATGAACGACTCGAACAGGTCGCCCACCGGCGCCACGAGGGCCACACCGAGGCCGAGCACGAGGGCGTGGGTGCCGGGCAGCCAGTCCTGGTAGCGCCCGGCGAACCAGACGCCCAGAATCGCGAAGAACATCCCGATTACCAGGCCCTCAATCGTCTTATTGGGGGAGATATGCGGGGCCAATGGGCGCTGCCCGAACAGCCTGCCGCCCAGGTAGGCGCCGGTGTCACCGAGGAACGTCCCGACGAGCACGTCGATCACGATCCCCAGCCCGTGCGGCAGCCCGCGCAAGAGCACCGCGTGGGCCAGCGCAAAGCCGATCCAGTAGATCCCCAGCAGCGTGACCGCCAGCCCACCCACGCTCGGACGGGGCGCGAGCAGCGTGAGCGCGAACAGCACCGGCAGCGCCGCGACAGCGACCAGCAGCACCTGAAACTGGTCGCCGTACAGGGCTGCCGCCAGCAGGCCCGCCAGCGCGAGGAAGCCGGCCAGGCGGACCGGATGGGCGCGCTCATACATCGCGTAAAACTCGTGCATGCAGATGCAGCCGAGCGCGAACAACCCAAGTGCGAACACCGGGCCACCCTCGATCACGAGGAACAGAGCGAAGGCGATCGCAGGCACAGAGGCGAAGAGCCGCGCGTTCAGGTCCGAGCGCTGCCGACGCCGCGCAGGCCGGGCGCGGCTTGTTCGCCGTGAGAGGGGGCGCCCGGCGAGCGAACGCCGGGGCGCGGCTCCCCGTGAGCGCTCGCCGGGTGTGCGTGGGTTCCTGGCCATCACGCCCGCTCAGCGCCCACCGAAACGCCGGCGGCGCTCTGAGAACTCGGCGAGTGACTGCTCGAGCGCCTCGCGCGTGAAGTCGGGCCACAGCTCCTCGCGGAAGATGAGCTCGGAATAGGCGGACTGCCACAACAGGTAGTTGGACAGGCGCCGCTCGCCACTGGTACGGATGATCAGGTCCGGGTCGTGCATCTCCGGCGCATACAGGAGCTGGCGGAAGTCCCCCTCATCACCTCCCTGGAAGGCAAGCGCGGCGTCGAGGATCTCCGCGCGCCCGCCATAGTTGAAAGCCACGAACAGCGTGATCCGCTCATTGGCGGCCGTCAGCGCTTCCGCCCAGCTCATCTGCTCGGAGAGCTGCTCGCTCACCCCGTCACGGCGCCCGATGAAGCGCATCCGCACGCCTTCCTGATCGAGCTCGGGCGTTTCGCTCGCGATCCGGCGGGAGAACATCTCCATCAGGCCCTGCACCTCTGCTGCGGGGCGCGACCAGTTCTCCGTCGAGAACGAGTAGACGGTCAGCTCCTCGATGCCGAGCTCAGCGGCGTCGCGCAGCCGCGCCTTGACCGTGTCGGCGCCGGCATTGTGACCCTCGTTGACGGGCACGCCGTGCTCTCGCGCCCAACGGCCGTTCCCATCGGTGATGATGGCGACATACCGCGCGGCCTGAGGGTCGCCCATCAGACCTCGAGGATCTCCTGCTCCTTGGCCTTCAGCACACCGTCGAGCTCTGCGACCTTGGCGTCGGTGAGCTTCTGCAGCTCCAGCTCGGCGCGGTGCTCGTCATCGGAGCTGGCTTGCCCGTCGGACTTCAGCTCGCGCAGTTGCTGCATCGTGTCGCGGCGGACGTTGCGAATCGCAACGCGCCCCTCCTCAGCGAGGTTGCGCACGACCTTGACCAGCTCGTGCCTGCGCTCCTCGGTCAGCTCTGGCACCGCCAGGCGCACGAGGTTCCCGTCGTTGGACGGGTTCAGGCCGACATCGGACTCGTTGATCGCCTTCTCGATGAACTTGATCGAGGACTTGTCATAGGGCTGCACCGTGATCAGGCGCGCCTCCGGCGCGGAGAGCGTGGCCAGCTGGTTCAGAGGTGTCATCGCTCCGTAATAGTCGACAACGATGCGATCCAGCAGCGACGGGCTCGCTCGCCCCGTACGAACGGTTGAGAACTCGTGATGGGCGGACTCGACCGACTTGGTCATCCTCTCCCGGGCATCCTCGATCAGCTCGTCGATCACGTTCTCAGCTGCCATCGCCTTCGCCTCCTTGAGCGCTCCTCACAAGTGTTCCCACGCGTTCGCCTGAGATTATCCGGGCGAGAATCGTCGCATCGTCCATGTTGAACACGTTCAGCGGCATCGAGTTCTCCATGCACAGCGCCAGCGCGGTCGAGTCCATGACCCGCAGCCGGCGCTCGATCGCCTCCATGTGTGTGATCTCGGGAATGAACTGTGCCGTCGGATCCAGGGCCGGATCGGCCGTGTAGACCCCCTCGACGCCGTTCTTGGCCATCAGGATGATCTCCGCGTGGATCTCTGCCGCCCGCAGGGCGGCGGCGGTGTCGGTCGTGAAGAACGGGTTCCCGGTGCCCGCCGCGAAGATCACCACCCGCCCCTTCTCGAGATGGCGCATCGCGCGGCGGCGAATGTAGGGCTCGGCCACCTCTGAGATCCCCAGCGCGGACTGCACGCGTGTGGGGTTTCCGAGCTTCTCGAGCGCGTCCTGCAACGGCAGCGCGTTGAGCACCGTCGCCAGCATACCCATGTAGTCCGCGGTCGCGCGGTCCATGCCCGCGGCGGCGCCCTGCATGCCGCGATAGATGTTGCCGGCGCCGACGACGATCGCGACCTCGACGCCTTGGCTGCGCACGTCGCTCACCTGGCGCGCGACGGCGCTGAGGCGCTCGGGGTCGGTGCCGAAGTCCAAGGACCCCATCAGCGCCTCGCCCGAGAGCTTCAGCAGGATACGTTTGAACGCAGGCTCGGCCACTGGCCGAGAGCCTATTGACCTATGGCGAAGCGTGTAAAACGACGGATGACGACGTTCTCGCCGGTGGCCGCGGTCAGCTCGTCGCGCAGCTGCTGGACGGTCTTGCCGTCGAACTTGGGATTATGCATCTCCTGCTCGAGCAGCACGATCGTCTCATACCACGAGTCGAGCTTGCCGGAGACGATTTTCTCGCGCACGGTCTCGGGCTTCTCAGCGGCCTCCTGCTCGTAGATGCGCGCCTCGGCGTCGCGCTGCTCGGCGGGCACGTCCTCGCGGCTGACGTATTTCACCGTAGGGCTGGCAGCGATCTGCATTGCCACGTCACGCGCGAAGCTGACAAAGTCCTCGTTGGTGGCCACGAAGTCGGTGTTGCAGTCCACCTCGATGAGGACGCCAACCTTGGCGCCCGCGTGGACGTAGGCCTGCACGGTGCCCTCAGTGGCTATGCGCTCGCCGAGATCCTGGACCTTCTTGCCCTGCTTGACGCGCAGGATCTCGATCGCCTGCTCGATGTCGCCCTGAGCCTCGGAGAGGGCCTTCTTGCAGTCCATCATGCCCGCGCCCGTGCGCTCGCGCAGGGCCTTCACATCCTGTGCTGAGATCTCCGCAGGGCTCATGTGCCCGGAGCCTCCTCCGTGACCAACGCCGCCACCGGCGCGGACTCTGCCGGGGGCTCGGCATCCGGAGCCTCAGCGGGTGTGCTCGGTGCTGGCGCCGCCGGGGGCTCATTGGCGGCCGGTGCCGGGACAGCAGCAGCGGGCGCCGGAGCAGCCGGAGCCGGGGTGGCAGCCGCCTGGACGGGCGCCGGTTTTGCCTCGGCCGGGGCCGGAGCGGCAGCCGCGGTGGCGGGCGCTGCCTGCGCCGCAGCCTCGGCCGCCTCTTTCACGGCCTGTTCCTCGGCCTCACGCTTGGCCTGCTCCTCGGCCTCGCGTACCGCGCGGGCCTCCGCCTCGATGCGGGCCTTCTCCTCGGCTTCAGCGCGCGCGCGCTCCTCCTCGGCGCGGAAGATCGAGTGACCCTCCGAGACGACCTGGCCGATCGCCTGGGTGACCAGCGCACAGGAGCGGATCGCGTCGTCGTTGCCGGGAACCACGAAGTCGATCCCGTCCGGGTCGCAGTTGGTGTCCACCAGGCCGATGATCGGGATCCGCAGGCGCCGAGCCTCTTTGACCGCGATCTCCTCGGTCTTGAGGTCGATCACGAACATCGCGTCGGGGACGCGCTGCATGTTCTTCACGCCACCGAGGTTGGCTCGCAGCTTCTCCAGGTCGGCCTGAGCGGCCATCCGCTCACGCGTGGGCAGCAGCGCCAGCTGACCCTCGGCCTCGTAGCGTTCTAGGTCGTGCAGGCGGCGGATGCGCAAGCTGATCGTCTGGAAGTTCGTCAAGAGGCCACCCAGCCAGCGGTGATTGACGAACGGCATGCCGGCCGATTCGGCGACATCCTTGATCGTGTCGCGAGCCTGCTTCTTGGTGCCGACGAACAGCACCGTCCCGCCACGATGGGCGAGCGCTCCGGCGAACTCCTGCGCCTCGTTCAGAAGCGCTGAGGTCTTGAGCAGGTCGATGATGTAGATGCCACCACGCTCACCATGGATGAAGCGGCGCATCTTGGGGTTCCAGCGGCGTGTCTGGTGACCGAAGTGGACGCCGGCCTCCAGCAGCTCCGCTATGCCTACCTGAGCCACGGTTACTCCCTTTTTTATGCGATTGGATGCCGTGCGGGTGGCGTGGACCCGGTGTTCAGCGCTTTCGCGCTCTCCGGGCAGGGCCGCGACCGTTGCCGCACGGGTCGAAGATCTTCTGGTTAGTGCCTCAGGATAGCTCCTCAGCCCTTTTGAGCGCGGCCTGAAGGTCGGCAGGCAGCGGCGAGCCGACCTCGACGCGAGCGGCCGTGATCGGGTGCTCGAACGAGAGGCGCGTGGCGTGGAGGAATTGCCTCTCCAGACCGAGCAGGCCCGCGGTGCCGTATTCGGGATCACCGGCGACGGGGTGACCGATGGCCTGCAGGTGCACACGGATCTGGTGAGTGCGGCCCGTATCCAATTTGAGCGCAAGCAGCGAGTGCTCAGACAGCGCGCGGTGCAGCGTGAAGTGGGTGCGGGCCTCGCGGGGGCTGGCGCCGCCGACGGCCATGCGCGTGCGCACGCGCTCATCGCGGCCGATGGGGGCCTCGATCGTGCCGCTGCGCGCGGGAGGGCGGCCCTCGACGAGGGCTAGATATTCGCGCTCGATATGCCGCTCCTGCAGCTCGCGCTGCAGTGCCGCGAGCACCTGCGGGGTGCGGGCCACGACCATCAGCCCGCTGGTGTCGCGGTCGAGCCGGTGGACGATGCCCGGACGCTCGGCCTCCCAGCCCGCGTCCTCCCCGTCCAGCAGCGGCGCCAGCAGCTGCGCGAGCGTGTCCTCGCGGTGACCGCGCGCTGGGTGCACGACGACGCCGGGGGCCTTGTCGACCACGAGCAGGTGCTCGTCCTGAAAGGCGATCGTGAAGGGCTGCGGGAGCCCCGAGCCGGCGCTCATCGCGGTGCGCGGCGCACCCGGTGACGCTCGTGGTCGATGACGAGGAAGAGAATCAGCACGCCGAAGGTGATCGACATGTCGGCGAAATTGAACGGCGGCCAGCCGAGCGGGAGCTTGATGAAGTCGGTGACCGAACCGGCGCGCAGGCGGTCGGTGACGTTGCCGATGGCGCCGCCGGTCAGCATCCCCGTGGGCAGCCAGATCAGACGCTCGCGCGTGTGCCGGGCGAAGTAGACGAGCAGTACGAGCAGGGCGAACGCGATCAGGATCGTGATGGCGATGTGGCTGCCGGGCAAAAAACCGAAGGCGACACCATGGTTGCGCGTGTTGACGAGCTGCAGGCCGGGAACGAGCTTGCGTTCTTCGCCCTGCGCGATGTTCGCGTTGACGGCGTGCTTGGTGATCTGGTCGGCGGCGGCGACAACGACGAGCACGAGCGCAGCGCGGGCGTAGGCGCTTGAGAGGGCAGCGCGCACGGACGAGATCAGCCGTGGATGATGCCCTGAACCACGATCGAGTTGAGGATTCCGAGCGCGAGGATCCCCACGATCGGGCTGAAGTCGAAGCCCCCGAAGCTGGGCAGCAGGCGGCGGAAGATGCGCAGGAACGGCTCGCAGACGTCGCGCAGGAAGCCGAGGATCGCGTCGCTCGTGCGCGAGTAGGGCGGGCGCAGGCCGGCGGCGAAAAGGAGCTGGACGACGATGTAGAGAATGATCAGGAGGATGTAGACGTAGATCAGCGTCGACAGGTAGTCGGCTATATCCGTGCGGGCGCTGGCGAGTATCACGGCTGCTCCAGAACCGCGTCGAGGGCGTCACTGAATGCCGCGCGCAGCCCGGCGTGCTCAAGGACAGCGAGGCCACGCGCGGTGAGCCCACCGGGCGAGGTCACCTCGCGGCGGACAGCCTGCGTGTCGTTGTCGCGGCGGCGCAGCAGCTCGGCGGTGCCGGCGAGCGTCTGCACGACGAGCTCGGCCCCTTGGGCCGCGGGAACGCCATGACGGACACCAGCGTCGATCTGCGCCTCAGCGACGAGCGCCACATAGGCCGGTGAGCAGGACATCAAGCCCATCGCCGCGTCGACGAGGGTGTCGGGGAGAACGACGAGCGTGCCGAGTCCAGCGAACAGCTCTGAGACCTGCCCATCGAACTCCGTCGGCACTTCGGGAGCCGCCTGGACGACTGCGCCCTGGCGCACCTCCACGGGGAGTGACGGGATGAAGCGGTAGACGGGCCTGTCGGGATATGCGTCGTGGAGTGCCGCGAGGGGTGTGGCGGCGAGGATCGAAGCGACCGCCTTGGCGTGCGGCGCGACTTCAGCCGCCACGCCAGTCAACTGTGCGGGCTTGTGGCAGAGCACGACCAAGTCGGCGCGCTGAGCAACCTCAGCGTTGCTCGCGAGGACCTCGCCGCCTACCTCGGCGACGAGCGCCTGCGCGCGCTCGGTGAGCGGATCGGCGCATACAATCGGCTGCCCCCAACCACGTGCGAGCGCACGGGCCATGTTCCCGGCTCCTATGAGGCCTATCTGCATGAGCTCAGGCTACCGGGCGTTATCGCCACGAGGCAGTCCTGACCGGTCAGGACTGGTTGAAGAAGCCCTTCTCGATCAACCGCGCGCGCTCCTCGGCGGAGATCTCGACGTTGCGTGGGGTGAGCATGAAGACCTTGTCGGCGATCCGCTGCATGCCGCCGTCGAGCGCGTAGGTGAGGCCGGAGGCGAAGTCGATCAGCCGCTTGGAGAGGTCCGTGTCGGAGCTCTGCAGGTTGAGGATTACCGGAATCGAGTCCTTGAACTTGTCTGCGATCTGCTGGGCGTCGTTGAACGACTTGGGGATCACGAGGTGCACGCGCACGTCGCCGTTCGTGCGGGCGCCAACAGACTTGAGCACGGTCGCCGAGCGCCCGCCGCGGCCACCGCCTGCCGCCTCGTCATCATCGGAGAAGATGTCGTCAAACTCGTCGCGGCGGCGGCGCAAACGGCGGACGTTTGGCCGCTCACGGTAACGATCCTCCAGTTCCGCCTCAGATGGCGCGTCGTCGTAGCCGTCGTCGTCGTGGTGATACTCCTCGGCTAGGCCGAAGTACACGAGCGCGCGATGCCATGAATCACTGAAGGCCATAGTTATGTGCGTTTTCGCCCGGCGAGCGGGTTTCCCTGCTCATGCTAGCCATCCGGCATAGCGGGCACCGCCGACGAAGTCGATGGCCGGGACCTCTAATCGTACAGTCTCGTGCCGATTCGCACGATGCTCGCGCCCTCTTGCACCGCCACGCGGTAGTCCTGGGAGGTCCCCATCGACAGCCGCTTCAGGCCGCGTTCGTCCGCCAGCTCGCGCAACGCCCGAAACCAGCGTCGGCTGTCCTCGGGGTCTGTGGCGTATGGGGGCATCGTCATCAGCCCTGCCACGGGCACAGGCGAGCGCTCGATGAATCCGTCCAACTCGCCCGGTGAGATACCCGGCTTCCCGGGCTTCCCGGCCACGTTCACCTCGATCAGGATCTCCAAACCAGGACGCGCCTGTGCCTGCAGGCGGGCGAGCTCGCGCAGCGCGGAGTCCGAGGCAACCGAGTGGATCAGCCGCACGTGGGGCACGATCGCCCTGACCTTGCGGCTCTGGAGTTGGCCGATGAAGTCCCATTCGAACAGCTCGCCGTGCGCGGCGACCTTCGCCTGGAGGTCCTGGGCCCGGTTCTCACCGGCCAGGCGGATGCCGGCCTGGGCAAGTACCGGCAGGTCCGCTGCGGACACGTACTTGGTCGCGGCGAGCACCTCCACCTCGCCCGGGTCTCGCACTGCACCGGCACAGGCCCCAGCTATCTCCTCGAGCACGCAGTCGAGGTTCGCGCGGATCTTCTCCGCACGCAGGCCGGCCATCAGCTCAGCCATGCCACCCCCGCCTGGCGCCCGGCTCCTACGCCTTCGCGGCGGTATGAGAAGAAGCGCTCGTCGCAAATCGTGCACACCTCCAGGTCCTGGACCTCCGCAACGCCGGCCGATAACAGCCGTTCGCGCGCGATCGCCTTCAGGTCGATCCGCCGGGTGAGCGGGGTCCCAATCCGATGGGCTCCCCCGAGCGCGCGGTGTACCTCGGGACCGACCTCATAGCAGCAGCGACCTGCACCCGGGCCGATCGCAGCGCCGATGTGGGCGTGCGAGTC
>JBIOEX010000042.1:0-17035 GCA_044446485.1 Solirubrobacterales bacterium
CAACCGCCCCGGGCGGGGCCCGATCACCCCTCGCCGTGGGCCCCACGGCGACCCCACGCCGGCGGCGCCCCCGCGTGTGCGTACCGTGGTCGCCCGCGGGCGACTGATCCAGCGCTGAAACGCGGCGCCGTGCCGTGCCCCGCGCACGTGCGAGAATCGCGCCGATGAGCGCATCACCCCCTTCCTCGGTGCTCTCCGACGGCACCATCGCCCGGCTCGTGCGCGAGGGCCGCATCGGGATCGACCCGTGGGATGAGGGACTGATCCAGCCGGCGAGCGTCGATCTGCGCCTGGGGGACTCCTTCCGCGTGTTCCACAACCACAAGATCACCGCGATCGACCTGCGCGAGCCCCCGCGCGGGCTGACCGAGCAGGTCACCCCCCCACCGGGCGAGCCGTTCGTGATCCACCCGGGCGAGTTCTGCCTCGGACGCACGCTCGAGCACGTCGAACTGCCGGACGACATCGTCGCGCGCATCGAGGGCAAGAGCTCACTCGGCCGCCTCGGCCTGATCGTGCACGCCACCGCCGGCTTTTGCGATCCCGGCTGGAAAGGCACGCTGACGCTCGAGCTCAACAACCTGACGCGGGTCCCGATCAAGCTGTACCCGGGATTGCCGATCGCGCAGCTCTCGTTCATGACGCTCGACTCCTCAGCCCTGCGCCCTTATGGCCACGAGGATCTCGGAAGCCATTACCAGGGTCAGGTCGAGGCCACCGAGAGCCGCTACGGTGGTTCTGAGAACAGCCGAGGAGACAGCAGATGAGCACCACGGAGACTCACAAGCAAGCATCGGATGAGAAGACCGGATCCACGCTGACGGTCACCGATAACCGCACCGGTGAGACCTACGAGTTGCCGATCGAGGACGGCACGGTGCGCGCGATGGATCTCCGCCAGATCAAGACCGGCCAGGAGGACTTCGGCCTGATGGCCTACGACCCGGCCTACATGAACACCGCCTCCTGCCGTAGTGCGATCACCTACATCGACGGCGAGGCCGGCATCCTGCAGCACCGCGGCTATCCGATAGAGCAGCTGTGTGAGCATTCGACCTATCTGGAGGTCGCCTACCTGCTGATCCACGGGGCGCTTCCGACGCAAGGCGAGCTCGACGATTGGACCCACGAGATAACGATCCACACGTTCGTGCACGAGAACGTCAAGGACTTCATGCAGGGCTTCCGCTACGACGCCAACCCGATGGGCATGCTCGTCGCCTCGGTCGGCGCGCTCTCGACCTTCTACCCCGACGCCAACCAGATTCACGACGGCGACGTGCGCGCGATCCAGATCATCCGCCTGCTCGCAAAGATGCCGACGCTCGCCGCGTTCGCCTTCCGCCACAACATGGGCCAGCCCTATGTCTACCCCGACAACGACCTCGCTTACGCCGGGAACTTCCTCTCGATGATGTACAAGATGACCGAGCTCAAGTACGAGCCCGATCCACGTTTGGAGCGCGCTCTGGATGTGCTGTTCATCCTCCACGCCGACCATGAACAGAACGCCTCCACGAGCGCCGTGCGCTCGGTCGGCTCCACCCAGGTCGACCCCTATTCGGCCGTCGCCGGCGGGGTAGCGGCACTCTACGGCCCCCTGCACGGCGGCGCCAACGAGGCCGCCCTGCGGATGCTTACGAGGATCGGTTCGGTCGAGAACATTCCCGGCTTCCTCGAGGGCGTAAAGGCCGGCAATGAGCGGCTGATGGGCTTCGGCCACCGCGTCTACAAGAACTACGACCCGCGGGCGCGGATTATCCGCAAATACCTCGACGACGTGTTCGAGGTGCGCGGCAAGAGCCCGCTGCTCGACGTCGCCACCGAGCTCGAGAAGCGCGCACTCGACGACGACTACTTCACCTCCCGCAAGCTCTACCCGAACGTCGACTTCTACTCCGGCCTGATCTACGAGGCGCTCGGCCTGCCTGTTGCGATGTTCCCCGTGATGTTCGCGATCGGACGCACCTCCGGCTGGATCGCCCAGTGGCTCGAGATGGTGCAGGACCCCGAGCAGAAGATCGCCCGCCCCCGCCAGATCTACACCGGCGATCGCGACCTCGACTATGTGCCGATCGGGCAGCGGAGCTAGAGGATGAGCGTCGCGCCGTTGACCCGCAGCCAGTCGCGGTCCTCGCGGTAGGCAGGCCAGCGCCGCTGAAGTAGCGCCCAGAAGCGCGGCGAGTGGTCGAGGATCTCCAGGTGGCAGACCTCATGCCAGACGACGTATTCGAGCACCCGCTCGGGCGCGAGCAACAGCCGCCAGTTGAAGCTCATGCGCCCGCCGGCCGAGCACGAGGCCCAGCGCGTACGCTGCGCACGAATCGTAAGTCCGCTGTATGTCGTGCCGGAGCGCTCGGTGGCGCGATCGAGTCGCGTCGCGATCTCCGCTCGTGCGGCGCGCCGATAGAAGCGCTCCAGCGCCTGCCCCGGGTCTCCCTCAGGCACGAGTAGATGCCCGTCCTCACGGTGAACCCGCTGACGCCCGGCTTGGGGAACGAGCTGCAAGGTGCTACCGAGGTAAGGCACCGTTCCCCGCCGCTCAGCGATCTGTGCGAGCACACCCTGCGCCTCGGCCAAGCGCCGCTCGATCCAAGGACGGAGCTCGCTGATAGCCATCGCCGCGGCCCGGTCCGGCGCACGGGAGGGAAGGACGACCTCCACGCCTGTATGCGCATGTACGTTGACCCGCACCCTTTGAGCGCGGGCGGAACGGCGCACGGTGTAGGGGATCTCACTCACGCAGCGGAGAGTACGCGTCCCACCGGGTGCATAATCCGACGACGATGAGCAAATCCAGGGTGAGGCTGCCGAGCGACGTGCGCGAGCCCTACCAGGTCTACCTCAACGGCGTTCCCCAGCAGCTGGGCAGCGACTTCTCCGTGCGCGAAGGCGCGCTCGTGTTCGAGCAGGAGCTGCGCAAGGACAAGATCAGCGGCTGGCGCTGGCTGCTCGGCGCCTGGGGCGTCGGCACCTACCGCCAGAACGACTCCGTCGACGTTCGCTACGAGGCGCCCGACGGCTCGCCGCGCGTGGCCGAGGGTCTCGACATCGAGAGCGCGTAGGGGACCAGAGCACGTAGGACAGGTTGGGGTCTACCAACCTTTGGCGAGCCGCAGCGCACTCACGATCGCGCGCGTGGCGGGCGATCGGTTGAGCGTGATGAAGTGGATGCCGGGCGCGCCCGCGCTCAACAGCTCCTGGCATTGCAGGGTGGCGTAGGCCACGCCGAAGTCCAGCACCGCCTCCGGGTCCTCTTCGCGCGCGTGCAGCTCGCGGCGCAGCCCATCGGGGATCGAGGCCTTGCAAAGGATGGCCATGCGCTCCACCTGCCCCACCTGGGTGATGGGCATGATGCCGGGGATGATCGGCACGTTTACGCCTGCCGCTCGCGCGCGCGCCACGAAGTCGTGGTAGAGCGCGTTGTCGAAGAACAGCTGCGTGATCAGGAAGTCCACTCCGGCCGCCACCTTCTCGGCCAGGTGTTCCAGATCGTCCTCGGGGCTGACGGCATGGATATGAGTCTCCGGGAAGCAGGCGCCACCGATCGCGAACGGGTAGTCGGCGGCGATCAGTTCCACCAGTTCGCGTGAGTACTCGAGGCCCCCCTCCGTCTTGCGCCAGTCCTCCTGCCCCGCCGGCGGGTCGCCGCGCAGCGCCAGCACGTTGTCGATTCCCGCGCTCTGCATCTCGTCGAGCGTGGCACGCAGTTCCGCCACGGTGGCTCCCACGCAGGTGAAATGCGCCATCGCCTCCAGGCCGTACTGCTCGCGGATGTGCTTGACGATCTCGATCGTTTTGTCGCGGGTGCCGCCGCCCGCTCCGTAGGTGACGGACACGAACGACGGCTCCAGCTTGCGCAGCTCGCCGAGCGCCTCGCGCAGGTTCCTCTCGCCCACCTCCGTCTTCGGTGGAAAGAACTCGAATGAGAACGTGGGGCCGGAAGAGGCCAGGATCCGGTCGATGCGCATCAATTGATCGTATGCGACCGGTCCGTGCCAGCTACTGAGAGTCCCCCTCGGCCATCCAGCGCTCGGGCTCTCCGGCAATCCGCCGCGCGCGGTGAGTGACCTCGAGGTGGAGCAGCATCGCGAGCGTCTCCGTCAGCAGCCATTGTGCGGTCATCGGGGTGAGGTGGGATCCGTAGACGCGCGGCAGGATCTCGAACGCCGTCAGCGGCTCGCCCACCTCCGCTTCACCCTCCCGCACCACGGCAATAATCTTTGCGAGGTGCTCGGCCACAAGCTCGCGGTTGCCCTCGATGTGGGCCTCCACGTCGGTGAATGTGCGCCCGTGGCCGGCCAGGCACAGGCGCGCGTGCAGCGCCTCGACGACATCCAGCGAGCTCAGGAACTCGCCGACGGGATCGGGTGAATAGCCGAAGTCGAAGAACGGAAAGACGCGCCCGAGCAGGTGATCGCCGGAGATCAGCAGACGATGCTCGGGCTGGAACAGACAGACGTGCGACGGGGCATGACCGGGCGTCTCGTGGACGGTCCACTCGCCGAGGTCGGTCTCGACGACAACGCCGGGCAACAGCTCGCGGTCGGGCTCGATCACCGCCGAGATACCCGATTCGCGCTCGCCGCGCTCGGCGGCGTAGCGGCGCAGCGGCTCCTCGGGCACGCCGCTCTGGCGCGCGATCTCCAGGCGGCGGTCGATCGCGGCGTCAGGATCCTCAGCCCAACTCCTCATGTGCTCGTGGTTCGGGTGCATCCACAACTCACACCCTGCGCGATCGACGATCGAGGCGGCCTGGCCGTAGTGGTCTGAGTGGGCGTGCGTGCAGACCACCAGCCGCACGTCCTCGATCCTCAGGTTGCACATCGCAAGCGCCCGTTCCAGGTGAGCGAGCGAGCCGGGCTGGTGCATCCCCGTGTCGAACAGCACCACTCCATCGCCGGCCGCCACAGCCCAAGCGTTGCAGTGGGGAACACCTGGCCAGGGCAACGGTAAGCGCAAGCGAAAGACACCCGGGATCACGCGCTCGCCCCGCCCCAGCTCGGGCTTACGTGTTGCCTGCGCCACGGGCAGGGAGACTAGACTACGTACCTTCGCCGGCGTCGCCAAGGGAGAAGGAAGATGGCCGAGGAGAGCGCGAGCGAGGCAGCCATGAAGGTGCAGGAGGTGGCGGCAAACGTGCGCCAGGCGGCGTCGCGGCGCAAGCGTTCCGCGGGGAGCGAGGCCGAGGCGATCGCGCGGCGGTACTTCGAAGCTATCGGCGCGCACGATCTCGATGCGGCGGTCGCAATGTGGGCCCAGGGCGGCCGTGAGAATGTGCGCGGGCAGGTAGATGTCACCGCACCAGAGGGCGTGCGCACCTTCATCGGAGACATGCTCGGCGCTCTGCCCGACCTGCACGTGGAGATCCTCTCCACCACGACCGAGGACGGCCGCTGCGCGCTGCAGTGGCGCTTCACCGGCACCTTCGCCGGGCCACGCTCGTTCAACGGGATCGCCCCTACCGGCGACCACATAGAGCTCGAGGGCGTCGACGTGCTGCAGGTGCGCGACGGGCTGATTCAGTCAAACGACGCCTTCACCGACACGATGGCCGTCCCCCGCCAGATTGGGATGCTGCCTGCGCTTCACTCGCCCGCCGAGCAGCGGCTGATGAGCGCGTTCAACATCAAAACACGCGTGAGGGCAGGCCTCGCCGCGGGCGAGGCCGAGATGGTGGCCACCGGCGTGTGGGTCGTGCAGGGCCCGCCGGGGCGCTGCAACGTGTACTTGATCGAGAACAGCGCCGAGGAGGGCGGCGTGACTCTGTTCGACGCGGGCGCGCGCACGATGACGCGCGCGGTGGCGAGCGCGGGCGCGAAGCTCGGCGGCATCAAGCGGATTGTGCTCAGCCACGCCCACACCGACCACCGCGGCACAGCACCCGCCCTTGGAGCGCCCGTGCTGTGCCATCCCGAGGAGGTGCAGGACGCGGAAGGCAGCGGCGGTTTTCGCTACTGGCCCGCCGGCCTCACGGGCCTGCCGACACCACAGCGCCAGGCTCACCTTCTGCTGCACCGCTATGCCTGGGACGGGGGCCCAGTGAAGATCGCCGGCACCGTGACCGAGGACGACGAAGTGGCGGGCTTCAGCGTTGTTCACATCCCCGGCCACGCGCCAGGACTGATCGCCCTGTGGCGCGAGTCTGACCGCCTGGCGCTCGCCAGCGACTGCTTCTACACACTTGACAAGTGGGGGCGCGACTGCCCCCCGCGCGTGGCGGAGGAGACATACAACTACGACACCGGCCAAGCGCTTGAAAGCATCCGCAAGCTGGCAGCACTCGAGCCGGCGGCAGCGTGGCCGGGACATGCCAAGCCGGTGACAGGCGATGTGCGCGGTCAGCTCGAACGTACCGCAGGCTGACGGTCGAATGGCAGCGCGAATGCTGCGTCCTCAGTCGCTCGCGTGCAAAGCACGCCACGCTCCCTGCGTCCTTGCCTCGCTTGCCCTTCGGCCGTCAGGAACGTTCTGAGCATGGGGAGGCGCAACCGCAGGCGCGAGAAGCTCACAGCTCCAAACAGCGCCTACACCGGTGCGCACGGTGACACGCTAATGCTACGTGGCGCACTCAGCCCCGCCACACGGCACCAATACGCCCAGACGCTCGCGGGCAATCAACTCTCCCAAGAGGATGCCTGGCAGCGTGCCGTCGAGTTTCTATTCGAGCGGCTCGCTGTGCGCTGGGTGATCGAGGACGCGCCGATCGACCGCCAGCGCGAGCTCTTGATGCGCTTCCGCGCGGCCAGCACCGAGGAGCGCACCTGGATACGCACGGTACTGCGTGAGCACTGTGCTGAGCATTTCCCCGACATCGACGCCCCCTGACGGTCGAATGGCGGCGCGAATGCTGCGTCCTCAGTCGCTCATGTGCCGATCTTCGATCGGTACCTCGCTTGCCTTACGCCCCTCAGAAATAATGTTCAGGCCGGATCTGCGAGCAGCTCTAGGCGCGGGCCGTGCGGGCTTGCAGCCGAGACGAAGCGCGCGGTGGAAGGACTCAGCACAAACTCGCTGATCTCCCCTCCCTCACAGCGCACCTCCAAACGACGCCCTTCCTCATGCACGGCGACGAGGATTCCCTCCTCGAAACCACCACCGAAGTGCGCGATCCGCACGTGTGCACCGATTGTGGGAAGGCGCCTGGAGGGACTCGGCATGGCAAGGATGGTATGAGCGCCGCGCCGCGCCGGCGCGACCGATACCTTGCGGCGGATGCGCCGTACCAAGATCGTCGCCACCATCGGCCCAGCCTCGCGCGAGCCCGAAACGCTATTGGCAATGGTGCAGGCGGGGATGGACGTGGCACGGCTGAACTACTCGCACGGCACACTCGACGAGCACGCCGAGACAGTGAGGCGCGTGCGTGATGCCGCCGGTCGGGCGGGACGACCGGTGGCGATCCTCCAAGATCTACCCGGGCCGAAGCTGCGGATCGGTGCGCTACGCGAGGACGTCGTCGAGCTGACGGCCGGCGAGCGGCTGACGATCACCGGCGGCGAGACCGAGGAGCTCGGCGACGCCCAGCACATGAGTATCACCTGGGAGGGGCTCGCCGATTCGATGGCGCCGGGAGGGGTGATGTACCTCGCCGATGGGTCGGTGCGTCTGCGCATTGTGGAGGTCCGCGCTGCGACGCACGAGGTCGAGGCGGAGATCGAGGTCGGCGGCGCGGTCGCCTCGCGCCAGGGGCTGAACATCCCCGGTCCGATCAACTCGCTTCCGTCGGTGCCCGAGGAGGATCTCGAGTTGTTGCGCCACGGCGAGTCGATCGGCGTGGATATGGTCGCGCTGTCCTTCGTGCGCCGCCCCGAGGACGTTGAGTTCGTGCGCGAGCACACGCGTCTGCCGCTGATCGCGAAGATGGAGAAGCCCGAGGCCGTCGAGTGCGCCGAGGAGATCTTGCGGGTGGCCGACTGCGTGATGGTGGCCCGCGGCGATCTCGGCATCGAGCTGCCGATCGAGCAGGTCCCGCTCGCCCAGAAGAAGCTGCTGAAACTCGCGGGGTGGCTGGCGCGACCGTCGATCACAGCCACGCAGATGCTCGACTCGATGGTCACCTCCTCGCGTCCCACGCGCGCTGAGGTGGCGGACGTGGCGAACGCGATCCTAGACGGCACCGATGCGGTGATGCTGTCCCAGGAGACCGCGATCGGCGCCTACCCGGTCGGCGCCGTGGAAATGATGGCGGCGGTCGCCGTGCAGGCCGAGTCGATCGCGCCATATGAGGACTGGAATACCTCGCGCGTGCGTCGCACCGACGCGGACACCGCGTACACCGTCGCGCACAACCTTTGCCTGGCGGCACGCGAGCTGAACCTCGACGCTCTGATCGTGCCAACCCTGTCGGGCCGCTCCGCACGCCTGGTCTCGGCGCACCGTCCCACCGTGCCGATCTACGCACTTTCGCCTGGCAAAGAGACCGTCCGCCGCTGCTGCCTGATGTGGGGCGTACAAGCAGCGTCGATGCGCCGCCACGAGACAACCGAGGCGCTGATCGCCGACGCCGCCCTGCGGGTGGTCGAGCTTGGCTGGTGCCAACCCGGGCAACGAGTCGGCATCACCGCGGGGCTGCCCTCCGGCAAGCCGGGCACCACGAGTCTCGTACAGATCCAGGTGCTGTAGAGGGTGTAGGGCCGCCGAGGGACTTAAGAACTATCTGAGGACTCCGGGATTTCCCTGCCGCCGGGGATGGGGATCCCACCCACCCAGATCTGAGGAGTTTTCGGATAGATAGTTTATAGGCGGAACTTGCGACCGCGCCCGGCCCGGCGGCGCTCGAGCAGCGATGCCTCGACCGCTTTCAGAAGCACCGCCGTGGTGATCGCCTCACCTGTGCCCTTCTCTGCGGCCCGCGGCGCATCCTTACACCAGAGGACGTTTCCCTGCTCGTCCTCGGCGCGCCAGTACTGGCGCGGCTCGCCGCCTTCCTCATAGATCACGACCCGCTCCGCACGTCCGGGATTGCGCCAGTTGGCCATTTGCTGCAGGTTATCCGCCCGCCGCGCCGACACCGCTGCGCCCGTAGAACTCCGCCTCCGCACGGCCCAGCTCGGTCACGGGCTCCTCACCATACATCCACTCGCGCGCGATCCGATGCCAGTTGTTCTTAGCCCGCAGCTGCGAGAGCACCGCGAGCGTCAACATCTCCATACGGCGGCCGAAGAGGTGCTCCGGGCGCATGTCCTGGTGGCGCATCTCACGGAAGTGGCTCGAGCGCGGGTCAGAGCTCTCGATCATCACCTGCGTGGCGATCTCGGGCGTCAGCTCGACCACCTCGTCGGCGGTCGTGTACCACCAGATGGCATCCGAGATGAACTCCATCAGGTGCCCGGGGTCGACCCGCTCGGGCTCCGGCAGAAAGCCCGACTCGGCCAGCAGACGATGCAGGGTCCCAGCGTCGCCCTCCACGACCGCGCGCTGGCAGGCCAGCTCGAGCTCGACCGGCTCGCGCTCCATGCGCTTGAACAGACCGAAGTCCAGGAACGCCACCTTGCCGTCGTCCTGCAGTAGGAAGTTCCCCGGATGGGGGTCCCCGGAGAACTGCCGGTGGCGGTACAGGCAGCCGAGGAAGAATCTGAACACGATCTCTCCGATGCGGTCGCGCTGAGACTGCGGATAGCCCTTGATCTCCTCGAACCCCGCGCCACGCACGAACTCGGTGACGAGCACCCGCTCGCGGGAGAGATCCGTGATCACATCGGGCACCACGATGAACGGGTGGTCCTTGAAGATACGAGCCAGCGAGCGCTGATTCTGGGCCTCGAGCTCGTAGTCGAGCTCCTCGCCGATGCGTTCCTTGATCTCCGCGGCGATCGCCTTGGAGTCCATCCCGGGCGTCATCCGCTTGAGCAGACGCATGATCATGTCCATGTTCTGCATGTCGGCCCGGACCGCGGCGGCCACGCCCGGGTACTGCACCTTGACCGCCACCTCGCGGCCATCCTCGGGCAGCGTCGCCCGGTAGACCTGGCCGATCGAGGCCGCCGCGATCGGCTCCTCGTCAAACGTCGCAAATACCTCGGAGATCCGCTCTCCCAGATCGTCCTCGATCACGCGGCGCATCTGCTTGAACGACACCGTCGGCGCGGCGTCGCGCAGCTTCGCCAGCTCGCGCTGGAACTCCTCGCGGTGCTCCTCCGCGACCAAGCCGACATCGAGGAAGCTCATCACCTGCCCGAGCTTCATCGCGGCGCCCTTCATCGTGCCCAGCGCCGCCACGATCTGCTTGGCCGTCTCCAGCTGACGCCTGGCCATGGCGTCTTCGGAGGCCTGTGCGCCACGCGTGGTGTTCGCCGCGCGGGTCCCGAACTGCTTCATGGCCTCGCTCGCCGCGAGCGTGGCGACCGTGGCGGTGCGGCGCACTCTCGAGGTCGGGATGTTTTCGCGCGCCATCCCTTGATGGTAAGGGCTAGGGTCAGCGACCCTAGATGCGCTTCACCTGGGATCCGGGCACGATGTCATCCGAGCCATCCTGCCAGCGCACCCAGGCCTTCTTGCCACCGTCGTAGTCCTCGCCGAGCAGGATCAGGGTCGCGGGCTCGCCCAGTGCCACGCAGGCGTCGGCGCCCTGCGGGTCCAAACCCCGCCAGATGCGGATGAACCTGTTCTCCTCCCACTCCCGCGCGACGGTCGTGGAGCCTGAGTGGCCCGGGTGGATGACCGTACCTTTAGGCAACTCCATCAGCGTACCCATGATCGAGTCCCGCAGGTCGGTGTAGCTGGTATGGCCGGGTGCACGCACTCCACCGACCGAGCCCCTGAACAGGGTGTCGCCGGTGAACACGACCGCCTCACCACCTGTGAACCCGCCAGGAGCCGTGCTGGTCGGGGCCCGCGCGCCATGGCCACCCCCGGTACTGGAGTCACGGGTCTCCGACCGGTCGCCCACCAGGAAGGAGAGCATCCCCACCGTGTGGCCCGGCGTGTGCAGCGGCCGCACCTCCAGCGCACCGAAACTCAGCGTCTGGCCGGCCGCGACCGTCGCGGCAGTCATGCCATCGAGCAGATCGAGCTCCAACGGGTGGATCAGCACCTCGAGCTTCGGCCAGCGCTCGCGCAGCTGGCCAACCTCACTGACGTGGTCGAAGTGATGGTGGGTGAGCAGCACGTGCGTGGGCTCCACCCCGAGGCGCCCCGCCGTCTCGATCAGGTCCTTCACTGGCCCGCCCGCGTCTACGAAGAACGCTGCTCCCCCCTCGCCCTCGGCGACAAGGTATGTATTGGACAGGAACTGAGGGTTGCGCGCGTGCTCGACGATCATCCCGAGCATCCTCTCACGAAGGCCTACCACCGGCGTAGACTGCCGTCGAATGGCCCTGATCCACACCTGCTACCGCATCACCGACATCGATCGCTCGGTCGCCTTCTACAACGCGCTCGGCTTCCAGGAGGTGGGCCGCATTCCGATCAAAGACGAGGCGGTCAACGTGTTCATGAACCAGCCCGGCGACGGCGAGGCGCCGCGTCTGGAGCTGACCTACAACTTCGGCGTGGACTCGTATGAGACCGGCACCGGCTACGGCCACATCGCGATCACCTCTGAGGATCTCGACGGTACGCTCGCGCGGTTGAAGGAGCAGGGGATCGAGCCGGAGAAGCCGCCCTACTCCGTGCGCGAGGGCGGCTCACGGCTGTGCTTCGTGCGCGACCCCGACGGGTATCGGATCGAGATCATCGAGCAGCAGCGCCTCTAGATCCAAGCGTACGTCAGTAACGGGCGCGGTACCCTGCCGTCAGAGATGGCGGACACGACCGGCAAGATCGCCAAGAACCTCGAGCGCTTCGCCCAGGCGGTGGCCGCGCACGACCGCGAGAACCCGACGCATACCGCCAACGGCATCGGCCTCGCGCACTTCGACATCGAGCGCCTCGGGTTGGAGGAGGGCGAGGAGATCCTGCCCGGCATCACGATCCACGCCGATAGCGGGGTGACCGGAAACTTCAGAGTGCTGTGCGACGGCGAGCACGACGAGGGCAAGACGGAGTCAGAGGAAGAGGTTGTGGAGGCGGTCGCCACTCAGGCCGTTCCCGCCGCGGCGCCCGGGCTCTCGCCCGGCGAAATCCCCTTCGGGAGCTAGTCCGCAAACACAGTCCCGCGAGCGAGGCTCAGTGTGAGATGACCGGGGCGGGAATTCCCGCCCGCGCGGCGATCGTCACGACCAGCCGCTCGATCACCGGGCACCTGAGGTCGTGGCGTGCCGCCGCGCGCAGCACCGACCCGGGAATCGCATCCAGCTCGGGGGGGCGCCCGGCCGCAATGTCGCGCTGCATCGAGCTGCCGAGCGTGTCGTGCGCCTTCTCCAGCTCGCCGAGCGCGACCTGAGGGTCGACGTCCTCGGCGCCCTCGGCCCGCCCGACAGCGCAGCCCTCCTCGATCGCCCCGACCAGCGCGGCGCGCAGTTCTGGGATGGAGCGGATCTCGCCGAGCAGCTTGTCGAATGCGCTCGTCGTGCATGCAAGCGCGTTCAACCGCACGAGCTTCGACCACATCACCTGAGCCTCAGACTCCTGCACGCGGACCGACACCCCGGCGTCTTTCAACAGCTGGGCCAGGGCCTCCATCCCGCCCCGCACGGCGGGATCGTGGCTGGCCATGTGGAGGATCAGGAACTGGCTCGTGTGCACGACCACGCCCGGCTCGGGGCGGTCGGCCTCGACGCGGATCGTGCCCGCAAGCACGGCGCCGGTCCCGAAGCGCTCGCGCAGCACCGCAAGATGATCGAGGCCGTTCAGCAGCGGCAGCACCAGCTTCGGCTGTACGGCAATGCGCTCGAGCGCCGCTTGGAGGCCCGAGGCCTTCGTGGCCACGATCAGCGCGTCGACAGGCTCCTGCAGCCGCTCGGTCGTACGCGGGTGCGCGACGAACTTGCCGAGACTCACACTGTCGACGCGCAGGCCGCGCCCGGCGATCACCCCCGCGGTCGAGTCGCGGGCGACGACCACGACATCGGTCCCGGCCCGATCGAGCGCACCCGCGACCAACCCGCCCACTCCGCCGGGGCCGAGGACGGCGAGACTCATGGCAGCGGATCGATCAGCACGCCGGGATTCATGATGCTCGCAGGATCGACCGCCACTTTCGCGGCACGCAGCGCCTGCGCGAACGGCGCTGGTCGCTGCTGGTCGTACCAGGGCCGGTGGTCGCGCCCGACGGCATGGTGGTGGGTGATCGTGCCGCCCTCGGCGATGATCTGCGCCGACACCGCGCGCTTGACCTCCGCCCATTGCCCGGCCTCCTCGCCGCGCCGCGCGGGTGCGATCACGGTGAAATAGACCGCCGGGCCGTCGGGGTAGATATGGGTGAAGCGCGTCGAGACTCCTCCGCCGGTGCCGCAACTCTTCCGCACCGCCTGCATCGCGGCTGCGCTCACGCGCTCGTGAAAGCTGGGAAAGCGCTCCCACGTGATCGCCGTCTCGAACGTCTCTGAGAGCACGCCCATCGCGACTAACACGTCGCGCATATAAGGAGCGCCCAAGAACGCCTCGCGCCAGGAGCTGACCGCATCTCCGCCAGGACGTTCGGGCCTGGAACCCCCGTGCCCGGCGCAGATCTCAAGGGCTCGCTCGAACGCTCCGTCGACTGGATGGTCGGTCGACTCAAAGCCGAGTACGAGCAGGGCGTGGGAACCGTCGCCGGCCATCGTCATCCGCGCCTCGCGGGCGTCGATCAAACGGCAGTTGGCAGGGTTCAATCCCGACTGGCTGATCGCACGCACACATTCCGCGCCCGCGGCAAAGCTCTGAAACTCCACTCCCGCCGAGCGCTTGTGCATGGGACGCGGCTGCACGCGCATCCATGCCTGCGTGATCACCCCGAGCGTTCCCTCCGAGCCGGCGAGCATCCGATCTGGGCTCACGCCCGCGCCCGAACCAGGCAGCCGCCGCGACTCCCACTCCCCCACCGGCGTGATCGCACGCACCGACTCGACCATGTCCTCGATGTGCGTCCACACTGTCGCGAAATGGCCGGCCGCACGCGTAGCGATCCAGCCCCCGAGCGTCGAGTACTCAAATGACTGGGGGAAGTGGCGGAGCGTCAGGCCGTGCTCACCGAGCTGGGCCTCCAGGCCCGGCCCCGTGGCGCCGGCCTGGATGTGAGCCGAGCGGGACACGGGATCGACCTCCAACACGCGATCCAGGGCGCGCAGGTCGACCGTGATCGCCCCGTTGCAGGACGGCGCGAGCACCGGGCTCACCCCGCCGGCAACCGAGGTGCCTCCGCCGTAGGGGATTGCAGCGACGCGCTCGTTTGAGCACCATTCGAGCACTCGCTCCACCTCGGACTCATCACGCGGATAGGCGACGAAGTCCGGGGGATGCTCGAAGCGGCCGCGAAAGCCATTGACCACATCTGTGTAGGACTTGCCCAAGGCGTGCGACGCGCGCGCGTGGTCGTCGCTCGCGCAGATCGCCGACAGCGAGGCGGGCGCGAGGATCCGCGGTGCCGGCAGCTCGAGGGACTCCAGCTGGACTGGCTCCTCGATCTCGGTGAGCGTCATCCCCAGGTGCTGCGCCAGCGCGGCGGCCGCGGCACGTACCTGCGCCGGAGTCGGCTGCTGATCCTCGAAGCCCCAGCCCCAGTGCTTGTGCCTACGGGCGCCCATGGGCACCGAGTCTATTCGCGCAACACGTGACGGTTACGCCGGCGGGCGGAGCGCCCACTAGCCTTCTGAGTCCATGTCCGCCCAGCCCGAGCCCATGACAAACACCGAGCCGCCCGAGATCCTCGCGCGCGGACCATGGCCACTGGAGCAGGTGAAAGCGAACTGGCGCGAGGAGCACTTCGAGCCCTCTGAAGAGCACGCGCGGGCCGCCGACGCAGCGATCGCCGAGCTACAGCAACGAGGCTCGCCCAGTCACGACGGGGTCGCCGCGCGCTTGGTCGAATACAGCCAGGACCACGAGGGCGTCGCACTCGAGCTGCAGCCGCTGCGCTGGGGATTGCGCCTGGTAGCAGGCGACGCATCGGAGAGCGTCGCGGCGATGTGCGTCACTCGCTCCGCCGACGGTCGCTGGCTGGCCGGGCGACGTGCTCAGTGGGTCGCCTCTTGGGCCGGCCGCTGGGCGCTGGGCGCGGGCGGAGCGGTCGATCTCGGCGAGAACCCGGCCGACACCCTGGTGCGGGAGTTGGCTGAGGAGTGGTCGGTCGCGCCCGCCCGCGTGCAGGGAGAGGCGCTGCTGAGACTGCCTCACAAAATGGTGATGTTCGTCGGCCAGGCCTGGCTCGCCGAGGGCGCAGACGCTGAGGTGACGCCCGACTCCGAGCACGATGCGTTCGCCTGGTGGCCACGCGAGATCGACGAGTGGCCGCCGGAGGCTGGGGAGATATTGCCGCGGATGGCGCGCTGGCTTACGCAGTGAATGCACCGCCGCGGTCGCTTGGGCCCCTGCGCTTCGAGCGCCTGAAGTGGATCTCGTTCACCCATTCGTGCATCTATACGGCGCTGCTGTTGTGCGCCTTTGTCATCGGCAAGCCGCAACCCCTCACCTTCGTGCTGGGGCTCACACACGGCCTGCTGTGGATCTTCATGTCGCTGACCTGCATCACCGCCGCGCGCTTGCGGATTGTCTCGCTCAAGCTGGCAGTCGCCGTGGCGGTCCTCGGAGGGATCGCACCGTTCTTTGGCAGCTATGAGTTCGTCCGTGAACAAAGGCGGCGAGCGCGCGAGGCCGGCGCGCCGGATCACTGAGCTATCCGCCAACTGGCCGCGCTAGAGTAAAAGCAGCATGGCAACGGGCACCACGGCTCAGCAGACAATCGATGTCGTGACCCCCGCTGCGGGCGAGTCGGTCTCCGAGGGAACGATCCTCGAATGGCACGTCAAGGTGGGCGACTTCATCAAGCTCGATGACACAATCGTCGAGATCTCCACCGACAAGGTGGACCTCGAGCTGCCCTCACCGGCGAGCGGGACGGTCATCGAGATCTTGGTGGGAGAGGGCGAGACGGTGACCGTCGGTGAGGTGATCGCGCGCATCGCCGCCGGCGAGCAGCAGGCCGGAACCCCCGCGAGCGACGGTGTATCCGGCGATAGTGCAGCAGTTGGAGGATCCGCGACAGCCACCACCCTTGGAGGCACTGGATCTGGCCAGCCCCCCGACGGCGTGAAGGTCTCGCCGGTCGCTGCCCGTGCAGCGGCAGTCGAGGGCGTGGATTTGGCGAACGTCTCCGGGAGCGGTCCCGGCGGGCAAATCAGGAAGGCCGACGTGCTCTCTGCCACGGCAGGAAACGGCGCCGGCCGCGAGCAGGGCGCCGCCAACGGCAAGCCCTCGGGGGCAGGCGGCCAGGCGAGCTCTCAGCAGTTGAAGGGCAGCGCCGCGGCACTCGCGCGCTACATGGAGCAGTCCCTGACGATCCCCACGGCCACGAGCTTTCGCACGCTCACCGTCACCGTGCTCGACGCCCGCCGGCGCGAGCTGAAGGCCGGTGGGCGCAAGGTCTCTTTCACGCACCTGATCGCCTATGCGATCGCTCGGGCGGGGAGCGAGGCGCCGGTGATGACCCATCACTTCGCCGAGATCGAGGGCAAGCCGCACCGCGTGGATGACGGCCAGGTCAACCTCGGACTGGCTGTCGACGTCGAGAAGAAGGACGGCACGCGCACGTTGATGGTTCCCGTCATCCGCAACGCCGGGCGTATGTCATTCGACGCCTTCTTAGCGGCCTACGACGCACTCGTCGAGAAGGCCCGCACCAACTCACTCACCGCGGATGACCTGACGGGTGCCAACGTCACGCTCACCAATCCCGGCGGCCTCGGCACAGTCGCCTCGGTCCCCCGGCTGATGGCCGGCCAGGGCACGATCCTCGCCACCGGTTCGATCGCCTATCCCGCCGGCCTGGGCGACATCGGCGCGATGATCGGCGCGGAGAAGGTCATGACGATGACCTCGACCTATGACCATCGCATCATCCAGGGAGCTGAGTCCGGCCGTTTCCTTGGAGGAATCGAGGAGTACCTGCGAGGTGAGCACGGCTTCTACGAGGACGTGTTCGCCGCGCTCGGCGTTGAAATAGGACCCCCGCCCACCC
>JBIOEX010000043.1:0-16081 GCA_044446485.1 Solirubrobacterales bacterium
CGCGCGATCCCGCGATGGCGCGACCTTGTGAAAGAGCGGTCCGGGGTAGACGGCCGGGAAGTCCGTAAGCTCATGTCCGAAAGCTCATGCCCGAAACGACGACCAAGACGTTTGCCGAGCTCGGACTGTCCGAGTCCACTCTCCAGGCCCTGCGCGACGTGGGGTATGAGTCGCCGAGCCCGATTCAGGAACAGGCGATCCCGTCGGTGCTGGAGGGCCGCGATGTAATCGGCCAGGCGCAGACGGGGACGGGCAAGACGGCAGCGTTTGGACTGCCGATCGCCGAGTACATCGACCCTGAGCTGAGTGAGGTGCAGGCGCTGGTGCTGACGCCGACGCGCGAGCTGTGCATCCAGGTCACGCAGGCGCTGCGAACATATGGGGCGCACAAGGGAATCGACGTGGTGGCTGTGTTCGGCGGCGCGCCGATCCGCACCCAGCAGGCGCAGCTGCGCGCAGGTGGGCACGTCGTGGTGGGGACGGTCGGACGGGTTCTGGACCTGATCTCGCGCCACTCGCTGGTGCTGCACGACTGCCGCTTTGTGGTGCTGGACGAGGCGGATGAGATGCTCGACCTGGGCTTTTTAGAGGACGTCGAGAAGATCCTCTCGCTGACCCCGTCGGGACGCCAGACGGCGCTGTTCAGCGCCACGATGCCGCCGCCGATTCGCCATCTGGCCGACAGGTATCTGTATGACCCGGTGACGATCCAGGTGCAGGCGGCGACGCTGACGATCGACACCGTCGCGCAGTTTCAGTTGCCGGTGGAGACGAAGGAGAAGGCGGACAAGCTGGTGGAGGTGCTCAAGGCTGAGAAGCCCGAGCAGGCAATCGTGTTTGTGAGGACGAAGATTCGCTGCGACCAGCTGTTCAGGACGCTGCGCGACCGGGGAATGAACGTGAGGGCGCTGCACGGCGACATGAGTCAGGGCTCGCGCGATGGCGTGATGCTGGCGTTCAAGGGTGGCCGCGTGCCGATCCTGGTCGCCACCGACGTGGCGGCACGGGGTCTTGACATCTCGACGGTGACGCATGTGGTCAATTACGACGTGCCGACGAGCCCGGACACCTACGTGCACCGCATTGGGCGCACGGGGCGGGTAGGGCGCTCAGGCAGGGCGATCACGTTTGTGGAGGATCGTCAGAAGCGTGAGCTCGAGGCGATCGAGCGGCACATCGGAATGTCGATCGCGGCGTGGGAGCCGGGCGCGAAGAGCGCGCCGGTGCCGGTGAAGGAGCGCCCGCGAAGGCATTCCAAGCCGGGGATCAAGCGCAAGGAGGACACAGAGGAGACCTACGTAAAGCTCGTCCTCGGAGGCGGGCGCGCGGGCGGTCTGCGTGTGGCCGACATCGTCGGCGCGGTTACTTCGACGGCGGGTCTCGACGGCGAGGCGGTGCGCGACGTGATGGTGCTAGATCGCTTCTCGTTTCTGTCGGTCCCGGAGGGTGAGGCCGAGCGGGTGATCGAGGCCCTCCACGGAAAGATGATTGGGTCCCCTCCAGCCCACTCGCTTACGCTTCAGCGCGTGGGCAAGTAGCTATCCTGGCGCGCTCACCCGAGCCGAGCAGAGGAGATCACTAGAGATGTCGACCGCCACGATGAAGACAACAGAGGGTGAGATCGCCTTCGAGCTGTTCGACGAGGACGCGCCGAAGACGGTCGAGAACTTCCGCAAGCTCGCCTCCGACGGCTTCTACGACGGGCTGGCGTTTCACCGCATCATCAAAGATTTCATGATCCAGGGTGGCTGCCCGCAGGGAACGGGCACGGGCGGTCCTGGATATACCTTCGAGGATGAGATCAACACCCACAAGATCGTGCGTGGGGCGCTCGCGATGGCGAATGCGGGGCCGAACACGAACGGCTCCCAGTTTTTCATCGTCACCGCCGGGTCCTGCCCTTGGCTGGACGGCAAGCACACCGTCTTCGGGCAGGTGACGGACGGGATGGATGTGGTGGACAAACTGGACGGTGTCGATACCGATGGTGGCGACCGTCCAGCCGAGCCTGTGGGCATCGCCTCGATCGAGCTTTCCCAATAGCCGCTCCGTCGGAGTAGGCTTGCTCTCTACGAGCGAGAACGAGCAGGGGAGATAGCGATGGCGACCGTGGAGCAGCAAGCACCCAACCGGCCGGAGATTGATCAGCTGGGCGGCATGGCGCAGGGTACCGATCCCGCCCACCCCGAGATTTCCGTCGAAAATCCGGCGACGGGGGAGACGATCTCAAGCGTCCCCGATCTGGACGCTACCGCGGTGGCGGAGCTTGCTACGCGTGCGCGTGCGGCGCAGCCCGGGTGGGAGGCATTTGGCTTCGACGGTCGCGCACGCGTGCTGTTGCGCATGCAGAAGTGGGTCATGGACAACGCCGATCAGATCGCTGCGACGATTGTCTCCGAGACCGGCAAGACCTTCGAGGATGCGCAGCTGGCGGAGATCTCCTACGGCGGTGGCGCTTTCGGCTTCTGGGCCAAGCGCGCCGAGAAGTACCTGGCCGATGAGCGCGTGCACTCGAGCTCGCTGTTCGTGAAGGGCAAGAAGCTGATCCTGCGCTACAAGCCGCTCGGGCTGATCGGCGTGATCGGGCCTTGGAACTATCCGTTCACGAACTCCTTTGGGGATTGCATCCCGGCGCTGGCCGCCGGCAACTCCGTGATCCTCAAGCCCTCTGAGATCACCCCGCTGACCTCGCTGCTGCTGGCCGAGGGGCTGCGCGAGTGCGGGATGCCCGCGGATGTGTTTCAGGTGGCCACCGGACGCGGGGAGACAGGCGCGACGATGATCGAGCAGGTCGACATGATCATGTTCACCGGCTCCACAAATACAGGTCGCAAGGTTGCCGAAGCCGCGGCGCGGCGCTTGATTCCAGCTTCGCTCGAGCTGGGCGGCAAGGATCCGATGATCGTGCTCTCCGACGCTGACCTCGAGCGGGCTGCCAACACGGCGACGTACTACTCGATGCAGAATGCGGGCCAGACGTGCCTGTCGATCGAGCGCGTGTATGTCGAGGAGCCTGTCTACGACGAGTTCGTCGCCAAGGTCACCAGCAAGGTACGCGCATTGCGCCAGGGCAAGCCCGATGGGGGTCCCGGCACGGTAGAGGTCGGGTCGATGACGTTTCCCCCGCAGGTGGACATTGTCGAGGACCATGTCAACGATGCGCTGGCCAAGGGAGCGAGGGCTGTTGTCGGCGGTCATCGCGGTCCGGGGCCGGGGCACTTCTTCGAGCCGACGGTGCTGCTGGATGTCGACCACTCGATGAAGATCATGCGCGAGGAGACCTTCGGGCCGACGCTGCCGATCATGAAGGTGCGCGACGCCGATGAGGCGGTGCGCTTGGCCAACGACTCCCCCTACGGGTTGGGCGGATCGGTGTTCAGCAAAGACACCGCGAAGGGCGAGGAGATTGCCCGCCGGGTGGACTCCGGGGCGGTGTGCGTGAACGATGCGATCATCAACTATGTGGCGCTCGAGCTGCCGATGGGCGGCGTCAAGGCTTCGGGATTGGGCTCGCGCCACGGCGCGGGGGGGATCCGCAAGTACTGCTCCCAGCAGGCGATCCTCGTCACGCCCCGGCTGGCGCTCAAGCGCGATCTGCACTTCTTTCCCTACTCGCGCCGCGGGACCAAGCGGCTGGGCAGGATGCTGAAGTTGCTCTACGGCCGCGGCAAGCGCGACTGAGACTCAGCCGACGGCCTCGCCCGTGCGCAGGGGGATGCCGAGCAGGCGCTCGAGCTCCGGGATGGTGGTATCCGGGTCGGTGTGGTGCACTGTCGCCATGCCGAGCTCCTCCGCGGGTGTGAGGTTGAAGGGGAGATCGTCAACGTAGACGCACAGCTCAGGTGCGATCGCGGCGCGCTGCGCGCCCAGCTCATACATACGCCGCGCAGGCTTGCGAATGCCCTCCTCGCCGGAGATCACCACGCCATCGAAGAGTTCCTCGAACATGTCATGGGGGTAGCGGTGCGCACCCCAAGAGTTGGATACCAGGGCGGTGCGGACGCCGGCCGCGTGGGCCCTGCGGACGGCCTCGACCATCGCGATGTCCGGCTGCACGCCGGCGAACAGCCCATCGACGAGCCCGTCGGGCTCCACCTCTAGCAGCGCCGCGAACTTGATCTCGAACTCGGACTCTCCCAGTGCGCCTGTCTCCAGCGCGATCAGCAGATCGCGGGCCTCGGGGTCACGCCTGAAGCGTCCCGCCAGCGCCTGCGGATCGATTCCGGCCGCCAGGCAGTAGGCGTGGAAGGAGGCGAAGAGGTTCGTCGTGAGCACGCCGCCCCAGTCGATCAGCAGGCCGGTGTAGGAGCCTTCAGCCGCCTCCACGTGCCACCTCTTCGGCCAGCTCGGCGAGTTCGGCGACGCCCTCGCCGAACTGATGCAGATAGGGATCGTCAGTGGTTCCGGCGATGGCGCGCTTGTAGTTGCCCTCCATGAAGACGACTGACTTCCACAGCGCGAGTGTGGTGTACCAGCGCAGATCCTTCATCGAACGCCCTGAACGCTCCTCATAGTGCGCTATCAACCCGGCGCGGGTGGGAAAACCCTCTGACCGTGTGACCCTGCCGAGGTGCTCGCGCAGGCCGCGTTCTGGATCGCCGGCCTCTGTCCAGAACATGCAGAGGTATCCGATGTCTGCGAGCGGGTCTCCGATCGTGGCCATCTCCCAATCAAAGACCGCGACCAGGCGTGCGGGTGGTGCGGCTTCGAACATGGTGTTCCCCAGACGAAAATCGCCATGCACGATGGTGGCCGGACCGGACTGTGGCAGATGCTCTGAAAGCCACATCGCCACACGCTCCACCGCCGGTATCTCACGGGTCTTGTTGAGCTCCCACAGGCCGGAAAAGCGCCGTAGCTGGCGCTCGAGGTAGCCGGTTGGCTTGCCAAAGCCTTCGAGGCCCGCCGCCTCCCAATCGACCGCGTGGATCTCCACGAGGGCGTCGATCAGCTGCTCGCCGATCCGGGCTCGCTGCTCGGGCGTATCCAGCGCGGGCGGAACGGCCGCGGTGATCACGTCGCCGCGCACCCGCTCCATGATGTAGAAGGGGCAGCCGATCACGTCGTCCTCGTCACACACAGCGAGCACAGCGGGCACGCGCGCGGGAGTGGGGGCGAGCGCCGAGAGCAGGCGCGCCTCGCGCAGGACGTCGTGTGCGCTCGGGGGCAGCGGCGGGCGAGGCGGGCGGCGGAGGATCACTTCAACGCCTGAGCGCTCGATCAGATAGGTCACGTTGGAGTGCCCGTCGCCGATCGGGCTCGCCGAGATCTCGCCACCCTGACCGATGTTGTGAGCGTCGAGGAACCGGGAAAGGGGCTCTAGCACGAGCAGCGGAGGGCGGCTGTTGCCGTGCGCTTCGGCGGTGGTGTGGACGATGTCGTCTGGCGCGATGGTGCCGGTCACTGACCGCAACGCTACACGGACGTGGGCCGGCAGGAGTGCGACCCACCTACAGTGAGGATGATGCCGGAGTTGCCCGAGGTCGAGATCACCGCGCGCCTGCTCGACGGTGCGCTGCGTGGCGCCCAGATCACCTCGGCGCTCGCCCCGGGTATCAACGCGCTGAAGACGTTCGACCCACCGTTATCCGCCCTGGAGGGCCGGACGATCACCGGCGTGCGCCGGCGGGGCAAGAATCTGATTGTCGATATCGGAGCAGCGCAGGACGCGCTGGCGCTGCTGATTCACCTGATGTCGGCAGGGCGCCTGCAGCTGTACGGCAAGCAGGCGGGACCGCGCGATCGCACCTCCAGGCTGCTCGTGCGTGTACTCGCTGGCGACGGCGAAGAGGCGGAGTTGCGCCTGCGCGAGTTCGGCTCAAAACAAGCGGCCTGGGTCAGGCTGTTGCGCGCGGAGGAGCTCGAGCGGGATGAGGCCATTGCCAAGCTCGGCCCCGAAGCGTGGCCGGACCCACCGGAGCTCGGGGAGGTGCTCGACGTGGCGCGACCCTTGCACACGTTGCTGCGTGACCAGCGCACGATCGCCGGGATCGGACGCTCGTGGGTCGATGAGATCCTGTGGACGGCCAAGCTGTCGCCATTCAAGCGCGGAGCCGACCTCGATGCCGATGAGTGTGAGCGCTTGCGGGCCGCGATCCTGGAGACGCTGGGCAGCGCGATCGCTCACTACCAGGAGGCGATCACGCTGCCAATCCCCGACAAGCTGCCGATGCCGCTGCGGGTGCACAGGCACGAGGGTGAGTCATGCCCGCGCTGTGGGACGACGCTCGAGGCTGTGCATTTCGAGGACTACGTGATCGCTTACTGTCCTTCCTGTCAGACAGATGGGCGGATCCTCAAGGATCGCCGGCTGTCGAAGCTACTGAAGTAGAAAGGAAATCGATGATCGAGCAGGGACAAATGGCGCCGGACTTCGAGCTGCCCGACCAGGATGGCCGGATGGTCAAGCTCTCGGACTTCCGCGGCCAGCCGGTGGTCGTGTACTTCTATCCGAAGGCCAGTACGCCCGGTTGTACGACGCAGGCGTGCGGCGTACGCGACCATCGTGCCGACTACGCGAAAGCCGGCTCGGTTGTGCTCGGCATCTCGCCCGATCCGGTAAAGAAGGTGAAGAAGTTCCACGACGAGTACGACCTGAACTTCCCCCTGCTGGCCGACGAGGATCATGCGGTTACTGAGCGCTACGGCGTCTGGTCGCAAAAGAGTATGTACGGAAAAACCTATATGGGCGCAGAGCGCACCACGTTTGTCATCGGCTCGGATGGGAAGGTCACCCAGGTGCTGCGCAAGGTCAAGCCGGCCGAGCACGACGCGCTGGTACTGACCGCACTTGCAGAGGCGAGCCCGCCAGTGGCATAGCCTCCGTAGGCTTGGGGCCATGCCCTTGCCGCTGGCGTCAACTTCGATCGGCCACAGCCTCGATGCGTTCTTCGAAGCGGTCGGGCAGTTCTTCTCCGACTTGGCGGCGGTCCACTGGGGAGCGCTGGCCGTAGGACTGGCCTTCTTCGGGCTGAATCTGACCTTGCGCTCGCGCGCGTTCTTCGGAAGCCTGCGCGCCGCATATCCGGCGACCGCCTTCCAATGGCGGCGCATCTGGGGCGCCTACTTCGCCGCGGTCGGCTTCAACAACGTGGTTCCGGCACGCGGTGGCGACGTGATCAAGCTGTTCCTCGCGCGGTCTTCAATCCCTGGGTCGAGCTATCCGGCGGTGGCGGCCGCGTTCTTCGTGGAGTCGGTGTTCGACGTGAGCGTGGGTGTGCTCGTGCTGATCTACGCGTTCACTCAAGGAGTGTTTCCGAAGCCCCCTGACTTCTCCAAGCTGAACTCCTTTGACATCTCCTACCTGGCCGAGCATTTCCGCTTCACGCTTTTCCTGATCACCGCGCTGGCGATCCTTGGAGTGGTTTGCTTTGCGTTGCTTTCAGTGCGTGCGCGCGCGTTCTGGGTACGCGTGCGCCAGGGCGTAACGATCCTTTCAGACCGGCCTCGTTACCTGCGCGAGGTCGCAACGCTTCAGGCGCTTGGGTGGATGTGCCGGTTCGCCGCGTTCTGGTTCTTGCTCGATGCCTTCCGCGTCGGTGGCTCGGTGAAAAACGTACTGCTCGTCTTCGGGATAAACCAGGTGGCGGGCGCTGTGCCATTTACGCCTGGTGGAGCGGGCGTGCAGCAAGCGCTGCTCGTGAAGGTCTTCTCCACGTCCGCCCCGACCGCGGTGGTGGCTGCCTATTCGGTCGGACAGCAGCTCGCAATCGCCACGTTCACCGCGCTCGTGGGCCTGGGCGCGGTGGTCTTCATCTTTCGCTTTCGTTCCTTCAAGGAGGTGCTTCACGCCGGGCGTGCCTCACGCGACGCCGAGCGTGCGGCCGAGCGCGCCGGGGTGCTGCTGGCCGGAGAGGAAGCGCTTGAGCCGCCCGACCGGGGCGGGCGATCGAAAAGGATGCGCGCGCGCTACTGAAGACCCTCGCGCGCCTCGCGCACGAGGGCAACGGCCTCGGGAAACACGCGGGCCATAACTGTGCGGATCTGGTCGGCCTGAGCTTCGGCGTCGCCCTGCAGGTTGATGCGCTCCACCGCGGCGACGGTCATGTCGACAGCAAGCTTGATTGCGTTGTCCGCCCACGCCAGGCGCTGGTTGCCCTGCATCTGCTCGGCGAACTCCGCCAAGCGTCGCTGCAGCTCCTCGGGATCGCCGAATAGATCTCCCAGGCCACCGCTCTCCATTGGGTCATCGTAGCGATTGTGCTCACCCGTTTCGGGGTTTGTCCATAGACTGCCCAGCCGATGCCCAGCCCAAGCGAGATCTCCGAGCGGGTGGCCTATGAGTCCGAGCGTCGCCGGCGCCTCAGTGTGCCGGCCTTCGCTGGCGGCGTGCTCTACCTGCTGAGCGGGATCATCATCTCTTCGACGCTCAACGGCGCCCCGACGGTGGGGCTGCTGCAGGGTCTGCAACCCGCACTCTCAGGCGTCGCCAGCCCGGCCGTAAGTCCTCGCACGGCCGAGGTCAGGTTCATCAGCCACCACGCCTTTCCGCTGATTGCTGGCAGCCTGCTCGCCGCCCTCGCCATCGCCGTGCTCACGCTGGTGCTGCTGCTGCTCGCCGGCGCTACGCGCTTTCGCCGCCCCGAGACGTGGGGCCCCGCGCGCATGCTTGTGACCGGCGGTGGCGCTTCGCTTGCGGTGATCAGCGTCGCCCACCAGATCGTTACTGCGATCGAGACGCACAACTTTGCGGTCGGGCACGACTTCTCCAATCACGCCGTCGATTTCGCGTTGACGAAGGGCACCGCCAACGTCGTGATGGACTACCTCGACCTGGTCGCCGGCCTGTCGCTGGCCGTCGGCATGGTCGTCGTGATGGTCAACGCCATGCGCGTCGGCCTGCTCACACGCTGGGTGGGGGTGCTCGGCATCTTCAGCGGTGTGCTGATCTTCCTGCCGATAGGTGGAGCAACGCTCGAGGTCGTGCCCGCCTTCTGGCTGGTGGCGATGGGCCTGCTGTGCGCCGAACGCTGGCCGAACGGCGACCCGCCGGCCTGGACCTCGGGAGAGGCACGCCCGTGGCCAACCCGGGCTGCGTTGCGCGACGCCAAGCAGGCAACCGCTGGCAAGGTGCTCGCGGCTACAGCGGATGTCTCACCGGCGCCCGCACAGCCTGTCCCGGGTGGTTCCTCGCGCAAGCGCCGGCGTAAGCGCGGGACGCGCCGCTAGTGGAGCTCGACCGCGAGCTCGCAGGGCTGCTCGATGTCGAGACGTTCGACCCTCCCGCCGGGTTCCGCGAGCGAGCACTGCTGAAAGACCCAGCGGTCTACGAGCTCACCGCGAACGATCCGCAGGCGTGGTGGGCAAGTCAGGCAGAGGAGCTCGACTGGTTTCAGAAGTGGACCCGGGTCCTGGACGACGATGATCCGCCGTTCTACAAGTGGTTCACGGGCGGCACGCTCAACGTCTCATACAACTGTCTCGACCGTCATGTGATCGCGGGCCGGGGCGATCGTGTCGCCTTCCACTGGCGCGGGGAGGACGGCTCCGAGCGCGACCTCACCTATGCCGAGCTGCTGGCCGAGGTCGAACGCTTCGCGAGCGCTCTCAAGGAGCTGGGCGTCTCGAGCGGGGACGTGGTCGGCATCTATCTGCCGATGATCCCTGAGGTGGTCGTGGCGATGCTCGCCTGCGCGCGGATCGGCGCGCCGCACAATGTCGTCTTCGGTGGCTTCTCCGCCGAGGCTGTGCGCGAGCGCATGGAGTTCTCGCAGGCCAAGGTGCTGATCACGGTCGACGGCGCCGCACGCAAGGGCAAGACCGCGCCCGTGAAGGACCGCGTCGACGAGGTCATGGGCGACCTGATCACGCTGCAGAAGATCGTCGTCGTGCGCAGCTCCGGCACGCCCTGCGAGATGCAGCAGGGGCGCGACGTCTACTACGACGAGATCGCCGCCGACGCCGACCCGGCGTGCCCACCGGAGCCGCTGGACGCCGAGCACCCGCTGTTCATCCTCTACACCTCCGGCTCGACCGCCAAGCCTAAGGGCATCCTGCACACGACCGGCGGCTATCTGACCGGCGTCTCGGCGACGCACCGCTACGTGTTCGACCTGCGTCCGGAGTCAGATGTCTACTGGTGCGCGGCCGACGTCGGCTGGGTGACCGGACACTCCTACATCGTCTACGGCCCGCTGGCCAACGGCGCCACGTCGGTCATGTGGGAGGGAGCGCCCGACTACCCCGACAAGGGCATCTGGTGGGAGATCGTCGAACGCTACGGCGTGACCATCCTCTACTGCGCGCCCACGGCCATCCGTGCGTGCATCAAGTGGGGCGCCGAATGGCCGGGCAAGCACGACCTCTCCAGTCTGCGCCTGCTCGGCTCCGTGGGCGAGCCGATCAACCCCAAGGCCTGGCTCTGGTACCACAAGGTGATCGGCGCAGAACGCTGTCCGATCGTCGACACCTGGTGGCAGACCGAGACCGGCGGCATCATGATCACGCCGCTGCCCGGCATCACTGCCACCAAGCCTGGCTCGGCCACGCATCCGTTCCCCGGCGTGTTCGCCGAGGTGCGCGACGAGTCCACCGGTGAGCCGATCGAGGAGGGCCAGGGGCTGCTCGTGCTCACGCGCCCATGGCCATCGATGCTGCGCACGCTCTACAAGGAGCCCGAGCGCTTCATCGAGACCTACTTCAAGCGCTTCGGCAAGGAGACCTACCTCGTCGGCGACGCCGCCAGGCGCGACGCAGACGGCTACCTGTGGGTGATCGGGCGCATCGACGACGTGGTGAACGTCTCTGGGCACCGGCTCTCAACCGCCGAGGTGGAGTCGGCGATCGTGGCGCACGCCGATGTGGCGGAGGCGGCTGTGATCGGCCAGCACGACGAGGATTCCGGACAGGCGATCGTCGCGTTTGTCACCCTGCAGGGGGATCTCGAGGGCAATGAGGACACCATCGAGGGCATCCGCGAGACGGTCGCCGTGCGGATCGGCAAGTTCGCGCGGCCGAAGCGCATCATCTGGGCCGACGATCTACCGAAGACGCGCTCGGGGAAGATCATGCGCCGGCTGCTGCGAGACATCGCCGAGGGCCGCGCGCTGGGTGATGTGACGACGCTGCGAGACCCGGGCGTGATGGCCCAGCTGGAGGGACGTGTGAAGGAGTTGCAGGCCCAGGAGGACTGAGCCCCGCTCTCAGCGAATCTTTAGGTGTGTCTGACACGCTGCGCGCTGTGGAGCTCGCGATCGAGACGCACGGCCTGACCAAGCGCTTCGGTGAGCGCACGGCGCTCGACGGCATCGATCTGCGCGTGCCGCGTGCCAGTGCGTTCGGTTTTCTCGGCCCCAACGGCGCCGGCAAGACCACGATCATCCGCACGCTGCTCGGGCTGACCTCGGCCAACTCCGGGACGATGGAGGTGCTGGGACACCCGATGCCTCTCCAGCGGGCACAGGCGCTGCAGCGAGTGGGCGCAATTGTCGAGGAGCCCCGCTTTCACATGCACCTGACCGGGCGTGAGAACCTACGCCTGATCGCGGCCGTGCGCGGGCCGGAGGTGCACGAGCGGATCACGCCGGCGCTTGCACGCGTGGGACTGTCCGAGCGCGCCGGGGAGAAGGTCAAGAGCTACTCGATGGGCATGCGCCAGCGTCTCGGCGTGGCGCGCTGCCTGCTGGCGGATCCGCTGCTGCTGATCCTCGACGAGCCGACCAACGGCCTCGATCCCGGCGGCATTCAGGAGTTCCGCGAAATGATCCGCGAGATGGTGGAACAGGAGGGGCGCACCGTGTTCATCTCCTCCCATCTGCTCGACGAGGTCGAACGGACCTGTGACGCCGCAGCGATTGTGGACCGGGGAAAGATCATCACGCAGGGCACGATCGCCGAGCTCGCCGGTGGTGGCGTGGCGCGTCACGAGCTGATCTTGGGCGTGGACGACATCGCGCAGGCGCTTGGCACGCTCGACGCCAGCGAGCTGGTCCTCGAGGCTCATCGCTCCGACGAGGGCATCCGTGTGGTGCTCGCCGGGGCGGGCGGGGCCGAGTCCGCGGCTCGGGTGAACGCACTACTCGTCAACGCAGGCGTGGGAGTCGCGCGCCTGGAGCCAGTGCGGCAGAGCCTCGAGCAGCGCTTCCTGGAGATCACGAGCCGCTTGGACGCGACCCCCGAGGAGGTCAAGGCATGAGTACCGCGATCGCATGGCAGATGACAGGCGTGGACTTCCTCAAGCTGCGCAAGAGGCGTGGCATGATGATCTGGTCGTTTCTGCTGGCAGTGGCGCCGGTGCTGATCTACTTCCTGGTGAGCGCGATCCAGCACTCCTCCAATCCGGGCCGGTATGGACCGGCTGGAGGGACCCACAACTTCACGGACGGACTACGTGTGATCGCCCTGTTCTTCGGCCCGCTCGCTGCTGTGCTGATCGGAGTGGAGGCCGGCACGGGAGACGCTTCGGCCGGCGTGTTCCGCGACCTGGTTGTCACCGGTCGCTCGCGCCTGGCGCTGTTTGCGACCCGCGTTCCTGCGGCGCTTGCACTCTGCTGCACAATGATCGGCCTGGCGTATGGGCTGCTGCTTGTGGGAACTTACGCTTTCGCGTCGAACCTCCCGACCCCGAGCCTCTCGCTGGTCCTCAATGGTCTCGGCTTTGCGCTGCTGGCCACCGGAGTCGTGTGCGCGGTCGCGGTCGGCTTCGCCGCGCTGACCACCTCTAAGCCAGCGGCGATTATCGCCTTGATCGCATGGCAGATCGTGGCCAGCCCCCTGATCGCCAACATCGAATCGCTCGGCAGCGCGCGCGCGGGCGTGCTTAGTCAGGCTCTGGGGCACTTCAGCCCGGTCCACGTCGAAGGGCGACGCGGCGAGATCGTGACGATGTCGCAGGGCACCGCGATCCTTGTCACCCTTGCCTGGTTGGCGGTGTTCCTCGGCCTCGGCGCGTGGCGCACCAGGAAGATGGACGCGTAGATCGAGAGGCGCTGGGCGGGACGTCGTCCTAGACCTTGCGGTGCTCTGGCACCCAGGAGCCGTCGTCCTGGCGGGCAAAATCCTGGAAGAGGTTGGGTGCCTCGGCCTGCATAGTGCGGGCGATGATGTCGAACACGAGGCGCAGCTCCTCCTCTGCCCCCTCAGCCGTGCGCATCTCGATCACGTGGCGCAGTGTACGCGCGTTTGCGGTCCAGACGATGTCGGTGGAGAGCCCGATCGGGGCAAGACGGCGCAGCGCGGAGGTGACCTCCTTCTTGACGTGGAAGGGCACGCCCTCCTCGTCGATCCCCAGCTCTTTCGCGGCGCTCACCTGGAACTCCTCGAGCTGCTCGACGATCGACAGAACCTGCTCGCGCACGGGCTCCAAAGCGGGGGGCACGCGAAAGCCGATGTCCGCGAGGCGCACGTAGCGCAGGCTCTCTTGGCTGAACGCCGAGCCCGCGCGATGCCTGACCAGCTCATGCGTGAACACGCGCGAGACGTTGCGCAGCGCGAACGAGTAGCTGGCGTGCTCGAGCACGCTGCCGTGGCCTGAGCGCAGGATGTTCGCGAAGTACTCGCGCCGGTCGGTGCGAATCCGCGAGACGTTCGGGTTCAGGCCGGGCTCCCAGCTGCGATAGCAGGCACGGCCGCCGAACTCGAGCAGCAGTTCGCCGTCCGTCGGACCCCTTTGCTCGCCCTGGCGAAGGTCAAGCCACGACTCCCCGCCGACCGCCTCCAGGTAGGAGCGCATCCCCTCAAGGTCAATCGAGGGGCGGGCGATCAGGAAGACTTGCGGGAGGGTCTCGTGCACGGGTCGGCGATGCTACCGTCCGTCGCGGATGAGCCCTTCTGCCGCCGCCGCCAAGCTCGAGGACCCCGAGCTGGCTGAGACCGCCTGGGACCTCGAGCCGCTCGTCGAAGGAGAGGGCGAGGGCGGCGTGGAGAGCAGGCTGGACGACGCCCTCGCCCGCGCGAAGACGTTTGCCGCGCGCTATGCCGGCAAGGTGGCGGAGCTCGACAGCGCCGGCCTGCGGGAGGCTATGAGCGAGCTCGGCGTCATCCACGAGCTGGCCGGTCGCGCCGGCTACTACGCGGCCCTGCGCTTCTCCACCGACACCGCCGATCCCGCCAACGGGGCGTTGCTGCAGCGCGTGCAGGAGCGGGAGACGGCGCTGCAGACCACGCTGCTGTTCTTCGAGCTCGAGTGGGCGGCGCTCCCGGAGGAGCGCGCCGAGGAGCTGCTGGCCGGCGAGGGACTCGATTTCTGTCGCCATCACCTGCGCAACGTCCGCCGCTACCGCGAGCACCTCCTCTCGGAGCCCGAGGAGAAGATCCTCGCCGAGAAGTCCCTCACCGGAGCGGGAGCCTGGACGCGATTGTTCGAGGAGCTGACCTCGGCGATCACGGTCGAACTCGACGGACAGGAGGGCGAGCAGGTGGCGCTCGATGTGGCGCTCAGCCGTCTCTCCCTAGCCGACCGCGAGGTCCGTCGCATCGCCGCCGAGGCCGTCACAGCGGCGCTCGCCCCTGGGCTGAGGACGCGGGCATTCCTGTTCAACACTCTGCTCGCCGACAAGGCCACCGATGACCGCTTGCGCCGCTATCCCCACTGGCTGGCTGCCCGCAACCTCGCCAACGAGGCAAGCGACGAGTCCGTGCAGGCGCTGATCGAGGCAGTTCGGGGGCGCTATGAGATCGCGCGGCGGTGGTACCGGCTCAAGGCCAAGTTGCTCGGCGTGGAGCGGCTCGCCGACTACGATCGCATGGCGGCCGTCACCGAGGATGAGGTCACCTACCCCTTCGCGCAGGCGCGGGAGGTGGTCCTCGACTGCTACTCCTCCTTCTCCGGAGAGCTCGGCGCCCTCGCCAAGAGGTTCTTTGACGAGCACACCATCGACGCCCCCGTCCGCCCAGCCAAGCGCGGCGGAGCCTTCTGCGCCGCGGCCGTTCCCTCGGTCTTTCCTTACGTGCTGCTCAACTACACCTCCCGCCGTCGCGACGTACTCACGCTCGCCCATGAGCTCGGCCACGGTGTCCACTTCGCCCTGGCGGCCGGTCAGGGGATCTTCCACCAGCACACGCCGCTGACCCTCGCCGAGACCGCCTCCGTCTTCGGCGAGACGATCGTCTTCGGGCGCCTGCTCGAGGAGGACTCATCGCCGGCCTCCCGCCTGGCGCTGCTGGCGGAGAACCTCGAGGACACGATCGCCACCGTCTTCCGCCAGGTCGCCATGAACCGCTTCGAGGATCTCGTCCACACGGCTCGGCGGGATGAGGGCGAGCTGTCGGTGGAGCGCTTCGGGGAGCTGTGGGCCGAGAGCCAGGAGGAGATGCTCGGAGACTCCGTCGAGCTGACCGCCGGCTACCGCAGCTGGTGGTCCTACATCCCCCACTTCATCGGCAGCCCCGGCTACGTCTATGCCTATGCCTACGGGCAGCTGCTCGCCCTGTCGGTCTATCAGCGCTACGAGCAGACCGGCCCCGAGCTCGTCCCCCGCTACATGGAGCTGCTGGCGGCCGGCGGTTCCCGCAGCCCGCAGGAGCTCGGGGAGATCGTCGGCGTCGATCTCGCCGACCCCGGCTTTTGGGAGGCCGGCCTGGATCTGGTCGAGCGCCAGCTGACCGAAGCTGAAGAGGCCGCCCAGGCCTCTGGCCGGTTTTAGCTCAGAACAGCCCACCGAGCGCGCCACCGGCCCCATGCACGAGGTCGAACAGCGGCTGGGGAAGGACGCCGAAGAAGATCGTCGCTGCGCCGGCGAGCACGGCGACGAAAACAATCTCGGGCTGCTGGCCGGTCTGCGGCCGGTCAGCACCGAGCTCACCTTCGAGCTCGGGTGAGCCACCAGCCATCACGGGCAGGCCGCCTTCGATCGAAGGTGAGGTGGCCTGCCCTGGAGCCTCGCGCATCCACATCGCTGCGATCACCGGCAGGTAGTAGCCGAGCGAGACCATCGAGCCCATCACGATCGCCACGCCAAGCCACGTATAGCCACCCGAGACGGCCGCGTCGATCAAATAGAACTTGCCGATGAACCCGGCCGTCGCGGGGATGCCGGCGAGGGCGAGCATCGAGATCGTCATCGGCCACGCAAGCCACGGGCGCTCGCGGCCGAGACCTGCCAAAGCGTCGATCGAGTCGCCCTGGGCGGGTGGGGTTTGGGTC
>JBIOEX010000044.1:0-15913 GCA_044446485.1 Solirubrobacterales bacterium
CACCCACACCACCTCGCCACTCGCGCACAAACTGTCCATCCACGCCTGCGAGTACGCGCCTATCCGTCGCGGCAGCACATCCCGCTCCCAGATCTCCACGGGCAGCGCCAGCCCCTGCAGCGCCACGAGCACCTCGCGCAACCGATCGGCCCCGGCCCCCGCGCCGGAGTGCCGGTCCACGCCCTGCCAAGAGGGAAGGAAGGCGGCGAGCGAGCGCTGGCCGGCCGGCTCGATCTCTTTACGCAGCGCCGCCAGCGAGGCGCGCCTGAGCCGGCGCAGAACCTCCACATCGCACCACTCGCGATCGCTCCCTCCCGGCCGCAGCTCACCGCGGACGATATCGCCCGCCCGCTCCAGCTCGCGCAGCATGGAGCTGGCGTCGACGCCGTAGCGCGTGCGAACCTCCTCGGTCGTGAACGGCCCGTGGGTGCGGGCATAACGAGCGACGAGCACGCGCAGCGCGTCGTCCACGTCCTCGAGGAAGGCCTCGGGTAGTCCTCCCGGAGGCACTACGCCGAGCGCGTCGCGATACAGCCCCGCCTCGTCGGCGGCGATGAAGCGCTCCTCGCCCCCTACGCGCACGCGGATCGCGCGCCGCTCACGCTCCAGCTCGAATAGCAGTTCCTCAGATTGAATCCCCTCAAACACGCGCCCCGAGACCTCACCGGCGGTGAGGTCACCAACACGACGCAGCACGTCATGCAGCCCATCGCGGCCGGTTGCCCTCGTGATCTCCGAGCGATGCTGCAGATCGTCTTCGACGCGTTCCAGCGCCCCCGGATCGATCAGCTCGCGCAGCTCCTCCTGGCCCAACAGCTCGCGCAGCAGATCCCTGTCGAGCGACAACGCGGCGGCCTTGCGCTCGGCGTTCGGCGTGTCGCCCTCGTACATGTACGTCGCCACATAATCGAACAGCAGCGAAGAAGCGAACGGCGATGCGGTCTGCGTCTCGACCTCCACGAGCGAGATCTCACGGCTGTGCAGCCCCCTCAGCAGCCCTTCCAACCCCGGCACGTCGAGCACGTCCTTCAGGCACTCCCTGTAGGTCTCGAGCACGATCGGGAAGTCCGCATAGCGCTCGGCCACCTCGAGCAGGTTCTGGGCCTTCAGACGCTGTTGCCACAGCGGCGTGCGTTTGCCGGGATAAGCGCGGGGGATCAGCAATGCCCGCCCGGCGTTCTCGCGAAAGCGCGCGCCGAACAGCGCCGAGCCACCCAGCTCGGCCGTAACCGCCTGCTCGACCTCGTCGGCCTCGACCAGCACCAACTCGGCCGCGGAAGGCAACGCCTCGAGCTCGTCGGCGTCGAGGTCGGGGAGGTGCAGGACGATGCCGTCGTCGGAGGAGATGACGTCTGCCTCCAGGTGCAAGCGCTCGCGAATGCGCGCCGTCAGCGCGAGGCCCCAGGCGGCGTGGACGCGCCCCCCGTAAGGGGACAGCACGCACACCCGCCAGTCGCCGATCTCATCGCGAAAGCGCTCCACCACGATCGTCCGCTCGCTGGGAATGACACGGGTGGCCACCTGCTGCTCGCGCAGGTAGTCGAGCAGGTTGCGTGCGGCGCGCTTGTCGAGGTCATACTCGCGCTCGAGGACCTCTGCCGGCTGCTCGACGGCCCAACGAGCAAACGCGCCGATCGCCTCCCCGAGCTCCTTTGGGCGCCCGATGGAGTCGCCCTTCCAGAAGGGCACCGCGCCGGGAGCGCCCGGAGCGGGGGTGACGATCACGCGGTCGCGGCCGATTTCCTCGATGCGCCAGGTGGAGGCGCCCAGCAGGAACGCCTGACCAGGCCGGGCCTCATAGACCATCTCCTCGTCGAGCTCCCCCACGCGCCTGCCGTCGGGCAGCGTGACCGCGTAAAGCCCGCGGTCGGGGATCGTGCCCGCGTTGGCGATGGCCAGCTGCCGCGATCCCTTCCGCGCCCGGATCGTCCCCGCCACGCGATCCCACACGATCCGCGCGCGCAGCTCGCCGAACTCTTTCGACGGATATCGCCCGTCGAGCATGTCGAGCACGTTCTCGAGCAGCTCACGCGAGAGCTCGGCGTAGGAGTGGGTGCGCGTGATGAGCGCGTGGAGGTCATCGACACAGACACCAGCGGCCGTTTCCTTGTCCTTCTCGCCGGCCGGCTCGGCCGCGACGGCGATCGCGACGATCTGCTGGGCCAACACATCGAGCGCGTTGCGCGGGACGACGGTTGGCTCGATCAGGCCTTCGTGCATGCGCCTTGCTACCACAGCGCACTCGAGCAAATCGCCCCTGAACTTCGGAAAGATCCGCCCTCGGCTCACCTCCCCCACGCCGTGACCGGCGCGCCCGATCCGCTGCAACCCTCTCGCGACCGACTTCGGCGACTCGATTTGCAGCACGAGGTCGACCGCCCCCATGTCGATCCCCAGCTCCAGCGAGCTCGTCGCCACGAGACACGGCAGCTCGCCGGCCTTCAGCAGCTCCTCCACCTTCGTCCGCTCCTCGCGTGCCAGCGACCCGTGGTGCGCGCGTGCGATCTCCTCCTGCGCGAGCTCGTTCAACCGCAATGCCACGCGCTCGGCCGAGCGGCGGTTGTTCACGAACACGATCGTTGAGTTGTGCCCCTTCACGAGCTTCAGCAGCTCCGGGTAGATCGCCGGCCAGATCGAGTTGCGGGTTGACTCCCCTCCAATCACCGGCTCGAGGGGATCGCGCTCTTGATCCGGGGGAGCAGCATCAGGTTCGGACATCGAGTCGACCGGCACCTCGATCCGCAGGTCGAGCTGCTTGCGGGCGCCCGCATCGACGATCGTCACCTCGCGCCCAGGACCTACGAGAAAGCGGCCGATCTCCTCGAGGGGGTTCTGGGTCGCGCTCAGCCCAATCCGCTGGATCTTCCTGCCGGCCTGGGACTCCAACCGCTCGAGCGTGAGCGCGAGGTGGGAGCCGCGCTTGGAGTGGGCGACGGCGTGGATCTCATCGACGATCACGGCTTCAACGCCGCTCAGCATCGCCCGGGCCTGCGAGGTCAAGATCAGATACAGCGACTCCGGCGTCGTGATCAGGATGTCGGGCGGCTTGCGCATCATCGCCGCGCGCTCGCGCTGGGGCGTGTCGCCCGTGCGGATACCCACGCGCACGTCCTCCGCACCTATTCCGCGCAGGGGAACGCGCAGGTTGCGCTCGATGTCGTAGGCAAGGGCCTTCAGCGGGCTCACGTAGACGACACGTGTGCCTCGTGACGGCGCCTGCGCGCCCGCTCCGCCGTCCGTGCTCAAGCGGTCGAGGGCCCACAGAAACGCGGCCAGTGTCTTGCCCGACCCCGTCGGCGCCGACAGCAGCACGTGCTCGCCCCGCGCGATCGCCGGCCACGCTTTCGCCTGCGCCTCGGTGGGCGCGGCGAAGGCCTGATCGAACCACTCGCCCACGCGGGGACTGAAGCTGGAAAGGGGCATCTGCTGAGGCTAGCGGGCCACTCCCAGTTCGCTTGCGGCCGCCCGGGCCCAGCTTGGATCGGCCAGCAGCGCGCGCCCGACGCTCAGCAGCGCCGCGCCGCTACAGCGCAACAGCTCCTCGGCGGCGAGGGCATCCGTGACTCCCCCCAGTGCAAACGGGATAACAGGGCTGCTCGCGCGCAGCATCCTCCCGAAGGCAAGCATCTCCTCAAAGCTCACACGCTTGCCTTCGAAGACCGGCGTGCCGCCCGCCACATCGATCAAATCAGCGCCACGCTCCGCGCACCACCCCGCCACCTCGGCCATCTCAGCGACGGTAGAGCCCTCGCTCCCACCATCGCCAGCGGGCAGGCGTATCAGCAGCGGACGCTCCCGCGGCCATTTCAGGCGCACCCCCTCGACCACCTCCAGCAGCAGCCTCGCCCTGCCGTCGAGGTCGCCCCCGTAACCGTCGCTTCGCAGGTTGCTCAGCGGTGAGAGGAACTGCTGGAGCAGGTAGCCGTGGGCGGCGTGGATCTCGACGAAGTCAAACCCAGCCGCAAGCGCCAGGGCCGCGGCAGCACCAAACGAGGCGACCACGTCTTCGAGCGTTCCTGCGTCGGCTGCGTGGGGGATAGACCAGCCCTCCGCAAACGCCAGCGCCGAGGCCGACAGCGAGCCCTCTGCACCGCGCGTGTCACGAAACGCCTTGCGCCCCGCGTGTGCGAGCTGAACCCCCACCGCCGCGCCCTGTTCATGGCAGAACTCCACCACGCGGCGAAACGCTTGCTGGCCCTCCTCGTCGTATAACCCGAGCGCCGCATGACTCGTGCGCGCCGCGGGCGCCACCGCGGTGTCCTCCAGCAGAATCGCCCCGCAGCCCCCGGCCGCGCGGGAGCCGTAATGAGCCAGATGCCAGTCCGTAGGCAGCCCGTTCTCGCCCGCCTGATGCTGGCTCATCGGCGACATCAAGATCCGGTTTCGCATCTCACAATCGCGCAATCGCAGGGGGTCGAACAGCATCGTGGGAGAAGTATGATGGCCGACCCGATATGGATCCGGGAATGGAAATAGTCACCGGCTCGAGACAGGAAACACCAACAATGCCCAAAACAAGATCGAGTACTTCTAAGCAGAGCAAAGCTGCGGCGGAACCCGCATGGTCAGCTCCCGGCCTGCGTGAGCCACGCTACTCACAGTCGCTCGAGCGAGGGCTGGCGATCCTCGGCTGCTTCACGCCAGAGCGTCCGGTGCTCGGGATCGCAGACATTGCCGATGAGCTCGGGATGAGCCGCTCCACCACCCACCGCTATGTGATCACGCTCGTGGCGCTGGGCTACCTCGAGCAGGGCGCCTCGCGCAAGTACCGGCTCGGCCTGCGCGTCACCGACCTGGGCATGTCGGCGCTCAACTCGACCGGGCTTCGCGAGCACGCCCATCCCTACTTGGAAGAGCTGCGCCAGCGCACCTCCTACACGTCGAGTCTCGCCGTCCTCGACGGGACGGAGATCGTCTATGTCGACCGCGCGCGCAGCTTTCGCCGCGGACAGGCCAAGATCGACCTCGGCCTGCACCCCGGATCGCGCCTGCCGGCGTACTGCACCGCGATGGGCAAGCTGCTTTTGGCCCACCTGCCCGAGGATCAGCAACACGAGCTGATCGGGACCATGCAGCTGACCAAACACACTCCCAACACGATCACCTCAAAGAAAGCGCTGCGCTCCGAGCTGGACAAGGTCAAGGACGAAGGCTTCGCGGTCAGTGACGAAGAGCTGGCGCCCGAACTGCACTCGATCGCCGCTCCGGTGCGCAACGAGGCCCGCGAGGTCCTCGCCGCCGTCAACCTTGCCGCGCACAGCACGATGATCTCGCTGTCCGAGCTCTCAGGCGCGCTCAGCCCCCACCTCGTCTCCACGGCCGACCGCATCTCCGCACGGCTTGGATACCGCCGCAACGACGAGTTGTAGGGCGGTCGCATACTCTCTGCGGCCGATGAAGACCCGACGACCACTTGCCTTGCTGTGCGCCCCGCTGCTCGCCTTCGGTGTCAGCGCTTGCGCGAGCACAACGGCGTCGGACTCCTTCAAGGGCGAACAGCACACGGTCGCGCAGGTGATCTCCAACCTCCAGTCCGATGTAGTAGCGAGCGATCCGAAGAAGATCTGCACCAACGACCTGGCGAGCGCCGTGGTGAGCCGTCTGGGCTCCGTGAAGCGCTGTGAAGCGGCGATCAAAAATCAGCTCACCGAGGTCGACACCCCCGAAGTGACGATTCAGTCCATCCAGCTAACTGGCGCTAGCGCTACGGCTCAGGTGCAGAGCACCTACGCTGGCAAGAAGCGGACCGGGACGCTCACGCTCGTCAAGGAAGGCTCACGCTGGAAGATCTCGAGGCTGGGCTGACTCAGTTCAGAGCCTTGCCGTACTGGCGTTCGTAGTACTCGCGATAATCGCCTGAGCGGACCGGCTCCCACCACCAGGCGTTCTCGCGGTACCAGGCGACTGTCTGGCTGAGGCCGTCCTCGAAAAGCACCTTGGGCTCCCAACCCAACGCGCGCACCTTCTCCGAGGACAGGGAGTAGCGGACGTCATGTCCAGGCCGGTCTGTCACGTGCTCGATCTGGGACTCGCTCGCGCCGGTCAGCTCGATGATGCGCTTGACGACATCGATGTTCGCCTCCTCGTCCGGGCCACCCGCGTTATAGACCTCGCCGGGCTCGCCGTGCGCGAGCACGTACCCGATCGCCGCCGCGAAGTCGGTGGCGTGGATCCAGTTGCGCACCTGCATACCGTCCCCATAGACCGGCAATGTGTCGCCATGCAGCGCGTTGAGGATCATCAAAGGGATCAGCTTCTCCGGGTACTGATAGGGGCCGTAATTGTTCGACCCCCGGCAGATCACAGCCGGCAGCTCGTAGGTATGGAAGTAGCTCTGCACGAGCAGATCCGCACCCGTCTTCGTCGCCGAATACGGCGAGGACGGGCGCAGCGGCGAGGACTCGGTGAACGTCCCCTCCTCGATCGAGCCATACACCTCGTCGGTCGACACCTGCAGATAGCGCAGATCCCCCCACTCGCGGGCGGCCTCCAGCAGCACATGCGTCCCCAGCGCATGCGTCTTCACAAACGCATCCGGCTCAGCGATCGAACGGTCGACATGGGTCTCCGCGGCGAAGTTGACGATCGCCTCAGGACGGCACCCCGCGATCGCCCCGCCAACCGCCTCAGGATCCTCGATCGCACCGCGCACGAAGGCAAACGCCTCCTCACCGGCAAAATCATGAAAGTTCTCCTCACGCCCCGCATACGTGAGCTTGTCCAACACCGTCACCTCATCACCATGCTCACGCAAGCGCTGACGCACAAACGTCGAGCCGATGAACCCAGCACCACCACACACGAGCAGCTTCATGCACGCATCATCCCATCCCTCGCCGCCAGATACCCCGCGAGGCCGTCCTGCCAGGGCGGCATCGGCAGCACGTCGTCGCGCTCGGTCTCCAGGGCCGACCACGCGGGCCGCGGCGCGGGCCGGACGAACTGCTCGCTGGTCGTTGCCTGCACCCGGCAATCGAGCTCGGCCTGTCGGAATATCTCCTGGGTGAAGCCGTTCCAGGAGACCTGGCCGGCACCGGTCAGGTGCACGAGACCAGCGACCCCGCGCTCCAGCAGCCCCAGCAGCGCCGGAGCGAGGTGCCCGGACCAGGTGGGCGAGCCGACCTGGTCAGTGACCACCTGGACCGAGTCCCTTTCACCGGCCAGGCGCAGCATCGTGGCGACAAAGTTCTTGCCATCCACCCCATAAAGCCACGCCGTACGCAGAACCGTGTGCCTGGGGGAGGCGGCCAGCACCTGCTGCTCGCCCTCGAGCTTGGTCTTGCCGTAGACCGACTTCGGGCCCGTCGGATCGGACTCCACATACGGCCTCGGCCTGCCATCCCCATCCAATGGCGCCGTACCGTCGAACACATAATCGGTCGAGATGTGCAACATCGGCGTGCCTATCGCTGCACAGGCGCGCGCGAGGACACCGGCACCGTCCACGTTGACCGCCTTCGCCGCCTGCTCGTTGCTCTCTGCGCCGTCCACGTCGGTCCAGGCCGCGCAGTTGATCACACCGCCCAGCCCCTGCTTCTCGCTCGCCAACCCACCGAGCAGCTCCTGCACCTGCTTGCAGTCGGTGATGTCGAGCTCAGGCAGGTCCACACCCACCGGCTCGTGTCCCGCCGTCTTCGCTGCGCGCATCACGTCGTGGCCGAGCATCCCCTCAGCGCCTGTGATGAGCAGCCTCACAGGATCGAGATGTCGGAGTTATCGCCGACCATGAACCGGTACGCGCGGGGCTGCTTATCGGAGCGGCGCACGCTCACGTTGCGCCCCAAGAGCGATGACTCCATGCGCCCGTCCAGATCGCACACCGAGGAGCCCAGTAGCAGGATCGAGTGCTCGACCTCTGCCCCAGTAATAGTGCAGTCCTCGCCAATCGCCGTGTACGGGCCGATGTAGCAATCACGCAACTGCGCCCCGGCGCCGATCACCGCTGGCCCGCGAACTGTCGTTTTCTCCAATCGAGCGCCCGCCTCGATCACGACGCGCCCGTCCACCTGGGAATCGATCAGCTCGCCCTCGATGCGCTCAACCAGGTTGTCGAGGATCAAACGGTTTGCCTCGAGCATGTCCTCCAGCCGGCCCGTGTCCTTCCACCAGCCCCGCACGATGTGCGGCTCGACCCGCTGACCTGAGTCCACGAGATGCTGAATCGCGTCGGTGATCTCGAGCTCCCCGCGCGGCGAAGGCTCGATCGCGCGCGCGGCATCGTGAATGCCGCTTGTAAACATATACACGCCGACGAGCGCGAGGTCCGTGGCCGGATCGGCCGGCTTCTCGACCAGGCGCTGGACTCGGCCCACCTCGCCGTCGGGGGCCGGCGCGAGCTCGGCTACGCCGAAATTCTCGGGGTCCGGCACCGGCGTCAGCAGGATCAGAGCATCGGGCTCATGCTCGCGGAACGCGCTCACCAACTCGGAGATCCCGCCCTGCAGGAGGTTGTCGCCGAGGTACATCACAAACGGGCTGGACCCCAGGAACGGCTCGGCCGTCAGCACCGCATGAGCCAACCCCAAAGGCTCGTCCTGGACTATGTAGGAGATACGGACCCCGAACCGCGAGCCGTCGCCGGCAGCCGCTTCGATCTCGGGGCCTGTCTCCGGAGCGATGATGATGCCGACCTCTTCGATCCCCGCCTGAGCCATCGCCTCGATCCCGTAGAACAGGACAGGCTTGTTCGCGACCGGCACGAGCTGCTTGGCGCTCGTGTGCGTGATCGGGCGCAGGCGCGTGCCCTTGCCCCCGGAGAGAATCAGTCCCTTGAGTGACTCCATTGGCGCTGGAGCCTAGTAGACCCCGCCCAGCTTGCGATGGTCCCAGCTCGCACGACAGACCTCGACGAACTCCAAGCCCACGCGCTTGGCCGCCTGGGCATCCACCGCTGCGCGCGCCTCAGGCGCCATCTCAGCCGGTGGATCTGTGCCGCGCGGTACCGAGTTGCGCAGCAGGATTTCCCCACCAAGCACCGCGACCTCCTCGGGGTCCCGGTGGATCACGGCCTCGCACTCGAGCATCACGCCCCGCAGCTCGTGATAGGCCTCCGCGGCCTCGATCTGCAATGTCGCTCGCGGGTCGCGCTCCAGGTTGCGGACCTTCTGTGAGGCCGCATACGTCCACGCCCACAGACGCGGGCCGGGCTCACCCGCGGGGACGTCACGCAAGACATACCAAAGCGGCATCAGGTGTGGCCAGCCGCGGGGACCTACGGTGGCGCAGGTGACAGTCCGCTCCTGCACCAGAAACGCGGCGGCCTCCTCGTCGGACATCTTGATCTGATCGCGGCGGCTCACGAGACGCCGGCCGGCACTGCGCTGGCCTCACGCAGCTTCGCCACCGCCTTGCGCACGGCCTCACGAGCCTCCTTCGGCTCGAGCACAGCGGCATCGCCGGCTTCCCTGAGGATCTCGCGCACCAGCCAATCGGTGCCCGCGAAGCTCAACTCGACCACGACCGAGCCGTCGCTTCGCTCCTCCACCACCCGTCGCGCCTCGCGCGCCCAGCGGGCTCGCTCGGGCGAGACCCACACGCGCGCGCTGCGCGATGCCTGCACCTCGCCGGTGCGCAGCCAGCCGTCGACCTCAGCCGCCGGGTCGACCTCCGGCCGCGGCTCGAAGCACTCGTCGGTCACCGTCACGCTCTTGATCCGATCCAGGCGAAAGTGGCGCATGTCATCGCGTGCCGGGTCAAACGACGCCACATACCAGCCCTCGCGGCCGTTCGTCAGCGCGTAGGGCTCCACCCGGCGCTGCACGATCTCATCCTCGTTCTCCTTGTAGTACTCCAGCTCGATGATCCGCCGCTGGACGATCGCGGCGGAGACCACCCGCGCCACCCCGGAGTCATCTCCCCCGGCATGGGCGACCTGCAGGCCCTGCTCCATCGGGTCCTCGCCGAGCGCCGCGACGATCTTCTCCCGCGCGGAGGTGAGCGACCCCTCGGGGATGTGCTCCCCGATCAAATCGATCGCCGCCACCAGCGCCTTGCCCTCGACAGGCAAGAGGCGCGCGGGCCGGTCGAAGTTGTCGCTGTAGGGCTCCGGGTCGACCTCGATCTCGCCCTCCTCCTCCTTGATCTCCGCATACAGCACATACGAGCCCCCGCCGAAGTTCACGACGTTCAGGACGTTCACGTCCTCCCGCAGCTCCTCGTCTGAGAGCTGCAGCCGCTCGCACACCTCGGCGATCTTCACGCGGCCCAACCCTCCGGGCTCATCGCCCCCCGCGCGCCCGGCCTCGATCAGGATGCTCGCGAGCGTCACCAGGCGCGCGAAGCGCTCCGGGCGGATCGCGGTCTCGCTGCGCCCGGCGGGAGCCTCCTCGCCCTGCGCTGAGGAGGTCCGCTGCGCAGCACCGCGACTGCGGGCCGCGCTCGCGCGCACGGGCGTGGCTTTCGCTGAGGCGCCCGGCAGCGTCCTTCCGTGGCGGTCCTTCAGCAGCTTCAGCCGGCGTGCGAACTCACGCCTCAGCTCCTCGGGCCCCTGCAGGCTCGCATGGGCCCCGAGTCCGAACACCCAGGAGATGAGGCCCCGCGGACTGGAGTATCCGGTGAGGAAGACCTTATCCTGACCCTCGGCCTCGCGCAGCTCGCCGTAGCGGCCGAAATGGCGCTCTATCTGCCACACGATCCGCTCGGAGATCAACACTTCGGCCACACCCCGCTCCTCCCCCAGCTGCCAGTCCGCACGGTTGGCGTAGGCGCGCGGGTCGAAGTCCGCCGGGCGGCGGAAGTCGTGCTCGGCCTTGGTCGCGTAGGACACCTTGCCGCGGATACGCGTCAGGCGGAAGACGCGGATCGCCTTGCGCTCGTGCGAGTAGCCGAGCAGATAGAACTGGCCGCCCTGGAACAGCAGGTGATACGGGTCGACGCGGCGCGCTTCGGTGACGTCGCGCTCCATCGTGTAGTAATCGAAGGTGATCGTCTTGTTGCGGAAGATCGCCGTCTCGACCTTGGCCAGGCGCGCCGAGAGCTCGTGGCCGCCCGCCGAGGCCGTGATCCCGAGCGCCACCGACTGCTGCTCGGGCGCACGCAGCGGGCTGGGTCGCCCCCAGGTGATCTGCTGCAGCGCGAGGCGCAGCGGCTCGGCGTAGGCGAATTCGCCGTCGAGCAGGCTGAGCGCCGTCTGCAGCGCCGCCAGCTCCTTGTCCGTGAACGCGATCGCGGGCAGGTGGAAGTTCTCTGGGCGCAGCGAGTAGTTCTCCTGCTCGGCCGCCCCGTCGGCGGGACGGTCGACCGTCAGCTGAATGCGCAGCGATTCGAGCTCCGAGCGGTCCGCGTAGAAGCGGCGCGCGAACGCGTCCTCGTTCATGCCGCTGTAGCCCTCCACGTCGCGCCTTATCTCCAGTGCCGTGACCGGCCTGCGCTCGGCCATCAGATAGGAGATCAGCGACAGCTGGCGGATCAGCTTCTCGGTGTCCTTTGCCATCGTCGCCCCAACCATAGAACCCGATGGCGAGACGATTGTGGCGCCCGGCGGCCGCGCTCGCTATTTGCGGAGTTTCACGCGGCTTCGCGCTCTTGCGCTGGAGGCTCTTGGCCCTCTGTGCCATGCCCGGGGAAGAACGCGCTCCCATCGATCGCGCGGTCGAAGCCCGACCAGTGCCTGCCGGGGGTGAGCTCCTTCTCCAAGCGGTCGAAGCTGCCGAGCCGCCCGCCGAGGTTGTCGATCATGTGCACGAGCGTGGCCTCGCGCGTGCACGGCACCACCGGGCTGCCGTGCTCGAGCGCCCCGTGATGGGAGAGGATGATGTGCCCGACGGCCTGCGCCAGCCCTGCGGGGAAGCCCTCGATGTCCTCGATCATGCGGCGGATGCGGTAGTAGCCGAGCGGGATCTCTCCGAGCAGCCTGCCCGCGTCCGTCAGGTCGATATTCTGAGGATCGTCGGTGTAGGCCTCGAGCTTGCCGATGTCGTGCAGCAGCGCACCCGTGACCGCCACATCGCGGTCGATGCCAGGAAAGGTGGCACTGATCGCGCTCACCGCCTGGGCGACACCCAGACAGTGCTCGAGCAAGCCATGGGGGTATGCCTGGTGGTAGTACTTCGCGGCCGGCGCCACCCGGAAGCCGGCCCACAGCTCTGAGTCCTCGCCGAACACGCGCGCGAGCAGGATCCGCAGGTGTGGCTCCTGGATCGTGTCCAGCAGCTCGCGCACCTCCACTTCCATCTGCTTGACCCCGCGCGTGGGGCCGTCGAGCAGGTCCTCGGGCGAGAAGCTGCCGGGGACGGCCTGCTCGAGACCGCGCAGGTTTATCTGCGGGCCGAAGCGCGGGTGGAGGGTATAGCGGCCGCTCACCTGCACCGGGGCGCCGGTGCGAGCCAGCTGCTCGATCCGCTCCAGTCCCTCCCACACCATCGAGACGACCGTGCCCGTGCGGTCGCCCAGGTGCAAACGCAGGTACTCGCCGCCATCGCGCCGCTGCCGGCGCTCGGCTTCGCGGACCAGCAGCACCTGGTCGATCTCCACACCATCGCTGAACTCGTTTACGAGCACAACTGGAGAAAGTAGAGATGGCTGCGGACGGCTCGCTCGCCCGGCTATGGCTCGAGGCGGTTGGGCCCGCGGTACAAAAACGTCACCTCTCTGACGTTCTCCTGGCCCAGCATTTGCATCAACAACCGCGTTAGCCCAAACCCAAATCCCCCGTGCGGGGGGGCGCCATAACGGAAAAAATCCAGGTAATACTGGATCGGCTCCGTCTCCACTCCCTTCTGTGCTGCCTGCGCGATCAGCTGCTCATAGCGGTGCTCGCGCTGAGCCCCGGTCGTGATCTCGATGCCCTTCCACAGCAGGTCATAGCTGCGTGTCAGAGTCTGATCCTCGGGGTGGCGCATGTGGTAGAAGGGCCTCACCGAGGATGGGTAATCGGTCACGAACGCGAACTCGTGGCCGTAGCGCTCCTTCACGATTGCACTCAGCCCGCGCTCTGACGCCGGGTCGAGGTCGTGGTCGGCGCCCGGAACCGCCTCGTGGCCCGCCTCGCGCAGCCATTCCTTTGCCTCATCCAGCGTCACCCGTGGAAATGGCAGCTCAGGCACAACGACCTCGGTCTCAAACGTCGCTTCGATCGCCTCGCCGTGGGTCTCCTTCACCGCCGCCAGCACCTGCGCGAGCCACCGCTCCTCAAAAGTCATCACGTCCTCGTGCGAATCGATCCAGGAGATCTCCACGTCCACGCTCGTGAACTCCGTGTCGTGGCGTGAGGTGAACGACGGGTTCGCCCTGAACACGGGCCCGATCTCAAACACCTTGCCGAAGCCCGCCGCCATCGCCATCTGCTTGTAGAACTGTGGTGACTGTGCCAGATAGGCCTGCCCGTCGAAGTACTCGACCTTGAACAGCTCCGCCCCGGACTCGCTCGCCGAGCCCATCAGCTTCGGCGTATGGATCTCGACGAACCCTTCCTGGCGCCAGAACTCGCGCATCGCGTGCTCCACCGTGCTCTGCACCTCGAAGATCAGCTTCCTGTCGGGCCTGCGCAAATCCAAATAACGCCAGTCGATCCGCTTGTCCAGCGCTGAGTCCTCCGCGATCGGCAGCTCTGCCTGCGCAGGGGAATCGACTTTTAATCCATCCAACTGCAACTCCACCCCACCGAGCTTCACCCGCTCGTCGGCGACCACGGTCCCCGTCAGCGTCACGGCCGACTCGACGGTCAACCCCGAGATCTGCTCGTTGAGCTCGCCCGGCGGATCGTCCTTGCCCAACACCACCTGCGCCATGCCCGTTTCGTCACGGATCACCACGAACTGCACCTTCTTCTGGTCTCGGATCGCGTTCACCCAGCCGCGGATCGTGACTTGCTCGCCGGTGTGCTGAGGCAGCTCGGATATGAGGGTGCGGATCATGGCGGGGACCCTATCCGAGGCGCTACTCGATGTCCTGGACCGAGAGCTCGACCTCGGCGCTGAACTCGCCGGCCTCACGCTGCTCCAGCTTCTCGATCGAGCCTGCATGGCACAGGTCGCCTTCGCCGAGCTCGAGCGCCGCTAGCCGCTCGGCCGTGTCGCGCACGACCACTCGCCGCACCGGCGCGCGCATCTTGACCTGCGCCTGCGACTTGGCCTTACGCACCTCTCGCAGCACGTCTGCCGTGATCCCCAGAGCCACATTCTCGCGCTCGCGCTCGTTTGAATCGAGGCCCACCCTGCCCGTCGCGGCCACCGCGAGGAGCTCGCCGGCCTCGGGCCAGGGCGCGCGGTGCACCGAGCCCTCCTGCCACCACGACCACACCTCCTCCGCGACGAACGGGAGGAATGGGGCGAACAACCGCTGGAAGACCGACAGCGACAGCGTCAGCGCGAGGCTGACTGAGGCGCTGAGGTCAGGATCGGGGTCATAGCGCCGCCCCTTGACGAGCTCGAGGTAGTAGTCGCAGTACCACCAGAACAGCTCCTCCACGCGCGCCAGCGCACGCGCGTAGTCGTAGTCCTCGAAGCTCTGCGTAGCCTCCTCCACGACCACCGCCAGCCGCGCGATCATCGCGCGATCGAGGGGATGGGTGAGCTCCTCACCTGGACTCGGCAGGTCAGCGAGCGCGAACTTGGAGGCGTTCAGGAGCTTCACCGCCAGGCGCCTGCCCACCTTCATCTGCTGAGCGTCGAACGCCGTATCCGTCCCTGGGCGCCCGCTCGCCGCCCAGTAACGCACCGCGTCCGCGCCGTACTCCTCGAGCAGGTGCATCGGCGTCACGACGTTGCCCTTGGACTTCGACATCTTCTTGCGGTCCGGGTCCAGCACCCAGCCTGAGATCGTCGCGTTGCGCCACGGCAGCTCGCCGTAGTCGAGGTGAGAGCGCAGGATCGTCGTGAACAGCCACGTGCGGATGATGTCGTGGGCCTGCGGGCGCACGTCCATCGGGAACACCTTGGCGAACAGCTCCGGGTCCTCGCCAGCCTGCGCGGCGATCTGCGGCGTCAGCGAGGAGGTCGCCCACGTGTCCATCACGTCGGGATCGCCCGTGAAGCCGTTCGGCTGATCGCGTTGCTCGGGTGAGTAGCCGTCAGGGACATCAGTCGACGGGTCGACCGGGAGTTGCTCCTCGTTCGCCGCGATCGGCTGGTCGTGGAGGACGACGCCGCTCTCGTCGACCGGATACCAGATCGGGAACGGCACTCCGAAGAAGCGCTGGCGGCTGATGTTCCAGTCGCCGTTCAGGCCGTTGACCCAGTCCTCGAACCGCGCGCGCATGTACGGCGGGTGCCATTTCAGCTCGCGCCCGCGCTCGATCAGCTTCTCGCGATGCTCGATTGTGCGGATGAACCACTGGCGGCTCGTGATGATCTCCACCGGACGCTCGCCCTTCTCGTAGAACTTCACCGCCCGCGTCACCGGCGCCGGCTCGCCGGTCAGATCGCCCGACTCCGCCAGCAGCTCGACGATCCGTTTGCGCGCCTGGTTGATCGTGCGCCCCTGAAGCTCGCCATAGCTCGCACGCGCACGCGCGGGATCCACCGACTCCCACCCGGGTTCCCCCCAGGTGACCTCGGTGAGGCGCCCGTCGGGGCCGAGCACCGAGCGTACTTGCAGCGACAGCTCGCGCCACCACGTCACGTCGGTGAGGTCGCCGAACGTGCACACCATCACGAGACCCGTGCCCTTGTCCTGCTCCACGAGCGGGTGCGCCAACACCGGCACGCGGGTGCCGAACAGCGGTGTCAGCGCCTCGCCGCCCACGAGCTCGCGGTGGCGGGGATCGTCGGGGTGGGCGAGGAGCGCCACACAGGCGGGGATCAGCTCGGGGCGCGTCGTGTCGATCAGGGCCCCGGAGCCGTCGGCCGTGCCGAAGCGGACGCGGTGCATGGCACCGGGCCGCTCGCGATCCTCGAGCTCGGCCTGCGCGACTGCTGTCTGATAGTCCACGTCCCACAGCGTCGGCGCCTCCAACTGGTAGGCCCCCCCACGCTCG
>JBIOEX010000045.1:0-15638 GCA_044446485.1 Solirubrobacterales bacterium
CTCAGACCAGCTACCCATCGAAGCCTTGGTGAGCCGTTACCTCACCAACAAGCTAATGGGCCGCGGGCCCATCTCGATGCGGAGGCCGAAGCTTCCTTTCCCCTTGCGGGCACATCCGGTATTATCCCGAGTTTCCCCGGGTTGTCCCAGTCATCAAGGCAGGTAACCCACGTGTTACTCACCCGTTCGCGGCTCTGCCCCAGGGCAAGCCCTGGTTCGTCGCTCCACTTGCATGTGTTAAGCACGCCGCCAGCGTTCGTCCTGAGCCAGGATCAAACTCTCCGTGAAGAACTGCATTTCACTGAGAGTGTCATAGGTGATAGGGACCCATACACCGTGGTCCCCTCTATGACGGGGTACTACCAATCTACTTGACTCTTTGTACCGCCTCCGTGAACGCCTAAGCGCTCCCGTTGGCGGGTCGAACCTGGACGCACACCACGATCACGAATGATCGTAGATGCGCATGCTGTTGAGTTTTCAAAGACCGCCAAGCCTCACCGAAAGGGGTTCCTTCGGAAGGAGACCGATCCGGCCCAGCGCCCAAGGACGCCCGCGGGCCGACCAGCGAGTATAGCGCTCGGCACAAGCCTGGGCAAGCGTGTCGCTTGCCCATTTCCTTGCCGGGCACAGCACTACTGCAGCGCAGCATAGAACATCGTCCGGACGGCGGGCGCCGGACCTGCGCCTACTCAGCCCGCAGGCGGCGGAAGCGGCGCTTGCCGACCTTCAATACCTGGCCCTCGGCGCGCGCGGCCGTGACGTCATGCTCTCCCGCGGCCAGCTGCTCCTCGCCGAGCGTCGCCCCACCTTGGTCGATCAATCGCCGTGCCTCCGAGCGTGAGATCCCGAACTCATCCGCTATCAGCCCAGGCAGGTGCAGCATGCCTCCATCGCTCTCGAAGGTGGCGTCCTCGATCTCCTCAGGGACCTCCCGCTCGACGAACACCCGGTCGAAATGGCGCTCAGCCGTCTGCGCATCGGCCTGCGAATGCAGCCACGCGACGATCTCACGCGCCAGCGCTCGCTTGGCGTCCCTGGGTTGCAGTTCGGATTGAACCCCAATTGATGCCCCCCCATCCAACAACAGCCGGTGGTACTCGCCCATCGCCTCGTCCGGGATCTTCATCGTCTTGCCATACATCTCCTGCGGCTCGTCTGTCAACCCGATCTGATTACCCAGCGACTTGGACATCTTCCTACTCCCGTCGATACCCACGAGGATCGGCATCGTCATGATCGCCTGCTCGGGCTGTCCGTATGCGCGCTGGATATCACGCGCGAGCAGCAGGTTGAACTTCTGATCGGTCCCCCCCAGCTCCACGTCCGCCCTCACCGCCACCGAGTCATAGCCCTGCAGCAGTGGATACAGCAGCTCGAGCATCGAGACTGGCTGCGACGCGCTCAGGCGTTTTGCGAAGTCGTCGCGCTCGATCATCTGCGCAACAGTCGTCGTGCGCACCAGCCCGAGCAGCTCGCTCAGCCCCATCTCCAGCCACTCGCTGTTGCGCCGCACCTCCAGCCGCTCAGGCTCCACGTCGAGGATCTTCGCCGCCTGCCCCTGGAACGTCTGCGCGTTCTCCTCGATCTCGCCCTGGGTAAGCATCGGGCGAAGCTCCGACCGCCCCGACGGGTCGCCTACGCGCGCGGTGTAGTCGCCAATAATCAGCACGACCATGTGCCCAGCGTCCTGGAACTCGCGCAGCTTTCCCAGCAGCACCGCGTGACCGAGGTGGATGTCGGGCGCGGTCGGGTCGATCCCCCACTTGACCCGCAGCGGCCTCCCCTCCCGGCGCGCCGCCTCTAGCTTGGCGGCAAGCGCCCCCTTCGGCAGGCTATCGATCGCGTTTCGCTCGAGCAGTGCAGCTTGCACCGCGGCCGCTTCGGGTGTCTTTCCCATCGAAGGCCAATGCTAGACTCTCCCACTCTGTGGAGTCCGCCGCATTGCCTGCCCGCGGCCGGCCGCGACTGAAGAGACTGCGCTTTCTGGCGATCCTCTTTGCCGTCCTGCTGCTTGGCCTCGTCTCGTTCTTGTTCGGGATCTTCATCTCCGTCGCGTCCGACCTCCCGTCGCTGACCCGCTTCTCTCAGCTGAAGGACGCGCAGAGCTCCGTGCTGCTCGACGATCTCGGCCACCCGATTGGGATAGTCAGCCAACAGAACCGGGTGATCGTCACCCCTGCGCAAATCCCGCAGATCGTCAAGGAGGCCGTGATCTCGATCGAGGACAAGCGTTTTCGGACCAACGGTGGCGTCGACGTGCGCGGCATCGCGCGAGCCTTCACCCAGGACATCCTGCACAAAGGGACCGTGCAGGGCGCCTCCACGATCGAGCAGCAGTTCATCAAGAACGCCCTGCAGGCCCAGTCCCACCGCACGATCTTCGAGAAGCTGCGCGAGGTTGCCCTCGCCTATCAGCTGTCGCACAAGTGGTCGAAGGAAAAGATCCTCACGGCCTATCTCAACACGATCTACTTCGGCAACGGGGCCTACGGAATCGAGTCGGCGGCGCAGACCTATTTCGGGCACGAAGTCAATCACCTCGCCTGCGGAACGCCCACCCACGCGCTGTGCGTAGAACAGCTGAAACCCTGGGAGGCGGCGCTGCTCGCCGGCGTCATCCAGAACCCCTCTGGCTATGACCCGGCCAACCATCCCGTCGCGGCGCGCGCGCGGCGCGATGTCGTGCTGGGACAGATGCTCGCCCAGGGATACATCGAACGGCCGTTGTATGAAGAAAGCATCAAGCAGGCGCTGCCCGCGGCCAAGGACATTCAGGCGCCGCGGGAGCAGACGATCGAAGGTGTCGATTCCGGCTACTTCACCAGCTGGGTGCAGCAGCAGATCATCGAACGCTACGGCGCCCCGCGCGCATTCGACGGCGGCCTGCGGATCACAACGACGCTCGACCTCGAATTGCAGCGGGTGGCCGAACACGCGGTCAACTCCTACCTGGAAAACCCGAGCGGGCCGACGGCCTCGCTCGTCGCGATCGAAAACTCGACGGGAGAGGTGCGCGCGATGGTCGGCGGTCGCGACTACGCCACGACGCCCTTCAACCTCGCCACCAACGGCGAGCGCCAGCCCGGCTCCTCCTTCAAGGCGTTCGACCTCGCCGCCGCGCTGGAGGCAGGTATCTCGCCGGAATCGACGTGGACGTCCAAGCAGAAGATATTCATCGTCCCCCACACTGGCGGCCACGAAAAGTTCGTCGTCCACAACGACGAAGGCGCCTACACCGGCTCGAACACGCTGACCGGCGCGACCGCCTACTCGGACAACTCGATCTATGCCGAAGTCGGTCTGAAAGTCGGCACCACGCGAATCGCGCGCCTGGCGCACCGGATGGGCATCACCACGCCGCTCTCGACCAACCCCGCGATGACGATCGGTGGGCTCACCGTGGGTGTGACGCCGCTCGACATGGCCCATTCCTATGAGACGATTGCCCACGGTGGACGGCGCGTCTCAGGGACGCTGGCCGGTGAAGGTGAGCCCGTAGCCATCCAGGAAGTCGATGCCGGCACGCACACGCTGCCCGACGGCGCGCACCGCGATGTCAACCAGGTCAAGACCAGGCCGGTACTGCCCCCTCCCATCGCCGCCACCGAGACCTCGATGCTCCAAACGGTGCTTCAGTACGGCACCGGCCGCGCCGCCGCCACCGGCCAGTTCGCAGCGGGCAAGACCGGAACCACCTCCAACTACGGCGACGCCTGGTTCATCGGCTGGGACAGCCGCTACACGGTCGCCGTGTGGGTCGGCTACCCCGACAGCCTCGTCCCAATGACCACGGCCTTCAACGGCAACCCCGTGCTCGGCGGCACCTTCCCCGCGCTGATCTGGCACAACTTCATCGTCAATGCGATGAGCATCGACAAATCCCGCGCCGAACAGGCCGCCAAGCCCAAGGGCGGCGAAGGTGGCACGAGCTCGGGTGAATCGGAAGCGAGTGCCCCGCCATCCTCAACGCCGGGCACCGCCACGTCCGGGCCGAGCGGCGCGCCGGGGGGGTCATCGAAAGGCGGCGAAAAGCCTTCGGCCCCGGGCAACACCGGTGGCGAAGGCGGCGCGGCCACGCCTGAAAAAGCCACCGCTCCCTCCACACCGGCGCCGGCGCACGAAACGCCGACGCCCGCGCCGTCGGGCACGGAACCGCCGGCTTCGCCCTCGCCTTCGCCTTCGCCTACGGGCGGGGTCAGCCCCGGGGGCTAGCCGGTGACCCGGCCGGGCGGGGTCGCGAGACGTGGACGTTGCCCGCCACGCAGAAGCGCCAGCGCAGGTCGGCCGCCTTACTGATCCCGATGCGCCTGCCCACCACAACCGCCGGGTCGCGCCATACCGGCGCGCGCGCACGGATACGGACCGGACCGCTCTGCAGATCACTCCCGTTCTGCACCAGCTCGACCCCGAGCGCCTGCGTGAGCTTCCCCGGCCCTGAGCACAGCTCGCGATCGTCGCCGACGCGGCGGCGACCGCGCATCTCCTCGATGCCCTCTACGGGCTCGAGTGCCCGGATCAGCACCGCGGCACCGGCACCCTCGCCCTCGCAGACGGCGTTGAGCAGTGCGTGGATGCCGTACGAGCGATAGACATAGGCGCGCCCCGGGGGACCAAACAGCGTGCTCGTGCGCGAGGTCAGGCCGATGTAGGCGTGGCAGGCGGGCTCTGACTCGTGGTAGGCCTCCGTCTCGACGATCACCCCCGCCGTGCCTGCGTGCTCGACCGTGCAGCCGATCAACTCACGCGCGACCTCGACGACGGGGCGGTGGTAGAACTCAGCCCGCAGCGCCTTCATCGAGCACCGCCTGCGCCTCCTCAACTTGCTCCTTCACGCGCGCCAGTGAGGTCCCGCCCTCGGAAATCTTCGACTCGAGCCAGGAGTCCTGCTTGAGCACCTCGTAGTACTGCTCGCGGTGCTCGGCAAGCGTCGCACTGACGCCCGCCAGCTCCTGGATCGTGAGCTCTGAGAGGCTCTTGCCGCCGTCAACAGCGCTCCGCACGAGCCCGGCGACCACGCCGTGCGCCTCGCGGAACGGCACGCCGAGTCCCACCAGCAGGTCGGCCACGTCAGTCGCCGCGATCATCTCGTCGCCCGCAGCCGCTGCCATCCGCTCGCGGTCCCATCTCGCCCCCGCGATCATGCCCGCCGCCGCCGCCAGCGATATCTCGATCGTGTCGACCGCGTCGAACAAATGCTCCTTGTCCTCCTGCAGATCCTTGTTGTACGTCAGCGGCAATCCGTGCATCACGCCGTGCAGGGCGGTCAGATGGCCGGCCACGCGCGGCGCCTTGCCCCTCAGCAGCTCCGCCGCGTCGGGATTCTTCTTCTGCGGCATGATCGAGCTCCCCGAGCTCCACGCGTCCGGCAACTCGCAGAAACCGAACTCCTCACTGCACCACAGCACGAGCTCCGCCCCCAGCCGGGACAGGTGCGTCGCGCAGAGTGCGGCGGCGCTGAGGTAGTCGATCGCGAAGTCGCGGTTCGATACCGCGTCGATCGAGTTCGTGGCGATCTCGGGGAAGCCGAGCTCCGCGGCGACCATCCGGCGGTCGGTATCGAAGTTCACGCCCGCGAGTGCGCCCGCGCCGAGCGGCAGGTAGCCGGCCTGGCGCTCGGCGAACGCGAAGCGCTCGCGGTCGCGGCGGAGCATCCAGAAGTAGGCGAGCAGGTGGTGGGAGAGGTAGACGGGCTGCGCGCGCTGCAGGTGCGTGTAGCCCGGCAGCGGCCAATCCAAGTGCTCTTCAGCCCTTCCCAGCAGGGCCTTCATCAGCCCTCCGATCGCCCCCTGCGCCTCGCGCGCGCGCTCGCGCGTGTACATCACCAGGTCGGTGACCACCTGATCGTTTCGCGAGCGCGCCGTATGCAGCTTCCCTCCAACCGGCCCCGCCAGCTCGGTCAGCCGCCGCTCGATCGCCATGTGGATGTCTTCGTCGTCCTCTCGGAAGGGAAAGTGCTCCTCGGCCAGCTCGCGCTCGACCGCGTCGAGGCCGATGAGGATCGCGTCGCGGTCCTCATCGGTGATGATCCTCCGCGCGGCGAGCATCCTCGCGTGCGCGCGCGACTGCGCCACGTCCTGCGGCCACAGCCGCCGGTCGAAACTGAGCGAGCTGTTCATCCGCTGGAAGTCCTTGTGCTGGGGTTCACGGAAGCGAGACACGGGCGGTCAGTGTATGACCGCGCGCAGCGCCTGCGCCACGCGTCCCACCTGACCCTCTTCCATCTCGGCAAAGAACGGCAGCGCCAGCGAGCGACTGGCCACGTCCTCGCAGACCGGGAACTCTCCCTCGCGGTGGCCGAAGCGCTCGCGATAGAAGCTCATCAAATGGATCGCGGGGAGGTAGGGCTTGCTCTGGATCCCCTCCGCCGCCAGCGCGCGGACTGCCTCATCGCGGTCCACGCCCCCAGGCAGCTGCACGACGAACACAAACCAGCCGCGCACACTGCCGCCATGATCGGGACAGGGAAGCTGCAGGCCCTCAACTCCCGCCAGCGCCTCGCGATAGAGACCGGCTACACGTGCGCGCGCCGCGAGCATCTCTTCCAGCCGCCCAAGCTGCGCGATCCCGAGCGCGCACGCGATGTCCGACAGGCGGTAGTTGAAGCCCAACCGGTCGTGGTCCAGCCAGCCCATGTCCGGGGCGCGTCCCTGGTTGCGCTCGGAGTCGATCCGCCCCTTCAGCGCGGGGTCCGCGAGCGTCACCATGCCGCCCTCGCCGGTGGTGAGCTGCTTGTTGGCGTAGAAGCCGAACACCGCCGGGTGCCCGCGGCTGCCCACGGGCGTCCCGTCGGCGTGCGCCGCGCCGAGCGCCTCGCACGCGTCCTCGACAATCCCGAGGCCGTGCTTCTCCGCGAGCGACTCGAACGCGGGCATGTCAGCGGGATAGCCGAAGATGTGCACCGGCAAGATCGCTTTCGTACGCTCCGTCACCGCGGCAACGGCCGCCGCTGGATCGAGGTTGAGCGTGACAGGGTCGATGTCCGCAAACACTGGCCGCGCCCGCTCATACAGCGCCACATTGGCGGATGCAACAAACGAGAACGGGCTGGTGATCACCTCGTCGCCCTCTCGCACACCAACAGCCCGGAGCGCAAGATGCAGGCCGGCCGTGCCACTGCTCACCGCGCATGCCAGCGGGGAGCCCACGCGCTCGGCGAACAGGCGCTCGAACTCGGGGACGCGCGGGCCGAGCGAGAGCTGCCCCGAGCGCAGCACCTCGATCACCGCCCGCTCCTCCGCCTCGCCGAGCACCGGTTTGGCGAGCGGGATCGTCTCGTCTGCCACTAAGCCTCGCCGCGCGTGCTCGCCGCGCTCGCGCCCTGCCTGGAGTGCTCGCCGGGACGGCGCCCGGACTGCATGCCGTACTCCAGAGAGTCGACCAAGGCGTCCCAAGAAGCAGCGATCAGGTTCTCGGAGACACCGATCGAGCCCCACACGTCGTGCCCATCGGAGGCATCGATCAGCACACGGGTGACAGCCCCCGTCCCCTTGCGCTCATCGAGGATCCTGACCTTGAAGTTCACGAGGTCGATGTCCTTCAGGTGGGGGTGGATCGCACCGATCGCATCGCGTAGCGCTCTGTCGAGGGCGTGCACCGGACCGTTGCCCTCGGCGGTGCGCACGAAGCGCTCGCCTCCGAGCCAGATCTTGATCGTCGCCTCAGTCGCGACCTTGCCGTCGGCGCGCTTCTCGACCATCACCCGCCAGGACTCCAGCCTAAACAACGGCTCGTACTCCCCCGCCTCCTTACGCATCAAGAGCTCGAACGAACCGTCCGCGGCCTCGAACTGGAAGCCGCGATGCTCGAGCTCCTTCACCCGCTCCAACACCCGCTGAGAGAAGTCCCCGCCGACCGCGATCCCCGCCTGCCCGGCCTTCTCCTCGATCGTGCCCCGCCCGGCGATCTCAGAGATCAACACGTCGCGGCTGTTGCCCACAACCGCCGGATCGATGTGCTCGAAGCTCTGTGAATCTGCCCTGATGCCCGCCGCGTGCAGCCCAGCCTTGTGTGCAAACGCGTGCTTTCCCACATACGGCTGGGCGGGGTCGGGAACGCGGTTGAGCAGCTCGTCCACCAGGTGCGCCGTCTCGGTCAGGCGCGCGAGGTGCTCCGGCGAGAGAAGATCCACGCCCATCTTCAGCTGCAGGTCAGCGATGATCGTGATCAGGTTCGCGTTGCCCGTTCGCTCGCCGATCCCGTTAACCGTGCCCTGGACCTGCGTGGCGCCGGCTTCGACGGCGGTCAGCGTGTTCGCGACCGCACAGCCCGAGTCGTCGTGACAGTGGATCCCGAGCGCCACGCCGGGCAGCGCTTCGGTGACGACAGCGAGCGCCGTGCGGATCTGCATCGGCAGAGAGCCCCCGTTCGTGTCGCACAGGACAAGTCGCTCGGCACCGGCTTCGGCGGCGGCGCGCAGGCAGTCGAGCGCATAGCCCGGGTCTTCCGCGAAGCCGTCGAAGAAGTGCTCGGCGTCGAACAGCGTGCGCTTGCCCCGCGCGACGAGGAAGCGGATCGAGTCGCCGATCATCGCCAGGTTCTCCTCGCGCGAGACGCGCACGACCTTCTCCACGTGCAGCAACGAGGACTTGCCGACGAGCGTGCAGGCCGGTGCGAAGGACTCGGAGAGCACGCGCAGGCCCTCGTCGTCCTCGGCGGTGACGCCGCGCCTCCGGGTCATACCGAACGCGACGATCTCAGCGGCGCTCAGCGACTCGTGCGCGAGCAGCTGGAAGAGTTCGCGCTCCTTCGGATTCGACGCCGGGAAGCCGGCCTCGATCATGTCGACGCCGAGCGCGTCGAGCGCCCGCACGACGCGCAGCTTCTCCTCGGCCGTCAGCGTCAGACCTCCGCCGCCCATGCCGTCGCGCAGGGTCGCGTCGTATAGCTGTATGCCGGCCATCAGGACCTACCCGGTGACGGTCGGCGCACGGGAAGTAGCCTCGCCCGTGGGGGTCTGAAGCGCCGAGGAGGGCACCACGTCGAGCCACTCGCGGTAGCGCTCAGAGCGCCCGTGGATGGCATCGTCGAAGGCGGCCTGCAGCACGCGCGTGATCTCGCCGGGCTCGCCTGTCCCGATGGGATGGTCGTCGATCTCGCGCACCGGCACGATCTCGGCGGCGGTCCCGGACATGAACACCTCCTCGGCGAGGTACAGCTCCGCGCGGGCGACGTTCCGCTCGACGATCTCATAGCCGAGGTCTTGGGCGATCTGGATGATCGAGCGACGGGTGATGCCGTCGAGAATCGAGTTGTGCTGTCCGGGCGTGGCGATCTCACCGTCGCGCACCACGTACAGGTTCTCACCCGTGCCCTCGCACACGTGGCCGTGCTCGTCGAGCAGGATCGCCTCTTCGTAGCCGGCCTTGACCGACTCGATCTTCGCAAGCACGCTGTTGAGGTACTGGCCCGAGGCCTTCGCGTGCGGGATTAGCGAACGCGGGCTGATCCGCTCCCACGAGGACACCTTCGCGCGAATGCCCTTGCGCTTGCCCTCCTCGCCGAGATACGCGCCCCACTCCCAGCACGCGATTGTCACGTCGACGGGCGCCTCGAGCGGGTTGAGGCCCATCTGGCCGTAGCCGCGGTAGATAATCGGGCGGATGTAGCACGAGCTCATCCCGTTTCTGGCGACGAGCTCGAGCGTGGCGGCCCGCAGCTCCTCGGCCGAATAGGGCACGGGCATGTAGTACAGCTCCGCGGACTTCAGCAGCCGCTGCACGTGCTCTTGGTTGCGGAACACCGCCGGTCCCAGCTCCGTGTCGTAGCAGCGCACGCCCTCGAACACGCCCGTCCCGTAGTGCAGCCCGTGGGTCAGAACGTGGATCTTGGCGTCCTCCCATCCGACGAATTCTCCGTTCATCCAGATGAGGTCGGTGGGCTCCACTTTCACACTGCTCCTATTCGATGTTTTCGAGCACTGCCCTTGTCGCCTGGGCGGTGGTGGCTTCGCCCCCGAGATCCGGGGTACGTAAGCCACCAGCTAGCGCTTGCGCCACGGCCGATTCTACAGCCGCCGCCTCGCTTTCCAAGCCTAGGCCGTGCTGCAGGAGCATGGCGGCGGAGAGGAACATCGCGAGCGGGTTGGCGACGCCCCTGCCGGCGATGTCAGGCGCGGAGCCGTGAACCGGCTCAAACATGCCGGGGCCATCGCCGCTCAAGGACGCGCTGGGGAGCATGCCGATGGAGCCGGTGATCATCGCCGCCTCGTCACTGAGGATGTCGCCGAACATGTTCTCCGTGACGATCACGTCAAAGTGCCGCGGGGCGGATATGAGCTGCATGGCCGCGTTGTCGACCAGCACATGCTCGAGCTCGATGTTGGGGAACTCCTGCGCGTGCACCCGAGTGACCGTCTCTCGCCACAGGCGGCTCGTCTCCAGCACGTTGGCCTTGTCGACGCTCGTCACCTTCGCCCTCGCCGCGTTGAATGCCGTCCGCGAGATGCGCTCGATCTCCTCGGTCGTATAGGAGCAGACGTCGGAGGCAGAGGTCGCGGTGCGGGTCTTCTCCCCGAAGTAAATCCCACCCGTCAGCTCGCGCACGACGAGCAGGTCGGTGCCCTCGATTCGCTCGCGGCGCAGCGGCGAGGCCTCATAGAGCGCCGGCAGCGGCTTGACCGGGCGCAGGTTGGCGTACAGGCCGAGGCCCTTGCGCAGGCCGAGCAGGCCCTGCTCGGGGCGCGGCTTGCTTGGGTCGGTGGTGTCCCACTTCGGCCCACCCACCGCCGCCAGGAGGACGGCGTCAGCGGCTTTGCAGGCCGCAAGCACCTCGCCGGTCAGCGCAGTGCCGTGCGCGTCGATCGAGGCGCCGCCAAAGACGTGCTCCTCGAAGTCGAAGTCGCCGAGCCGACCGAGCAGGTCGAGCGCCGGCGCCATGATCTCCGGACCAATCCCGTCGCCGGGGAGGGTGACTATGTGGTGAGCCATCTACAGCGCCGTCGTCGCGGTCGTAGCCCAGCCGCGCTCGCGGTCGAGCTCCGACTCGTAATCGGCGATCTCGGCGGACTGCTCGAGCGTCAGCGCGATGTCGTCGAGCCCGTTGAGCAGGCGATGGCGGATCTCGTGATCGATCTCGAACGCGACCTCGCGGGTGGGCGGGGTCCCAATCCGAACCTCCTGCTCGAGCAGGTCGACCTCCCCCGCCCCGGCGTGCGCGAGCGCCCGGCAGTCCTCGTCGCTCAATACGACCGGCAAGAGGCCAATCTTCGTGCAGTTCGAGTAGAAGATGTCGGCGAAGCTCGGTGCGATGATCGCCCGAAAGCCGTAGTCCTGAAGACCCCACGGCGCGTGCTCGCGTGAGCTCCCGCAGCCGAAGTTCGCCCCAGCGACGAGGATCGGGTTGGCGGGCAACTCCCAGCCCGGCTCCTTCGCCCAGTCGTAGAACAGGAACTCGCCGAATCCCGTGCGCTCAACCCTCTTGAGGAACTGCTTAGGCATGATCTGATCGGTGTCGACGTCGGCCCTGTCTAGGTGACTGATCGGTCCTGAGATGACGCTTATCGGATCCATCAGCTCCAGCTCCTTATGTCGACGAAGTGGCCCTCGATCGCGGCGGCTGCGGCCATCTGCGGGGAGACGAGGTGCGTGCGCCCGCCGCGGCCCTGGCGGCCCTCGAAGTTGCGGTTCGAGGTCGAGGCGCAGCGCTCGCCGGGCTGCAATATGTCGGGGTTCATCCCCAGGCACATCGAGCAGCCGGCCACTCTCCAGTCAAAGCCAGCCGCGCGAAAGACCTCGTCGAGCCCCTCCTCCTCCGCCTGTTTCTTGACCTGCTGGGATCCCGGCACGACCATCGCGCTCACGCTCGCAGCGACCTTGCGGCCTTCTACGACCTTGGCCGCGGCTCGCAAGTCACCGATCCGCGAGTTCGTACACGAGCCGATGAACACGCGGTCGATTTGGATCTGCTCGATCGGCATACCGGGCTTCAGGTCCATGTACTGCAGCGCGCGTTCGGTCGCCTCGCGATCCGCCGCGCTGCCGGACTCCTCAGGCGCAGGAACCTTCTCTGTCACCGCACGGACCATCCCCGGGTTCGTGCCCCACGTCACCTGCGGCGAGATCGCACCCGCGTCGATGCTCACCTCCTTGTCGAACCCGGCTCCCTCGTCGGTACGCAGCGTCTGCCAGTGCTCGATCGCCTTCTGCAACTCCTCGCCGCGCGGCGCACCGGGACGATCGGCCTGCGTGAACCACGCGAACGTCGTCGCATCAGCCGCGATCATCCCCGCCCTGCCGCCGCCCTCGATCGTCATGTTGCAGACGGTCATGCGGCCCTCCATCGAGAGCGCCTCGATCGCGCCCCCGGCGTACTCCACGACGTGACCGGTCATGCCGCCAACGCCGAGCTTCCCCAGCGTGCCGAGGATCAAATCCTTCGCCGTCACGCCGAACCCCAGCTCTCCCCCATAAACGATGCGCATCGAGCGGGGCTTTGACTGGACCATGCACTGCGTCGCCAGCACGTGCTCGACCTCGCTCGTGCCGATGCCGAAGGCGAGCGCACCGAAGGCGCCGTGCGTAGAAGTGTGCGAGTCGCCGCAGACGATCGTCATGCCCGGCTGCGTGACGCCGAGCTCCGGGCCGATCACGTGAACGATGCCCTGGCGCGCTGAGCCGAGCGAGTAGACAGGCACGCCGAACTCCTCGCAGTTGCGCTCGAGCGTTTCGACCTGCACACGCGAAAGCTCGTCCTTGATCCGCGCGGCGATGGGCGTGCCGTCGGTCGGCGTATTGTGGTCGGCCGTCGCGAGCGTGAGGTCGGGCCGGCGGACGGGCCTTTCAGCCATGCGCAGGCTGTCGAACGCTTGCGGGCTTGTCACCTCGTGCACGAGATGCAGGTCGATGTAGAGCAGGCCGTGCGCGACCTCGTGCGTCTCCCAGATCTTGTCGAACAGCGTCTGTGGCATCTAGCTTCTCCTCAGTCCGGCGGAAACGACCGCGAGGAACGCGGCCTCCTGCTTGGTGGGGTTCTCGAAGTGGTGCGGCAGGTCGGCGTCGAACGTGACGCAGTCACCCTCCTTCAGCTCGTGGCGCTGCCCGTCGCAGATGAGCACCACAGACCCTCGCTCGACGAGAGCGGTCTCGCGGCTGCCGGCCTCGTGCATTGGTGGGTCATCGGCCGCGCCGGTTGCACCTGCAGGCGCGAGGATGTGGCGTGAGAGTTCGGCTCGCTGACCGGGCTGGGAAGAGGTCAGCACCTCAAAGCTGTGCCCACGTCGCCTGCTGCCACCGCGCTGGCGCTCGTTGGCGCGCACGACCGTGACCGATCCGCCCTCGTCGAGACGCAGCAGTTGAGACAGCCGCAGATCGAGGCCCGCGGCGATCCGCGCGGCAACGGTCAGCGTCGGGCTCGTCTCACCGCGCTCGACCTGGCTCAGCATCGGGGCGCTTACGCCACTGCGATCTGTGAGGTCGCGCAGAGAGAGCCCGGCCGACTCGCGCAATGCCTTCACGCGAGCACCGAGGACCGACGCGGACAGCGCCGTGGCCTGCTCGCCCTCCGCGGGGGGCGACTTCGCGGTCATCATCATACGTTTGTATGTTATCACGGACGGTGGACAGGACAGGGTTTTGAAGCAGTTCGGCACCGTTCTGCGCGATCAAGGTCGTCGGCATGGATCAGCTTGCCCTTACAGAGGCTTCGAACGCTGCGAGGGCCCGCGAGTTCTCGCAAGCAACGGACTCATGGTGTGAACTCAGGCAGGACGAGTGCCTCGCCTCTCTGCAAACGTGCCATCGCGACCGACAACGCACGCACGTAAGCGCGGGCGGCCGCGTCGATGATGTCGGTCGATATGCCCTGTCCCGATCCCGTCTGCCCTCCGATCTCAACCACCACCGATACCTCGCCGAGGGCGTCCTGACCCTCGGTGACCGCGCCGATCTGAAACTCACGCAGCTTCACCTCCACACCTGTGGCCGCGTCGATCGCGGCGAACACCGCATCGATGGGACCGTCGCCCGTGAACGAGCCCTCAACCGTGCCGCCCTCGGGCAGTGTTACCGCGACCCGCGCATGCGGTGGACGGCGCGAGGACGCCTGCACCTCGAACCACTCGAGGACATACCCGGCCTGCTCCTCGCCACCGCGCAGCTCATCGGTGAGGAGCGCCTCCAGGTCCATCGCGGTCAGCGTCTTCTTGCGGTCGGCGATCTCCTTGAAGCGCTTGAAAGCCGTGTTCAGCGCCTGGCCGTCGAGCTGGTAGCCCAGCTCCGCAAACGCATCGCGCAGCGCGTGACGGCCCGAGTGCTTGCCCAGCACGATCGAGTTGCTTCGCAAACCGATCGTGGTGGCGTCCATGATCTCGTACGTCGAGCGCTCCTTCAGCACGCCGTCCTGATGGATCCCCGACTCGTGCGCGAACGCGTTGCGCCCCACGATCGCCTTGTTCGGCTGCACGGGGTAGCCGGTGAGGCGGGAGACCAGGCGGCTGGTGCGCGCGATCTCGACGGATCTCACCCCCGTGTCCAGGCCCACATCGGCACGGCGTGTGCGCAGCAGCATCACGATCTCCTCGAGCGACGCGTTCCCCGCGCGCTCGCCGATCCCGTTGACCGCGCACTCCACCTGGCGGGCACCGGCCAGCACACCGGCGAACGAGTTGGCCACCGCCAGGCCAAGGTCGTCGTGACAATGCACGGACAGCACCACGTTACTCAGCTCAGGAACCAGCTCATACAGGTGGTGAAGGAAGGCCTGGAACTCATGCGGCATCGCGTAGCCCACCGTGTCGGGAATGTTGATCGTGGTAGCGCCCTCTTCGATCGCTATCTGGATCACCTCAGCCGTGAACTGCACTTCCGAGCGAGTGGCGTCCATCGGTGAGAACTCAACATCGTCGAGGTACTGCTTGGCGTGCGCGACCGCTGCACGCGCCTGGCCCTTGACGTCCTCGCGCGTGGTCTGCAGCTGGTGGACGATGTGGATGTCCGACGTCGAGATGAACGTGTGGATACGCGGACGCTCGGCGTCACGCACCGCCTCCCACGCCGCGTCGATGTCCGCCACGTGCGTGCGCGCCAGGCCCGCGATGACTGGTGGGGCAGGATCCACCACCTCGCGCGCGATCGCCTGCACCGCCTCGAAGTCGCCCGGCGAGGTGATCGGGAAACCGGCCTCGATCACGTCCACCCCGAGCCGCGCCAGCTGCTGTGCGATCTCCAGCTTCTCTGTCGTGTTCAGCGAGATCCCCGGCGACTGCTCGCCGTCGCGCAGCGTGGTGTCAAAGATCAGGACGCGGTCTTTCGCGTCTCGTTGCCTCGTTGTATTGCTCATGCCGTTCGTTCTCCTTCTAGGTCTCTTTCGGGCTTCCTCTCGGCTGGGTATGCGGCTACGCGGCCGCCACGCGCTATTCCCCCCGAGGGGGGAGCAAGAGAAGCAGTGAAAGAGACAATCCGAACGACATCTGCGGTGCAGGTTAGCACCGGCGCCACATGAAATCCCGCCTCAGGGCGTGAGTACTACCTTGCCGACGTTACGCCGTTCGGTGATCATGCTCTGCGCGGCGCCGGCTTCCTCAAAGGAGAAGCTGCCAGCCACCACAGGCTCGATCGTGCCATCGTCGAGCAACTCACGCAGCGCCGTGCTCACCTGCGCGCGCCGGCGCTCGTCCTGAGAGAGCGTGTACATGTTCAGGC
>JBIOEX010000046.1:0-13477 GCA_044446485.1 Solirubrobacterales bacterium
CCAGAAGATTTGTGTGCCGAGCATTCCGATGATGTGTACGAGCACGATGTTGAGGACCATTGACTTGGCGGTGGCTCTGCCCACACCTACCGGTCCGCCGCTGGCGTTGTAGCCGTAGTAGCAGCCGACGAGCACGATCGCCGTGGCCATGAACATTGCCTTGACGAGGCTGTATAAGAAGTCCGGTGGTGCTTGGAATTGCCAGAAGATCAGGAGATAGCCGCCTGAGGAGACCGCTCCGACTTGTTGCACTACCGCGATGTAGGAGGCGAGGAAGGCCGCTCCGATGCCGGCTAGGTACATGAACGGCAGCACCAGCCACGCCGCCAAGAGGCGTGTGCCGCACAGGAAGGTCATCGAGTCGATTCCCATCACCTCGAGCGCGTCGATCTCATCGGAGATCCGCATCGCGCCGAGCTCAGCCACGATCCCGGTGCCGACCTTCGCGGCCATCATGTAACCGAACGCGTACGGAGTGATCTCACGCAGATCGCACCACGCGCTGAACACGCCTGAATATGCTGGCGCGCCCGAGGCCTCGGTGAAGTAGGCGCCCTCGATGCCGCACTCCAAGCCGAGGATGAACATCAGCGCCCAGATGATCAGCGTCGAGGAGATGATCAAGATCCCCGACTGCCGCAGCGCCTCACCAAAGAACCGGAACACCCGCAGGCCCCACACGTCGCGGACGATGTTGCCGGTGAAGCGACTGATCTCACCCGTCGCCGCCAGCCATTCGCGGCCCAACGCAAGCAATTCCTCCGCCATCTGTCAAAAGCTACTACATTTCAGCCGTATGGAATGTTTGATCAGACTCGGACCACACTTCGCGCCACGCGACGCTGTCGCGCGATACTCACACGATGGTCTCCCCAGCCTCAGCCAACAAACACAAACGCCGCACCCAGGCCGAGCGCCGGGCGGCCACGCACACGGCTGTGTTGGACGCCGCGATCGGCTGCCTCGTCGAGTACGGGTATGCGAAGACCACGACGCGGCGCATAGCCAGGCGCGCCGGCGTGAGCCCCGGCGCGCTACAGCACCACTTTGCGTCCAAGGCAGCGCTGCTCGGCGAGCTGGTTGGTTACATCAGGGCCAAATCGATGAGCGAGATGTTCGCGGAGGGACTACCGAGCACGCGCTCGATGCGAAAGCGTCACGAACTCCTGCTCGACCGCATGTGGCGTATCTACAGGGGGCCACTGTTCACGGCGCTCATCGAGCTGGGGATTGGGGCGCGCACCGAGCCAGAGCTACTGCAGCACATCGCCGTGCCGCATGACGAAACGGCCCGTTTGAACGCGATGGCCGCGCCAATCCTCTTCCCAGAGCACGCCGGGCGAGCAGAGCTCATTCCACTCATCGTGTCAGGGCAGTCGACCATGCGTGGGCTAGCGCTTCTCGGGCTCGCCGGAGAGGCCGACCCCGACCCGCTCTGGCCCGCGACGCGCGCGCACATAATGGCCATGACCGCGCAAGTGCTCGGCGATCCGCAGCTGGCACCGCGACGATCGGCCCGGGCCTGACAAGCGCGACCTGGATCGTGAGGTCCGCCAGGTTGCGCGGCGTGCTGGCGGCGCGTGGATCGTCGTCGAAGGTGGGAGCGGGCTACGACAACGGCTTACGGTGCTCGCGCGTCTGCGAGCCAGCATCCATCTCTAACCAGAGCTTGGATGTGGCCATGACCATCCAAGCCAAGGATTCGTTATGCCTCACGCCTGCTCGCCGAGCATTGCGGGCGCCTCAGCACCACCACGGCCCACTTGACTGAGGCGCAGAACCAAGCGCCTCGGCCATACAGGGGTTGCCTCTAGAGCTCGGCCTCGGCCTCGAACTCCGTTGTCTTTGGTGGGCCGGGCAAAACGGACTGTCCTGCCTGGAAGGCGGGCAGCAGCGTCTCGTCGCGGAACTTCTCCCAGATCGCCTTCGATTCCCAGACCGCGACGACGACCCAGCCATTCGCGCTTGGCCCGGCGTAATGGTGCGTCTGGCCGGCTGGCAGGCCACCGGGCGGGTGCACCACCGCAGTGGTGGCGTCGTACTGCTCCTTGGTACCGCCCTCGAAGTCGTTGACGATCACGTACGCCATCTCAGCCCTCCAGCTCGTCGCAGGTTCGCCGGGCGGATTCCCCCGGCTGAGCCACAGTAGCCCACGAGTGAGATTTGTGCCGCTCAGCGCTCGACGAGGTGCCCACGCTGCTCGGGCTCAGCTGACCCCGGTCTCGGTGCTGTCCGCTCCCGTCAGCTTGCTGCGCAGTCCAACCACGATTACGTCACGGGGCGCGTCACCTGAATCTGGGGGAGCCCTCTCCCGGACACCAAACACACCTCCTCCCCGATCTACTGGCTTCAGCTAAGTGTATACTTAGCCACTGTCTGAAAAAGAAGATCATCTGGGCGTTGGCTCGCGAGGAGGGCTCGAGCATGGCGGGAAGGTCGACGGAGAGGGGCGCTGCGTGGCAGATGGTGGAGCGGGCATTGCTGCCGAGCAGGAACCTGTTCGAGGAGGTCGGGGACATGGTGCTGTTGACGGGCAGGACGGTCGCCTCGGCCCTGCGCCCTCCATACCCGTACGGCGGGGAGTTCGTCAACCAGTTCTTGTTCGTGCTGCGCTTGGTGTGGTTCCCGCTGCTGGTCACGACTTTCGCGATCAATTACGGCGCGCCGGGATTGCAGGCGGCGAACTTCCTGCACCTCTTCGGCGCGGTCGACCGGTTGGGCGGGTTCTTCGTGCTCGCGGCGATCCGCGAAATCGGTCCTTTGATCACCTCGATCGTGCTCGCGGGGATAGCTGGCACGGCGATCACCGCTGATCTGGGGGCGCGCAAGATCCGTGAGGAGCTCGACGCGTTGCAGGTGCTGGGTGTGGACCCAATCAAGAACCTCGTCGTGCCTCGCTTCCTGGCGCTGATGCTGATCACCGGCCTGTTCGACCTGTACGCGCTGCTGTTCGGAATCTTCGGCGGCATTCTCGCGGCGATCGTCACAGGACAGCCGTTGGGACCGTTTTGGACGACGCTGTTCGCGAACGCCTCGGCCACCGACCTGTGGGGCTCGGTGCTGAAGACGACACTGTTCGGGGCGATCATCGCGATCGTCTGCTGCTACAAGGGCATGACCGCCTCCGGTGGCGCTGAGGGTGTAGGCCGCGCCGTCAACCAGGCAGTCGTGGTCTCGTTCCTGGCGATCGGCGCGTTCAACTACGTGTTCACGCAGACGCTGCTTGCCACACACCCGAACATCCTGGTGATCAAGTGAACGAGCTGCTGGCGTTGCCGCGCGAATGGCTGGCGGCGACGGGTGAGATCGCTCGCTTCACGGGCAACATCGTCCGTGATGTGTGGGGGTTGCGCGTGCTGCGGTTCTTTGGCGAGGCGCTGCGCCAGGCGGGCATCCTGATCGTCGGTTCGACCGCCGTTATTTGGGGGCTTGTGTTCATCACCGGGTTGGGCACGTGTGGCATCGAGGGTGCCTACTTCCTCGAGTCTCAGGGCGCCCCGGCCTACGCGGGCGTGTTCACCGCCCTGTGTGACCTGCGCGAGGCCGTGCCGTACGCGTTCGGGTACATGATGTCCGCGAAGGTGGGCACCGGGATCGTGGCTGAGCTCGGCGCGATGCGCATCAACGATGAGATCGACGCGCTGGAGGTGATGGGCTTCGACTCGATGGTCTTCCTGTGCGCGACACGCCTGCTCGCGACGTGGATCGTGCTGCCGTTCATGTACATCACCGCGATCGGCGTCGCGTACCTCGCCTCCTACATCGCCGTGGTGTTGCAGATCGGGTTTACCTCCCCGGGGGGATATCTATTGACCTTCTGGGAGTTTCAAAGCCCGCCGGATGTGTTGTTCAGCCTGATCAAGGGGATGACAATGGCCACCACAATCGTGTTGGTGGGCTGCTACTACGGCTACAACGCGTCCGGCGGTCCTGTGGGGGTGGGCGAGGCCACGGCGAAGTCGATGGTGCTGAACCTGGTCATGGTCACGCTGATCGGGATGCTGGGGACGCAGGTGTTCTGGGGCACCAACCCCCGCGCACCGATCGGAGGATAGGTGCGCCGCGACTTCATCTTCTCCTGTCTTGCCCGTCACGCAGCCCGCCGGGTGCTCGTCACGATTTTGCTCGGGTGCGTGTGTGCAGCGCTCGCGGGGATCGCGTGGGCCGGCGACGCGCTGATTGTTAAAGAGGCGTTCACGCCGGACAGGCTGGGCGCGGCTGCCAATCTGTCGATCACGGCGGGCTTTGCGTCGAGTGCTGATGTCCCGTCGTCGCCGGTCAGCCGGCTCACGCTGTATGGCCCGGCCGGGCTCGGTATCCAGGCGCGGGGCGCGGGGACGTGCACGGAAGTAGTGCTCGAGCAGCGAGGTCCGGCGGGCTGCCCGGCGGACTCGCGGGTGGGATTCGGTGGCGGTGTCGGTGTGCTCGCGTTTCCCAGCGGACTTGTACGCGAGCCGTTCACGCTCGACTTCTTCTTCGCTTCCTCAGAACACGGGCGCCTGAGGTTGCTGGCGTACGCGAACGGGAGCTCGCCGGTGGGGGTGTCGCTCGTGGTGGTGGCGAGGGAGATCCCTGCGCCCAAGCCGTACGGGCTCGCCTTCAGTGTTCAGGTTCCACCGGTCTCGACAATTCCCGGCGCTGCATACGCCTCCGTTGAAAGCGCGTTCGCGACATTTGGTGCGAGCGACGTCGCGTACTTCAAGACTGTCCACGGCCGGCGCACGCTCGTTCACGTCAAGGGGCTGATCGTGCCCAGGACGTGCCCCGTCGGCGGCTTTCCGACGCGCGCCACGGTTGAGTTCAGCGACGGCGCCACGTTCACCGTCAACCCGACGATTCCGTGTCCAAGCGGATGATCCCGCAAGTGTGGCCAATCGCCAGCGCGCGGACATCTGCCGCGCTCCTGCTTGTTGCCATGAGCGCCGTGCTCGCGTGTTCCTCGTCGGCTCGCGCGGCGCCCGCGACCGGCTCGCAAGCCCCGGCAGCAATCGCGGCGTCGTTTCACCCCGACAAGCTCGGCGCACCGGGCGCGCTCACCGTAACGATTGACTTCGCCGGGGGCGCACTTGGCGATCCATCGCCGCTGCGCCGCTCGGTTCTGCGCCTACCCGCCGGACTGGGTATCGAAATCCCACACCTGCGCAGCTGTGATCCTCACCGCCTGCAACTCTTGGGCGCGCGCGGCTGTCCGGCGCAATCGCGACTCGGTGTCGGGCGGGCGCTTGTACAGGCACCGCTCGGGTCCGAGTTGCTCGGCGAGAGCCTCTCGTTGTGGGTGTTTCTCGGTCCGCTGCGCAACCTGCAGCCGACGTTTGAGATGCTCGCGCAGGGCTACACGCCGTTTGACGAGCGGGTGGTGTTGAGCGGCACGGTGCTCCCGGACAATCCGCCCTACGGGGAAGACCTTGTGCTGTCCGTTCCGGCGATCGGAACGCTGCCGCTCGAGCCGGACGCACTCCTCGCCTCGATGTCCCTGACGATCGGGTCCAGCCGGCGCTCAGCGCGCGAGTCGAACACGACCATCGAGCCAACGCGCTGCCCGCCTGGCGGCTTTCCGTTCGCGGCCGAACTCACCTACGCAAACGGGCAGGCGCAGGACATCTCCAAAGCCACTCCCTGTCCACGATGAATCACAAGAAAGCAGGTGCCACAAATGCGAAATGACAGTAGGAAAACCCGCGGTCTTATTGGTTTGCTCGTCGTCGCAGCGAGTGTCTCGCTCGCGGCTAGCTCGGCTTCCGGGACGCTTGCTCTGAGCGCCCCGCAGGCGCGCGCCGTGGTTGGGAACGGCGCGAGGGTGCTCTCCCTCAACGAGAACGGCAGCCTACACCTGACGAGCAAGCACGGCTTCACGCTCAACGAGAAGGGTCTCGCGTCGGGCACCGTGAGGGGGACGATCTACGTTCATCTGAGCATCGTCTCGAGTAGCCGCGTCACCGCCGAACTGAACATCTACCCGAGCGGCGGCTCGATCACCGCTCAAGGCAGGGCGAGCTATCACAAGGAACGTACGAGAGCGAGCTTCTCCGGCTCCATTGCGATCGAGCGCGGCACCGGCAGCTACGCGCACGCACATGGGTCAGGTCTGAGTTTCAGCGGCACCATTCAGCGCTCAAACGACGCCGTTACCGTGCACGTGGCAGGCAATGCCGTTGACTGAGCCGCACAAGCACTCCTCGCGCGAGCGCGAGGACCCGATGCTCGAGCTGCGTGAGCTAGTCAAGCACTACCCCACCCTCGGCGGGGAGCCGGTGCGTGCCGTCGACGGCGTGTCGCTGACCGTGCGGGCCGGCGAGATGGTCGCGCTGTACGGGCCGAGCGGGTCGGGCAAGACGACGCTGCTTTTGATGATCGCCACACTGCTTGCCCCGACATCGGGGGCCGTGCTCATCGGCGGGCGCGATACCTCCTCGCTGTCAGAGCGCGAGGCGTCCCGGTTCAGGCTCACAGAGCTCGGCTTCATCCGCCAAAACTTTGACCTGCTGCCGGGCGTCAGCGCAATCGACAACACGGTCCTCAAGCTGTTGGGCGCGATGCGCTGGCGCCAGGCGCAGCGCGAGATCGAGCCGTTGCTCATCCATCTCGGGCTGGGCGAGCGCCTGCACCACCGCTCAGAGACGCTCTCTATGGGCGAGCGCCAGCGCGTGATGATCGCGCGCGCACTATCCACCAACCCACGCCTGCTGCTCGCCGATGAGCCAACCGGAAGCCTCGATACCCAGCGAGGTCGCGAAGTGCTCGAACTGCTGCGCGAGCTGTGCCGTGAGCGTGGCATGGCGATCGTGCTCGTCAGCCACGATCCAATGGCGGCCCGCTACGCCGACCGCGTGCTCGCGTTGCGCGATGGGCGCCTCGGCGACTACGACGCGGACCCCAACAGCGGCCGGCAGACGGATGGACTCGTTGCAGGTTCGGCGCTCGGGCGCGCTGGCGCGAGCACCGCTGTGTTCACGGGGGAGGGCACCGCTGGGCGCCCGGTGAGCCTGCCCACGAGCGTCACGCCGCCATGAAGCCGTCGAACGTCCTCTTGCTCTACCGTGTGCGGTTGCGCGCACGAGCCGCGCAGGAGTGTCTTGCGATCGTGGGCATAGCGGCGGGCGTGGCGCTGCTGTTCGCCTCGCAGGTCTCGAGCTCGAGCCTCCAGGGCTCTGTCAGCGGCCTCGAGCACGGGATCGCCGGCAACGCGACGCTGCAGCTTGCCGCGCGCGACCCGCACGGCATCTCGCAAGGTGTGGTGGAGCACGTGCGGCGGCTTCAGGGCGTGCGCTTCGCCGCTCCACTTCTCGAAGCGAACGCACAGGCCAGCGGGCCGGGCGGCAGCGAGTCGGTCGAGCTCATCGGCGCCGATCAGAGTCTGTCGGCGCTTGGAGGCACGCTCGTGCCGCACGGCGAACTCACCCCGTTCGGCGGGATCGGCGCGGTCGTCATAGCGGCGCCGCTCTCGCATGCGCTGGGAGTCATCCGCTTTGGCCAAGAAGTCACGCTGCGGCTCGCCGGGCACACCGTGCAGGCGCCACTCTACGCCCAGCTGGGCGAACGGCAGATCGGGCAGATCGCACGCAGTCCCGTCGTGATCGCGCCGCTCTCATACGCCCAGGAAATGGCCGGGCTGCAAGGACGCGTGACTCGCGTCCTCATCCAGCCGGACCCGGGCGCGCAGACGCACGTGCGGGCGGAGCTCATGGCCCTTACCGCAGGCCGCGCGAACGTCGAGCCGATCGACTACGAAGCGACTCTGTTCGCCAAAGCTGTGAGCGCGAGCAGCCAGTCAAGCGCGCTGTTCTCCGCGATCAGCGCGCTCGTAGGGTTCCTGTTCGCGTTCAACGCGACACTGCTCACAATCCCCGCGCGGCGGCGGCTGATCGTCGATCTGCGCCGCGACGGCTACCCCCCGCGCACGGTGATCGCGACGCTCTGTCTCGACGCGCTCGTGCTCGGTGTGCTCGCGTCTGCGCTCGGGCTCGCACTCGGCGATGTGCTCTTCACACGCGTCCTGCGTTCGGACTCCACATTCTTCTCGCTCGGGTTCACAGTCGGCTCCGAGCAATCCGTCAGCTTCACAGACGTGGCGATCGCGGCTGCAGGCGGCATGCTCGCCGCGCTCGCGGCGGTGCTCAGCCCGCTGCGCGCGGTCCTCTCGCACGACCCGCTCGCCGCGAGGAGCGAACGCGAGCGGTCCGGCGCCAGCTGGGCCGGCGCGCGCACGGCTCTTGCCGGGCTCGCCTGTCTCGTCGCGGCCAGCGCGCTCCTGGCGATCGAACCCGACGCGGCAATCCCCGGCATGGTCCTCCTGATCGCGGCGCTGCTCTGCATATTGCCGCTCGCGCTGCGTGTGACGCTCGCGCTGGCGGGGTGGCTTGCCACATTCTTCGTCAGCCCGGTGCCGCACGTCGCTCGAATGGAGCTGAGCGCCGGGCGCACACGAGCGGTAGCGATCGCCGCGACCGGCGCCGTGGCCGTCTTTGGCAGCGTCGCGATTGGAGGGGCGCACCGCGATCTGCTCGCCGGTCTGCGAACGGCCGCGCGTGAAACGACCGCGGCCGCGCCGCTGTGGGTAGCGCCGGCCGGCTCCTACAACCTGTTGATGACCACCCCGTTCGCTCCACTCGCGCAGAGGCGCCTGCGGCGCGTCCCGGGGGTACAGGCGGTCGAGCTCTATCGCGGCGGGTTGCTCGACTACGGCCGGCGGCGCCTGCTCGTGATCGCCCCGCCCCTCGCGGCGCGGCCGCTACTGCCCACGGGACAGCTGCTCGGCGGTGACGCACGCAGGGCAGAAGCGCTCGTGCGCGGCGGCGGCTGGATCGTCGTATCACGGGCGATCGCCGAAGAACACGACTTGCGCGTCGGGCAGAACGTCACACTGCCAACCCCCAACCCGACAAAGATGTACGTGGCGGCCCTGTCCACCAACATGGGCTGGGAGCCAGGCGCGATCGTGATGAGCGCACCCAGCTATGCGCGCGCATGGGGCAGTACAGACGCAAGCGCGTACGCGATCGAACTCGCGCCCGGCATCTCGCCCAGCCGCGCCGCGCGTGAGATACAGAGCGCATTGGGACCGGGCCTTCAGAGCGCGCTAGCCGTACAGACTGCCCGGCAGCGCAGCGCCGCGCTCCAGACGCTCGACACGCGCGCACTCGCGCGCCTCACGCAGATCGCAACGCTGATCCCGATCTTCGCCATCCTTGCGATGGCGGCGGCGATCGGCGCGATGGTGTGGCAGCGGCGAGCGCGCCTGGCCAAGCTCAAGCTCGAGGGTCTCGCGCGAGCGCAGCTGTGGCGCACAATCCTGCTCGAGAGCCTGCTCCTGCTCGCCGCCGGCTGCGTCACCGGTGCCCTATTCGGCCTCTACGGCCAGCATCTCGCCGACCGCGCGCTCGCGCGGACGATCAACTTCCCTGTCGATCACTCGCTCAGCCCGCTGCCTGCACTCGCGAGCCTCGGCCTGGTCATCGCCACTGCGCTCGTGGTGCTCGCGCTCCCCGGATATCTGGCGAGCGGCGTGCCGGCAAGCGTCGCGCTGCAGGAGTGAGGGTATGCCCCTGCGCGCATCCTCGCCGAGTCAGGCATGGCTGACCATCTTGTGTTCCTCGCGTTCCTCAAAGAACGCATGCTCTCGCTTGCCCATCGAGGTGATCGGGGTGCCACCTTCGAAGAGCTCGGCGATGAGAGAGCCCAGGTAAACGCGGGCATGCAGTTGCCCGATCACCGAGGACACCGCCATCTCGATGCGACCCAGCATCGTGTACTCGGGCGGCATCGTGAGGTACCGAAGCGCATTGGCCGCGGGACCGCTCGGCGAGTACCTGTGTTCGACCATCTTGGCCGCAGACACCGGGGTGATCAACCGCCGCCCCGCACCGAACATCGCGTTACCGTGCCGCCACCAGGCGAATGCTTCCTCGGGGGTGACGGGGTCTGAGGATCGCCAAAGCCCGGCCTCCACGCATGCCCGCCAGGTCCCGAGGACATCGTTGCGAAAGCATGCGCCCACGATCGCCTCCACCATTGTCACCTGCTCGCGCTGCAGGCGCTTGACGCAGCCGAAGTCCAGGAAACTCACGCTCCCGTCATCGTGGAACACATAGTTTCCGGGGTGCGGATCGGCGTTGAACGAGCAGAGGCGGTGATAGGAGCCATAGGTGAAGCGGTGTATCGCCTCCGCCCACTGGTCACGCAACTCCTGCTCGGCAGTGAGGGCTTCGCTCCACGGTCGGCCCCGCACGAGCTCCTGGGTCAGCACGCGACCAGTGCATAGCTCTGCAACGACGCCCGGCACGTGGATGAAGGGGTGTCCGCGATAGTGCTCGGCGAACTCGGCCTGGTTGGCCGCCTCGCGCCGATAGTCGAGCTCCTCGGTGATGCGGACGCTCATCTCGCGTGCCGCGCCGCGAAGGTCGAGGCTCAGCCGGTAGGAGGACACGGCGCCGATCAGGCTCAAGAATGTGGCGAGCAGCTCGTTGTTCTTCAGGTCGGCGCGGATCGCGTCCGCGACTCCGGGATACTGGATCTTCACCGCGACCTCACGACCGTCGTGCAGTCGGGCCGCGTGCACTTGGCCGATCGACGCGGCTGCCAGGGGCTCCCAGTCGAACTCCGCGAATGCGCACTCGGCCCGCCAGCCGAGCTCGTGCTCGAGCACCACACGCGCAAGCTCGGGCGCCATTGGCGGTGCATCATCGCGCAGTCGCCCCAGCGCCTCGTGGTAGATCGACTGAAACTCTGCCGGCACCGCGGGGCTGGCTGAGACGCATGACAGCATTTGTCCGGCCTTCATCAGCGCGCCCTTGGAGCGACCGAGCAGCTCGACGTAGCGCGCGGCCGTGCGGATGTGAAACTCGGTGCGCTCCGACTCGGTGCGCCGCGCGCCCGTCAGCTTGCCGCGCAGCCCGACGACGACCGCCTCGCCCGCGGTGCGAGCGCTCAGCGCGGCCAGCGGGGCGGTGCGCCGCAAGCGCCCGCGGTCGATGCCGTCGCCTTTGGCCAGCGGGTCACCGGCCGGGAACGGCCAGGTTTGCCCATCAGGCATAGTTGCGCGCCACCTGGCGTTCCTCGAGGAACGCACGCTCGCGCTTGCCCATCACGGTGAGCGGCGGGGCGCCCTCCAGGTGCTCTGCCGCCATCGCACCCCAACAATTGCCGGGATGCAGTTGCGCGATCACCGCCACCATCCCGAGCTCCATCCTGCCCGCGAAGGTGTACTCGGGAGCCAGCTTGAAGTGCCGCAGCGCGTTGGCCGAGGGGCCGCTTGGCGAGAACCTGTGCTCGATCCACCTCGCCACGTACTCCGGCGTGAGGACGAACCGCTCCTGCGCCCAGAACATCTCCCAATCACCCCGCAGGTAGGCGAACGCTTCCTCGGGGGTGACGGGATCCGATGAGTTGAAGAAGCCCGCCTCCACGCACATCCGCCATGTCCCGAGCACATCATCGCGTAGGCAGGCGCGCGCGATCGCATCGATCACCTGGATCTGTTCGCCGCTGAAGCGCTTGACACAGCCGTAGTCCAGGAAGCTCACACCGCCATCCTCGTGGAGCACGTAGTTGCCTGGGTGTGGATCGGCGTTGAACATATGCAGGCGTCTGTAGGAGCCGTAGGTGAAGCGCCAGATCGTCTCTGCCCACAGGTCGCGGAGCTCTTGCCCAGCCTTGACGCCGTCGCTCCAGGACAGACCCTGCGCGAGCTCCTGAGTCAATACGCGCGCTGTCGATAGCTCATTGACGATCTCCGGGACACGGATAAACGGGTGCCCGCGGTAGTGCTCGGCGAACTCGGCCTGGTTGGCCGCCTCGAGCCGATAGTCGAGCTCCTCGGTGATGCGGACGCTCATCTCACGCGCGGCGCCGCTCAGGTCGAAGCTTGGCCTGCGCGAGGACAGGCCGCTCAGCAACAAGCTCAGAAACGTCGTCAGCAGCTCGGCGTTCTTCAGATCTGCGTGGATTGCCTCGGCCACCCCCGGATACTGGATCTTGACCGCGACCGCGCGACCGTCGTGCAGCCGGGCGCCATGGACCTGGCCGATCGAGGCCGCGGCGAGCGGCTCGGGGTCGAACTCGGCAAAAGCGCTCTCCGTCCGGCGGCCGAGCTCGCGCTCGAGCACCGCGCGGGCGAGCTCGGCCGCCATCGGTGGCGCATCGCTGCGCAAGCTCGCCAGCGCCGTTTCGTAGACCGATCGGAACTCGGCAGGCACCGCAGGATTGACCCCCGTGTAGGAGAGAACCTGCCCCGCCTTCATCAACGCACCCTTGGAACGACCGAGCAGCTCGACGTAGCGCGCGGCCGTGCGGATGTGAAACTCGGTGCGCTCCGACTCGGTGCGCCCCACGCCCGTCAGCTTGCCGCGCAGCCCGACGACGACCGCCTCGCCCGCGGTGCGCGCACTCAGCGCGGCCAGCGGCGCGACGCGACGCAGGCGCCCACCGTCGATGCCGTCACCGATCGGCAGCGCTTCGCTCGGATCTTGGGGAAGCCCTGCATCGGACACCAAACGCCTCTTCTCTCCTCGCTCTACTGACTTCAGCCAAGTGTATTCTTAGGCATACTCATGTCAACTACGACCCGCGAGCGCATCGTCGACGAAGCGATGCACCTGTTCAGCCAGCACGGATATGCCGCCACCAGCATCGCCAAGATCGAGGCCGCGGCCGGACTCACCCCTGGAGCCGGTGGCATCTACCACCACTTCCCAAGCAAGGAAGCGGTGCTAGCCGCCGGCATCGAGCGCCAGCTCTCGAGGCTCGGTGCGCTGCGCGAGATCCGGAACATACTCGGCTCGCTGGGCGACCTCAAAGCCGAACTAACGTTGACCGCACGCTACGTCCTCGCCGAGCTCGACAGCGAGTCCGAGCTGCTGCGCATCCTCGCCTCCGACGCGCGCAACCGGCCACAACTGTTGACCGCCGCCGTCGAGCAGCTCGTGAGCTCCACGTTCACGGGCTTTGCCACGTGGATCGGCGAACGCGCCGAGCGCACGATACCGGCGGAGGAGGCGAGCGCGATAGCCGCCTTCGGACTCGGGTCGCTGCTCTCCACACGCCTGCTACGCGACCTCTTCGGCATCCCGGCCCAGGTCGAGGACGAAACGCTGGTCGACACCTGGGTGCGAATGATGGCCACAACCCTCACCGATCCCGCATCCAATGACAAACCGCGCCGCTAGTCGCGACGTCGCGACCTCCTCAGATCATCGAACAGCTGAGCAAGGAAGTTCGCCTCGTTTTATGAAGCTCAAGAGGGAGGCTGGCGGGTCTGTTCGGTGCTCAGGTCAGCGCTGCTCGCCGCGAGCGGGGGTGGGATTGACGGGTTTCTGCGATGCCAACAGTCTTGGTCGCCCAGGAACAGCGCGGTAAAGACACCAAGAACACTTTTTACCGTCGGTTCCAGCTCTAGCCTCCGATTGGGGCTCGTGCGTTGGTGCCCCAGAAGATTTGTGTGCCGAGCATTCCGATGATGTGTACGAGCACGATGTTGAGGACC
>JBIOEX010000047.1:0-12944 GCA_044446485.1 Solirubrobacterales bacterium
ACGTCGCCCTCGGCCTTGACAAGAGCCCCACCCGCCTCGCCCACCACGAGGTAGACCTCGGTGCGGTTGCAGGTGGAGATCACGACCGCCTCGCGCACCTCGGCGCTCGCCGTCAGTGCCCTGGCGAACTCGCTGGCCTGCGGCTCGGTGAACGCCAGGCGCTCGCGCAACGCGACGGGAGCCGTCTTGTGGGAGATGCCGAGTGCCAGCAGCTCGCTCATGCCAGCGTCGACTCCCGCTCGGGAGGGGGCGACTGAACCTCAGTGGAGCGCTCGGAGCGCTTCAGCAGGTCGCCCAGCTCACGCTCGATCCGGCTCAGGCGCACGGCCATGATCGCCACGTAGATCAGAACGATCGCGAACAGCACCACGTAGGCGCCGGCTACGTACTTACCCGCCTCATGCAGCGGCAGCGCGGGAGCGATCGCGAGCATCACGCGCTCCTCGGGGTGGACGCGCTCGCAGAAGGCGACAGCGCCAAATGCGGCGCGGCCGATCGTCCCCGCGCTGTGGCGCCCTCCACCGACTCGCCCGCCAGCCGGCGCCGCAGCGCGCGCAGTTGTGCGCGCGTGTGCTTGGCGGTCAGCTCGTACTTGCACAGCGTGAGGTACACCAGCGCGATGCCGAGCAGCGAGACGAGGAAGGTGAGCTGCATCTTTGCTGGCAGGTTGGATGAGCTGCCGAGCACGCGCGGGTGCAGGTATTCGGTTGACAGCCGGACCGCGAGGAAGTTCAGCGGCACGAACGCGCCGGCGACGATCGCGAACACCGATGCGTAGCGACCCTGGCGCTCGGGGTCCTCGATCGCGAAGCGCAGCGGCTGGTAGGTGGCGTACAGCAAGAACACGATCAAGAACGACACGAGCGTCGGCTCGCTCCACACCCACCAGTGCCCCCAGGACCCCTTCGCCCAGATCGAGCCGGTGATCAGCGTCGCCACGGCGAAGATCAGGCTCATGTGAATCGCCACATAGGAGCGCATGTCCCAGCGTGGATCGCGCGTGCGCAGGTGCTGGATGGCCATCAAGCCGCCGGCCACGAACCCGCACAGCGCCACGATCGCCAGGGGCACGTGCACGTAGAAGATCTTCTGCAGGAAGCCCTGTTCGGCTTCGAGTGGCGCGTAGAAGAAAACGAGGCCGAGGGCGATGGCCATCACGGCGACCGTGGCGATGCTCAGTGTGCGAAGGCCCCGTCCATACATGGGGGGATTCAGTCCTCCAGGAGGAAGTCGAAGACGGCGTAGGCGATCAGCCCGAACACCAGATCATAGAGCCCCAGCGTGAGCAGCCAGCGGATTGGAGGCCCGCCCACCCCTGCCGCGTGGGTCAGCCCGAGCAGGGGTGAGGTGGCTCGCGCGCCGCCGATCACGACCGGCACGAGCAGGGGCAGCGCGAGCAGCGGCCCGAGCAGATCGCGCGCACGGGTGCGCACGGCCAGCGCCGCGACGAGCGTGCCGATGACCGCGACGCCGAAATCCGCGAGCAGGAGCACAACCAGCAGGTCCGGCAGCGCCTGGCCAAGCGACGGGCCGAGCAGCAGCAGGGCGAAGGCCGGCACCGCGACCAGCTCGAGCACGAGGAGGTAGGCGAGCAGCGCGAGCGCCTTGGCCAGGAGCATCGCCGAGCGATCGACCGGCGCGAGTAGGAATGCGTCGAAGCCGCCCTGGTCCTGGTCGGCGACGAACAGGCGGTTGATGCCGAGCATCGCGGCAAAGAGCAGCGTCACCCACAGGATGCCCGCCGCCTCGTCGCCTGAGACGCTGTTCTGGTTGAGCGCGAAGTGGAACACGACGAACGTCGTCACCGCGAACAGCGACATCCCCGGGACGGACTCCAGCGTGCGCAGCTCCACCAGCAGCTCCTTGCGCAGCAGCGCTGCGACCGTGCGCCTCATCGGTAGAGCTCCGCGATCTCGCTCGGATCGACGCGCTCGGCGTCGCGCAGCAGCGCGGGCCGTCCCGCGCGCAGGCCGAGCACCAGATCGGCCTCGCTCAGCCCCCCGCTCGGATCGTGGCTGGAGATCACCCGCGTACGTGTCGCGCTCGCGCCGATCAGTGGTTCGATCAGCTCTCGTGCCGCCGGATCGAGGTTCGCCCACGGCTCGTCGAGCAGCAGCAACTCGGGGTCGTGAAGCGTCGCCCTGGCGACGGCTACACGCGCCACCATGCCGCGGGACAGCGTCTTCATCGGCTCATCGGCCCGGTCTGTGAGCGAAACGGCTGCAAGGCGCTCCTCGACACGCTCCGCGCTGAGGTCGTGCAGTCGGGCATGGAAGCGCAGGTTCTCGCGGGCGGTCAGCTCTCTGTAGAGCAGTGGCTCGTGGCCTAGCAAGCCAACGCGCCCGCGAACCGCCCAGGCCTCCTCCGGGAGGCTCTTGCCGAGCACGCTCACGCTCCCCGCATGAGCTCGCAGCAGCGTCGAGAGTACTCTCAGCAGAGTCGTCTTACCCGCACCGTTCGGCCCGAACACGACCAAGGTCTGACCGGCGGCCAGCGACAACGACACATCGCTCAGGGCCTCGCGTTCGCCGTAACGGCGGACTAGCCCGTCTAGCTCGATCACACGCCCGAGGTCTGTGGCTGGTGCCGGGTTTGCGCGGCCGCGATCAGCTCGCGCACGGTGTCCTCATCGCTGCGCCGCAGCAGCTCCACGGGGTCCGGGTCGCCGTTGACGATCCCCTCGAAGAACTCCTTGCGGTCCTGGTAGGTCGGCAAGGTGCCCTTCGCCCAGCCGCGCACCTCGTTGAGCAGCACCGCTAGGCGCGCGTATGGCTCGCCGAACTGGCCTTCGATCTCGCGCTTCATGCGCTTGGCCAGCGCCGGCGATGCGCCCGCCGTCGAGATCGCGATCGCCAGCGGGCCGGTGCGCACGATCGCCGGCAGGATGAAGTTGCACAGCGGCGGCACGTCGACGACGTTCACGAGCATCGCCCGGCGCTCGGCGTCCTCGAACACGGCGATGTTCACGTCGGTGTCGTCGGTGGCGGCGATCGCCATGAACACGCCCTCCAGATCCTCTGGACCTGCATACGCGCGCTGCTCCCAGCGGATCGAACCCTCGCGCGCGTACTGGCGCAGCTCGGCGACCGCGTCGGGCGCGATCAGCGTCACAGTGCCGTCACACGCGAGCAGACCCTCGACCTTCTCTAGCCCTATCTCACCGCCGCCCACGACCAAACACCGCCTGCCCGTCAACTTCAAGCAAGCAATGTAGAAAGGGGTGTCGAGCATCCCCTGCACGCAGCTCTGGTCGCAGATTCCCTTGCGCAGCTGACAGACGCACTCCTTGCCTGCGTAGGCCTGGGCGGGCATATCTACAGGGTAGTCTCCTACCGCGGCACGCCGCGGCCCAGCAGCGCTCGGGCTCCCACCCGCGCCACCGCCAGCGCACCATGGCGCCACGCGCGCTCACGGTCTGAGTCGCGCCCCGATCGCAGCTGCGCCACCGCCCGCGCTCCGCCTGCAAGCACCTGGTCATATGGCCCCCACCACAGCCCGCGCATCCCCGGCTGGCTCCAGGCGATCAGCTTCTCCTGAGCGCACGCGCGCAGACCCGCCTCGCCGAGCGTCTTACCAAGCCCGCTTCCGGCTGCCGCCCCCCACGGGCCACGTGACACGCTCGGGCCCGGAAGATGGTCGTTGCACCACACCATGCCCGCGTGCAACTCGCGTGCGATCCGTGAGCCCCGATAGCGATCATTGGTCCACACCGACGCTCCGAGCCCGTAGTCGCTGTCGTTCGCCAGCGCGATCGCCTCGTCGTCGGAGTCGACCACGACGAGTGACAGCACCGGTCCATCGATAGGCTCGCGCATCAGCCGCATCTCGCTGCTCGCGCCGGTGATCACCGCCGGCGCGTAGAACGCTCCGGAGCACCCCGCGGGCGAGGTCGGACCGCCACAGTGCAGTTGCGCGCCACGGGCCACGGCGTCGTCCACCAGCTCGCGCACGTGCTCCAACCGCCGCTGGGAAGCGAGCGGGCCAACCTGCGTGTCTGGCAGGGCGGGGTCACCGACGGTGAGCGCCACCGCACCGCTCACTAGCCGCGCGAGAAACCGCTCGGAGATCTCGCGGGCGACGTAGATACGCTCGATTGATCCTCGTGTCTGCCCCGCACCGGCGTAACCGGCCCACAAGGCGCCTTCGGCTGCGCGCGCGAGATTGCAGTCTGCGAGCACGAGCATCGCGTCCTTGCCGCCGAGCTCGACCGTCACCTCCTTCTCGTGGGACACGCACGCCCGCGCTACCGCCCGCCCGACGGCAGGCGAGCCCGTGAAGAGGATCTTGTCGACCGGGGCCTCCGCGAGCGCCACGCCGACTGCGGCGTCGCCATGCGCGAGCGTCACGAGGCCCTCCGGCAGGTCGGCGCGCGCCAGCACGCGGGCGATTCGCTCTGCCGTCAGGCACGCCCGCTCGGCGGGCTTGAAGACGATGCCGTTGCCCGCCAGCAGAGCCCCCGCGATCTGGCCGAGCGGCTGCGCGAACGGTGCGCTCCCCGCGCCGATCACTCCGATCACGCCGTAAGGCTCATAGGCGATCCGCGCGCGCCGTGCGAGCGACATCGAGCGGTGGATCCCCACCCGCCGGCCGCCCAGAACCTTGGCTCCGTCGTCAGCTATCCAGATCAGCGCGTCGATCGCCGGCAGCAGCTCGAGTGTCGCGATCTCCGCGCCCGCCCGTCCCTGCTCGCGGCTGATTACCTCCACCAGCTCGTCGAACTCGTCGATGATCGCCTGCGCCATCCTGCGCATGTACCGAGCGCGGTCCTCCACCCGCAGGAGCGCCCACAGCGGCTGCACCTGCCCTACCGCCGCCGCCACCTCGTTGATCTGATCGGGCGGCGTTGCCTCCACGCTCCCCAGCAGCTCTCCCGTCACGGGGTTGCGTGACTCGATCGTCGCATGTGCCTCCACGACCTCCATTATCGCCCGCGTGCCTTGCGAATCTGCGCCAGCCGCTGCGCCAGTTGCGCCTCCGCCTCCTCAGGCTCGTAGAAGTGCGCACCCTCCACACCTTCCGGCAGCAGCTCCTGCGGTGAGACGTGGCCAGGATGATCGTGCGGATAGTCATACCCGCCAACCTCCTGCCCCGGCCGTGGGCCCGACCGCAGCCACCCGGGGACCGCCGCCGCGCCGTGCTCGCGCACGTGTTGCTGGGCTGCCGCCAGCGCCCGTCCTGCGGCGTTTGACTTCGGCGCTACAGACAGGTAGATGGCGGCCTGTGCGAGCGCGAATTTGGCCTCTGGCAGGCCCACGTGCTCGACGGCCTGAGCAGCTGCCGTAGCCACGGACAGCGCCTGTGGGTCGGCGTTGCCGATGTCCTCGGAGGCGAAGATCACCATCCGCCGGACGATGAAGCGCGGGTCCTCGCCACCCTCGAGCATCACCGCCAGGTAGTACAGGGAGGCATCGGGGTCTGAGCCGCGGGTGGCCTTTATCCAGGCGGAGATGTAGTCGTAGTGGCGATCTCCGCCTTTGTCGTAGAGCACCGCCCTGCGCTGCAGCGCGTCCTCGGCCCGCGCGATGCTGATTTGCTCCTCGCCCAGCTCCGCTGCGGTCGTGCTCGCCAGCTCCAGGGCATTCAGCGCCGTACGCGCGTCGCCTTCGCTGCGCACGGCCAGGAACGCGATCGCCTCCTCGCCCACCGCCGGCGGTGAGTGCGCCACGGCCCGCCGCAGCACCTCGCTGACCTCCTCTGTGCTCAAGGCCTCCAGGGCATACACACGCATGCGCGAGAGCAGGGCGCCATTGACCTCGAAGGCAGGGTTCTCGGTGGTGGCGCCGATCAGCGTGACGACGCCGTCCTCGACGGCCGGCAGCAACGCGTCCTGCTGGGCCTTGTTGAAGCGATGGATCTCGTCCAGGAAGAACACGGTTGGTGTGGCGTTCGCCGCTTGGCGATGGGCAGCGCGCTCGAGCACCGCGCGCACCTCGGCACGACCAGCCGCTACGGCGCTGAGCTCCTCGAAGGCTGCTTGTGAATGCCCGGCGAGGATGCGGGCGAGCGTGGTCTTGCCGGTGCCGGGCGGCCCGTATAGGACCATCGAGTGAGGGTGCCCCTGTTCGATCGCGGTGCGCAGGGCCGAGCCGTCGCCGAGCAGGTGCGTCTGGCCGATGAAGCCAGCGAGCGTGTCTGGTCGCATGCGCGCTGCCAGCGGGCGGTCGTCCACGGCCGGAACGCGACCGGGCTCCCGCTCACTGTCTGCGTCGGGTCCGAACAGCGTGTCTATGTCCATCTTTCAGAGGTCTCTCACGGGAGGTCACCGGCCAGAGAACGTCGAACTCCTAGGCCTAGTGATGATCTACATTAGGAGCACATCCACTTCTCGGAGGAGAAGGGGCCATAGATGAGCGTTGGTGCTGCCGAGATCCTTCCGGGCGCTCCGGGAGGTCTGGGGTTCTTGGACATGGGTGGGGAGATCGCCGCGCGCTCTCCCCTGCAGCTGTTCTGGCGTCGCTTTCGCCGGGACCGCGTGGCGCTGGCCTCGCTTGCCTTCATTGTTTTCCTCGTCCTCGTCGCGCTCGCGGCCCCGCTGATCGTGGCGCTGCTGGGCCTGCCCGGGCCATCGGTGCAGAACTCCAACCTGACCGACCAGTTCGGCAGCCCGTTGGGCCCCAGCCTGGCGCATCCATTTGGCGTCGACCAGCTCGGCCAGGACGTGGCCTCGCGCGTCATCTACGGGACGCGAGTCTCGCTCGAGGTTGGCCTCCTCGGCACGGCCGTCGCGACGCTGATTGGGGTGGTCGTGGGGGTGCTGGCGGGCTTCTACCGCGGCTGGGTGGACATGCTGCTCTCGCGCGTGATCGACGTGGTGCTGTCGATCCCGATCCTGCTGCTCGGCCTCGGCATCGGCGCGGCATGTGCCGTGCGGGGCTGTGTGGGAGGGACGATCCAGCCCGGCTTGGGCGTGATCATCTTCCTGATCGCGCTGGCCAACTGGACGTACGTGGCGCGGATCGTGCGGGGGCTCGTGCTGAGCCTGCGCGAGCGCGAGTTCGTGCAGGCCGCCCGCGCGCTCGGGGCCTCGGACGCGCGGATCATGTTCGGAGAGATCCTCCCCAACCTCGTTGCGCCGGTCATCGTCTACGCGACGCTGTTGATCCCGCTGAACATCCTGCTCGAGGCGGCCCTGTCGTATCTCGGCGTGGGGATCCGGCCACCGACGGCCAGCTGGGGTCAGATGATCGCCGCGGCCACCCCGATCTTCAACACCGCCTGGTGGTACATGACCTTCCCGGGCATCGCGCTGCTGCTGACCGTGCTGGCCTTCAACCTGCTCGGCGACGGCCTGCAGGACGCGCTCAATCCAAGGACCGCGCGGTGACACCAATCCCAATCACAAACGGAGGAGACACAGAAATGAGCTCGACCAGAAGGATCGCATCGGCCGCGCTCGTAGGAGCGTTCGCGCTCGGGCTCGCCGCGTGCGGCTCCAGCAGCAGCTCGGTCTCCGGCGGCAGCGGGATCAAGGTCGCCAGCGGAATCCAGACGCCGCTCACCCAGGCGCGGAGTGGGGGCAAGAAGGGCGGGACACTGACCGTGCTCAACCACGCGGACTTCGAACACCTCGACCCAGGACAGGCGTATTTCAACCTCGACTACGAGCTCACCTCGGCCACCCAGCGCCCGCTGTATTCGTATAAGCCGAACACATTCGCGGCTCCGAGCCCGGACCTGGCCTCCGAACCTGCGCAGATCTCCGCTGACGGCAAGACGATCACGATCCACATTCGCCATGGCGTGCATTTCAGCCCGCCGGTGAACCGCGAAGTGAGCGCGGCCGATGTCGCCTACGCGATCGAGCGTGGCAAGAACCCGAACGTCAACAACCCCTACTTCGAATCGTACTTCAGCCCGCTCGCGGGCGCCGGGAAGGCCACCGGCGGACCGTTTCCGGGTATCACGACACCGGACAAGTACACGATCGTCCTCCACCTGACCGAACCAAAGGCCCAGATTGTCCTCGGCGCGCTGGCGCTGCCGCTAAGTGCCCCGGTGCCGGAAGAGTTCGCCAAGCGGTATGACTCTAAGAAACCGACCGAATACGGCAACTATCTCGTCGCCACGGGCCCGTACATGCTCAAGTCGGACGGCGCCGGCAAGGTGCTCGGGCTCGGCTATCAGCCGGGCAAGTCGGCGACGCTCGTGCGCAATCCCAACTGGAGCGCAGCGACCGACTCCAGGCCCGCCTATCTGGATCAGATCAACATCCAGATTGGCGGAGACACGACGGTGATCGGGCGTCAGGTCCTGGAAGGGTCGGGCATGGTGCAGAACGACACGCCTGCTCAGTCGATCGTCAAGCTCGCGTATGAAAAGTTCCGCACACAGCTGGAGATCTCACCGGGCGCGGGCGACCACTACATCGCGGTGAACAACAAGCAGGGCCCGTTCTCCAACGTCAACGTGCGCAAGGCGTTGTGGGCGGCGCTCGACCGTGAAGCGATGGACAAGGCGCGCGGAGGCGAGCTCGTGACGAACGTGATGACGCACTTCATCTACCCGGAAATTCCCGGTTTCGAAGCGGCCGGTGGCCTGAAGGGCCCGCAAGCCGACTACAACGCCTACCCCCAGGGCAACCCGGCGCTCGCCGCGAAGTACATGAAGCTCGCGGGCTATGCGAGCGGCAAGTACACGGGCTCGAGGACACTGCAGGTCGTCGGCTCGACCGGCAGCCCAAGTGCCGAAGACGCTGAAATCGTCAACCAGACGCTGAAGAACCTAGGCTTCAAGACGAGGTTCAACCTCGTCGACTCGTCGGTGATGTACTCAAAGTACTGCGGGGTTCCCGCCGAAGCTATCGATGTCTGCCCAAGCGTCGCGTGGGGCGCCGACTTTGGTGATCCTCAGGCGGTGCTCGACGTGCCGTTCAACGGCAAGAACATCATCCCCAGCGGAAACAACAACTGGGGGTTGGTGAACGACCCCGAAATCAACAAGGCGATGGACGCCGCGGAGTCGGTGCTCGGCACCCAGGCGCGGGCCACGGCGTGGGCGGCCATCGATCGGAAACTGGTTGCCCAGGCTGTGGCGATCCCATTTGACTGGGACAAGCAGCCGAACATAGAGGCCAGCAACGTCGCGGGCGTCGGCGACCTGTGGGACAGCGGCGAGTGGGACTACAGCTATACCTCGCTGAAGTAGCTCGAGGCCCGTGACGCGGTACATCATCCGCCGCATCCTTTGGGGGGTGTTGCTGCTGATCGCAGTGACGGCGCTGACGTTTGTGCTGTTCCGGATCCTGCCGACGGGCGACCCGGCGCGGCTGCGGGCGGGCCGCAGCGCGAGCCCCCAGGTGGTCGCCGCGATCCGCCACGACCTCGGCCTGGACAAATCGCTGTTTGCGCAGTTCTGGATCTACATGAAGGAAGTCTTCCTGCACTTCAACTTGGGCTTCAGCTACTACAGCTCAGCGCCCGTGCGGGGCCTGATCGCCAACCGTCTTCCGGCAACGCTGTCGCTGGTGCTCGGGGCGAGCATCGTGTGGCTGGGAATCGGGCTGCCGGTCGGGATCGTCTCGGCGCTGCGCCGGCGTACGCTTTCCGATCGCGTGAGCATGGGCACTGCGCTGGTGTTCGTCTCAGCTCCGGAATACTGGCTCGGGCTGATCGCCCTGTACCTATTCGCCGCTGACATCGGCAAGGTGAAGGTGTTCCCCGGGGCTGGCAGCTACGTGGGCTTGACGAGCGACCCGTGGAAATGGTTCAGCTCGCTGCTGCTGCCGTGGCTGGTGCTCGCCGCGGGCTCCGCCGCGATCTACGCGCGGCTGATGCGCAGCAGGCTGAGCGAGACGATGGAGGAGGACTACATCCGAACCGCGCGCGCGAAGGGCCTTAGCGAGCGCCGTGTGGTTATGCGTCACGGCGTGAGAGCCGCGATCAACCCGATCGTGACGATCCTCGCGCTTGATATCGCGACGCTGCTCGGCAGCGCAGTGCTGGTCGAAACCGTGTTCCAGATCCCAGGGATCGGGCGGCTGAACTATGACGCGATCACCCATTCGGACTTCCCGATCGTGCAGGGCACGGTGCTGCTGGGTGCGCTGTTCATCATCGTGGCGAACATTCTTGTGGACATCGCCTACGCGTACCTCGATCCCAGGGTGCGCTACTCATGAGCGCTGCCGGAGAGCCACTGTTGCGCGTCGAGAACCTGCATGTCGAGTTCCCGACCGAAGACGGTGTCGTGAAAGCGGTCGACGGGATCGACTACGAGGTGGGGCGCGGATGCACGCTCGGGATCGTCGGCGAGTCCGGGTCGGGCAAGACGGTAGGGGCGATGACGATCCTGGGCTTGACGCGCGCGCAGGGGGCAAAGATCACTGGACGGATCCTGTTCGAGGGGCGCGACCTGCTGGGCCTACCCGACCCGGAGCTGCAAAAGATCAGGGGCAACGAGATCGCGATGATCTTTCAGGACCCGTCCTCCTCGCTGCACCCGCTGTATCGGGTCGGCGCGCAGATTGTGGAGGCGGTGCGCGCGCACCAGGACGTATCGAAGACGCAGGCCCGGGAGCGCACGATTGAGCTGCTGGGTCTGGTGGGAATCCCCGATCCAGGCAGGCGCGTGGACGATTATCCGCACGAGTTCTCCGGCGGGATGCGCCAGCGCGCGATGATCGCGATGGCACTCGCGAACGAGCCGAAGCTGTTGATCGCGGACGAGCCGACTACTGCCCTGGATGTGACCGTGCAGGCGCAGATCCTGGAGCTGCTGGAACGGCTACGGGTGCAGCTGGGAATGGCGATAGTGATCGTCACGCATGACATGGGTGTGGTCGCGGAGATGGCCGATGAGATCGCGGTGATGTACGCCGGGCGGATCGTCGAGACCGCAGCTACCCAGGCGCTGCTGAGCAGCCCCGAGCATCCATATTCGTGGGGCCTGTTGCGCTCGATCCCGACGCTGGCTGGTCCGCGCGTGGAGCAGCTGGCGCCGATCCCGGGCAGCCCCCCGAGCCTGATCGAGCCGCCGTTTGGCTGTCACTTCCACCCGCGCTGCCCATATGCGCAGCCCGAGCACGCCCGCATTGACCCGGGCCTCGAACCGGTACCGGGCGAACCCTCTCATCGCGTCGCCTGCCTGCTCGCGTCCGGGGAGCGCAAGCGGATCTGGGAGGGTCTCAGATGAGCTCCGCCGAGCCGCTCATCGAGGTGCGGGATCTGGTGAAGCACTTCCCGATCTCCAGGGGAATCGTGTGGAAGCGGAAGACCGGTGCGGAGAAGGCGGTCGACGGCGTGAGCTTGCAGGTGATGAAGGGCGAGACGCTGGGGATAGTCGGCGAGAGTGGCAGCGGGAAGACCACGACAGCACAGCTGATGATGCGGCTGCTCGAGCCGACCGCCGGCACCGTGCATTTCGACGGTGAGGACATCACCCACTCCAAGGGTGCCGAGCTGAAGGCGATCAGACGCGAGCTGCAGATGGTCTTCCAGGATCCATATTCGTCGCTGAACCCCCGTAAGACGGCCGGCTCGATTGTGGCCGAGCCGTTCGCGATCCATGGTCTGCATCGCGACCGGACGGAGCGCAGACAGAAGGTGAGGGAGCTACTGGACACGGTCGGGTTGAATCCCGAGCACTACAACCGTTATCCGCACGAGTTCTCCGGCGGGCAGCGCCAAAGGATCGGCGTGGCGCGCGCTTTGGCGCTGGGACCGAAGCTGCTGATCGCCGACGAGCCGGTATCGGCGCTCGATGTGTCGATCCAAGCGCAGGTGCTGAACCTGCTGCGCGAGCTGCAGCGGGAGATGGGGCTGACGCTCGTGCTGATCAGCCACGACCTGTCTGTGGTGCGGCACATGAGTGACCGGGTGGCGGTGATGTACAAAGGGAAGATCGTCGAGCTCGAGGACAACGAGACGCTGTACAGCTCGCCGGTGCATCCCTATACGAAGGGGCTGCTCGCTGCCGTGCCCGGGGCGCGCAAGTCCGATCGGCGTACGATCCCGGGGTGACGAGCACCGATTTGGCCGCCGAGGCCCAGGCTCTGCTGCAGAAGCTGATCCGCTTCGACACGGTCAACCCCCCGGGGAATGAGCGCCCGGCACAGGAATACTTGGAGCAACACCTGTCCGCTGCTGGGTTCGAATGCGAGCTGCTTGGTGCGGATCCCGGACGTCCCAATCTGATCGGGAGACTTCGGGGTGTTGATGGATCCCCGCCCTCCCCGACGCTGTGCTACCTCGGCCATGTCGACACCGTGCTCGCCGACCCCGCGGAGTGGACCCGCGATCCCTGGTCGGGAGAACAGGCCGAGGGCTTCCTATGGGGGCGGGGTGCATTGGACATGAAGTCGCAGATCGCGGCGGAGATCGCCGCCGCGGCGGCGCTGGCGCGCTCGGGCTGGCGCCCGGCGAGGGGCGAACTGCTGATCGTCGCAGTCGTCGACGAGGAGACAGGGGGCGAGATCGGCGCGGAATGGCTCACCAGTACGCACCCCGAGAAGGTGCGCTGCGACATGCTCGTCAACGAGGGCGCGGGCTGCGTGTTCGAGTACGGCGGGGTTCGTCGCTACGGGGTGTGCTGCGCGGAGAAGGGCAGGTTTCGCTTCACGGTCACAGCCAGCGGGGTGGCGGGACACGCCTCGATGCCAGACATGGGCGAGAACGCGCTGCTGAAGCTGGCGCCGGTGCTGGAGCGGCTCGGCGCTGGCCAGCCGGCGTATGAGCTGACGGCCGAGCCGAGTGCGTTTTTGCGCGCGATCGGCGAGGACCCTGGTGACCCGACGGGAGCGGTCGCGCACCTGCGCGCCGCCGATGCGCGCTTGGCGACAATGTTCGAGCCAATGCTCGGCATCACGTTTGCGCCGACGATGATCAGCGCGTCGGAGAAGCTCAACGTGATCCCCTCAAAGGCCGTTCTGAAGGTGGACTGCCGTGTGCCTCCCGGTCTCGGCGAGGACGAGACGCGTCGCGCGATCGCGGAAGTATTGGGTCCCCACC
>JBIOEX010000048.1:0-12517 GCA_044446485.1 Solirubrobacterales bacterium
CCAGAAGATTTGTGTGCCGAGCATTCCGATGATGTGTACGAGCACGATGTTGAGGACCATTGACTTGGCGGTGGCTCTGCCCACACCTACCGGTCCGCCGCTGGCGTTGTAGCCGTAGTAGCAGCCGACGAGCACGATCGCTGTGGCCATGAACATCGCCTTGACGAGGCTGTATAAGAAGTCCGGTGGTGCTTGGAATTGCCAGAAGATCAACAGGTAGCCGCCTGAGGAGACCGCTCCGACCTGTTGCACCACCGCGATGTAAGAAGCGAGAAACGCTGCTCCGATCCCGGCGAGGTACATGAACGGCAGCACCAGCCACGCGGCAAGCAGACGTGTGCCGCACAAAAAGGTCATCGAGTCGATACCCATCACCTCCAAAGCATCGATCTCGTCGCTGATGCGCATCGCGCCGAGCTCAGCCACGATCCCCGTACCAACCTTCGCGGCCATCATGTAACCGAACGCATACGGAGTGATCTCACGCAGATCGCACCACGCGCTGAACACCCCTGAGTAGGCCGGGGCGCCCTGAGCCTCAGTGAAGTACGCGCCCTCGATGCCGCACTCCAAGCCGAGGATGAACATCAGCGCCCAGATGATCAGCGTCGAGGAGATGATCAAGATCCCCGACTGCCGCAGCGCCTCACCAAAGAACCGAAACACCCGCAAACCCCACACATCCCGGACGATGTTGCCGGTGAAACGACTGATCTCACCCGTCGCCGCCAGCCATTCGCGCGGCATCGCCAGCAGCTCGTTCATTACTTGATCACCAGGATCTCGGGGTGGGTGGCGAGCAGCGTCTGAGTGAAGACATAGTCAAAGGCGAAGATCGCCAAGAACGTGACGACGACCGCCTGGTTGACCGCCCGCCCGACGCCCTCAGCGCCACCGGAGGCGGTCATGCCCTTGTAGCAGCAGACGATCGCGATGATCGCCCCGAACAGTGTCGTCTTCAGCACCGAGCCCCACAGGTCGGTGGTCGAAGCATTCGCGAACAGCGTCGCCCAGAAGGGTCCCAACGGCTGGCCCTTGACGAACTCGGCGAGCAGACCGCCGAAGATCCCGAACAGCAACGCGTAGATGTTGAACAGGCCCGTCACGATCATCAGCGCCAGGAAGCGAGGCACGACGAGGTTCTTGATCGGGTCCACACCCAGCACCTGCAACGCGTCGAGCTCCTCACGGATCTTGCGCGCACCGAGATCCGCCGTGATCGCGGTGCCCGCCACGCCCGCGAGCACGATCGCGGTCACGTTCGGGCCGATCTCGCGGATCGCCGCGAGCACGAAGATCCCGCCGAGCCGGTCGAGCGCGCCGAATATCTCAAAGAAGTTCGCGGCCTGCAGACCGGGGGCGGCATAGCACAAGGCCACCGTGGATACGAGCAGCGGAAACCAGCACAGGCGTATCGCGAACAGGAACTGCGACACGAACTCCCCGCCGTACGGGTAGGGAGGGCGCAGGGCAGACCATATGGTCCTACCCGTCAGGATCATCATGTCCCCGACTTCCTCGATCAGGTTCCTCGCCGGAAGGAACGCCCGCTCAGCTGAACTGCGAACCATCTCTGCTTCCCCTCCTCGGGTGACGATCGACGGCACGGCGCACTTTACGCGATGCGTCCCCTGTACGCCACCACCGTCTACGCGGAGGCCCTGTCTGGTCCAGCGGGATAGCCACCCCCGCTGGTATCGTGGCGCCACCGTGAGGGGGAGGCGAGTCTTTGCGACGTTACTCCTTGGCGCCTGGGGCGCCGGCGGTGCCCTGCTCGCCGCCGGATGCGGCCAAGCGCGCCAAGACGCTCATGAACCGAACGCCACCTTCACCGTCCAGGTGGTCAAGGCCAGCTTCCCGGCCCGTCAGGCGGTCGCACGGCAGAGCCGCCTCGAGCTACTGGTGCGCAACACCGGCACCCACACCGTGCCGAACGTCGCGGTCACGATCGATTCTTTCGCCTACACCAACACCTACCCCGAACTGGCCTCCAACAAGAGTCCGATCTGGGTCGTCGAACAGGGTCCCGGGAAGATCCCCAAGCGTCCCGTCGAAAGCGAGGAAATCAGCCCGCCCGGCGGTGGCCAGACGGCCTATGTCAACACCTGGGCACTAGGCCCGCTCACGGCCGGAGGAACGCAAACATTCCTCTGGCGAGTCGCTCCCGTCAAGCCAGGACTCCACAGAGTCAACTTCACGATCGCCGCGGGCCTCGCCGGCAAGGCCCGCGCTCAGCTGGCGGGCGGCGCGGCGGCGACGGGCCACTTCACCGTCGACATCGCCCCCAAGCCCCCGGCCACCCACGTTGATCCCAACACCGGCCAGGTCGTCTCGGGCTCCGCCCCGCTCACGCCCTAGCTCCAATCTCTTGCGCTGCTTGGCCCGCTGTCGAAAGATCCTCCCCCCGCTTTCACCAGGCGGAGATGTCAATCGGGCACCTTCGCACTACGATTCCCTTCGGCCCACGTCCGACCCAGCTACTGGCGGCGTGCCCCAGCCCGCCCGTTCGCCCTTCCCGAGGAGGAATCAACCCCACCCATGCCACGCCAGCAGAATGTCACCGCCGCCCAGTGGAGCGCCAACGGAAGCGGGCTCGGCTCGCCCGACCTGACCCTGCCCGGCAATCAGGTATTCGCCTCCAACGTATTCTCCTCCGCGGTCCAGCGCCACCGGCTGCCCAAGCACGTCTATAAGGCCCTGCAGAAGACCCTCAGCCGCGGGGCGGCTCTGGACACCTCTCTGGCCGACGCGGTCGCCCAGGCGATGAAGGCGTGGGCGATGGAGAAAGGCGCCACCCACTACACCCACTGGTTCCAGCCGCTGACGGGATCCACCGCCGAGAAGCACGACTCGTTCTACGGCCCCGCTGGCGACGGCTCGGCGATCGCCGAGTTCTCCGGCAAGGAGCTGATCCAGGGTGAGCCTGACGCTTCCTCGTTTCCCACTGGCGGTATCCGCGCCACGTTCGAGGCGCGCGGCTACACCGCTTGGGACCCGACTTCGCCCGCCTTCATCCTCGAGAACCCCAACGGTGCGCTGCTGTGCATCCCCACCGCCTTCACCTCCTGGACGGGCGAGGCGCTCGACCACAAGATCCCGCTGCTGCGCTCGATGGACGCGCTCTCCGGAGCGGCTGTGGCGGCGCTGAAGCTGCTGGGCGTGGAGGACGCCGCGCGCGTGTTCACCACGATCGGCTGCGAGCAGGAGTACTTCCTGATCGACGAGCAGTACTACTTCGAGCGCCCCGACCTGCTGACGACGGGACGCACCCTATATGGCGCGCAGCCCCCGAAGGGCCACGAGCTCGACGACCACTACTTTGGCTCGATCCCTGAGCGCATACTCGCTTACATGCTCGACGTCGAGCTCGAGCTGGCCAAGCTCGGCGTGCCGATCAAGACGCGCCACAACGAGGTCGCGCCGAACCAGTACGAGGTCGCGCCGATCTTCGAGAACTCCAACGTCGGCGCCGACCACCAGATGATCACCATGCAGATCATGCAGAACACCGCCCGCCGCTATGGGCTGATCTGCTTGCTGCACGAGAAGCCCTTCGCCGGCGTCAACGGCTCGGGCAAGCACAACAACTGGTCGATGGGCACCAACACCGGGCTGAACCTGCTCGATCCCGGCGATACCCCCGCCGAGAACCTGCAATTCCTGTTCTTCTGTGCGGCGGTCATCCAGGCCGTCAACCGCCACCAGGCGCTGCTGCGCGCATCGATCGCGAGCGCCGGCCAGGATCACCGTCTGGGCGCCAACGAGGCGCCGCCAGCGATCATCTCGATCTTCCTCGGAGCGGAGCTCGAGAAGGTGTTCGGCGCAATCCAGGCCGGCAAAGTACAGGCCTCGAAGCCCGGCTCATTCCTGGGACTCGGCACGCCGGTCCTGCCGCCACTGCCGCTGCACGGAGGCGATCGCAACCGCACCAGCCCATTTGCGTTCACCGGCAACAAGTTCGAGTTCCGCGCGCTCGGCTCGAGCTCCTCGCCGGCCTTCCCCAACACCGTGCTCAACACGATCGTCGCCGAGTCTGTAGACGAGCTCGCGGGCAAGCTCAAAGACGCGCTCAAAGGCCCTGCCGTCACACTCGAGAAGGCCGTCACCAAGGTCGTCAAGGACGTGTGGTCGGCCAACAAGCAGATCGTCTTCGACGGCGACGGCTACTCCGAGGCTTGGCACAAGGAGGCTGAGAAGCGAGGCCTTGCCAACCTGCGCACCACCCCCGACGCGCTGCCGTGGCTCGTCGAGAAACAGACGGTTGCCGCGTTCAAGAAATACAAGGTCCTCTCCAAGCGCGAGCTCGACTCCCGTTATGAGGTGTTTACCGAGCAGTACGCCGTAACCATCAATATCGAGTCCGAGACCGCGGCCGCGATCGCCCGCACGATGATCCTGCCGGCGGCGATCCGCTACCTAAACGAACTCCAGGCGACTGGGCTAGAGGAGCTCGCAGGCGAGATCGAACCGTTGATCAAGGAGCTCCACTTCGCGCTGCGGGGGCTCGAGGACGCCAACCTCAAGGACAACCAGCCCGACTCTTCCGCCCAGAAGTGGGCGCTCTACATGCGCGACACGGTGATCCCGGCGATGGAAGATGTCCGCGACGTGTCTGACCGCTTGGAGAAGCTCGTGGCCGACGATCTCTGGCCGCTGCCGAAGTACTCGGAGATGCTCTTCATCAAGTAGGCCCTCGATAGCATGGCCTTAGTGCCACGCGACTATCTACAAGCGATCAAAGACCGTGTGGTCGTCTACGACGGCGGCATGGGCGCCACGCTCGAGCAGTTCGAGCTGAGCAGCGAGGACTACGGCGGCCTTCAGGGCAAGTGCCACGAGGCGCTCGTGCTCAACCGCCCGGACGTGATCGAGGGCGTGCACGCCTCGATGATCGAGGCCGGGGCGGAAGTGGTCGAGACGGACACCTTTCAGGCCTCGCGGATCAAGCTCGATGAGTGGGGATTGGCCGATTACACGGTCGAGATCAACACGAAAGCCGCGGAAATCGCGCGCAAGGCGGCGGGCGAGAACCGCTTCGTCGCGGGCTCAATCGGCCCGACCGGTTATCTGCCCGCCTCTGAAGAGGCCTCGCTCGGGCAGATCCGCTTCAGAGAGCTGGTCGAGGTCTTCGCCGAGCAGGCCGCGGGGCTGATCGACGGTGGCGCGGATCTGATCATCATCGAGACCGCCCAGGACATCCTCGAGGTCAAGGCCGCGGTGTTCGGCGCGCGGGAGGCGTTCGCGAGCACAGGCAGGACGCTGCCGATCCATACCTCGGTCTCGCTGCTGCCGAACGGCGGGAAGATGCTGCTCGGCACCGACATCTCCGCGGTGCTCACCACGCTGGAGGCGCTGAAGGTCGACGTGATCGGGCTGAACTGCTCGACCGGCCCGGAGGACATGCGCGACGCGATCCGCTTCCTCGGCGAGTTCTGCCCCGTGCCGGTCGCGTGCATCCCCAACGCCGGCCTGCCACTGCAGGGGCCCGACGGCGAGACGATCTTCCCCGAGAAGCCCGAGCCGCTCGCGCAGGCGCTGCAGGAGTTCGTCGAGCGCTACGGCGTCGGCGTCGTCGGCGGCTGCTGCGGGACCACGCCCGAGCACATCTCAGCGATCGTGGAGCGTGTCGGACGCACCGCCGAGCGACCCGACGGCCGTCCGGTCGCGGCGCGGCCAGTCCCGCGCCCGCCGCATCTGTCTTCGATGATCGCCGCCACGCCGCTCGTGCAGGAGCCAGCGCCGACGATGGTCGGCGAGCGCGTCAACTCGCAGGGCTCGCGCAAGGCCAAGGAGCTGCTGCTGGCCGACGACTACGACGGCCTCGTGCAGATCGCCGAGGACCAGGTGAGCGGCGGCGCGCACGTGCTCGACCTGTGCGTTGCGTTGACCGAGCGCTCCGACGAGGACGAACAGATGCGCTTGGTCGCCAAGAAGGTCTCGCTGACCCAGCCCGCGCCGATCCAGATCGACTCGACCGAGCCCGAGGTGATCGCGACCGCGCTCGATCAGATCCCCGGTCGCGCGATCGTCAACTCCGTCAACCTCGAGGCCGGACGCGACAAGCTCGACCGCGTCGTGCCACTGGCGCTCGCGCACGGCGCGGCGCTGATCGCGCTGACGATCGACGAGGTCGGGATGGCGAAGACGGCCGGGCGCAAGGTCGAGATCGCCAAGCGGATTCGCGACCTGTGCTGCGAGGAGCACGGCCTGGACCCCGAGCTGTTGATCTTCGACTGCCTGACGTTCACGCTGACGACAGGCGACGAGGAGTGGCGGCCGTCGGCCGTCGAGACGATCGCGGGGATCAAAGCGATCAAGGAAGAGATCCCGCACGTGAAGACCTCGCTGGGCGTCTCCAACGTCTCCTTCGGTGTCTCCCCCGGCGCGCGCGCGGTGCTCAACTCGACCTTCCTGCACCACTGCGTCCAGGCGGGCCTCGATCTGGCGATGGTCAACCCTAACCACATCACGCCCTATTCGGAGATCTCCGACGTCGAGCGCGAGCTGGCCGACGACCTCGTTTACAACCGCCGCGAGGACGCGCTGGAGCGGTTCATCGCCCACTTCGAGTCCAAAGGCGAGGAGGAGGGACCGGCGGGGGCGGCGGACCCGACCGAGGGCATGGAGCCGGAGGAGGCGCTGCACTTCCACATCCTGCGCCGGCGCAAGGAGGGCGTGGAGGACTGGATCGACAAGAGCGTGGAGAAGATCGGCGCGGTGCCGACGCTCAACGAGGTGCTGCTGCCGGCGATGAAAGAGGTCGGCGACAAGTTCGGCGCCGGCGAACTGATCCTGCCGTTCGTGCTGCAGTCGGCCGAGGTGATGAAGAAGGCCGTCGCGCAACTGGAGAAATACCTCGACAAGATCGAGGGCTACACGAAGGGCACGGTCGTATTGGCGACCGTGTTCGGCGACGTGCACGACATCGGCAAGTCGCTCGTCAACACGATCCTCACGAACAACGGCTACACGGTGATCGATCTTGGCAAGCAGGTGCCGATCCAGACGATCCTCGACGCCGCGGTCGAGCACAAAGCGACCGCTATAGGTCTTTCCGCGCTGCTGGTGTCGACCTCCAAGCAGATGCCGGCCGCGATCCAGGAGTTGCACGCGAAGAACCTCGACTACCCGGTGCTGATCGGCGGCGCCGCGATCAACCGCGCGTTCAGCTACCGGGCGCTGTACCCCGGCGGCAAAGACTCCGAAGAGCCCTACGCGCCGGGCGTCTTCTACTGCAAGGACGCCTTCGAGGGCCTGTCGGTGATGGACCAGCTGATCGACGCCGACGCCCACGCGGCGCTGCTGGAGAAGCTGCGCGCCGGCGCCACGGCTTTCCGCGCCAAGGGCGAGGAGCCCGTCGAGGAGCTCAACTTCGCCGACGACTCCGTCCGCTCGGTCGCGCGCGTCGACGTGCCCATTCCGACGCCGCCGTTCTGGGGCGTGAAAGAGATACCCGTCGACCTCGACGAGGTCTACCCGCACCTCGACACGCACGTCCTGTTCAAGCTGCACTGGGGCGGCAAGGGCGTCAAAGGCGAGGCCTGGCAAAAGCTGCTCGCCGATGACTTCCGCCCGCGACTGGAGCGCATGTGGCGCGAGCAGACCTACCTGCACCCGCGCGCGCTGCTCGGCTTCTTCCCTTGCTATTCCGCCGGCAACGACATCGTCGTGCTCGATCCCGAGGACCGCAAGACGGAGCTCACGCGCTTCGTCTGCCCGCGCCAGCCGAAGGGCGATCGGATCTGCCTTGCGGACTTCTACCGCCCGGCGGTCGACGCCACGGGCGAGCCTTCGGCAAAAGGTTCACAGCCGGCCGAGCTCGACGTGATCGCCGTGCAGGCCGTGACCGTCGGCGGCGAGGTCACCGAGCTGATGGCGAAGCTCGAGACCGACGGCGAGTTCGCCGAGCAGCTATTCGTCCACGGCCTCGGCGTGCAGACTGCCGAGGGGCTGGCCGAATGGCTGCATTACGAGGCCCGCAAGATGCTCGATATTCCGGTCACGCAGGGCCGCCGCTACTCGTGGGGCTACCCAGCGGTGCCCGAGCAGTCAGAGCACCTGAAGGTGGAGAAGCTCCTCGGCCTTGCGGACATCGGCATGAAGATCACCGACGGCTACGCGCCGGTGCCCGAGCAATCGACGCTCGCGCTGATCGCCCATCACCCGCAGGCGATCTACTTCGGCACGCGCCAAGGCCGCCTGCTGCCCGACGGCTCACCCGACGACGTGATCCGCGGCTCGGCCCGCGACCCATCGCTGTTCGGCGAGCTCGACGACGCCGATCCGCCAGACGGAGCCGTCGAAGCCGAGGACGAGCCCGCCCTGGCTTAGGAGCTCGAGAAGCGGCGCAGCATCTACCGCTCGACGTGCGAGGGCGAACCCTTGGCAGCGCTGGAGCGCCCCGAACCCTCCGACAGCGGGCTGAGCTTGACCGGCCCCCCAGACATCGTGCGCAAGCGCACGTCCTTCCAGGAGAGCCCCTCGGTGACCAGCGCGGGCACCCCCATCAGCACCGCCGTAGCGACCTCGACCACCTGCAGGACGATGCCATAAGCGAGCGCGTCGGGGGTGGAGACGTGGTAGGCCCCGGCGAGCACGGCCACACACGCCGCCTGGAAGACGCCGACGTTGGCCGGGGTGGCCGGCAGAACCGCGGTGACGTTCACGGCGAACAGGATCGCCGCGGCGCCCGCCACCCCAACGTGGCCGTTGAGACCGAGCGCCATCAACAACAGCCAGCACGCCATCCACTGCAGACCCCAGGCCCCGAGCTGCACGATCGCAGCGACTGCCGCCTGGCGAGGGTGACGGAACACGAGCAACCCTTCGCGAACGCGTACCAGGGAGAGACGTAGTGCGGCCAACAAAACCCGTAGGCGCAGCGAGCGTGAGATAGCCGCGCGCGGCAGGAGTACTGGCGCGAGCAACACGACGGCCAGCGCGCCGAGCGGTGCCAGCGCCGCGGCGATCAGCGCGCCGTGATGACCGTTGAACAGATCGACGCTCGAGAACATCACAACCCCGAGAATGCCCAGCGCGAGCAGGTTGAGCAGCGTTTGCGAGACCATCGTGCCAAGCACCACGGGCAGCGTCTCCCGGGCCCGGCCGAGGCGGCGCGCGACGATCAACGCCCGCGAGGGCTCGCCCAAGCGCGCAGGGAGCGTCGCTGACATCAGCACCCCGATGAATGTGCCCTGCATCGCGTCGCGGCGTTTGGCCTTGCGCCAGGTCGGAGCCGCCGAGAGGATCGCGTGCCAGGCGATCGCACGGGCGAACATCGAGGCGCACATCAGCGCGAGGCCAGCGGCGAGCAGGCCAGGGCTGGAAGCGAGCAGGCTAGTGGCCACACGACCCACCCCGATGTGCACGAGCGCCAGCAGGGCGAGCGCGAGGCCACCCAGCGAGGCTGCCACCACCGCGCCACGACGTAGCGCTGGCTTGGAACGCTCTCTCACAGGCTTACCCGCACCGGCTGGGGAGGGGCCGACCGGCATCTCGAGGCTTGGCAGGCGCTGGGCGGGGATCCGCGGCAGCAGATCGGCGGGAACCAAGCCGAAGCGCACCCCGACCCGGGCGGCGCGCGTCGCGGGACGACCGACCGACAAAGCCTGCTCGTAGCAGTCGAGCACCTCGGCGGCGACGTGCGGCCAGGAGAAGCGCCCGGCTCGCGCACGCGCTTCGGTGGCCATCCTCATCCGGGTGCCGGCATCGAGCGCGAGCGAACGCAGCGCCTCGGCCAGCGCGAGCGCATCGCCGGGAGGCGTGAGCACACCCTCGATCCCGTCGCGCACGACATCGCGGTAGCCGGGGATGTCAGAGGCCACGACGGGCGTGCAGGCGGCGAGCGCCTCGGTGAGGACCATGCCGAAGCTCTCGCCATGCAGCGACGGCGCGCACAGCACCTCGGCCCGGGCGAGCTCGGCCAGCTTGCGGGACTCTGAGACCTTGCCGAGCGCATGCACGCCGCGGTCGTCGAGCATCATGTGCGCGACCTCGTCCTGGGAAGCCCCGACGAGCGTGAGCGTCGCGGGGACCTGCTCACGCAGCGCCTCGAACGCACGCAGCAAAACCGGCAGGCCCTTGCGTTCGACGGCCTGGCCGATGAACAGGATCCGCAGCGGACCATCGGGCTCGTCCAGCGCATCAAACTGCTCAGCTGCACCGAGATGAACGCCGTTAGGCACGATCCGGTAGCGCCCACCGTAGAAGCGTCGCGCGGTCCAGGCGGCGGCCTCGGAGACAGCGATACGGACGTGCAGGTGGTTCATCCGCCGCCTGGCACCGAGCAGGTTCGCGATCCCGTTCGTTAGTGCATTCTCCGAATAGGTGTGGAACGTGCCGACGAGCGGCAGCTCCGGCGCAGTGGAACAGAGGGCGTCCCAGCCGAGCAGCGGCACGACCGGCTCGTGGATGTGCAGCACGTCATAGGAGCCGTTGCGCAGCTCGCGGCGCATTGCCAGCACCCCGGGAGGGATGGGCACGAGGTTCGAGACGGCGCCATTGGCGGGAAAGCCGGCTGTCCGTCCGAGCGCGACGAACTGCTCGGGCTCCTCAAGGCGCTGGGGACGTGCGCCCCGGTGCAGTCGCCGCGAGAGCGCGTCATCGGGGTCGAACGGAGCGAGGATACGAGCGTCGTGGCCGAGCGCGGTCAGCTCAGCGGCGAGCGCCTCGATATGGCGCGTCACACCACCGGGGTACGTCCACGAATACGGCGACAGCAGCGCGATCCGCACAACTCAACTGTAGCCTCTCTAGAGGGTGGCGCAGCCGGCCGAAGGGCCGGCGAGCCGGGCCCCTCTGTTTTTTGTCGTAGGGTGGCGCGGTTGGCCGGAGGCCGACGGAGCCGGGCCCTCTATCTTTGGTCATGCTATGAGCACGCGGCACTTCGTGAAGTACACGTTCCTGAAGATGGACCCCGCCTGGCGCCGGCTCGACGACGAGCAGCGCGAGCAGGACAAGCGCGAGTTCAACGCCGCGTGCGAGGACTTTGCCGACGGCCACATGCTGCAGGCTTTCTCGCTGGTTGGCACGCGCGGCGACGCCGAGCTATTGCTGATCTCAGAGGCGGAGAACCTCGACCGGATCCACGAGCTGCACGTCGTGCTGGGACAGAGCGGGCTGATGAAGTGGGCGGAGATCCCTTACTCCTTCCTCGGGATGCGCAAGAGCTCGGAGTACTCCGAAGACGAGCGCACGACGCCACGAGGCTTTCGCGGGAAGTACGTGTTCGTCTATCCATTCGTCAAGTCGCGCGCGTGGTATGCGCTTCCAGCCGATGAGCGCTGGCGGATCATGCAGGGACATATCGAGGTCGGGCGTGAATATCCGGGGGTGGACAACCACACGACGTACTCGTTCGGGCTGGACGACCAGGAGTTCGTGGTCGCGTTCGACACCGATGACGTGGGCACGTTCCTCGATCTGGTCCAGCGCCTGCGCAGCACCGAGGCCTCTGCGTACACCGTGCGCGACACACCCAGCTTCACCTGCCTGGCGATGTCCGTGGGCCGTGCGCTGAACGCGCTCGACGGCGAGCCGGTCTCCTTCGAGGCAGCTTCCGCTGTCTAATCGCGGCCTCGCCCAGCTACGCCGGAGCGACCCGGTCATGGCGGAGCTGATCGCCGCAGTGGGAAAGCTGCCAAGCGTCAGCAACGGGCGCCCGGACAAGGAAGACCACTACGGAGCGCTGGTGCGCACGATCGCGGGTCAGCAACTGTCGGTGCTCGCCGCCCGCGCGATCTACGGACGCCTGACGGCGCGCTTTGGAGACCAGCCGCCGACGCCGCAGGAGATCCTCGACGACGAGCCCGAAGAGCTGCGCGCCGCCGCCGGGCTCTCACGCGCGAAGGTGAGCTACCTGAGGTCACTAGCCGAGCACACGCTCTCGGGCGAACTGGAACTGGAGCGACTGAACGAGCTCGACGACGAAACGGTGATCGCGGAGCTCACGGCTGTCAAGGGCCTCGGGGAGTGGAGTGCGCAGATGTTCCTGATGTTCCACTTGGAGCGCCCCGATGTGCTGCCCACCGGCGACCTCGGCATCCGCCGCGCGATCGAACGTGCCTACGGGCTGGACTCACTGCCCGACCCGATCGCGATGGAGAAGATCGCCGAGCCGTGGCGACCACACCGCACCCTGGCCTGCCGCTACCTGTGGCGCTCGCTTCAGAACGAGCCGGGGTAACCACCGGGCCTCCGCCGGCTGGATACGACATCCGTCGATAAGTCCCTACTGGCGTCGAGCACGCTGCGACCACGGCCGACGTGCGGCGCATGGTCCATTGGCGCCATGCCTGCCTGCGCGCAAAGACGGCGCCGGATCGATGAAGACGCGCCCCAGACTGGGCAAACGCGCCGGACAAGGCGCACGCTCGCGCGCAGAGAAGCATCACAAGAAGCACGCCAAGCACCACAAGCGCAAGCACCGCAAGCCTAAGCACCACCACAAGCACCACAAGACGACGCTGAAGCACAAAGCGTCGCTGGCGCCCGTCGGCCCCCCGGCCTCGCCGCCCGC
>JBIOEX010000049.1:0-10208 GCA_044446485.1 Solirubrobacterales bacterium
CTCTACCGGACGGGCGCGGGGCCGGAAGCCCAACGGCGCCGCCCCCCCCGGTGAAAAAGTGGCGGGGCCGTGCGGGAGAGAGCCCGCGACCGCGAGTAACCCACGTCCGCGGCCCCCCGCGGGCAACCGTCCGCGCGCCCACCACCACCGGCGAAGTGCCCGCTCCGCCGGCGCCGCCCGTCGAACCAAACGGGGGCACCCCCGGTCCTCCAGCAGGCGGCTAGCCGAGAGTAAAGGTCTTCAGCGGCTCTTCCAGCACGCCGGTGACCCCAACTTCAAGCGGCGTTCGGATCTTCTTCACGCTCGTCGTCGTACTCAGCATCTCGATCGCCACCCCATCGCGCGCCCCCGGGCGTTCTGGCAGCAGCAGCACGTCGCGCCCGTACAACCTGCGGCCTTTGATCAACACGGTGTAGAGCACGTTGTAAGCGGGGACCGTATTCACACGCGTCTTGCCTTCACCACGCAGTAAGAAGCCGCTGTACTTCCTGCTCAGCTCATTGATGTAGCCGCTCGCATACAGGGGCAGCTCGCCGCTCACGCTACCCACGTAGAGCGGCAGCCGCAGTGGCGCCACCGCGAAGGAGTCCTCCAGCTCACCGCCCGGCGAGCGGCGCTCGATCCGCACGAGCTCACCGGGCGCCGCGGCCGTCCGGTAGAGGCCGCGGTAGCTAAAGCCAAACGGCGCCGCGCCGCCGTGAGAAAATGTGGCGGGCAAGAGCGTGAGAACGACGGCGACCGCTAGTACCGCAAGTCCGCTGCCCGCCGCGATCACCGTTCCTCGCGCCATCCTCCCCGCCGCATGCCAGCGCGGCGCCAGCAGCTGCCCAAGGGTCGGCCCGTACTGCGGCTTCAAAGGCACCGTCGTCACTACCCCGCCGCCCTATTCGCCGATGGAGAACAGCGACTCGAGATCGTGGCGCGAGAAAGCCGCGAACGCGACCATCGTCTGGGTGCGCGTGACGCCCGCCAGACCGCCAATCTCTGCGGTCACCACATCCGCCAGCTGCTCGTGGTCGGCAACGCGCACGATCGCGACGAAATCCCACTCACCCGTCACCGAATAGGCCTCCGCCACGCCCTCCACGTCCGCCAGCGCGCTTCCCAAGCTCGAGAGCGCGTCGCGCTCGGCCTCGATCAGTACGACGGCGTTGGTCATCGTCATGGCGAGTGACTCTCGCCCGGCTCGAGCACCACCACATGCGAGGAGGAGTCCGCCTCTACATCGGCCTTGAACGCCTGCACGTCGGTCTCGATCGCCGGGAAGGTGTCGTAGTGGCACGGGATCACCTCGCGCGCACCGATCAGCTTCGCCGCCTGCACCGCATCGAAGCGGTCCATTGTGTAGTGGCCGCCCACGCAGATCAGCGCAAGGTCGATCTCACCTGCGCGCCTTGCGATCAGCTCCAGGTCGGAGAACAGAGCGGTGTCACCCAAGTGATAGATGGTCTTACCGGCGAAGTTCACGATCAGGCCGGCCGGGGTATTCACGGCACCCTTGGGAGTCGTCGAGGTGTGCCAAGCCGGCACCAGCTTCACCGAGCCCCAGCCGAGCTCGACGGTTCCCCCGAGGTTGGGGTCGTGGACCTTCTCCAGGCCCTCCTCAGAGAGCTCATTAGCGATCTCCACGATCGCAACCACCTCCGCGCCGGTGCGCTTGGCAATCGCCACCGTATCTCCGAGATGGTCGGCGTGGCCGTGCGTCAGCAGGATCGCGTCCGCGCTCACCTCATCGGCTGTGGCCGCCGCCTTCGGATTGCCCGTGAGAAATGGGTCAATCAGCACCGTCGTATCTCCGTCGGTCAGCTCGAAGGCCGAGTGGCCCAGGAAGCGGATCTCCATCTTCGCTGCTCCTCTTCTTCGCCGTTTCCGTGAGCCCCCATCATAGGAGCGTTCCGTCTTAGGCCTCCGCGGGATCTGAGCGGTACATGCCGAGCCCCAGCACCAGCCCGATCACCCCGCCCACCACGCCCGCCAGCCAGCTTGCCTCGGGAAGCACAAGCGCAAACGGGATTGCCAGCAGCAGAGCCGCCAGCACTCCCGCGCCGAGCAGGTCACCCTCGTAGTAGTGGCCCGCACGCGCGTCTCTGAAGTCCGGAATCACCCAGACGCCCAGCAGGCCCAGAGCTGCTGCGTTGCCACCGCCCACGATCGGCTCGGCGTAGACGGCGCTCGCCACCAGCGCCCCGGCCGCTCCGGCCCCAAGGAACACCGCGAGCGCCACGGCCGGCCCACGGCGACGCTCGAGCAGCCAGCCGAAGATCGCGACAGCCAGCAGCGTGAGGAACGCATACAGCCCGTTCAGATAGGCGAACTGGGTGGTGAAGAGCTTCCACCATTCCCCGTTGATAGGACCCACCATCGCCACGTGGAAATAGAGGTCCGGTTTGGCGTGGAACGCAACCCATGCCGCGCAGCTAATCGCCACGAGCGCGATCGTCACATAAGGCGGCGAGCCGGCCCGCGAGCTCGCCGCGCGGCGTACGCGGGGACGATTCAGGCGCGGCAGGCGCGGTCCTCGCAAGCGCCGCTGAGCGCTCGCGTCCTTCTCGCGCGGCAGCTCAGGCGCGCGGCGGCGGAGGCGGTGGCCGCAGTAAGGACACTCCGTGATGTACGGACTGACCTCCGATCCGCACTGCTTGCACACCACGAACAGATCGGGAGCAGAAGACATCGTCAACTCATTCTAAGTGCCGATCAAGCCCGGTCCGAACGCCTCTGAAATACTCAAGCGATGAAACCAGGCTACGACGGGAAGCTCTACATCCTCGCGTTCGACCACCGGGGGTCCTTCCAAAAGAAGTTCTTTGGCATCGAGGGCGACCCCGATCCCGAGCAGACGGCGATGATCGCCGACGCCAAGCATCTGATCTTCGAGGGACTTCAGCAAGCGGTCACGGCCGGCGCCGATCCCTCAGTTACCGGCGTGCTAGTCGACGAGCAGTTCGGCGGCACTGTGCCCGAGGAAGCGCGCGCACAGGGTCTAAAGCTGGCGATGCCCGCCGAGCGCTCAGGCCAGAACATGTTCGACTTCCAGTACGGCGGGGATTTCGGCGAGCACATCCTCAAGTTCGGCCCCGACTTCACGAAGGTCCTCGTCCGTTACAACCCCGAGGGCAACGCCAGCGAAAACCGCGAGCAGCTGGCCAAGCTGGGGCGCCTGAGCGACTGGCTCTCAGAGCACGAGCGCAAGTTCCTGTTCGAGCTGCTCGTGCCCGCGGAGGAGACCCAGCTGCAGGCCGTGGGCGGCGACTCAGAGCGCTATGACTCAGAGCTGCGTCCCGCGCTGATGCGCCGTGCGATCGCCGAGATCCAGGATGCGGGCATCGAGGTGGACATCTGGAAGATCGAGGGGGTCGATGAGCGCTCCGACTGCGAGATGCTCGTCACCCAAGCGCGTGGCGGTGGGCGCGATGGAGTGGTCTGCGTCGTCCTCGGCCGGGGCGCCGATGACGCGAAGGTTGACCACTGGCTCACGCAGGCCGCACCCGTCGATGGCTTCGTGGGCTTCGCGATCGGGCGCTCGATCTGGTGGGAGCCGCTGAAGGCCTACGTCGATGGCAAGATCGACCGCGCCGCCGGCGCTCGCAAGATCGCCGAGAACTATCTCCGCTTCGTCGCCGTCTACGAGCGCGCCAAGACATCGTGAGAATGAAACAAAGCCTTGGCGAGCTGGAGCGGGCGTTCGCCAAAGAGATATCGCTCGAGCGTCGCCGTCGCGCCTCGCTGCGGCGCACGACCGAGCAGCGCGCGCTCAAGCGCGCGGTGGAGCGGCGTCATAAGCGCGGTTCAGTTCGCTTCGTGCTGCTCGTGCTCACGCTGATCGCGACCGCGGTGATTGTCACCGTGATCATGTTCCGCACGCTTTATTTGTTGTTGGGCTGAGAGCCGTCGCTCAAATCCCGCAGCGCCTCGCTCACCTCACCGCGAACGTCCTGCTCGGCGGCGCCCTCCCCATCCTTGCGGTGGATCTCCAAGTAGATCTCTGTGCGGAATACCGGGACCTCCTGCGGGGCCTGGATACCGATGCGCACCTTGTCGCCCATCACGGACAGGACCGACACCTCGACATCGTCCCCGATCATGATGCTCTGGTTGGACTTGCGGGTCAGGACCAGCATTCGGTGCACCTTCCTCTTTGCCTACAGGCAACCGGCTTGCTTGCCCCCGCAGCCGATGGGCCAAGCATAGTCTGAGGGCCGGGAGAACGCGACCCCGGCGTGCTCCGGCCGCTATGCGCTAGTCTCCCGAACCGTCCATGGCTCGTAGATCTCTGCGCCCACATTTGAATCAGATCCGCCTCTGGGTACGGCAAGGCCGCACCGACGCCTGGGTCGCCCACCAGCTCGAGGTCAGCGTGCGGGACATCGAGCTATTCAAGCGCCAGAACGAGCTCTCAGGCGACGAGGAGGCCGCCGCGGGAGCGCCAGGAGCCGATTACGAGGAGATCGACCTCCGTGCCGAGGACGACGCGCTGATTGCCGCCGAGCTCGAAGCAGCCGAGATCGAGGCCGCCCGCATCCAGGCAGAAGCTCCACCGGAGCAGGACGAGGACGAGGACGATGAGGAGTCCGAGACCGGCCAGCAAGACGCCTCACCGCGCCGGCGCAGCCGTCGCGGGGGTCGCGGCCGGCGCACCGCGCGCAACAACGCCGGTCCCCTCGAGGGCACCTTCGACCACGGCGAGGAGGGCTACGGCCTGTGGCTCGACCCCGCCGTCCAGGACAACCCGATCTACGCCGAGCACTGGGCCGGCCACCGGCCCGTCGAGGTCCTTGTCGAGGAAGACCGGATAGTTATTCGCCGCACGGGCACCGGCTCCGACGACGACTAAGCGGTCTTGACCTCCCGGCGCCCCCCGGCATAGTCGGCGGCCTCGCGCAGGTATCTGCCGAAGGCGGCATCGACGACGATCGCAGAGTCCCACGCCCAGGGATCATCCGGGGCCGCCTTCATTGCCGTCTGCAAGCACCAGGCGGTGCCGCGCCCATACAGCTCCACGAGCTCCTCCGCCGAGAACCGGCCCCCCAGGCGCCTGCGCAGCTCCGCGACCAATGTCTCGGTGACCCGCTCCAGCTGCGCCCGGCGCGGCGCCGGCGCGGCGCGCAGGCGACGCTCGCCCTGCTGCCACTGGTAGATCGCGTTCTCGAAGGACACCCGCGCCGAGGTTAGCGCCCTCGCGCCTCGCGCCCGCGCGGTCGAATCAGTTCTTGGGCAGGTTGCTGATGATGTACGGCTGCTCGCCGTGCTTCATCATGCCCAGTGCTCGCGCCTGCGCTTCGACCGTCGCGAGCCTGCCCAGCGCTTCGTGCTGGCGCCGAAGCTTCGTGTTTTCGCGCTGCATAGTGGCTACCTTCGCGCTCACGTCGCGCGCCTGCAGCCACGTGCTCAGAAGATGAACTCCAGCGCTCAGGTACAGGTAGGCCAGGATCACCAGCACGCCGAGCATCGCTACGCGGCCCATCCGGTCCCAGCGGACGCGCGCCGGGGCGGGTCGTGCCGCACGGCTGGCCGAAGTGCGGCGAGCCGAGTGTGACGCGGAGGGCATCCCTCTCGCATTCGCCCTCTTGCGCTCGCTTCCTTCTTGCCTCAGCGGCGAAAAACCGAGCGCCCGGGGAACTGCGCATCGGACCCCAGCTGCTCCTCGATCCGCAACAGCTGGTTGTACTTCGCCACCCTGTCCGAGCGCGACGGCGCGCCGGTCTTGATCTGCCCGCAGCCGGTGGCCACTGCGAGGTCGGCGATCGTCACATCCTCTGTCTCACCAGAGCGATGGCTCATCACCGCGGTGTAGCCGGCCTCACGGGCCATCGCGATCGCTTGCAGGGTCTCGCTCAGCGTTCCGATCTGGTTGACCTTGATCAGGATCGAGTTCGCCACACCCTGCTCGATGCCGCGCTGCAGGCGCTCGGTGTTGGTCACGAACAGGTCGTCCCCCACCAACTGCACCGAGCTCCCCAGGCGCTCGGTGAGAGCCTTCCACCCGTCCCAGTCCTCCTCATCCATCCCATCCTCGATCGAGACGATCGGGTAGCGCGAGGCGAGATCGGCCCAGTAATCGGACATTTCGCCGGCGCTTAGCGTGCGTCCCTCGTGCTCGAGCACATATGCGCCGTCGCGATAGAGCTCGCTCGCAGCCGGGTCAAGCGCGATCGCCACATTCTCGCCCGGAGTGTGCCCCGCCGCCTCGATGCCCGCCACAAGCATCTTCAGCGCGTCCTCGTTGGACGCCAGGTCCGGGGCAAAGCCCCCCTCGTCGCCCACGGTGGTGCCCAGTCCCCGCTCGCGTAAGGTGCCCTTCAGGGCGTGGAAGACCTCGGTGCCCATCCGCAGCCCCTCAGAGAAGCTCTGAGCGCCGAGTGGCACCACCATGAACTCCTGGAAATCGACTTTGTTGTCGGCGTGCGCCCCGCCGTTGAGCACGTTCATCATCGGCACCGGCAGCACCCGCGCCGACTCGCCGCCCAAATAGCGCCACAGCGCCAGGCCCTCCTCGGCCGCCTGGGCGTGCGCCACCGCCAGCGACACGCCCAAGATCGCATTGGCGCCCAGCCGTGACTTGTCCGGAGTCCCGTCGAGCTCGACCAGAGCCTCGTCGAGGCCACGCTGGTCTGAGGCATCCATGCCGATGACCGCCCGCGCGATCTCGCCATTCGCGTTCGCCACCGCCCGGGTCACGCCCTTTCCCTGCCAGCGCTCCCCGCCGTCTCGCAACTCCTTCGCCTCGAACTCGCCCGTCGAAGCCCCCGAGGGCACCGCCGCGTGACCGTGGGCGCCAGAGCGTAGGCCGATCTCGACCTCGATCGTGGGGTTACCGCGGCTGTCGAGGATCTGGCGGGCGTGGACCCGCTCGATCTGGCTCATGCGACCGGCCCTTCAGTCACCGGCACGACCCGGACCCGACCTATTTTTTGGCCGGCGTGACGGGTACTTTGGTGGTCTGCGGCGGTGTACTCGTCTGCGGTGTTGCCGTACCAGCACCAGTGGAGAGCCCCGCCGGCGTCTTCGGTTCTTTGTACTGCTTGCAGTCGGCGACCACGTAGGCAGCGCGGCAGTCCGTTTTCGCCTTCCACTTCTTTTTGAAGTTCTTGACGAAGGTGCTAAGCGCCGTCTGTTGCTGAGTGGCAGTCAACTGCTGCTTGATCGCCGGTTCGACCTGCGCCAGCGTCTGCTGACTGCCGGGCGTGCTGCTTTTGACCTCGAAGACGTAGTAGCCGAACGGAGTCTTCACGGGACCGCTCAACACGTTCGGTTTGGCGGAGAAGATCGCAGCGTCGAGCGATTTCTCCTCCTGGCCTTTGGCCACTTCCTTCAGCAATCCGCCGCTGGCCTTGCTCGTCGGGTCGATCGAAACCTTCTTGGCGACGCTCGCGAAGCTCTTGCCTGATTCGACTTCCTTCTTGGCGCTCTTAGCCGCCGCTTCGGTTTTGGTGAGGATGATCTCCACCGCGCGCTTTTCCGGCGTTCCGTAGCGCGACTGGTTTTCTTTGTAGTACTTCGCGATTTCGGCCTTGCTGGGAGCGCCTTTGCCTTTCGCGACCTTCTTCTGAATCCTCTGTGAGAGCAGGTTCAACTTCACACGGAGCAGCAGGTCCGAGACGCTCTGGCCCGAGGTCGCCAGGAATTTTTCGAATTCCGCGGCTTTCGGAAACTGCGTCTTCTTGATTTTTTCGAATTCTTTCTTGACTTCCTTGTCAGAGATGTTCACGCCCAGCGAGCTCGCTTCGCCGAGCACCCATTCGGAGGAGACCAGGAAACCGAGCACCTCCTGCTGCAGCGCTTTGTACTGCGTTTCGCACTGCGTCTTCAGCGTTGCTTCGGTGGGCGCCGCCTGACCCTTGGCCGGCTTGGGCGCGACCGATTTCTCGTGCGCAATGCAGGCGGTGTACTTCGGCGGGTCCGGGATTACCGGCTTGGAACCCGGGGTCGTCGCGCTCGAGGCTCCGGCGACGCTCATCCAGTGGTTGAACGCGGTCTTGGTGACTCCCTTGCCGTTGACCGCAACGACGGAGTTGCCGGGTATGCCGCCGCCACACGCGGACAGACCCACGAGGGCAAACAAAACGGCGCCTAGCGCCGGGATAATTCGAAAGGCCTTGGACACGACGCGGGCACTCTAGCGGAAACATCCGAAGCCGTGCTTAACGAATACCTAAAGGCAGCTTAAGCGGCCTCGCGGCTGATCGCCAGGAGTACGTCGGCAGCCCTGACCACGGCCGGGAACCGTTCCTTGCCCTCCTTCGGCACCCTCACCGAGACCTGTGAGCGTCCGGATTCGTACAGCGCCTCAGGCAACTCATGGCGCAGTCGCTTCGCGCGCACCGAGTCGAGCTCGACGGGCGTCACTGCCAGACGATCCCCCCGGAAGCTGACAGTCCGCACACCCGCCTGGCCGAACTTGATGCGCGCGCGCTGCAAAGCCAGCAGGTTTCCAAGCGGCTCTGGCACCGGCCCGAAGCGGTCCTCGAGCTCCTCCCGCAACCCCTCCACGTCAGCCACCTCAAACGCCCCCGCCACGCGGCGGTGCACCTCGATCTTCGCCTGCTCGTATGGAACGTAATCGCTGGGCACATAGGCGTCGACGTTCACATCCAGGCGCACAGGCTCCGCCAGCTCCTCGCCGGCGGACCGGTCCCCATCCGCGGATGCGACCGCTTCGTCGAGCATCTGCATGTACAGCTCGAACCCCAGCGCCGCCACGTGCCCGGACTGCTCGTCGCCCAGCAGGTTGCCTGCACCGCGGATCTCCAGGTCGCGCATCGCGATCTTGAAGCCCGCGCCGAGCTCGGTGTAGTCCGACAGTGCCGCCAGGCGCTGCGCTGCCTCGAGCGTGAGCGCCGCCGCGGAGTCGTACAGCAGGTAGGCGTACGCGCGCTCGCGGCTGCGTCCCACGCGCCCGCGGATTTGGTACAGCTGCGCCAGTCCAAACGCGTCCGCATGCTCCACGATCAGCGTGTTCGCTTGGGGGATATCGATCCCCGACTCGATGATCGACGTGCACACCAGCACGTCGGCGCCGCCGCGCAGGTAGTCCATCATCACCTCCTCGAGCTCACCCTCACCCATCTGGCCGTGGGCGACGGCGAAGCGCACGCCCGGACACAGCGCCCGCAGCCGCTCGGCCGTCTCGTCAATCGTCTCGACACGGTTGTGCAGGAAGAACGCCTGCCCGTCACGCTCGTGCTCGCGCATGATCGCTTTCCTGACTAGCTCCTCCTCGTACTCCCCCACATACGTCTTCACCGGCCGGCGGCCCTCAGGGGGCGTCTCGATCACGGAGATGTTGCGCAGCCCCGCCAGTGACATCTGCAGCGTGCGCGGGATCGGCGTGGCCGACATCGAGATCACGTCGACCTTCAGCTTCAGCTGGCGCAACAGCTCCTTCTGCTTGACCCCGAAGCGCTGCTCCTCGTCGACGATCAGCAACCCCAGATCCTTGGCGCGAACGTCGCGCGAGAGCACCCGGTGGGTGCCGATCAGGATGTCCACCCTTCCTTCGGCAAAGCCCTTGATCGCTGCTTTCTGCTCGGTCTGAGAGCGAAACCGCGAGACGTGCTCGAGCGTAAACGGGTAGTCGGCGAGCCGCTCGGCGAACGTGCCGTAGTGCTGCTGAGCGAGGATCGTCGTCGGCACCAGCATCAGCACCTGCTTGCCCTCGTTCGCCGCCTTGAAGGCCGCGCGCAGAGCCACCTCGGTCTTGCCGTAGCCCACGTCGCCGCAGATCAGCCGGTCCATCGGGCGCGGCTCTTCCATGTCCGTCTTCACCAGCTCGATCGCCTCACGCTGGTCGGGGGTCTCCGTGTAGGGGAAACGCGCCTCGAACTCCCGCTGCCAATCGGAGTCCGCCTCGAACGCATGCCCGGTCCGCCGGCGGCGCTCGGCGTACAGGCTCAACAGCTCGCCCGCCAGCTCCTGTGCGGCGCGCCGTGCCCGGGCCTTCATGGTGTCCCAGCGAGTGCCCCCGAGCTTGCTTAGTGGTGGATGCTCGGCACCGGCACCGACGTAGCGGGAGATCTTGGCGAGCTGGTCGGTGGGGACGAACACCTTGTCGTCGCCCTGGTATTCGAGGTACAGGTAGTCGCGCGTGACGTTCGCGACCGTGCGCGTCTCGAAGCCGGCGAAGCGCGCCACGCCGTGGTCCTCGTGCACGACGATGTCGCCCGTACGCAGCTCGGTGAACGAGCGCAGCGCCCCCCGCTGAGCCGGAC
>JBIOEX010000050.1:0-9195 GCA_044446485.1 Solirubrobacterales bacterium
CCGGCGCAGCGGCACTCGATGCGGATGTGATCCGTCACTAAGCTCGCTCCAGTCGACCTCCCAGTCGACGGCGTAGTCGTCCTCGAGCATGAGGAACGAGCGGGTGAGACGGAGGGCGTCGAGCGCACGCTGCGCGAGAGGCCTGGTTCTCGATGATCCGAACATCTGTTCGTAAGATAGGAAGCCAGGCGGACGGATAGAACACGAACATGTGTACGTGTTCTATGTTAGCTTCGAAAATGGCGTCATAGAGCCAAGATTTGGCTGAGAGGATGCAAGGAAAGTTGCATCCTGTGCCCGCCTGCGAGCAGCTCGCCGGGTGATCCAGGCGCCAAGCAGGGTAGCGTGCGGGGGCCGCGAACTGTGCAGGGAGATGGCTGTTACGCTTGCCCCGCGCCACACGAGCGCCCCTGCAGGGGGCAGAAGGCCGCGCAGAAGAGGACAAATGGAGAAGTTCGTAATCGAAGGCGGGGTCCCGCTTTCCGGCACGATGGTCCCGGCCGGGAACAAGAACGGGGCACTGCCGATCCTCGCCAGCGCTCTCCTTACCGAGGACGAGGTGGTGGTGCGCAACGTTCCGCGGATTCGTGATGTCGATGCGATGCTGGACATCCTGGCCGCGGTCGGTGTGGAGGTGAGCTGGCGTGGGGCCAACGAAGTGGTGCTGTGCGCCGCCTCGGCGCATGAGGTCGAGGTCGAGCAGGAGCTCGCCGAGTTGATTCGTGCCTCGTTCCTGCTCGCCGGGCCGCTGCTCGCGCGCTTCGGGCGCGCGGTGATGCCGCCGCCCGGTGGCGATGTGATCGGGCGCAGGCGACTCGATCCGCACCTGGACGCCTTCCGGGCGATGGGCGCGAACGTCGAGTGCAACGGCGAGATCGTGCTGGACGCGCCCCACGGGCTGCGCTCGACCGATGTGTTCATGGATGAGCCGTCGGTGATGGCGACCGAGAACGTGCTGATGGCCGCCGCGCTCACGCCAGGCACGACGGTGATCGGTAACGCTGCCTCAGAGCCGCACGTCCAGGACCTGGCCCGCATGCTCGTGAAGATGGGTGCCGACATCCAGGGGATCGGCTCGAACCTGATCACCGTCAACGGCGCTGGGCGCCTGCGCGGCTGTGAACACGATGTCGCGCCCGACCACATCGAGATCGGCAGCTTCATCGCGCTGGCCGGGGTAACCGGCGGCGAGCTGCGGATCAAGGACACGGTGCCTGGGGACCTGCGCATGATCAGGCTGGTATTCGAGCGCCTCGGCCTCAAAACAGAGCTCGACGGCAACGATGTGCTCGTGCCTGGTGGCCAGAAGCTCGTGGCACAAGCGGACGTGGGGGAGTACAAGTCAAAGATCCAGGATGGCCCGTGGCCGGCGTTCCCGGCCGACCTGACGTCGATCGCGGTGGCTCTGGCAACGCAGGCGGAGGGGTCGATCCTCGTGCACGAGTGGATGTTCGAGAACCGCTTGATCTTCACCGACAAGCTGATCCTGATGGGCGCGGACATCGTGATGTGCGATCCGCACCGCGCGATTGTCACCGGCCCGCGCAGGCTGCGCGGCGAGCGCGTGGAGTCGCCGGACATCCGCGCTGGCATGGCGATGCTGCTGGCGGCGCTCTGCGCTGACGGGCGCTCAGAGATCGGCAACATCCGCCAGATCGATCGCGGGTACGAGCGCATCGACGAGCGTTTGCGCGAGCTGGGCGCGCGGATCGAGCGCGTGGCGATCGAGCCCGTTCACGCGTAGTCTCGGTCGTCATGATCCATCCGATTCCCAGCGGCACACGCGATGTGTTGCCACAGGAGACGGGCGAGGTGCGCGCCATCACCGACACGCTGCGAGGCGTCTTCGACCGTCACAAATACGGCGAGATCTATACGCCCGCGCTCGAGTACGAGTCGGTGCTCGCCCGCGCGGACATGGCCGAAGCGCGCCCCGCCTATCGCGTGTTCGACGAGACGGGAACCGTGCTGATGCTGCGCTCGGACATGACAGCGCCGATCGCGCGTGTCGTGGCGACGCGTTACGCAGACAGCGAGGTGCCGCTGCGCTTCTGCTACTTCGCCCACACCTACCGCGGCGTGCGCCCGCAGCGCGGGCAGCTGCGCGAGATGCTGCAGGCGGGCATCGAGCTGATAGGCGCCCCCGCGCCGGAGGGGACGGCGGAAGCGCTGACGGTGCTGTGCGACTCGCTGCAGGCCGTTGGCCTCAAAGACTTCCGCATCGGCGTGGGCGACGCCTCGCTGTTCCCGGCTCTGATGGAGAGCCTGCAGGTCTCCGAGGATCACCGCGGCGGCCTCTTGGAGGCTCTCGTACGGCGCAATTTCGTCGCCCTCGAGCACCGTCTGCACGAGGCAGGCGTCTCCGGGGAGGCCGCCGAGCTGCTGCTGGAGGTGCCGCAGCGGCGCGGAGGGCCAGAGCTTTTGACGGATGTGCCAGCGCCCGCCGTGGAGGCGGTCACGGGGATGCGCCGTGTGTACGAGTTGCTCGAGGAGAGCGTCGCCGCGCGCGTGATCTTCGACCTCGGCCTGGTCCGCAACATCGACTACTACACGGGTGCTGTGTTCGAGGTCTATGACCCGGCGCTCGGCGCACCGATCGGCGGTGGCGGGCGCTACGACGAGTTGCTCGGGCGCTTTGGGCGCAGCCTGCCGGCGGTCGGCTTCGCCCTGTATGTCGACTCGCTGCACCAAGCGCTCGCTGGCGAGGAACGCGGCACGGGCGCGCTGGCGGAGCTGCGGTCGGTTGCGAGCACCGGAGAGCTGCGATGAGCACGGCCAACGGCCTCACGATCGCCGTCCCGCGCGGCGCCCTGTTCGAGGGCACCGTCGAGTTGCTCTCCTCACTCGGGATCGACACCGGCGAGCTGCGCACGAATGACCGCAAGCTCCTGTTCGAGGACATCGGCGTCGTCACGATGCGCCCCTCAGATGTCCCCACCTACGTCGAGGCCGGCGCGGCCGACATCGGCGTGACCGGCAAGGATGTGTTGCTGGAGCAGCTTGCGCACTCCGGTGGGGGGGCATCCCAATCAACCGGGCGCGACGTGTATGAGCTGCTCGATCTCGGCTTCGGCCGCTGCACGATGGTGCTCGCGAGCAAGGCCGGTCCGGACCCGGCGCTCGAGTCGCTGCGCCGTCTCGGTGTGATGCGCGTCGCGACGAAGTACCCGCGCATTGCCGCACGCTATCTCGAGGAAACGGGCCGCCAGGGCGAGATCGTCGAGGTCAAGGGCTCGGTCGAGCTGGCGCCGTTGACGGGCATGGTGGAGGCGATCATCGACTTGACGGCCACTGGGACGACACTGCGCGAGAACAACTTGGTCGTGCGTGAGGAGCTGATGGTGTGCACGGCCCGGCTGATCGCCAATCCCGTCGCGCACAAGCTGAAGGCGGCGCGGATCGACGAGCTGCTGGAGCGGCTGCGTGGCCTCCCGGCGGCGGGCAAAGCCTGAGATGAAGATCGAGCGCCTGGGCGCCGGGGATCTACGGCGCCTCGGTGGCCCTGAGGGAGCGGCCGCGCACCTGCGTGCGCTGGTTGCGGATGGGGATTCGGTGGCGCAGGACGTAGGAGAGATCCTGAGTGCAGTGCAGGCGGAAGGGGACGTCGCGCTGCGCGAGTACACCCGCCGCTTCGACACCGCTGGCAGAGAGCCGAGAGATCTGGTGGTGCCGGCGGAGGAGCTGGACGCGGCGATCAAGGAGCTGCCGCTGGAGCTGGTGGCCGGGCTGCAGGTCGCGATCGCGAACGTCGCGGTTGTAGCGCAGGCCGGTGTGAGCGAGGATGTCGCCATCGAGCTGGCGCAGGGCCACAGCGTGACTTTGCGAGAGGTGCCGGTGCAGGCGGCAGCCATCTACGTGCCTGGCGGGCGCGCGCCGTACCCGAGCACGGTGGTGATGGGCGTCGTGACGGCCCGGGCCGCGGGTGTGCTGGACGTCGTCGTATGTTCGCCACCGGGTCCGGACGGGCAGATCGACCCCTCGATCCTCGGCACCTGCCGGCTATGCGGAGTGGAGCGCGTGTACCGCATGGGTGGCGCGCAGGCTATCGCCGCGCTTGCCTATGGCACCAAGACGGTGGAGCGGGTCGGCGTGATCGCCGGCCCAGGAAACCTGTACGTGCAGGAGGCCAAGCACCAGCTCTCCACGCTGGTCGGCATCGACGGTTTCGCCGGTCCCTCCGACCTGCTCCTCGCGCTCGGCACGGACGCTTCAGAGCGCGACATCAGGCTTGCCGCACTGGACATGCTGGCCCAAGCCGAGCACGGCGAGGGCAGCCTGGTGGTAGCCGCCTCGCCTTCGCCGGTCGCCTGCGATGAGCTGGAGGCGACCCTCCAGCGCTTGGTCCTCGATCGTCCCACGGTGGGTGACGCGGCGTTTGCGCTGGTGCAGGTCACCGGCGCCAGTGAGGCGATTGAGCTCGCGAATGCGTTTGCGCCAGAGCACCTGCAGCTGATCGGCGCCGATGTCGAGGCGCTGGCCCAGATGGTGCAATCGGCGGGTTGCCTGTTCGTGGGCGCGGAGAGCGCCACTGCATTCGGCGACTATGTTGCGGGCTCCAACCACGTGCTTCCCACCAGCGGCGCGGCGCGGTTTGCTTCTTCTCTCTCAGCACGGCATTTTCGCCGCAGGATGCCCGAAGTCAAAATTGGACCGGCGGCAGCCAAGCTGGCCGGGGCGGGCGCGCCGGTGGCGCGCGCCGAGGGGTTTGAGGTTCACGCGGAGTCGATGGAGGCCCGCTTAGGGGAGAATGGAGAGCCATGAGCCGCCGCACGGCAACGATCGAGCGCAAGACCGCCGAGACCGACGTCCGTCTGACCCTCACGCTGGAAGGCGCGGGCAACGGTAGGAGGGCGACCGGCGTCGGCTTCCTCGACCACATGCTCGACCTGCTCGCCCGTCACGGGCGTATGGATCTCGAGGTGAATGTCACGGGAGACCTGCAAACGGGCGCTCACCACACGGCCGAGGACACGGCGATCGTGCTCGGCCTGGCGCTCGATGAGGCGCTCGGCGATCGCACGGGCATCACACGCTACGGCGCTGCCACTGTGCCGATGGACGAGGCGCGTGCGAGTTGCGCCATAGATATCTCCGGGCGCCCGTTCACCCTGTTTCAGGCGCAACTGCCGGAGGGCTCGACGGGAGGCTTTGAGCACGAGCTGACAGAGGAGTTCTTCCGGGCGCTGGCGAACGCGGCGAAGCTGACGCTGCACCTGCGGGTGCAGGCGGGCAGTAACGCGCACCACATGATCGAGGCCGCGTTCAAGGCCTTCGCGCGTGCGCTGCGCGAGGCGGTGAGCATCGATCCCACCGAGACCGGTGTTCCCAGCACCAAGGGTACGCTCACATGAACACGCATGGCGGCGCTGGATCGGCGTCCTCGGTCGCTCGTGTGCAGAGCACACTTCGCTTCCTGCGTCCTTGCCCAGCTTGCCCTGCGTGTCCATGTGACTGGGAGTGTCTGGCATGAACCCGCGGATTGGAATAGTCGACTACGGCATGGGCAACCGCCGTTCGGCGGAGAAGGCGCTCGAGCACGTGGGGGCGCGTGTGGTGCTCAGCAGTGATCCCGAGCGGCTGCGCGCGATGGACGGGCTGGTGCTCCCCGGTGTGGGCGCCTTCCCAGCCGCGATGGCGGCGATCCGCGCGGATGGACTCGACGAGTTGTTACAGGAGCGCGCGGGCGCGGGCGTGCCGCTGCTTGGGCTGTGCTTGGGGATGCAATTGCTGTTCGAGACCTCCGAGGAGCACGGCGGAGCTGAGGGGCTGGGACTACTGGCGGGAACGGTGCGCCGGCTGCACGCCCCTGGCTTGAAGCTGCCGCACATCGGCTGGAGCGAGCTGCGCTGGCTGCGGGATACGCCGCTGAGCGAGGGTCTGCCGGACCCGGCCTACCTGTACCACGTGCACAGCTTCGCGGTGCGCCCGGCCGATCAAGACGTGGTGCTGGCGAGCGCCGACTATGGCGAGCCGTTCGCCGCGATCGTGGGTCGGGGGAACGTGTTCGGCACGCAGTCGCACCCGGAGAAGTCCTCGACGCACGGACTTGCGTTGCTTCAGAACTTCACGCGGCTGTGCGGTCGCGCGGCGGTCCCGGCGTGAACCTGTATCCGGCGATCGACATCTTGGACGGCAGCGCGGTGCGGTTGGTGAAGGGCGACTTCGACGCGAAGAAGGTCTACGACACGGATCCGCTGGATGCCGCGCGCGGTTGGGTTCAGGCGGGCGCAAGTTATTTGCACGTGATCGATCTCGACGGCGCGAAGACTGGCGCACCCGTGAACCTGGAGCACCTGAAGCGGATTGTGGACGAGCTGGACGTGCCCGTGCAATATGGCGGCGGGCTGCGCACCGAGGAGGACATCGCTGCGGCCTTCCACGCTGGCGCAACGCGGGTAATCCTCGGTACTGCGATCTTCACCAATCCCATGCTGCCCTGGCATGCGATAGAGAGGCATGGGCGCGACAACGTGCTGGTGTCAATCGACGTGCGTGACGGGTACGTCGCCACGCACGGTTGGCTCGAAACAACGCAAGTCCCTGCGCGTGAAGCGATCGAACGCTGGGGCGAGGGCGACAAAGGTGTGAAGCGGTTCGTGTTCACAAACATCGACCACGATGGGATGCTTGATGGGCCGAACCACGACGAGGCCATGATGGCGGCTCGTGCGGTCGGCGATGGGAGCGTGATTCTCTCCGGTGGTATCGGCGAGCTCGCCCACTTGGAGACGCTCGCGCGGCTGCGCGAGGAGCAGCAACTCGACAGTCTTGACGGGGTGATCGTCGGCAAGGCGCTGTACGAGCGGCGCTTCACGGTCGCGCAGGCCCAGGCCGCGCTCGGTAGCTGACGGCCCGGCCGCTACGGTGGGCGGGTGCACTACAAGCGCGTGATCCCCTGTCTAGACGTCGATGCCGGGCGGGTTGTGAAGGGCGTCGAATTCCTCGACATCCGCGATGCCGGAGACCCCGTGGAGCTCGCGGCGCACTATGACCGAGAGGGCGCCGATGAGCTCGTCTTCCTCGACATCACCGCCACGCACGAGAAGCGCGACACGATCGCCAAGCTGGCTCGCGCGACGGCCGACGACGTGTTCGTGCCGTTCACGATCGGCGGTGGCATCCGCTCGGTGGCGGACGCCCAGGCGGTGCTCGATGCGGGCGCCGACAAGGTCTCGATCAATTCGGCTGCATTGCAGCGGCCGGAACTGCTCGACGAGCTGGCCGAGGTGTTTGGTTCGCAGTGCGTAGTGCTAGCGATCGATGCCAAAGCCGACCCGTTCGTGGGCGACGGGCTCGAGCACCCGTCGAAGTGGGAGGCATACCTGGCGGGCGGGCGCACGCCGACGGGGCGCGACGTCGTCGAGTGGGCGTGCGAGGGCGTCGAGCGCGGTGTCGGGGAGATCCTCTTGACGAGCATGGACCGCGACGGCACCAACGACGGCTACGACCTGCCGCTGATCGAAGCCGTCAGTGAGGCTGTCAGCGTGCCCGTGATCGCCTCTGGCGGCGCTGGCGAGCTCGACCACCTGGTGCAGGCGCTGCGCGCGGGGGCCGACGCCGCCCTGTGCGCCTCGATTTTCCACTATGGGCGGTACACGATCGCGCAGGCCAAGGCGCACCTAGCGGAGGCTGGCATTGCGGTGCGCGCTGGTTGACCAGGTTCGCGAGCAGCCCGGGGGCGAGGCTCTGCTCGCGGCCGCGTATGAGGGCGTGCATCTCGTCGGCGGCGCGGTCCGTGACTTGCTGCTCCGCGAGCGCCCGCGTGAGCTCGACGTCCTTGTCGAGGGGGAGATCGAGCCGCTGCTGCTCGCGCTGGGGGGCGAGGCAGTCACGCACGACCGCTTTGGGACGGCCAGTGTCTCGCTGGAGGATGCGCGCATCGACGTTGCCCGTGCGCGCCGGGAGCGCTATCCCCACCCAGGCGGGCTGCCGGTGGTCGAGCCCGCCTCGGTTGCCGAAGATCTGCTGCGGCGTGACTTTACTGTCAACGGGATTGCCGTTAGGATTGACGCGGGGCGCGCCGGGGAGGTGCACGCAGCGCCCGGTGCGCTCGAGGATCTCGCCGCCGGGCGGTTGCGTGTACTGCATGACGCGAGCTTCATCGACGATCCGACACGGCTGCTGCGCTTAGCCCGTTATGAGACGCGCCTCGGCTTCGTGGTCGAGGATCACACCGCAGCACTGGCCGCGCGGGCGCTGGGCGATAAGGCACTCGACACGGTCTCGGGTGCTCGCATAGGCGCTGAGCTACGCCTTGGGCTGGCCGAAGACAGTGCGCTCGGGGCGCTGCAGCGGATGGACGAGCTCGGCATCCTGCCCGGGCTCGGCCTCCACACGCCGCTCCCCGCAAAGCTCGCCGCCCACGCGCTGGCGCTGCTGCCGGACGACGGCCGGCCGGGGGAGCTGCTGATGGCGCTCCTGTGCGAGGACCCGGCGATCCTCGACACATTCGAGTTCTCGGCTGGCGAGCGCGACCGGATCGTGTCGAGCGCCCGCGCGGCGCCCCAGATCGGCGATGTGCTGGCGAGCGACACGAGCGCCTCGCTCCTGCACGAGGCGCTCGCAGGCAAGACACCAGAGGCGATCGCGATCGCCGCCGCGCAAGGCCCGCCTGGCGCCGCCGAGACGGCGCGGCTGTGGTTCGACACGCTGCGCCACGTGCACCTCTCGATCACCGGCGACGACCTGCTGGCGGCGGGTGTGCCCTCCGGGCCTGAGCTCGGACGCCGCCTGGCGGTCGCGCTCGCCCGCCGGCTCGACGGCGAGCTGGAGCCCGGCCCGCGGGCGGAGCTGGCGGCGGCGATGGAGGCGGGAGCGTGAAACTCGACGTGGAGTTGCCCGGCGGCGGGCGAGCGCTGTTCACCGAGCGCGCGGACGGCAACATGTCGAGCGTTTCCGGGCTGGAGCACGAGCATGGTGCCCGGCGCCGGGAGGAGATCTGCACCCGCGTCGGCGCCAAGGGCCTCGTGCGCGGCTATCAAGTTCACGGCACACACGTGCGGCGCGTGCGCGAGATGCCCGACCCGCCCGTCTCCACCGGTCGCCCGGAGGACGCCGACGGGCAGGCCACGCCCGTGCCGGTGCTCGCGGCGATGGTGCTGGCCGCCGACTGCCAGCCGGTCGCGCTCGCCTGCGAAGGCACCGTAGCGGCGATCCACGCCGGCTGGCGGGGGCTGGCGGCGGGGGTGCTGGAGG
>JBIOEX010000051.1:0-8752 GCA_044446485.1 Solirubrobacterales bacterium
ATGCCATGACCGTGAATCTGACCCGCATCTACACCAAGCTCGGCGATGGCGGTGAGACACACCTCGGCGACATGAGCCGAGTGTCGAAGCTCGATCCGCGGGTGGAGGCCTATGGCACCGTCGATGAGCTCAACGCCGTCCTGGGCGTGACGCTCGCCCAGGACGGGCTGCCGGCGCGTTTGCGCCAGTGGCTGGAGCGTATACAGAACGATCTGCTCGATCTCGGCGCCGATCTCTCGGTACCTCCAAGCGACGACCGCGAGCGACTGCGTATCGGTGAGCAATACACAGAGTGGCTGGAGGGCGCGTGCGACGAGGTCAACTCCAAGCTCGCGCCGCTGCACTCATTTGTGATCCCCGGCGGGAATCCCGCCGCTGCGCATCTGCATCTGGCACGTACCGTCTGCCGCCGCGCCGAGCGCCGCGCGCTGGCTGTGAGAGACGGCAATCCCGAGGTGGTGCGCTACCTGAACAGACTGTCTGACCTGCTGTTCATCCTCAGCCGCGCCGTGGGATCCGAGTCCGGGACGGGATCCGAGTCTCTATGGGATCCCGGCGCCCACGGCTCGAACGCGACTTCCCAACCGGCGTGACCGGGAGCGTGCCTCGGTGGTGCGCAGGCCAGCCACGGCCAGCGCAGTCCACAACGTGCCCACCAGATAGCCGCCCACGACATCGCTGGGCAGATGCCAGGCGAGCAGCAGCAGCGAGAAGCCCACGCCTACCACGAACATCGCGCCCAGCATGGCGACGGTGGGACGCAGGCGCTGAGGGACCACGAGCACCGCGCATAGAGCCAGCGCCGTCGCCGCGGTCGCGTGACCGCTCGGCCACGAAGCTGCGGTGATCTCACTTCCACCGATCCGCGCATGAGGATGCGCGAGCAATGGCTTGAGCGTCTCCGCGGTCAGGGGCGCGAGGCCCAGCACGAGTCCGACGGCAAGCGCGAGTCGCGGCCTGCGGCGCCTGAGCGCGATGGCCATGAGCAAGATCCCCCAGAGCGTGTACAGCAGGGGATCCAGTAAGTGCAGCAGGGCGTTGGCCAGATCGTCTAGCCGCGGGCCACCGAGCAGCGTGAAGTCGTACAGCGCAACCGCGTCCTTCACGTGCGTTGCCGGCACCAACGCGGCCACGACCCATGTCAGGATCAGCGCCGCCGCGCACAGCCCGGCGACGAGGAGCGCCCCAGCTGCGCTGGGCGGCTCTGTAAGCCTCGTCCTGGGTCTCACATCCATAGTCTCTACAGGGTAGAGACGCTGCTAAATGCGGGCTGAAGCGTTGCTGAGCGGATCACAGCCCGACGGGGAACGTCTTGCCCGCCAGCGCGATCAGCGCCTGGGCAGTCACCCACACGGGTGTCTGCGCGCCGGTGCGGGAATAGCGGATGCTGCCACCGGGCGCGAGCAGGCTTTCCAAGTAGCCGACCGGTGAGCGGCTGCTGCGGCGTCGCACCGCGTCGAGGTTTCGCCCGGCCGCGATCAGACCCTGGATCGCCCAGGCGGTCGACTGGGCGTTGGATTCGCCGCCGTACTGCTGCGGAAAGCCGCCGTCCAAGTTCTGGGAGCGGATCAGGTAGCCGGCCGCGGCACCCAGCGAACGCCCGTTGCGAGCGCCCGCGTCCGCGAGCGCCTGCAGCGCTGCGCCGGTGTCGTCGACATCGCTGGATGAGCCGCGGCCGCCGAAGCCGAAGCCGCCGTCTCCGTTCTGCTGACGCTCGATCCAGCCCGCCGCATCGCGGATTGCGCGAAACCCAGGCGAATGACCGGCCGCGCGCAGCGCGAAGATCGCGAACGCGGTGAGGTTGACCTGATGGTTGAACGAGTTGTCGCTCGCGCGCGCACGCAGTACTTCGGCGACGAGATTTCGCCCGGCGAACGAGTACGCGGAGGCTCCGCATGCGCGCGCCGCCAGGATCGTGCGCTCGGCGTCGCCGAGGCCTTGCAGAGTCGAGACTTCTGCGCGCAACGCGTCGAGCACCGAGTGCCCGCCGTGGCGCACGCTCAGAGGGTTGTGGCCACTTGCCGCCAGGCCCATCGCCACCCATGCCGAGTACAGCTCACTCGTCCTCTGCCCCCTACTGGCCCCGAAACCGCCGTCGGCGTTCTGGGCTGAGGCCAAAAAGGAGAGCTCGGGTGAGAGCGACGCGGCGTGTGCCCTGACGGCCGGTGCGGCTAACGCGCGCGCGGCTGTGCCGCCCCACGCGAGCGCCATAGCGGCCACGAGGATCGAGAGGATCGCCGGAACGCTCCCGGCCGCCCCGGCTGTGGCGGAGGGCTTGGGAAGGGCGGGTTCCCATTTTATGTCCATGCGTGCGCGCATCCGTGCCAGCAGCCGTGCCAGCTCGGGGCCGAACGCCATGCCGAACAAGAAGCTCGCGACCATGTCGGTCAGATCGAATGGCAACCCTGTACCCGCCACCGCCAGCAGCGCGGCCGGTGTGTGACTGGCGCCGATCGTCCAGGTGTACACGTTCATGATCTCCTTCGCGCCAAGCGCTGCCAGCGCACAGGCGAGCGCGAGCGGCAAGCGCCCCATACGCCGTCCGCTCAGCCGGCCGAGCGCCGCGCCGAACAGGCCAACGCTGCCCCAGGCCGCCATCTGCCAGGGGGTGTATGGACCTTGGCCGAGCAGGAAATTCGACATCAGCATCCCCAGCCCGCCGACGGTGAAGCCTGGGAGCGGACCGAGGGCATAGCCAACGACGAGCGCCATCGCGGTGATCGGCTTCACGTCCGGCAAAGCGACGAACGCGTCGCGACCCAACGCGGCGACGGCCGCCAGCGTCCCCACCACCGCCACCATCCGCGCCGAGGGCCGCCTGCGCTCATAGGCCAGCCAGCCGAGCACCAGCACCACGCCGACGAGCAGGAACGATGCCAGCGGCCAGCTCACGCCACGACCTCCAAGACCCTTTTTGCCCGCAAAAGCTCCGCGCCGTCCTCTGGCAGCAGCGCACCGCCGGCGCCGCTGAGGATGCGGGCCGTCTCGGTCGCGAAGTACCAGCCACCAGCGAGCAGCTCCGCCGCGGAGCCATCGGCGATCACCCGCCCATCGGCGAGCAGCACTGCGCGATCCGCGCAGGAGGCGGCAAACTCAGGGTCGTGCGTGGCGACGATCACAGCCTGGCCCTCCTCCGCGCGACGCCGCAGATCCCGCGCCAGCTCGGCCTTCGCCTCGCGGTCCATGCCACGAGTGGGCTCGTCGAGCGCCAGCAACGCCGGTGCCTCACCGTCACCAGTGACGATCGCTAGCGCCAAGCGCTGACGCTCCCCCCCGGACAGATCCTTCGGGTTGCGCTCGGCCATCCCCGCCAGCCCTACGGCCGCCAGCGCCTCCGCGGGTGCCTCTTCGGCGACGCGCTCGTGGATCAGGTAGTCGCCCGGGTTCGCCAGCAACAGCGCGACCCGCCCGGCGCGCTCGACCCGCCCCCGCGTGGGCTCCATCAGCCCTGCGGCGTGGCGCAAAAGCGTCGACTTACCAGCGCCGTTGCGGCCCATCAGCGCGACGCTCTCGCCGGGTGCAAGCGTGAGGTCGACGCCGCGCAGGATCGCCGGCCCATCACGCAGCTCATGCCACACGCCACTCATCCGCAACGCTTTCGGCGCCTTGCGTGGACGACGTGCTTTCGCCTTGGTTACACCGGCTGGCTCGGGATGGCCATCCTCTCCCAACAAACCGTGTGCGCGCAGACTCGCCCGTGCCTGCTTCACACCCACCGGCGCGGGCTGCAGCCCCGCCAAGGCAAACAGCTTCGCGCCCGGCGTCTGCAGCGTAGGCTCGTGTTGCGCCGACCATTCCAAGAACGATTTGGGGTCGCCATCGTGAGCGACACGGCCTGCTTCAAGCGTAATGACACGATCAGCCGCACCGAGACAGCGCTCCAAGCGGTGCTCCGCCAGCACGATCGTTGTCTCCCACTCTTCGTTCAACCGCCTCAGCAAACCGATCAGCTCGTCCCCGGCAACCGGGTCCAGCTGCGAGGTGGGCTCGTCCAGCAGCACCACCTTCGGCCTGCCCGCCAGCGCCGCGCCGAGCGCCACGCGCTGCTTCTCGCCACCTGAGAGCTCATGCGTCGAGCGATCCAGCAGAGCGTCGATTCCCAGCGCGAGCGCCACCTCCTCTACGCCACGTGCCACCGCCGCCGCACCGTGACCGCGGCTCTCCAGTGCCAATGCCAGCTCGGCGCGCACCGAGCTCATCACGAGCTGTGTCTCGGGGTCCTGGAACAGCACCCCCGCATGGCCTCCCAGATCCGCCGGACCGTGCTCACGCGTATCCAAGCCGGCGAGCGTAACCGTGCCCGCGAAGCGCCCCCCGTGAAAGTGCGGCACGAGCCCGCACGCCGCGTGCAACAGCGTCGACTTGCCGCTCCCCGACAGCCCCGCCAGCAGGCAGAACTCCCCGGCCTCCAGCTCGAAGCTCACGTCCTCCAGCGCCGGCATCTCCGCGTCCGGGTAGTGGTAGGTGACGCTCTCGAAGGACAGGATCACCGGTCGGTCCCCCTCCTATCGATGAAAGGCAATAGCACGGCCGCGATCAGGGCCGCACACAACGCCCAGGTGCCCCCGCCGGACTGCATCCTCAGCAGCGGATACGCCGCAAACGACGCCGCTCCGCTCAACCGCCCCACCAAAGCCAACGCGACCACGGCAAACGCCGAGCAGCCAAACGCGAGATCGTGCCGCGACCACGGCCGCCTCAGGCGCGACTCCGTTCGTCGCGGATGGTGCTTTGCCTCCGCCCCCACCGCGAAGCCGCGCAGCTCCAACGTGGCCGCCACCTCCATCGCCCGCTCCAACGACCCGCCGACGATCGCGCTGAGCAATGCGACCCGCCCGCGCACCCCGCGCGAAGGATCCTCCGGGCGCGTCTTCTGCGCCTGCGCCAGACGTTGCGCGTCGGCGCCCAGCACCGGAATCATCCGCGTGGCAAGCGAAGCGGTCAGCGCCGAGCGGAACGACAACCGCCGGAAGCCCCGCAACAGCTCGTCGGGATCGACCGCCAGGCTCGCGAGCGTGGTGATCAACATCAGCAGCGTCAGCTTCAGTGCGATCACCGCGCCGTACACCACGGCCTCCACCGTCAAGTCACCTTGCCCGAACGGCCCGAGGTTGCCGAGGCGTGCGAACACAGTCAATCCTTGCCGAGAGGCCAGCACGTTGATCACCACGATCGGGAGCCCCACGATCACAGCGATACGCAGAGTCCTCACCAGCTGCCGGCCCACACCAGCCCCCGCAGCGGCGCCGAGCACAACGAGGGCAAGTGCCCCCAGCGGGAGCGGGTTGTAGAGGATCAGCGCGGCCGCAGTCAGCGCGAGTGCCCACAGAGCACCCACTCCCGCGCGCGCCGCGTGCAGCGGGCTCGCCAGGCGACGGTAGAAGAGCAGGCCTGCGCCCCTCATCCGCTCTCCTGCGGCACTGACACCTGCGTGCCAGCGGCGGACAGCGCCAACGCGAAGCGATCGTGTAGAGCGCTCGTGTCGAAGGCCCGTGCCGCGCCTTCGAGGCCCACTTCATCCGTCCCGCTCACCACCCACACGATCGCGCCTTCGGCGTCCTTCATCGCCGCGATCAGTCCCGCTCCCGCGCTGAGCGTGCTCACCGGGCGTCCCTTCCCGTCGAGCAGCGTCAGCGTCTGCCCACTGGCGGCGAAGCGCGCGTACACCCCGCTCGATCGCGGTCCGCGCTCAATGCTCTGCACGCTGGGGTCGCCGTGCACCGCCGTCCAGCGTCCCACTACCACCTGTAGCGCGTGCGGCCCGGCGCCGCTCCCGATCGCCGCCACGGCGGCCGGAACGCCAACTGCGCGCAGCCGCGCGGTCACCGTGCGACATGGGTGGCTTTGCGCATCGGCGCATTCCACGCGCACGGGCAGCCGCTTACCTTCGAGCCCGTTCAGGAACGGCTCAGGGAACGACCCCACCACCGCTGGGATGTCGTTGGTCTGGCTCCAGTCGTGCCGGTCCCACCACACGTGGTCCCCCGGGTGGACGTTCGTCGCGGCCGCGCCTTTTGAGGCCTCCACTCCGTTTACGTAATAGAACCAGTCGACCGGGTCTCCCCCCACTTCCTGTCCTCCCGAGATCCCATCGATGCTCTGCACGAAGCCGCCGCCGTACTTGGTGGTGACAAGCTTCTCGTTGCGCAGCAGCAAGCTCATCACCGTCTCCTGCCCCTTCACCTGCGGAGCGGAGCGGGAGCCGATCGAGCGCCCGCCGAAATCGCTCGTGACCGTGAGCTTCACGGCGGTCGGGGTCTTCCCCGCACCGAGACCGCAGCCGGTGCTAGTGGCGGCCACCGCAGCCACCACTAGCACCGCTACCCCGGTCCTTCTACCTGACTTGAAAAACAACGTGGCTGACTCCGCTCACGAGCTTCGTGACATGACCCGCGCTGTCCACGCCCTCGATGTCGAACACATACCGTCCCTTCGGGAGGCGTGCCGGGAGGAGATAGCTGAAGGACTCACTCCCGCCCACCGAGAAGAACGATGCGGAGCCACACTTCCGGGCGCGCACAAACCTCACCCTCGACCCACTGAAATCCCAGCAGCGACCGTGATAGCGGCGTTCGAGGCTGATCCGCACCTGCCTGAGAGTGCCCCCCGCGGGAACCTTGACAATCCCCCCTAGCACCCGGGGTGCACGCCGGCGGGAATAGACATGACCGTTTTTGACGCCAGCGACCTTCGCCACATCGGACACAGTTATTTGCGGCGTCTGAGTTGTAGACGATTTGCCCGGTCCGCCGCCAGTGACGGTCGTGCCGCACGTCCCGTCGTTCCCGTTGTGGACGCACACCGTCAGCCCATTTGAGCGCACAGATTCCGCCTGCGTGGCCTTGAGTGTGGAGACACCGGTGTGGGCTAGAGCGACTGTCGCGTTGCCGCTCGCGTCAGTTGTCGAGCTGGAGGGAATCGCGGTTGTGACTCCACTCACGAGCTGTCCAATCGAGGCACCGGAAAGTGGTTCACCCGTCTGGCCGTCGATGACGTGAACAGCGAAAGGCATATCGATACCGGCACTGGCGGGACCGCTCAGCCTGAGCCTATGGGGAAGGTTGAAGTAGTTGTAAGCCCAAAGGACTTCGCTTCCGGGAACGAGTGCGATTTGGCACCCGCCTACTGCCGAAGTGGTTTCGTTGACAGCAAAGCCCCACGAGGCAAACGGCGCTTTGTTTTCGTTTTCGTCTGTGCCGACACGGGTGATCAGGAAATCCCCAGGGTTGCCACCCTGTTTTTCGTTGCCGAACCATTTCGCGTCGAACGCCAAGCCGCTAGAGAGCGCGGCTGCCCGCAGCGCGGTCGTGGGCGTTCCGCTTGATGTACCGCCGTCGGCAAATTCCAGTTCGCTGTTGCCGTTTTCCGAGTAATTGCAGGGATGCATGACTTTGCTCGACGCCGTTTCGAACATCTGCGGTTCGGCCGCGATAGGCCCTTCGAACAGCGTTGTGGACGAACCCTCAACACGCAGGTTGACGGTGACCGGCGCCGCCGATGCAGATGCGGACAGCAATAGAAGCGAGACGAAAGTGCCGGCGAGTGCCGGCATCGTACGACGAGATATACGCATGGAGCCAACCCCTTTCCACGAGGGCTTGTGGGCTTTCGGTCTCGGGCAGGTTTCCTGGCTCCCGGGCCTACCCTCCGCGCCTTCCCATCTCTTTTCGAAACAGTGGCTGCGCGTTCTCACGCGCTACGGCTGGCATCCCCGGTCACAGTGGCGGGTCCGCGCCGGATTCTCACCGGCTTCCCTTCACCTCCGACCGTCTTGTTCTGAGATCCTACTCGCTGCCGCCCACCCGTGCTCTTCGCCATCTTGCGCTCGCACTCCCGCCTACGGCTCGTTCCACCGCCGCTCTGACCGGCGATACGAGCCCTCCTGCGGATACGACGCACGACAGTCTCCCGAAAGTCTTTTCTTTCTTTCGTGTGTGGGGCCTACCCGACGTCACTCAGATCGCTGTCTGCGTCTGCCAGCGCCCCGCGCTGCCCCTCGTCGAGGGTCCTCGCCCCCGCGAGTAGGCGCCGTGCGTGGTCGAGATCGTCCGGCCGTCCGAACGTCAGCGCCGCCTTCACCTGCCCGTCCTTCAAATACCAGGTCGTGAACTCGCCGTCGTCGTAGCTCCCCCTCAGGATCTCCTCGTCCCAGCCGTACGCCGGGCCTACGTACTCGAGCTCGCCCCAGTCACCCAGCACCGAGTAGAAGTACGGCACCACTTCGTGCGGCGTGTCGCGGCCGAGCATGTTCAGCGCCGCCGTCTTCCCGTGGTTGAACGCCACGTCCCAGTGCTCGATCCTCACATGCCCGCCGTGCAGGGGCGAGTCGTATTCGCACATGTCGCCCGCCGCCCACACGTCCGCCGCCGAGCTCTCCAGCCGCGACGAGCAGCGCACGCCGCCGCGCTCGCCGATCTCGAGCCCGGCCTTCTGCGCGAGCTGTATATCGGGGCTCACCCCGGCGCCGATCACGACCGCTTCGGCCTCCAGCTCCAGTCCCCCGCGCGTGATCACCTTCGCCACGTTCCCCTCCCCCTCGAAGCGCTCCAGCTCGTCCTCGCCGTGGATGCTCACGCCGTGATCCTGCAGCAGCTCTTCCACAAAACGCCCCGCCTGCTTCCCAAACCCGCGTTCCAGCGTCCGCTCCTCCTGCATCACGATCGTCGCCTTCTTCCCCAGCATCGTCATGCTCGCCGCGACCTCGCAGCCGATGTACGAGCCGCCGATCAAGACCACGTTCTCGGCGTCTTCG
>JBIOEX010000052.1:0-8542 GCA_044446485.1 Solirubrobacterales bacterium
AGGCAGTCATCGCTCCATCCAACGCCTCCTTGACGGGAGTCCCACCCATCCCACCACCCAACCGTCCCCTCACCCAGGCGGTCACACCGCCGCCTGCGCCTCCAGGCCCCGGCGCTTCTCCTCAGACTGCAGCGACGCAGTCAGCTCGTCGAGCTCTCCTTCGAGTATCTGCTCGAGGTTGTGCACGGTGAGCCTCGTGCGATGGTCGGTCACGCGGCGATCGCTGTAGTTGTAGGTGCGTATCTTCTCCGCGCGGTCGCCGGTCCCCACCTGCGAGCGGCGGTCGGCGGCGAGCTCGGCCTGCTGCTCGGCCAGCGCATGCTCATACAGTCGTGCGCGCAGCACGCGCATCGCCCGTTCGCGGTTCTGCAGCTGGGACTTCTCGTCCTGCATCGACACCACGATCCCTGACGGCTTGTGTGTGATGCGCACAGCCGAGTCGGTCGTGTTGACCGACTGGCCACCCGGACCGGATGAGCGGTAGACGTCGATCTGCAGCTCGTTCGGGTTGATCTCCACATCAACCTCCTCCGCCTCTGGCAGCACCGCGACGGTCGCCGTGGAGGTGTGGGTCCGGCCCTGGGACTCGGTCTCAGGAATCCGCTGCACACGATGGGTGCCGCCCTCGAACTTGAACACCGAATAAGCCCCGTGGGGTGGGCGGGACTTAATCGCGAATGTGTACTTTCCTGCGCTGATGTCCATCGGCTCGGTCACGAAACCGAGGCGCTCGGCGTAGCGGGTCAGCATCCGGTACACATCGCCCGCCCACAGCCCCGCCTCGTCTCCGCCCGCGCCGCCCTGGATTTCGATGATCACGTTCTTCTGATCGTTCGGGTCAGCCTCGACCATCGCCAGGCGAATCTCCTCCTCGAGCTGCCCGATCCGCTCGCGAGCCACTGTCAGCTCAGCTCGTACCTCCGGGTCCTCGCCGTCCTCACTGAGCAGCTCCTCAGCGCCTGCCGAGTCGTCCTGAGCACGGCGCCACTCCGCGGCCAGCTTGGCCGCGGGCTCGAGCTGGCTATATGCGCGGCCGGCCTCGGCGTAGCGCTCCCTGTTGGAGATCACCTCCGCGTCGGTCATCTGCTCGCCCAGCTCAGCGAACCGGGTCTCGATCTGGGTGACTAGATCTTCGATCATCTGCCAGCCAGTCTAAGTGGCCGGGCGCCGTGGCCGAAGCTCTCAGGCGGCGAGCTGCTCGCCGTGGGCGAGCTCGAGCAGCTCATCGAGCGTCGCCGACAGCGCCTCGACGGCGTCCCGGTCGCGCGGCAGGCCATTCTCGCCCAGTGCCTCATCCGCCTGGCCGATTGGCAGCTCGCGGTCCACGACCCGCGCGCCGATCGTTGTGAGCACCTTGCGCGTCTCGGCCTGTGCCCACACCGCTCCGAACAGGCCGGTGCTCGCGCCCACGACAGCCGCTGGCTTGCCCCTCAGGGGGTTGTCCGCGACCGGGCGCGAGGCCCAGTCGAGCGCGTTCTTGAGCACACCGGGAATCGAGGCGTTGTACTCGGGCGTAGCCACGATCACGGCGTCCGCCCCGGCGATCGCGGCCTTCAGCGCCGCGACCGCCGGGGGCGTCTGGTGCTCGTCGTCCTCGCTGAACGGCGGGATCGCAGCCAGCTGGCCGAACAGCTCCAGCTCGGCCCCCTCGGGCAGCAGCGTCGCGACCCCACGCAACAGGCGTGTGTTGTGGGAGTCGCGCCGCAGGCTGCCAGAGAGTCCGAGGATGCGCATGATCCTTACGCCTGCCTTCCGAGCTCGAGCGAGACCTCGAGCTTGACGTCGTTCTCGAGCGCGAAGCCGCCCTTCGGCAGCGGCGCGTTCCAATCGAGGCCATACTCGCGGCGGTCGATCACGGCCTCGAGCTCTACCCCGAGTTTGTCGTTGCCCGCGATGTCCTCGTGCGGTCCGGCGATCGTGCCGCGGGCGGTGACGTTGTGCGTGTTGCCCTTGATCGTCAGATCACCCTCGACCTCCACCTGCCCGTCCTCGGAGATCCTCACGCCGCTCGAGCGGAAGCTGATCCGCGGATAGCGCTCGCTGTCGAAGAAATCGGGCGCTTTCAGATGACCGGCGAGGTTCTCGTCCTTGACGACGATCGAGTCGACCTCCACGTGACCCTCGAGGCGCGGCTCGCCGTCCTCGCCAACGGCGAGCGAGCCGTCGTAGTCCTCGAAACGGCCGCGGAAGGTCGATACGACCATGTGCTTAACGGCGAAGCCGACGTGCGAGTGGACCTTGTCGATACTCCAGGTCCCTGCAGAGATGTCCTGCTGTGTTGCAACGCTCATTGGAAGCTCCTTCGCTGATGGTGTCTTCCGGACCTCGGTCCGTTTCCGATACATGAAGCGTAGCACACAACCGGACTAAGGTCCATTTAGTACACTTGTGCATATGAACACAGGCACTGGGCTTCCCCTGAGCGACCTCCCGCTGATCGGCGAGAGCACCGGTGATCGCGCCGACGCCGTGCGCAATCGCGAGCGCATCCTGTGCGCGGCGAGGCGCCTGTTCGACGAGCGCGGCGCGGGTTGCACCTCGATGGACGATGTGGCGGCTGCCGCCGGTGTCGGCAAGGGAACGGTCTTCCGCCGCTTCGGATCGCGAGCGGCCCTCGCGAGCGCGGTACTCGACGAGCGCGAGTGCGCGCTGCAAGAGCACTTCATTCGCGGCGAGCCCCCGCTCGGCCCCGGAGCGCCGCCGCGCGAGCGGCTGATCGCGTTCGGCGAAGCGCTGCTCGACATGCTCGAGGATCACGCCGAGCTGATGGTGGCGGCGGACAGTGGCGGCGCGCGCTTCGTCTCCGCCCCATATGCAGTACACCGGCTGCACGTCACGCTGTTGCTAGGTGCGGCTGACCCCGGCTGCGACGCTGAGGTGCTGGCCGAGACGCTGCTCGCGTCGCTTTCCGCCGAGCTGTTCGTCTACCTGCGCGACGTGCGCGAGATGCCACTGGAGCGAATGAAGGCCGGTTGGGCCGAGCTCGTGCAGCGGACCATCCCGGCCGTAACCGAAGCGCTCGCTACCTAGGCCACGACCTCCACGCCCACGAGGTCCGCGGCCGAAAGCTCCCCGGGGCTCTCCAGCTCTAGGACCGCGTCGAGCGCGGCTATCGCCACTGCCAGCTGGTCCAGATCGGGCTCGCGCGTGGTCAGCAGCTGCAGCTTCAACCCCGGCCACATCACCGCCTGCACCCAGCGCCGGCGCCGGTTGCGCCCAGCGAACTTGATCAGCTCAAACGAGATCCCGGCGATCACCGGCACGCCGAGGATGCGCGTCGCCACCAGCCAATACCACGCCGGCAACCCAATCGGCGCGAACACAAAGATCGCGACGATCATCACCACCAGCAGGAAGCTCGTGCCACAGCGCGGGTGCAGCCGCGAGAAGCGCTGGGCGTTTACCGGCGTCAGCGGCAGGCCAGCCTCGTAGCAGGAGATCGTCTTGTGCTCCGCCCCGTGGTACTCGAACACCCGCCGCAGGTCGCGTATCCGCGAGAGCAAAAACATGTAGCCGAGGAAGATCGCCGTCCTGACGATGCCCTCGACTACCCAGAACAACACCGAAGAGTGCAGCTGGCCCTTGATCAGGCTCGTGAGTCCGACGGGGATGAGGAAGAACAGTCCAATCGCGAGCACGAGCGCGACCACGATCGTCCCCGCCCACACACCCTTCGGGATCTCCTGCGGCCCTGCCGCCGGATCCTCCTCCCCCTCCACATACTCCTCGGGCGGGAGCTGGGCGTTCGCGGACACCTCCAGCGCGCGGAACCCAATCGCCAGCGACCCCCCGAGCGCCACCACCCCTCTGATGACCGGCAGGCGCAGCACGCGGTGGCGGCGCATAGCCGAGTCCAGCGGGAACGTGCTCACCTCGATCTCGCCCAGTGCCGGGTGGGTGGGGTCCCTATCCAAGCGCTCCCCCTCCTCCAGCTGCTCGGTGGTCGGCTTGCGGACCGCCACCGCCCAGTTGGAGACGCCGCGCATCATCACGCCCTCGAGCACAGCCTGCCCGCCGACCGGCGCGTCGCGCTGGGCGTTCAGCTGGCCGTCGCCGTCGGCACTCACTTCCAGCTCGACTGGCCTCGTCGGGGGGCCGGCGGCCAGTGAGGCGGGCATCGGCCTACTGAGAGGACCGAGTCTGCGCCGAGTGTAGGCGGCCTTTGGCGACCCTCCGCTGGAAGCGCTCCACGCGCCCACCGGTGTCCATCAACTTCTGTTTGCCCGTGTAAAACGGGTGACAGTTGGAGCACACCTCGACGTGCAGCTCCTCGCGCGTCGCGCGCGTCATGAACTCGTTGCCGCAGGTGCAGCGCACGTGCGCCTGCACATAGTCCGGGTGGATCTTCGTCTTCATCGTCTGACTATTCTAGCGGCGGCGAAGGCGAGGCGGGTGCCGTGGTGGGCACAGCCGGCTCCGAGCAGCGGGGCGTATGCAGCGCGGCGCGCCTGATCACATGACCGCCGTCGTTCAGCCAGTGGAAGCGCACAAGTCCCCGGTAGATGGCCGGCGAGGACAAATTGGTGACCTGCTTGACGTACTTGTAGATCTTCACTCCCGCCTCTGAGCCGCGCCACACGCCAAGCCCCGGAGCACTGATCGTGTGGAAGAGTTCTTCTCCTGGCATCCGCTCCTGCACTTCGATCCGCATCGCCATCCGCGCGCTACCAGCGATCGCCGTCATTTCGCCGGAGAAGGTGCTAGAGCGATTGGCCTGTTCGCCGGTGCTCACACATTCCTCGAGCGTCGCCGAGACCGCCGGTGTGCTGGCGGTGAGCGAGGACCCGTTCGCCTGGCCGGTTGCCTGGGTCAGGAATGCCAGCGCCAGAGCACAGCAAGCGAGCAGGGCAAGCGGCAAGCGGGTGGCCCGGACGCGAGTGCAAGGCGTTGTGAGGAACATCTTCATAACATTCCCCTAACACGCCTGCATGCCACATGTTTCGCAGCCGGTGGGTGCGCCGCAGTTATCTGATGCGGTTCGCAGTTGCTGGGATAAAGCTCCCCTCCCCCTCAGAGGATCTGATACAGCGGGCCGTCGCCCCCCTCGGGCACCGTCAGCCTGCCACCCTTTGCGGTTATCGCTCCGCACTGCACACAGTTGGTGTAGTTGACGATCACGTCCACATCGCCCTCCTCGGGCGCGTCCTCGGGAATCTCGTACACACCCGCGGGACACATCCACTTCCAAGTCTCAGCGACCTCGCGCGGGACGTGCTTCTGGACACGTATGTGGTTGGGCGCGTCGTCGCGCGTGGCGTTGCCGGTGATGAACACCGAGGAGAGCTTGTCGAAGGTGTATTTGCCATCGGGCTTCGGGTAGCGCTCCTTCGTGTCGCCGACGAACATCGGCTCAGCGTCATCGCGGTGCCACTCCTGCCTGCCCGGCGGAACCTTGCCCTTCGACATGATCGACGGGCCCGCCAGCAGGCTGCCGGCGAGAAAGCCCTTCTGGAATGCCTGGCGCGTGTTGCGCACCTCATAGAGCTCGGTGCCGATCGTGGACTGCTCGACCGCCTCCTCGTAGCCGGAGAGATCGTGGCTGCCGCGCTTGAGCGCCGCGTAGATCGACTCGGCCGCCAGCATCCCCGACTTGATGCAGTGGTGGATGCCCTTGAGCGCCGCCGTGTCGACCATCCCGCCTGAATCACCTACGAGCACCGCGCCGGGCATCGACAGCTTCGGCATCGACCAGTAGCCGCCGCCGGGCAGCGCCTTGGCGCCCCAGGCGACCCGCTCGCCGCCCTCGAGGATGCCCCTGACGAGCGGATGCGTCTTGAACGTCTGCAGCAGGTCGTGCGCCGAGGTCGTCGCATCGCGGTAGTTGAGATCGACGACGAAGCCGATCGAGACGAGGTCCTCGCCGGTCTTCTCGTCCTTCATCGGGTAGATCCAGGTGCCGCCGAGCTGTCCGTACTTGGCCGCGACCTTCAGCGGCCACGGCTGCACGAACGTGTGGATCACCCGGTCCAGTGGCTTGGAGACCTTCCACACCTCCTTCACGCCGAGCTCCCAGACCTGCGGCTCGCGGCCCTCGGCGAGGCCGAACTCTTGGATCGCGGCGCCGGTGAGGTGACCCCAGCAGCCCTCCGCGAGCACGGTGGCCCGCGCCTTTATATCGGTCCCCGGCTCGAAGTTTGAAAGCGGCTCTGAGTCCTTGCCGCGGCCCTTGTCGCCCGAGCGCACGCCGGCAACCTTGCCGTCCTGCACGATCAGCTGGGTCGCCGAGGTCTCGGTGAGGACGTAGGCGCCGGCCTCCTCCGCCTGGCGCTGCTGGTAGCGCGCCAGGGCCGAGACCGAGACGACCTCGTTGCCGTGGTTCTTGAAGTTCGGCACCGCCAGGATTGGGACCGGGAGCTTGGTCTTCGGGCCGGTGAGCATGTACACCGACTCCTTGGTGACCTCGCCGAAGGCGAAGCCCTCCTTGCGCCAGTCCTCGCGGCCGAGGTCGGGGAACAACTCTTCGAGCGGACCCGGACGCATCACCGCTCCGGAGAGGTTGTGCCCGCCGCAGGTCTTGGCCTTCTCGATCACCGCGACCGGGACTTCGCCGAGGCGCTCCATCATCTCCGGGTCATCAGCGAGCAGTTGCAGCAAGCGGTTGGCGCACGCAAGGCCAGCTGTACCGCCACCGACGATCGCCACGCCGACCTCGATCAGCTCGTCCTCGGCGTCGAGGCCGCGCTTGACGAACTCCTTCTGAGAGTCCACCGGCGGCGGGTACGCCGCCGGTACAACCTTGCCATTGCTGGAGCCGTTGTGACTCATCGCGCTAGCCCGCCTTCTTCGCCTTCACTGCCTCGGTTAGCTTCGGCAGGATCTTGTTGAGGTCGCCCACGATGCCGAGGTCTGAGAATTCGAAGATCGGCGCATTGGCGTCCTTGTTGATCGCGACGATGTTCTCCGAGGATTGCATGCCAACCTTGTGCTGGATCGCCCCGGAGATGCCCGCCGCCAGGTACAGCTTCGGCGCGACGGTCTTGCCCGTCTGGCCGATCTGCGCCGCGTAGGGATACCAGCCGGCGTCGACGACCGCACGGGTGGCGGCGACGGCGGAGTTGCCACCGAAGGCAGCGGCCAGGTCCTCGGCCAGCTGGAAGCCCTCGGCCTTGCCGAGACCGCGGCCGCCCGCTATGAGGATCGAAGCACCCTCGATGTCGACGTCGGCGCCGCGCTGTTCGCCGCGCGTGAGCATCGTCGCCTGCTGAGCCTGCGGGCTGAGCTCAAACGACAGCTGCTCCACGAGCGCATCCGCGCCACTGGCGTCGTTGATCTCGAACGCGTTGAGGCGGCCGATGATGATGCCCACCTCAGAGCGGTATTTGATCTCGGAGATCGCGGAGTCGCCCAGGATCGGGCGCTCGGCGATCAGCTCGCCGTTCTCGGCGCGCACGGCCGTGACCTCCATCACGACGCCCGCTCCCAGACGCGCGGCCAGACCGGCGCCGATCTCGAAGCCGAGCAGGCCGCCGCCGAACAGCGCGTAGGAGTAGCCACCGCCGGAGATGGCCGCGGCCATCGCGTCGATCAGCGGCTGCGAGAGGCCCTCGGGACCCTCGGCGACGAGCACCTTGGAGGCGCCGTATTTGCCCAGCGATGCCGCCAGGTCCTGCGGGACGTTCTCGCCGAGCAATATCGCGTGCGCCTCGCCGCCGAGCTCCGCGGCGAGCTTCGCGCCCTCGGAGACCGCGCCGAGGGAGTTCTTGTTGATCGCGCCGTCGTAATGCAGCGCGTAAACCAAGATGTTTGGCATCTAGATCAGCTTCCTCTCGTCGAGCCAGGCGACGATCTGCTCGACCGTCTCGTTGGTGTCCTCGTCCTCGATGATCTGGCCCGCGGCCTTTGCAGGCGGCGCCTTCGCGGCGACCCACTGGGCGGCCGAGTTATCGCCGCCGACTTTGCTCGCGTCGATCCCCACGTCGCCCGCGGTGACGGTGTCCAGCGGCTTCTTCTTGGCGCCCATGATCGCCTTCAGCGATGGGTAGCGCGGCTCGTTGATCGCGTCCCCGACGGAGATCACCGCCGGCAGCTTGATCTGCACGGTGTCATAGCCATACTCGGCTTGGCGCTCACAACGAAGGGCCTGCGAATCGATGTCCATCTTGATCACCTGCGTCAGTGACGGCATGCTCAGATGCTCGGCCACGACCGCGCCGATCGTGTAGCACTCGCCGTCGTCTGACTGCTGACCCAGGAGAACGAGGTCAGGGCTCTCGCGCTGCAGCGTCTTGGCCAGCGCATAGCCGGTGGCCGCCACGTCAGAGCCAGCGACTGCCTCATCGGAGAGGTGCACCGAGCGGTCGGCGCCGAGCGATACGGCCTTGTGCAGGGCTCGCACTGCGCTGTCGGGACCCATCGTCACGGCGACGATCTCCTCGACGGGCACGGCGCCGCCCTCCTTGATCTGCATCGCCGCCTCGATCGCGTGCGTGTCGTAAGGGTTGAGGTTCTTCTCTCCGCTGCGGTCCATACGCCCCGTCGAGGGATTGATTTTCTTCTCGACGGCGGCGTCCGGGACCTCCTTCACCAGGACGCATATCTTCAT
>JBIOEX010000053.1:0-8472 GCA_044446485.1 Solirubrobacterales bacterium
CTACAACGCCAGCGGCGGACCGGTAGGTGTGGGCAGAGCCACCGCCAAGTCAATGGTCCTCAACATCGTGCTCGTACACATCATCGGAATGCTCGGCACACAAATCTTCTGGGGCACCAACGCACGAGCCCCAATCGGAGGGTGAGTGATGGCTGAGGACCGACCGGCCGAGGAGATTCCGGACTCCGGTGCTGAACCTTACGAGCAGATCGCGCATCATTCTGCGCCTGTAGAGCCGGGCGGTGAGACCGGCTACACAGCACTCGAGCCGGAAGAGGCCGGGCAGGATACGGCGAACGCGGGGGTTACCTTTGAGCCACCGCCCGAGAGCGATCCGGAGGAGTTCAACTACCACACGGGTACGATCCACGCCTCGAAGGTGCCGGCCGCGATCGAGTTCATCGACGTGCACAAGTCGTTCGGGCGAAACCACGTGCTGCGCGGTCTGAACATGGAAATTCCTGAGGGCCAGGTCTCGATGATCATCGGCCCGTCGGGCACCGGCAAGTCGGTGTGCATCAAGCACATCGTCGGCCTGCTGTATCCCGACGAGGGCGATGTGCTCGTGCATGGAGAGTCGATCCCGAGCCTGCCCGATGCCGAGCTGTTCGAGCTGCGCAAGAAGTTCGGCGTGCTGTTTCAGGACGGCGCGCTGTTCGGGTCGATGAACCTGTATGACAACGTTGCCTTCCCGCTGCGCCAGCACACGGAGAAGAGCGAAGAGGAGATCGCCGAGATCGTCGACCGCCGGATGCGCGAGGTCGGTTTGGGGGGCGAGGGCACGAAGATGCCCAACGAGCTGTCCGGCGGCATGCGTAAGCGCGCGGGGTTCGCGCGCTCGCTTGTGCTCGACCCCGAGATTGTGCTGTTCGACGAGCCCGACTCGGGCCTCGATCCGGTGCGCACCGCGCTGCTGTGCGAGCTGATCAAGGAAGTTCACGCGGAGAACGGCGGGGCATATGTGGTGATCACCCACGACATCATGAGCGCACGCCGCGTCGGCGAACACATCTCGGTTCTGTGGAAGGGCCGCGTCGTCGAGTCGGGCCCGGCGGCTGAGCTGTTCGCGAGCGAGAACCCGTTCGTCCGCCAGTTCCTCTCGGGCGAAGCGCAGGGCCCGCTCGGTATGGAGTGACACCGGCGGTGCCCCGGCGCCCCTGGTGGCGTCCCCGTTCGTTCGCGTGCTGGCTGGCCGGCGATCTGATCGGCCAGAGATCGGTACGCCACACTCGTTGCTCGGTTGCTTGTGAGGACGATGCCCTCGACGGGGCGGTGGCCAGATGACGGCGCGAGTTCTTTCGGCCCTCGCCGGTGCGGCCGCGCGCCGGCCCTGGCTGGTGGTGTCGATCGCCGTTGCGCTCGGGCTGGGGGGTGCGGCCTTTGCGTTGCGCTTGCGCCCGACGGCTGCGGCCAGCACCTTCGTGTCGAGCTCCAGCCCCGAGTACAGGGCCACCCAGCGGTTTTACGCGAACTTCGGAGAAGAGCCGATCGAGGTGCTGGTGAAAGGCGATTTGCAGCAACTCGTGCTCAGCTCGGATGTCGACCGCCTGGTGGGGCTGGAGGGCTGCCTGTCAGGCAACGTGCCGGTAACGGCACTCGCGAAAGTGGGTGGTGCAAGCGGGCCATGCGGGCAGCTGGCGCAGGCACAGACGGTGAAGGTGGTGTTCGGTCCGGGCACATTCATCAACGAGGCCGCCGAACAGATCGACGAACAACTCTCAGTCCAGACCAAGCAGGCCGAAGCCGAGGCGAAGCAGGCTGAGAAGGTCGTTAGGAGGGCCGCGCTCGCGCGTGGTGAAAGCGAAGCCGAAGTGCAGAAGCTCGGCAGTCAGGCGAGCTCGATCACGCTGGCGCGTTTCCAGGAGGGCCTCGCGACACTGGCGCTCCAGTATGGCCTCACCGCACGGCCCAGCCTGGACGATCCGAGGTTCGTCTCAACGCTGGTGTTCGACTCGACCAAGCCGGCGGGTACGCCGAAGCAACGCTTCGCGTACCTGTTCCCGAGCCGCGAAGCAGCGTTGGTATCGGTACGTTTGAAGGCCGGGCTGTCCGAAGGTGCACGCACCCACACAATTGCGCTGATCCGTCAGGTAGTGGCGATGAAGCAGTGGCGGCTGACGCGTGGCGGGTCCTATCTCCTGACGGGCGAGCCAGTGATCGTCGCGGACCTGACTGGAAGGATCACGCACTCGATCGAGCTGCTGCTGGTGGCCGTTATGCTGGTTATGGCGGCCACACTCAGCCTGATCTTTCGAGGCAGGCCGTGGCTTTTGCCTTTGGGGGTCGCGCTGCTCGCCGCGGCACTCACGTTCGGTGCGCTGTCGATCGTAGGGGCCTCGCTGACAGTGGCTCAGGTGGCGGTGCTGCCGGTGCTCGTGGGGCTCGCGGTGGACTATGCGATCCAGTTCCAGTCACGCGTGGAGGAGGCTTTAGAAGGGGCCCACCCACCCGACGACGCTCGGGTGGCTGTCATGCGCGCGGCCACGGCCGGCGGCCCGGCGATCGCAACGGCTGGTGTCGCGAGTGTTGGGGCAATGCTCGTGCTGTTGCTCTCGCCGGTGCCGATGGTGCGAAGCTTTGGGCTGTTGCTAGTAGTGGGCGTCGTGCTCGCATTCTTGTGCGCGCTCACCGCGGGATCTGCGACGCTCGTGCTGGCTGAGGACCGGTCGGCCAGGCGGAGAGGGGCGCAAGTGCGGGGAGGCCTCTTCGATGCGTCCGTGGGTGCCGCATGGCGGGGTGCACGCGAGCTGCTGCTGGACAATCCGGTCAACCGGTTCCTGGCCAGGGTGGCGCTGGTGAAGGCAATACGCCGGCCGGGGCGCGTACTGGGCGTGGGGCTGGCACTGGCGGTGCTCGGCTGGGGACTGGATACGCAGACGCATGTGGAGACCGACATCACGAAGCTGGTCCCGCAGAACCTCCAGTCGCTACAGAACCTGAATGTGCTCGAGGGTGTCACGGGCGTGGGAGGGCAGCTCGACCTGATGGTCAGCGCCAAGGACTTGACCAAGCCGCCGGTGCTCGAATGGATGAGCTCATATGAGCGCGCAGTGCTGAAACGCTTCGGCTACAGCTCCACACGGGGCTGCGGGAAGGCGCGGCTATGTCCGGCCTTCTCGCTGCCGGATCTATTCGCTGGTGGCGCAGGCGCGGGGACAGCGAACAAAACTAAGCTGAGGCAGGCCGAAGTGAGTGGCCTGCTGCGCGCGATCCCGCCCTACTTCTCCCAGGACGTGATCAGTGCCGACCGGCATGTCGCGACGCTCGCGTTCGGCATCCGCCTGATGGGGCTCGACCAGCAGCAGCGGGTGATCGAAGAGATGCGCTCGAGCTTGCACCCACCGGCGGGCGTCACAGCACAGCTGGTCGGGTTGCCGGTGCTTGCGGCCCAATCGGGCGCACAGGTGGCGTCGCCGTGGCGGCGCTTGGAGATGCTGCTAGCGGGGCTGGCGGCGGTCGCGTTCGTGCTCTTGATCGCCTTCCGCGGAAATCGCCGCCGGGCGCTCGTACCGCTAGCGCCGATCGCTCTGGCGACGGGGTCTTCTGCGTTGATCTTGTTCGCGTTGAGGGTGCCGCTGAACCCGATGTCTGTCACCCTGGGTGCGCTGGTGATCGCCATCTCCACTGAGTTCAGCGTTCTGCTGTCCGAGCGCTACCGGCAAGAGCGGCGCAGGGGTGCAGATGCGATCGGGGCGTTGCGCCGCACCTATAAGCGCACGGGTGCCGCGGTGGCGGCATCGGGGGTGACGGCGATCGCGGGCTTCGGCGTGCTGGTGCTGTCGGACATTCGCATGCTCCGTGACTTTGGGCTGGTGACGCTGATCGACCTGAGTGTCTCGCTGGTGGGGGTGCTGGTGGTCCTGCCCGCGGCGCTGATGCTCGCTGAGAGGCCGCGAGCGATCGCCGTTCGTGTCCCGGGCTTTCACTGGATGCGCCGGCACGGGCGCGCACGCCATGATTCTGTGTAAGAAATTATCCGAAAACTCAGACATTTCTCCTCAGGGGCCGCTGTGACGCGATCTAGGAGCTTTTCGGATGAATTCTGAACCCACCGGCCCACGATACGGGCGCTACGTGGGCATCTTGGGGCTGGTGATCCTGGTGCTGATAACGATCAACACGGCGTTTACGAAGCCGAACGGGGTTAGGGGCATCGAACCCGGTCATCCGCTGGCGCCATTCGCCGTGCCGCTCGCGGTGGGTGATGTGAGCGGCGACGCCAACATAGCCGCCCATGCCAACGAAGGCGCCGCGGGAAAGCGCCCAGCATGCTCGGTGAGGGGCACGGGGATCTTGAACATCTGCGAACTTTATGAACAGGGGCCGGTGGTGCTTGCGCTATTCGTCGACGGAGGCTCTTGCCCGAAGATCTTGAGTGACCTCCAAGCGCTGGCACCCTCGTTCCCGGGCGTGCGTTTCGCGGGCGTCGCGATCAAGGGAACCCGAGGGCAGTTGCGCAAGCTGATGCGAGCACGGAACCTGAGCATCCCGATCGGCTTCGATCGTGACGGGGCGCTGGCGGCGCTCTACAAACTGGCGAGTTGCCCGCAGGTGAGCTTTGCCTACCCTGGAGGCGAGGTGCAGAGCCGGGCGCTGCTGAGCGCACCTGCGCCTGCGACGTTGCGCGCGCGTGTCAGTGAGCTGGTGCAAGCAGCGCGCAAGCGTGGTTGGAGGCCGCGGGTGCCGTGAGCTCCCATTTGCCTCCCACACCGGGGCAACCGGAGAGCGGCCAGCCAGGTGCTCCCGGGCTGGAGCTGGGGTGGCGAACGCGCGAGGTCGAGCAGGAGCTCCCCGAGTTGCGGCTGGTGGTTGCGCAGGCACGAGCCGGACGGCCGGGCTCGGTCCTCGCGGGCTCGCCGTCCGGGATCGAAGGCCGCCTGCATGAACTCTCCAACCGGTTTCGGGGGGCGCGGGCGGTGGCCGTCCGCCGGGAGCCCGTGCCAGCGGCCTACCGGGTCTTCTTCCGTCACATCGGTCTCGACCCCGATGTTGTGCGCACGCCGATTGAGGAGGCGGCGCTCGAGCGGATGCTGCGCGGGGGCTTCCTCTCTGCCGGTCTGCTCGAGGACGTCCTGCTGATCGCGCTGGTGGACACGGGTGTGCCCGTGTGGGCACTTGATTCCGATGCTGTGGACGGTCCGCTCGGCATCCGTTCGAGCAGTGAGGGTGAGCCATTGGGACGCTCCGCTGGCGCGCCGGTCCTGCCAGCTGGCCGCCTGGTGGTGGCGGATGCCTCGGCGGCGCTGGCGATTCTGTTTGGCGAGCTGGCACCGGGCCACGAGGTCAGCGCGGGCACGAGCGGTTTGACGCTGTTTGCGATCCAGGTGTCCGGTGTGCCTTCGCTGCACGTGGAGGAGGCGCTGTGGACATGTCGCGTGGCGCTGGAACAACCGTGAGGGACGCTGATAGAATCGTTTTCCGGCGCCAGGAGGAGGAGATGGGTATGACCCAGTCCGGGCTTGTCAGAGATCGTGACCGATCAGAGATCGAGGAGACCGCTGTCACCGGCGGCCATCTTCTCCAACCCGGCGAGCTCGCCGCGCGCAACGCCTTCAAGGCACAGATCGGAAGGCTCGAGCGCGAGTGCTCGGCGATCGTCGCCGGTGCGTTCCCACACCTCTCTCCTGCTGAGCTTCCCGATGCAACGGGCGTGGCGATCGGTGGCCCGTGCCTGCCCACGCTGGAGGCTTTGGAGTGGACACGTGACCGGCTGGCGGGTCGGGTGCGGGACATGCGCCGGCTTGCGACTGAGCGTGCAGAATACGAGCGCTCCTCACGCGAGCTGTTCGAGGGGATGAAGCTTGAACCGGGCCGTTACAAGTTCGCGCGCCTGCCGGTCCGCGATCTCGGTCAAGGGGGCTGCGGCGTGTGGGAGGTCCGCCCGCGCCTTGGGCTGATCGGCATGCTCGCGGGTTGGTGGCACGTCAAGCTCTCCTCCGGCTGTCCGTTATCCGAGGGGCCGCGCGTGTGCGCGGCCCCGGGCTAGTGGCCCATTTTGAAAATTCGCTGGTGTTTCCCGGCGCCTGCTCGCGTCTGAGTCTCACCGTCCACGGCCCCCGTACTACCGGTACGAAGACCGTGTCCGGCGAACCTCAGATGCAGACCATCCATCCGGCAAACACTCAACGAATTTCAAAACGAACCACCAGGAACTTGACTACCGGCTGAGCGCCATCGCGCGACGCTCGCGCTGAACATCTCGCGGCGGCGGCTGGTATGTGATGGGGTGCAGCTCAATGGCCTGATCGCTACCTTGTGGAACGGCGGTGAGCATCGCCGCGAGCGTGCGGCGCTGGCGGTCGGTCATCGATCCGACGGTCTTCTTCTCGGACATCGCAATCTGGGCTAGGAACTTGCGGCAGCGGGTCTGACCCCAGCGGCGCTGGCTCATAAGCAGGTCAGCCACGGCCATGCTGTGTGCCTCCCACGGGCAATCGAGAATCACCGCGGCGACGCCGATCTCGCCCAGCGCCACCTGGCGCTTGAGTTCGGCGCGGGCAAGGCGGACCTTATTGGCGCGTTCCAAGGCGCGCATGTACTGTGGACCAGCAGGGGCGACCGTCGCTGTCGCGTTCATGTGGGCACTCTCCCCGTTGCCGTCGCGAGCCCCGCGGCGGGCAACATCCTTGCGTTCAGTTTTAACGAATATGCGATCGCATGGCCGACCGAAGTCATCCGCGACAAGTCGCGGCGATCCCGGCACCTGGCCCCACCCGATGCTTTGGGGCGAACTTCAAATGGCGAACTTCAAATGGTCATGCAGAGCGCTCTTGGAAGCTACGCGAGCACGGGCCTCCCGGTCAACAGCGCGACTGCACTTCGTACGCTAGAAGCGACCTTTTTCTTGCTGCCGGGACTTGTGAAGAAATGGACAAGCGGGAGGACTTCAGCCCAGGCCCGGAAGGGCGCCGTGCTCGGATTCGAACTCCTCCTTCACACGCGCAAAGACCGCGAGTGCCTCATCGAGCACCGCGCGGTCGTGCGTGGCCATCACGCTGGTGCGCAACAGCGCTCCCCCCGGGGGCACGGCAGGGTGCAGGGCGGTGTTGACGAACACGCCGGCGTCATAGAGCGCCTTCCACAGCAACGCTGCCTTCCAGTCATCGCCGACGAGGACAGGGACGATCGGGGTGACGATTTGCGGCGGATCGGCTCCCTCCCTGACCACGCCCGGGGCCGATGAGACATCGACGGGCAGGGCTTGGGGCTTGACCACCGCGAAGCCAAGGTCTTCGAGGCCGTCACGCAGGTGGCGAGCGTTGGCGAGCGCGCGCTCCAGCAGTGGCGGTCCGTCAGCCGAGCGCATCACACGCAACGCCGCGAGCGCGGCTCCGAGCGATGCTGGGACCGCGGAGGCGGTGAACAGAAACGGGCGCGAATAGATGCGCAGGTACTCGATCACGTCCGCCGGCCCCGCCACGAAGCCTCCGCAGGAGGCGAGCGACTTCGAGAACGTACCCATGCGCAGGTCGACGCGATCCTCCACACCGAGCAGCTCGGCGGTGCCCGCCCCGCGCGCGCCGAGCACCCCGGCACCGTGGGCCTCGTCGACCATCAGGCGCGCGCCATAGCGGGCGCACAGGTCGCAGATCTCGCGCAGTGGCGCGATGTCGCCCTCCATCGAGAAGACCCCATCGACGACGACCAGCACGCCACCGCCGTCGCCCTGGGCGCGGTCGAGCATCTTCTCCAGCTTGTCCAGGCGATTGTGGCGAAACGCTCGCAGCTTCGCCCGGGAGAGGATGCAGCCGTCGAAGACCGAGGCGTGGTCGCCCGAGTCGACGATCACCGTGTCTGCAGGCCCAAGGATTGTGCCCAGCGTGCTGAGGTTGGCCTGGTGGCCGGTCGTGAACACGAGCGCAGCGTCGGTATTCATCCACTCGGCGATCTCCTGCTCGAGTTCGAGGTGCAAAGGGATCGTCCCGTTCAGGAAGCGCGAGCCGGTCAGCCCGGTGCCGTAGCGATGAAGGGCATCCTCGGCCCCCTTCATCACACGCTCGTCGCCGGTCAGCCCGAGATAGTTGTTGGAGCCGAGCATGATCCGCTGCGCGCCCTCCATCTCGACGACGGGCATCGCCGCCGAGGTGAGGACATGAAAGTAGGGCAGCACATCGGCCTCGCGCGCCGCGCGCAGCAGCTCCTCACGCTCGTGGCCGCGGACCTTGGCGAAGACGTCTATCGAAGTGGGCATATAGGGTGGTGCCGCGATGGCAGTGGAGATTCGGCCCGTAACGTCCAAGCGCGAGCTGAGCACCTTCATCAAGCTGCCCTGGCGGCTCTATCGTAACGAGCCAAACTGGGTGGCGCCGCTGCTGATGGAACTGAAGAAGCGCCTCGACCAGAGCAAGAACCCGTTCTTCAAGCACGCCCAGGCGCAGTACTTCCTGGCCTGGCGCGACGGGCGTCCGGTCGGTCGCGTCAGTGCTCACGTGGACCGCAACTTCAACGAGTTCCAGGGCAACGCCTGGGGAC
>JBIOEX010000054.1:0-7704 GCA_044446485.1 Solirubrobacterales bacterium
CACCCCGCCCGCGCCGGCAGCCGCAGCTTCCGCGGCCGCCTCCACGGCGGCCGGTAAGGCTCCGGGCGCTGTCCCGGACGAGCAATTGCTGCAGGCGGTCCAAGCGGCCAGCACGCTCGTCTCGCGTTTCCGCAGCCACGGTCACCTAGCGGCGCGCCTGGATCCGCTCGGCTCCGAGCCCGAGGGCGATCCCGGACTCGATCCCGAGGGGCTGGGACTGACAGGAGAGATCACGGCTCAGATCCCGGCCAAGATCCTGCACATGTACGTCCCGGGGGCCACCCTCGCCGACGCGCTCCCGCACCTGCGCGAGACCTACTGCGGCACGATCGCCTATGAGATCGAGCACATCGCCTCGCACCGCCAGCGGGTGTGGCTACGCGAGCACATCGAGTCCGGCGCCTTCCGCCAGCCGTTGACGAGCGATGAGCAGAAGACCCTGCTCAAGCGCCTGGTCGAGGTCGACGCACTGGAGCGCTTCATGCACAAGGCCTACCTCGGCCAGCACCAGTTCTCGATCGAGGGGCTCGACATGACCGTGCCGATGCTCGACGAGCTGATTGCGCTCTCAGCGGTCCAGGGCGGCAAGGAGGTCGTGATCGGTATGGCCCACCGCGGGCGGCTGAACGTGCTTGCCCACAACCTCGGTCGCCCTTACGACACGATCTTCGCCGAGTTCGAGGGCGCCTCGACGCTCGAGGCCGTCACCACCATCCCCCAGGGTGGCACCGGCGACGTCAAGTACCACCACGGTACGCAGGGCTCCTTCCCGCTGGCAGACGGCGAGAGCATCCGCGTCAACCTGGAGTCCAACCCGAGCCATCTCGAGTATGTATCCCCGGTAGTCGAGGGCGCAACCCGCGCGGCGCAGACCACACGCAAGGGACCCCACGCCCACCAGGACACCGACGCTGCCGTGCCCATCGTGATTCACGGCGACGCGTCGTTCCCCGCCCAGGGAGTCGTGGCCGAGACGCTCAACCTGCAGGCACTCGACGGCTACAAGGTCGGCGGCACCGTCCATCTGATCACCAATAACCAGATCGGCTTCACCACAGACCCAGACGATGCACGCTCGACGCGCTGGGCTTCGGACCTGGCGAAGGGCTTCGACGTGCCGATCATCCATGTCAACGCCGATGACGTGCCAGCTTGCATGAGCGCCGTGCGCCTCGCGTTCGCCTTCCGCAAGGAGTTCGGCCACGACGTGCTGATCGACCTGATCGGCTACCGGCGCTTCGGGCACAACGAGTCCGACGAGCCCGCATACACGCAACCGGAGATGTACGCGAAGATCAAGGCCAAGAAGCGCGTCACGGAGCTGTGGGGCGATCGCCTCGTCGCCGAGGGCGTCGTGACGCAGGAGGAAGTCGAGCGCCAGGCGCAGGAGGTATGGGATCACATGACGCTCCTGCACCAGCGCCTGAAGGCGAAGATCGCGGCAGCCGCAGAGCACGACACCGCACAGGAAAGCACCGGCGAGTACCAGCTCGACCGCTCCCCCAGCCCCGAAGTGAGCACGGCGGTGGGAGCTGAGCAGCTGCGCGAACTGGGCGAGCAGCTGCTGAAGGTGCCCGAGGGATTCACCGTGCACCCGAAGCTCGTCAAACAGCTCGAGCGCCGCCGCGAAGCACTGAACGGCGGCTCCGGGGCTTCAGAGCAGGTGGCGAGCCTCGACTGGGCACATGCCGAGGCGCTCGCGTTCGCATCGCTGCTGACCGAGGGTACGCCCCTGCGCCTCACCGGGCAGGACACCGAGCGCGGCACCTTCAGCCAGCGGCATCTGGTCTTGCACGATGCGAAGACCGGGCAGACCGTCTGTCCAATCCAGAGCCTCCCCGAGGCGCTCGCGCCGCTGGAGCTGCACAACAGCCCGCTATCCGAGCTCGCATGCATGGGCTTCGAGTACGGCTACAGCCAGGAGGCGCCCGAGACGCTCGTGCTGTGGGAGGCCCAGTTCGGCGATTTCGTCAATTCGGCCCAGGTGATCGTCGACCAGTTCATCGTCTCCGGCCTAGCCAAGTGGGGCCAGACCTCGCGCCTGACGCTGCTGCTGCCGCATGGCTATGAGGGCTCTGGTCCGGAGCACTCCTCCGCACGCTTGGAGCGCTTCCTCGCGGTCGCCGCAGAGGGCAACATCCGCGTAGCGAGCCCCACGACGCCGGCGCAATACTTCCACCTGCTGCGCCGCCAAGCGCGCATCGCCAAGCAGCGTCCGCTCGTGATCATGACCCCCAAGTCGCTGCTGCGCCTGCCCCAGGCGACCAGCGCAATCTCAGATCTCGCGGAGAACACGCGCTTTCAGCCGGTGCTGGCCGAGCCCGGGGTGGACAACGCGCAGGTCACACGCCTTGTGCTGTGCACCGGCAAGATCTATTACGACCTCGTTGGCCACCCCGAGCGCAAGTCCCACCCCGGCCTGGCGGTGGGCCGCGTGGAGCTGCTGTACCCCTTCCCCGAGGGTCAGATCCTGGAACTCATGCAAAGCTATCCAAGCCTGCACGAGGTGCTGTGGGTGCAGGAGGAGCCGCGCAACATGGGCGCCCGCGCGCACATGTTCCCGCGCCTGATGCAGATCATGCCCGAGGAGATGCACTTCGGCTTCATCGGGCGTCCCGAGCGCGCCAGCCCGGGCGAGGGCTATCCGGCCGCGCACATCTCAGAACAGAACCGCATCGTCACCACCGCGATCGACCTGGACCAGCCGATCTCACAGTACCCGCGCAAGACCCCGGGAGAGCGCTGATGTTCGCTCTGTTCAAACGCTTACTGCGCATCATGGCCCAGCGCCGGCGCAAGAAGCGCCTCGGCCGCTAGCGGCCTTGCCAGACGGGGTCGCGCTTCTCCTTGAAGGCATTCGCGCCCTCTTTCGAGTCCTCCGAAGCGAATACGGGACCCGAGATCGCGCCCTGCTTCTCCCACATCTCCTCACTGCTCCAGTCGTACTGCTCCTGAAGGATGCGCTTGGAGGCGATCAGCGCTAGCGGGCCACTCTTGGCTAGCTTCTCGGCGAGCTCGATGGCGACATCGACGGCTGTGCCTGGCTCGGCTAGCCGGTTGACGAGGCCGAACTCGTGAAAGCGCTCGGCGGGAAACAGGTCGCCGGTCAGCGCCAGCTCCATGACCATGTGGTAAGGCATCCGCTGTGGCAGGCGCAGCAACGCGCCGCCGGCGGCGACGAGCGAGCGCTTGGCCTCGGGAATCCCCATCTTCGCGCCCTTCGCGGCAACGATAAGATCGCATGCCAGCGCGATCTCCATGCCGCCGGCAACGGCGAAGCCCTCGATCGCGGCGATCAGCGGCTTGCGCGATGCGCGCTGGGCGATACCGGCAAAGCCGCGATCGCCGAACCAGGGCGACTCGCCTTTGACGAACGCACCGAGGTCCATTCCGGCGCTGAAGAAGCCGCCGGCGCCGGTGAGCACACCGACCGACAGGCCGTCGTCTGAGTCGAGCTCGTCCAGCGCGCCGGCCACACCCTCGGCGACGGCGCTGTTGACCGCGTTGCGGACCTCGGGCCGGTTGAGCGTGATCAAAAGGATGTTGCCGCGCCGCTCGGTGAGGACTACCTCGGAATCGTTCATGGCCGCATCCTATGCCGCAAAGAGGGTTAGGTCGGGCTCGCGTTCGCCGCGCAGCACCGCCAGGTCGACCTCGACACAGTCGATCCCCCGCGCCTGCGCAAGCACACGCGCCTGCGGCTTGACGATCTGTGCCGCGAGCACGCCGCGGCAAGAACCCATCGCCGGATCCAGGCGAATGCGATCCAGGTAGCGCGTCAGTTGCTCCACGGCATCGATCGTGCCGACGCGCTTGATCTCCACGGCGATCCACTCATCCTGCGCGTCTCGGCACATCAGGTCCACCGGCCCGATATCCGTGGGCCACTCGCGCCGCACCAACCGAAAGCCCTCGCCACACCACTCTGGGGCGCCGGCCAGCAGTTCCTGCAAATGCACCTCCGCGCCCTCCTTCTCGAGAGCCGCCGCCTCGCCCATGTCGTGCGTGACGTCGGAGAGCACCTCGGTGATCGCGATATCCAGCCGATCCTCAGTGGCACCCGCACGCTTGCGCACAACGATCGAACCGGCGGACTCTTCGATCATCGTCGGCGGCGTCATCCAGTTCTGCGGCTTGTATCCACCCGTATCCGCGTGCACCATGACCGAGCCGTCAGACTTGATCATCACCAATCTCAGGGCCTCTGGCAGAAGAGCTTCAAGCCGGCCCGTATAGCGGACCTCACAGCGGGCGACGATCAGGCGCATCGCCTGACGGTAACTGCTGAACCGGATCAACCGGCTCGGGGCGGGGGGGATCATCAGACGCCGCCTCATTGAGGGACTCGCGAAACTCGCGTATACCGTTGCCCAGCGAACGCACCAGGTCTGGCAAGCGCTTTGGGCCGAGCACGATCAGCGCCACCGCGGCGATAAACATCAGGTGCACCGGATTGCCTATTCCCATTTGATCTGCTGCGCTCCCACCGGCCGATCCGATCACTATTAAGAAACCGTCTGAGGACTCCTCAGATCGCGCCACAGCACACCCTGAGGGAAAATCTCGGAGTTTTCTGACGCTTTCTAAGGACGCTATCTAAGACTACCGCTGCCGCCGCGCCGCTCCCTACGCTCTCACTTTGTGAGCCAAGCAACCTCCTCCCAGACTCCCCGTACCTACCCGCCGCCCGCCGCCCCAGAGCCGTTCTGGCCAGCCCAGCTGACCGTGCTCACCGCGATCGCCCTGCAGCTGCTGCTTCCGGCACGGCTGACGATCGGGCCTTTCTGGCTCATCCCGGGCCTGGAGACAGCGCTGCTGATCGGGATGTTCTTCGCCACGCCCCGCGAGCTCGAGGGGGAGCACCCGGTGCGCCGGCGGGTCGCGCTGGGCCTCACCGCTTTCGTTAGCGCCGCCAACATCTTCTCCCTCGCCGAGCTCACCCACTTCCTGCTTCACCACAATGTCTCCAAAGGACGTGAGCTGATCGTCTCGGGCGTGCTGATCTGGCTGACCAACTTCCTGATCTTCGCCCTCTGGTATTGGGAGATGGATCGCGGAGGGCCCGGTAAGCGTGCAGCGGGTCACGATCAGGCGCCCGACTTCCTCTTCCCCCAGATGGCCGACGACCAGATCGAGCCCCGTGAGTGGCGCCCCAAATTCATCGACTACACCTACGTGTCGCTCACCAACGCCACGGCCTTCTCCCCCACCGACACGATGCCACTCACGCCGATGGCCAAGAGCATCATGGGCATCCAGTCGCTCGTCTCGCTCGTCACGATTGGTCTGATTGTCTCCCGCGCCATCAACATCCTCTAGTAGAGGGCCGCTGAGCGGCGCGAATGCTGTGTCCTCGTCCGCTCGCGTACCGATCGACGATCTAATGCGATCGACTGATCGGCCAGCACGCCACGCTCCTTGCGTCCTTGCCTCGCTTGCTCAGCGACCCTCTACTGGCTGTCCTCTATGCTGCGGGCCCTCTACTACTCGTGGCTCCAGGGCGAGCGCTTGAGCCACGACCTCCTGCAGCTGCTCATCAGCGCCCAGTTCCAGGGCCCGCTTCAGCGCCTGCAGCGCTCCCTCGCGGTCGAGCAGCGCCAGACGCAACCGCCCCAGCCGCTCCCAGGCCCCGGTATCGGCCGGCCCACGCCTGACCGCCCGCGCGGCCGCCTCCTCCGCCAGGTCGATCGCGCCGATGTCCTCGTAGATCCGCGCCGCGAAACGGTGCGCCGCCGGACGGTTCTCGTCCGCGCGCGCCCATTCGTGCACCACGCGGGCGGCGGCCTCGAGGTTGCCCGCGTTCCAGAATGCGAGCGTCAGCAGTCGCAGCACCGCCACATTTTGCGGCTCGGCGTCGCGCGCGTAGATCAGGCGCTGGGCCGCCAGCGCGTACTCGCCTTCGGCCATCGCGCGCTGCGCCGCGACCAGGAAGCGCTCGACGCGCTCGCCCGCCGGGTCGGGCTTTGAGAAGTCGACGAACTTCATGCTGCCTGCCGGCACCGTGCGGATGCCGTGGCTGAACTGCACGCGCGCCCACTGCTGCATCTCATCGTCTTCGCCCGTGAAGTAGATGCCCGCCACCGTGCCCACGCCCCACTCCGGGTATGACTCGCAGCGCGCGTAGCGGTGCACCACCGAGTGATCGGGCACCCTCGAGCCGAACGGATCGTGCTTTTCGCGGTCCTTCGCGTGCTCGCGCGCGCGCTGCTCGGCTTCATATGCTCGCCTGCCGGCCTCCTCGCGCTCACGTCGTGCCGCCTGCGCACTCGCACGCACGGCATTCCGCGACACGCTCCCACCCCGTGAGCCCTCCGCGAGGCGCTCCAGCTGGTCGGCCGCCTCGTTGATCGCCTTCAGGTGGCGCTCATGCTCGAATTGCCTGCCCTGCGGCGCCACGTCCGGATGCCAGCGCTTGGCCATCTTGCGACGCGCCAGCTGCACCGCGCGCTTATCGAAGGGCGGCTCGAGCTCCAGCAGCAGCAGATGCTGCTCGATGTCCAGGATGGTCGTAGGCATAGACCCAATCACGTTAGCGAGGGCGGGCCGGATTCCGTTCCCCCTCTATCCTGCTGACGGCCATGTCCTCGCAATACGTCTTCACGATGCACCGCCTCTCCAAGCTCCACCCCCCGGAGAAGACCGTGCTGGACGAGATCACGCTCGCCTTCTATCCCGGCGCGAAGATCGGCGTGCTCGGCTACAACGGCTCCGGCAAGTCCACGCTCCTGCGGATCATGGCCGGGGAGGACCAGGAGTACCGCGGCGAGGCCGCGCTCGCGCCGGGAGCCACGGTCGGGATGCTCGCCCAAGAGCCCCACCTCGACGAGTCCAAGGACGTCAAGGGAAACGTCGAGGAGGGCGTCGCTCAGACCAAGGCGCTGCTCGACCGCTTCAACGAGCTCGCCGCCAACTACTCCGATGAGACGGCCGAGGAGTTCGGCAACCTCCAGGCGAAGATCGACGCGGCCGACGCGTGGAACCTCGACACGCAGCTCGAATACGCGATGGACGCTTTGCGCCTGCCCCCGCCCGATGCCGACGTCAGCCTCCTCTCGGGCGGCGAGCGCCGGCGCGTGGCACTCTGCCGGCTTTTGCTGCGCGCGCCCGCCCTCTTGCTGCTGGACGAGCCCACCAACCACCTCGACGCTGAGTCGGTCGCCTGGCTGGAGCAGCATCTATCCGAGTACAAGGGCGCAATCGTCGCAGTCACCCACGACCGCTACTTCCTCGACAACGTCGCCGGCTGGATCCTCGAGCTCGATCGCGGCAAGGGCATCCCCTACGAGGGCAACTACTCCAGCTGGCTCACCCAGAAGCAGGCTCGCCTGGCCCAGGAAGAGCGCTCGGAAAAGGGCCGCGAGCGCACGATCGCCGCCGAGCTCGAATGGGTGCGCACCAACCCCAAGGGCAAACGCACGAAGTCCAAGGCGCGGCTGGCCCGCTACGAGGAGCTGATCGCCGAGGAGCGCAACGTCAAGCTCGACGAGGTGCAGATCCACATTCCGCCCGGACCACGCCTCGGCGAGAAGGTGCTCACGGCGACCGGCCTCACCAAGGGTTACGGCGATCGCCTGCTGATCGAGTCGCGGTAGTTTGTGCGGCCGCGGGCGGGGGTCGTGGGGGTGATCGGCGCCCACGGCGCCGGGAACACCACCCTGTTATGGTTGTTAACCGGCGATGAGCAACCCGACAGCGGCACGCACG
>JBIOEX010000055.1:0-7424 GCA_044446485.1 Solirubrobacterales bacterium
GACCGCGTTCACCAATTTCTTCGAGATGCTGATGGTGCTGGCGATTCCGGCGGCGCTGGTGTTCGCGTACGGGCGAATGACCGGCAACCGCCGCCAGGGCTACGCGATCTACGCGACGATGATGGTGATGTTCCTCGGCGCAGCCGCCGTCGCCTACATCGCCGAGGCGCACGGCTCACCGGCGCAGCACGCAGCCGGTCTGCACACACACGTGATCGCCGACTCCACGGGCGGCAACCTGGAAGGCAAGGAGCAGCGCTTCGGAATCGCGGGTTCGGCGCTGTTCGACGTCGTCACGACAGTCACCTCGTGCGGTGCAGTGAACAGCGCGATCGAGTCCTTCACGGGCATCGGCGGTGCCGTCCCGTTCGCCAACCTGTCGGCCAGCGAGGTGATCTTCGGCGGCGTCGGCACGGGGCTGTACTCGATCCTCCTCTACGTCCTGCTGGCGGTCTTCATCGGCGGGCTGATGGTGGGACGCACACCCGAGTGGCTGGGCAAGAAGCTCGAGGCGCGGGAGATCAAGCTCGCCGGGCTGGGCATCCTGGTGACGCCGCTGATGGCGTTGTTCTGCACCGCATTGGCCACCGCGACCCAGGCCGGGCGCAAGTCGATCGCCGAAGGGGCGCTCTCCAAAGCGGGCGGCAATACGCCGCAGGGCTTCTCCGAGACCTTCTACGCATATCTGTCGCAGGCGAACAACAACGGCTCGGCGTTCGCTGGCTACACCGGCTACATCCAGCCGAACGCCGGCAATGCCGGTGCGCACGGGATCACCTTCGCCGACCTGCTCGGAGGCTTCGACATGCTGCTCGCCCGCTACGCGCCGATCTTGTTCGCGCTCGCGGTCGCCGGCGCCCTGGCGGGCAAGCGCGTCACGCCCGCTGGCCTCGGCACGATGCGCACCGATAACCCCACGTTCGTTGTGCTGCTGATCGGTGTGATCGTGCTCGTCGGTGCGCTGACGTTCTTCCCCGCTCTGCTGCTTGGTCCGATCGTCCAGGGCCTGACCGGACACCTCTACTGATGCGTCGCGACATCGTCACCTCGATCATCGGCATCGTCGTCTTCACGGTCCTGCTCGGCCTCGTCTACCCGCTCCTCATCACAGGTGTGGGTCAGGTCGTCTTCCCCGGCAACGCCAACGGCCAGCAGATCCACCTGGACGGCAAGCTCGTGGGTTCGAAGATCATCGGCCAGAACTTTGGGACACCGGTGCTCGAAAAGAACGGGAAGGAAAAGATTGTGAAAGGCGCCGTGGTGACCGAAGCGGACCCGCGCTATTTCCAAACCCGTCCTTCAGCCACCGAAGGCGGCGCCGACAACGCGGCGGCCAGCACTTTCTCCAACCACGGCCCCAACAGCACGCGGACCGAGGAAGCGGACGCCGAAAACATCAAGTCCTATCTCGAATTGAACACCGCGCCGAACAAGCAGGAATATGACCCCGGTCTGACCGTGGCGAAGATCCCGGTCGATGCCGTCAACAGCTCGGCCTCGGGGTTGGACCCCGAAATCTCTCAGGCGAACGCCTGGATCCAGGCCCACCGCGTCGCGGCCGTGCGCCAACTCTCCCTTGCGGAAGTGGACGGGCTGATCTCCAAGTACACCTCCGGGCGCGGCCTCGGCTTCTCGGGTGAGCGCGGCGTGAACGTGCTCGAGCTCAACCTCGCACTCGATCGTGGGCACACAGCGCGAAGCGCTGGGTCAGGAGGATGAGGCTGATGTCGGCGCAGGGGGTGGGCGGGACCCACAAAAACGAACGGCAGGCGATCTCGCTGTTCCAGCGCGACATCGTCTGGCGTGCGCTGATCGACAGCTTCAAGAAGCTCGACCCGCGCGTGCAGATCCACAACCCGGTTATGTTCGTTGTGGAGATCGGCTCGGTCATCACGACCGCCACGTGGCTGATCCAGGTGTTCGGCGGCAAGCCGCTCGGCGGCGGTAACGAGCCCGCTTGGTACACGTTTCTGATCGCCATCTGGCTGTGGCTGACCGTTGTGTTCGCGAACATGGCCGAGGCGTTCGCCGAGGGCCGCGGCCGTGCGCAGGCGGACACGCTGCGGGCGATGCGCAAGGAGACGGTCGCCACGCTGCGCGACGGCTCTACGAAGGCGGCCGCCGAGCTCACGCGCGGCGACATCGTGATCGTGCCGGCGGGTGAGCTGATCCCCGGCGACGGCACGGTGATCGAGGGCATCGCGACAGTGGACGAGTCGGCGATCACCGGCGAGTCTGCGCCCGTGATCCGTGAGTCCGGCGGCGACCGCAGCGCGGTGACGGGCGGCACGCGCGTGACCTCTGATGAGATCGTCGTGGAAATCACCCAGGAGCCCGGCAAATCGTTCCTCGATCGTATGATCGCGCTCGTCGAGGGGGCGGAGCGGCGCAAGACGCCCAACGAGATTGCGCTGAACATCCTGCTGGCGGCGCTGACGCTGATCTTCATGATCGTGGTGGCCACGCTGCGCCCGTTCGGCCTGTTCGCTGGGACGTCCATCTCGGAGACCACCCTGATCGCCCTGCTGGTCGCGCTGATCCCCACGACAATCGGGGCGCTGCTGTCGGCGATCGGTATTGCTGGCATGGACCGCCTCGTGCGTCGCAACGTGCTCGCGCTCTCCGGACGAGCTGTCGAGGCCTCCGGCGATGTGGACGTGCTGCTGCTCGACAAGACCGGCACGATCACGATCGGCAACCGGCTCGCCTCGGAATTCGTCCCGATGCCCGGCGTGCCCGAGTCCGAGCTCGCCGAGGTCGCCCAGCTCGCCTCGCTCGCCGACGAGACACCGGAGGGACGCTCGATCGTCGTGCTGGCCAAGCAGTACGGCATCCGCGAGCACGACATGACCACTCTGCACGCCGAGTTCGTGCCGTTCACGGCACAGACGCGGATGAGTGGGGTCGACATCGATGGCCGGCGGCTGCGCAAGGGCGCCGGCGACTCGATCATCGATCTCGTTCGCGGCGAAGGGGGCTCCCCACCGCCTGAGCTGCAGGCGCAGCTCGACCGTATCGGCAACGAGGGCGGCACGCCGCTGGCGGTGTCGCGCGATAACCAGGTGCTCGGCGTGGTCTATCTGAAGGACACGATCAAGGAGGGCATGAAGGTCCGCTTTGACCAGCTGCGGGCAATGGGCATCAAGACCGTGATGGTGACCGGTGACAACCGTCTGACCGCGGCGAAGATCGCCGAGGAGTCGGGCGTCGATGACTTCCTCGCCGAAGCCACCCCCGAGCGCAAGCTCGCGCTGATCCGCGAACAGCAGGCTGACGGCCGGCTGGTGGCGATGACCGGCGACGGCACCAATGATGCGCCGGCACTAGCGCAGGCCGACGTCGGCGTGGCGATGAACACCGGCACGCAGGCCGCGCGCGAGGCCGGGAACATGGTCGACCTGGACTCCAACCCGACGAAGCTGATCGAGATCGTCGAGGTGGGCAAGCAGCTGCTGATCACGCGCGGGGCGCTGACGACCTTCTCGATCGCCAACGATGTGGCCAAGTACTTCGCGATCCTGCCCGCTGTGTTCATCGGCACCTACGCCGCCAGTCCGGGGGGTCAAGGCCCGCTGCACGTGCTCAACATCATGAGTCTGGGCACGCCGCGCTCAGCGATCGTCTCGGCGATCATCTTCAACGCGATCGTCATCCCGCTGCTGATCCCGCTGTCGTTGCGCGGGGTGCGCTACCGGCCGATCGGCGCCAGCGCGCTGTTGCGGCGCAACCTGTGGATCTACGGTCTCGGCGGGATCATCGCGCCCTTCATCGGGATCAAGCTGATCGACTTGATCGTGCACAACCTGCTCGGCGCCTAGACGGCCGGTAGGCGGGCGTGACTCGTCCTCCCGGCTGCCCGTGGGCGACAATGCCCGCATGGCATCACCCGACCGAGGACACCTGAAGGTCTTCATCGGCATGGCCCCGGGGGTGGGGAAGACGTATCGCATGCTGCAGGAGGGGGCCGCCGAAGCCGAGGCGGGGCGCGACGTGGCGGTCGGCTATCTCGAGTCCCACGGACGGGCGGAGACGGTGGCGCAGGCGGAGAGTCTCGAGATCATCCCGCGCCGTCATGTTGAGTATCGCGGCACACCCCTGGAGGAGATGGACCTCCCGGCGGTGCTTCAGCGCAAACCGGAGCTGTGCTTGATCGACGAGCTCGCGCACACCAACGCCCCCGGCGTCGAGCACGAGAAGCGCTACGAGGACGTGCGCGACGTGCTGGAGGCGGGGATCGATGTGTTCTCGACCGTCAACGTGCAGCACCTGGAGAGCCTCAACGACCAGGTCACGCAGCTCACGGGTTCGCGCACGCGCGAGACGATTCCCGACGAGGTGCTCTCGGCCGCCGATGAGGTGGTGCTCATCGACCTGACCCCTGAGGCGCTGATCGCACGTTTGCGGGCCGGGAAGGTTTATCGCCCCGAGCGCGTGCCGGCGGCGCTGAACAACTTCTTCAAGATCGAGAACCTGTCGGCGCTGCGTGAGACGGCGCTGCGGCAGGTGGCGGAGGATGTCGAGGTCAAGCGCCTCGTGCGGGAGCCGAGCCCGATTGTACGAAGACGTGACGAGGACGGGCTGCTCGCCGCGCCCGAGGCCGCTCCGCAGGCGATCGCCGAGCGGCTGCTGGCGCTGGCGACGCTCGCGCCGGACTCCGAGCGGGTCGTGCGGCGGGCGTGGCGCTCGGCCCAGCGGTTGGACGCAGAGCTCGACGTGCTCGTCGTGCGCCCGCCCGGCCGGCCCCCGAGCCCCGAGGACCGCCAGCGGCTGGAGGCGCTGCGGCGCCTGTCGGCGATGCTGGGAGTGCGGTTGCACGTCGAGGAGGGAGACGACGTGGCGGCGGTGGCGATCCGCCTGGCGCGAGCGCTTGGCAGCACCTATGTGCTGCTCGGTGCACCTTCGGAACCCCGGGGATTGCGCCGCTTCTCCTCGCCGATCGCCGATCGGCCGCTGCCGATGCGTCTGTTGCGCGGACTGCCGGGCGTGGACATACGCATCATCGCCGACCCCACGCTGCGCGGCGCGCCGCCGGAGGAAGAGCCACTCGCGGTGGACGGAGGACCGGCGTAGCTGCTCAGCGTGTTTCGCAGCCACACGGTGAGGAGCGCCAGCAGGCCCGCCACGCCCGCGACCGGTGCGAGCGTGCGCAGTGGATAACGGCTGCCCTTGTGGAGGGCCAGGTTCAGGGCCGTGTGGTCACCGGCTCTGAGGATGGACAGCAGGCCACGATGGTCGATCCCCAGCAGCGTCGGCGCGAGCGCCGCGAACGCGCACCACGCGGCGAGCGCCAGCAGCCCCGCGCCGAGGGTGCGGACCGACAGGCTCAGACGCGGGGTCGCCCTGACCGCGAGGAGCAGGGCCGCCGCGGCGGCGAGGAAGAACGGCCAGATCGCGCCCCATCCGCGGCCGGCGCCGAACGCCGAGGCGATCGTCGGCTGGAATTCACCATGTTCGAGCAGCCGGCCCCACACAACGGTCTCCGTCTCATAGCCGACGAGCGGGTGGGTGATCGTGGCGAGGACGGCCACGGCGATCGAGGCCCCCGCGAGCGCCAGCGTCGGTCCCGGCAGGCGTCTGAGCGCGAGAGCGATCGGGAAGCCCAGGAACGGGAGCACCGTGATCAAGAAGCGCGGGCCCATCGAGCCGCCGCCAAAGGGCAGGTAGTAGCCCGAGTTGTAGCCGAGGTAGCAGACACACACACCGGCGATCGTGAGCGCCTCGGCGCGATGGCCACGGCGGTCGAGCAACACCGTGCCGATCGCGCCCATCGCCAGCACCGGACACAGCGTGAGCAACCCGCGCGAGTCGAACAGGAGCGTCGCCAGCACCGGCAGGCTAGGCGCCGAGATGCCGAAGAAGCCCTTCTGCTGCTGAGGGATGTTGGAATACGCGAGGTGCGTCCAGGATCCGAACGCGGCGTGGTTGTAGAGCAGCAGCGGCACGATCCCGACGAGGCCGCCCGCGATGTAGGCGCCGGCGCGGCGCAGCACGCCAATCGGAGTCAGGGTGTCGCGCCGTGAGAGCAGGTAGAGCCCGAGCACGACCGCCACGAACGCCAGGGGGTACTCGGAGCTGACCGCGTAACCCATCAGCAGCCCGGCCAATCCGAGCAGCAGCGGCCGCGGCGGCCCTGCGCGCTCGCGCAGCATCACGGCGAACGCCGCGAAGCCGAGCATCGCCGCGAAGACGTGCGAGAACAGCAGCGTCGAGAACGGGAGCACCATCGTTCCGAGGCCGACGATTACGGCAGCCGCTGCGCCGTAGCCTGGCTCGAAACGATCTGCCACCCGCCACACGAGCAGCATCAGCAACAGCGCCGGGAGCACGCTGCCCCACTCACCGACGAAGTCGATCATCTCGTCTTCGCCGCGCAGAGCCTGCGAGCGCCGCGCGAGCGCCGGGCCGCCCGCATTCTTCAGCACCTCGTAGAACGGGAGTGAGTAGATCGCAAGTCCTGGCGCTCGCGCTGAGTACCAGTGACCGCGGTAGAAGGCCTTGTCTTTGGTGGGGTACGGCCCGTAGTCGATCGTCGTGCGGCCCGCGTCGAGCGCGCGGATCAGGTCGTAGTGCGAGCTCTGGTTGTCAGACCAGTTCTGCAGCATCAGCGCGGAGGAGAGGCCCGCGATCAGGATCGCCGCCAGTGCGAGCCTTTTCTTGATGAGCATCAATCAGTTCCGTGCAAGGCCTTGGGGCCAGGGCCGATCTCGTAGATCACGAGCGACCCCACCTGCTTGCGGGTGAGGCCGAGGCCCACGACCGGCTTGGCGGCAGCCGCATACACGTCCGGTGGCTCGGCGAGCGCGTAGCCGACAATCCCCGGCAGCTTTGGCATCTTCAGGTGCAGAACCACTGTGCGGATGCCGTAGAAGCGCAGCTTCTCGACACTCGCGCGATCGGGAAAGCCGTTCATGCCTCCGCGCAGGTCATCGACGGCCGTGATGTCAAAGGTGCTGTTGCCGACCGGGATCTCATAGAAGCCATTGGTCGAGAAGTACTGCCAGACACGGTCGGCGGCGCCGTCGGTGGGAAGGTCCAGGAGCGGTCCCGGCAGGCCGGTCTCCGCTCGTGCTGGCTGCGGCACGACCGGATGATTGAGATGCCCAGCTCCTTCTCCGAGCAGACCGATGAGCAGCACCACGCCGAGCAGCGAAGGCAGGCTTTGCAGCGACTGACGCTCAGCCCACGGCCGCATACGGCGGACGAGCAGCTGCGCGCCCGCACCGGCCAGCAGCGCGTAGAAGAGCGTAGCCATAGTGAACACCCTGCCGGGCACTCGCACGCCGTTCCAGCCGGGGACATAGTCGTACAGAAGGCGGTAGGGGTAGCCGGCGCCGGTCAGGCCCATGCCGAGCGCGAGGATCGAGACGACGGCGATCCCAACGGCCAGCCCGATGCGCAATCGCCGGGTGTATGGATTCCCGCCC
>JBIOEX010000056.1:0-6812 GCA_044446485.1 Solirubrobacterales bacterium
ACCGAGGAAGGCCGCCTCGATGCGCTCCACCGAGCTGCCCTCGGCGAGCTCCATCGCCAAGCGCCCGAGCTGCGTGGCCAGCGGCAGGAACGGTCCCAGCGTCTCCATGTCCTCGGCGCCGATCGCCGGGATGTTGACCGCGGTAGAGACGACCCCGCCGGTCAGGGCAGCAACGACCTGCTCGGCACTCTGGTAGCCCGCCCGGTCGGTCGCCTCGGCCGTGGAGGCGCCGAGGTGAGGCGTGACGACGACGTTGGGGTAGCCGAACAGCGGGTTCTCGGTCATCGGCTCTGACGGAAACACGTCGAGCGCCGCGCCACCGAGCTTGCCCGAGTCCAGCGCCTCCTTCAGTGCCACTTCGTCGATCAGCCCGCCTCGGGCGACGTTGAGCACGCGCGCTCCGTCGCGCATCTTGGCGAAGGCCTCCGCGTTCAGGAAGCCTTCGGTCTCCGGCGTCTTGGGCAGATGGATCGTGATGAAGTCCGCCTGAGCGTAGATGTCCTCGGGGCTCTCGGCCTTCTCCACGCCGAGGTCGCGGTAGCGCTCGGCGCTCACGAACGGGTCGAACGCGAGCACGCGCATACCGAAGCCACGCGCCCTCTGGGCGACCAGCTGGCCGATGCGCCCGAAGCCGAGGATCCCAAGCGTCTTCTCATACAGCTCCACACCGGAGTACTTCGAGCGATCCCATTTACCGGCGATCAGCGAAACGTATGCCTGCGGGATGTTTCGTGCGAGCGCCAGCAGCAGCGCCATCGTGTGCTCGGCCGCGGTCACGACGTTCGACTCGGGCGCGTTGGCCACGACGATCCCGCGCTTAGTGGCCGCCTGCACATCGACGTTGTCCACGCCGACCCCTGCGCGCCCGATCGCGCGCAGGTTGGTGGCCTGCTCAATCAGCTCAGCGGTCAGCTTCGTGGCGGAGCGGATCACGATGCCGTGGTAGACACCGATGCGCTCAGCCAGTTCCTCATCGGTCCAATCGACCCCGATCTCCACGTCGAAGTGCTCGCGCAGCAGCGCCACGCCCGAGTCGCCGATCTTCTCCTTCACGAGAACCTTCATCCGCTCGTCGCTCATGCCGAGATCCTTTCAACAACCCAGTCGATGCAATTCGTGAGCGCCTGCACGTCGGCGCTGTCGATCGCGGGGAACATCCCGATCCGCAGCTGGTTGCGACCGAGCTTGCGATACGGCTCCACGTCGACGATGCCATTCGCGCGCAGCGTCTTCGCGACGGCCGCCGCGTCCACGGACTCCTCGAAATCGATCGTGCCCACGACCAGCGAGCGCTTCGCGGGATCCGCCACGAACGGTGTCGTGTAGGCGGTCTCCTCGGCCCAGCCATACAGGTGCGCAGACGATGCCCGCGTGCGTGCGACACACCAGTCCAAGCCACCGCCATCGAGCATCCAGCGGATCTGACCGGCGAGTAGGAACAGCGTCGCGACCGCGGGCGTGTTGTACGTCTGGTCTTTCAGCGAGTTCTCGAGCGCCGTGTGCAGAGAGAGGAATTCTGGGATCCAGCGCTCGGAGGCGTGCATCTGCGCGATCCGCTCCTGTGCGGCGGGGCTCAGTATCGCGATCCACAGACCGCCATCGCCGGCGAAGCTCTTCTGCGGCGCGAAGTAGTAGGCATCGGCATGAGAGATGTCGACTGGCAGGCCGCCGGCGCCCGAGGTCGCGTCGATCGCGACCAGCGCATCGCCGGCGCCGGCAGGCCTCACGACCGGCGCCATCACCCCGGTGGAGGTCTCGTTGTGCGCCCACGCCAGCAGGTCCACGCCACCCTCGGCGGCCTCTGAGAAGACATCCACGGGATCGGGGGCGTCGCCCGGGTCGGCCGAGATCACGATCGGCTCGTCCAAGAACGGAGCACCCGTGGTGACGGTGGCGAACTTCTTGGAGAACTCGCCGAAGGCGAGGTGCAGCGAGCGGCGCCTCACGAGTCCGAAGGCAGCGGCGTCCCAGAAGGCGGTCGCGCCGCCGTTGCCGAGGGCCACCTCATAGCCATCGGGGAGGGCGAACAGCTCTCCCAGCCCGCCGCGAATCTCTCCCACGAGCGACTTGACCGGCTTCTGCCGGTGCGAGGTGCCCATCACGGCGGCGCCATCCGTGGCGAGGCGGGCGAGCGCCTCTGGGCGCACCTTCGATGGGCCGCAGCCGAAGTGCCCGTCGGCCGGCTTGAGCTCGCCGGGGATGATCAGCGAGGTGCTCTGCAGTGGTGATGAGCTCAGCGTCATGGGCTTCCTTCGTGGAATGTCGCAGATCGAAGAATGCCCAGGCGCGCGGCGGTGCTGCCTCATCGCTTCCCGGTGGTTGACTCCACCTCGAGCGCCAGTCGCGACGAGAAGAGCGAGTGTAGCTAACCCGCGAGACGCGTACGGGTGGCCGGCGTGGCAGTCCAGCCCTGCGGGAGACGGGTGGCGGCGACGCCGGCCGGGGACTCATCCGCGAGCACGCAATACTCGGGCGCGGGGCCCAGCACGAGCTGGCGTCGCAACAGCGCGGCCCGTGCCGGATCCATCCCGTCGCCGAGCAGGCCGCCGAACGTGGGCGGCTCGGCGCCCGCGGGTCGCTCCACCCACACAACAACGCGCTCCTCGCTGAGCTGGGCGGAGCCCTCGAGAACGCGATAGAGGCCACCCGCGGCCTCGCCCAAGCGGCGGGCCGCCTCGTCGTGGGCCGTTCGGTGCCCGTGGGCAACCGCGGCCTCGTTGAGCACACCCAACGCCGCGAAGTCCTCGAGGAGATACCAATCCTCGTAGCCTGAGGAGCCGCCGAGCCAGGGCAGCTCCGCCGCGCGGTAGCACGCCGAGGAGGCGAAGCCCTCGGGCGGCCGGGCGTTCAGCGAGCGGTGGAAGTGCGCGATCGCCTGCTCGTAGATCCCGGGCTCGACGCCGGGAGCCTCGCGGTGCCACAGCAGGTAAGCGAGCATCGCGCCGAGTGCGTGTGCCTCCTCAAAAGGAGGGCTTGATCCAGTCCATGTGCGAGCGCAGCTCACCGCCGACGTGCTCGACCTGCGTGTCGGCCTGTTCGGCGCGCATCCGCTTGAAGTTCTCCTGGCCCGCGCGGTTCTCGGCGATCCACTCGCGCGCGAAGTCGCCGGACTGGATCTCCTTGAGGATCTGTTTCATCGCGGCGCGCGTCTCGTCGGTGATCACGCGCTTGCCGCGTGTGTAGTCGCCGTACTCGGCCGTGTTGGAGATCGAGTAGCGCATGCCTGCCAGGCCCTTCTCGTACATCAGGTCGGCGATCAGCTTGAGCTCGTGCAGGCACTCGAAGTAGGCCATCTCCGGGTCATAACCCGCCTCGACGAGCGTGTCGAAGCCGGCCTGGACGAGCTCTGAGGCGCCGCCGCAGAGCACCGCCTGCTCGCCGAACAGGTCGGTCTCGGTCTCGTCCTTGAAGGTGGTCTCGATCACGCCGCCGCGCGTGCAACCGATGCCCTTGGCATAGGCCAGCGCGAGAGCGCGCGCGTTGCCGGTGGCGTCCTGCTCGACGGCGATCAGCCCGGGGACGCCGGAGCCTTCGGTGAACTGGCGGCGGACGAGGTGGCCGGGACCCTTCGGTGCGACCATGCCGACATCGACGCCCGGCGGCGGCTCGATCTCCTTGTAGTGGATCGAGAAGCCGTGGCCGAACAGGATCATGTTGCCCTCGGCGATCCCGTCGCGGATCTCCTGCTCCCAGATGTCGTGGTGACGCTCGTCGGGCAGCAGGATCATCACGAGATCGCCGCGGCTCGCCGCCTCAACGACCGACAGAACCTCGAGGCCCTGCTCCTGAGCCTTGGCGACCGAGGTCGAGTCGGGCCGCAGCCCGACGAGGACTTTCACGCCGGAGTCCTTCAGGTTGAGCGCGTGGGCGTGGCCCTGAGAGCCGTAGCCGATGATTGCGACGGTCTTGCCGCCAAGAGGGTGGCGCAGCCGGCCTATGGCCGGCGAGCCGGGCCCCTCGGCATTTCCAGTCAGTAGCGTTAGGTCTGCGTCGTCGTCATAGATCATTGGCGCGCAGGCTATCGCGTCGGCGCGTGGCTCAGGCGCTCGCGGAGGCGACGATCGTACGGGCGGGGACCTCGAGGCTGCCATCGGCGGCTTCGTAGGGTGCGAAGCGCTCCCTCACGGCCTGCTCGATCTCCTCGATCTCGCCCTGCGGGCGCGAAAGGACGGCGTCGTGGAAGCTGCGAGACAGGTCCAGCGTGGTCTCCCACAGATCCGTGAAGCCGGGGTGGCGGCGCAGTAGGCCGATCGTCTGTACGGCGATCTCGGCGAAGCCCCCCTTCTCGAGCAGCTGCCTGACCTCCTCAACACTGCCGAGTGCGAAGGGCCCGGGCGTGCCGGGCGCCGACGGCGCTACCAGGCCGCGTTCGCGCAGCTCTGCGCTGGGTAGCTGCGCCCACGGGTTGTGCTCGATCGCGTCCCACACGGCGAGCGCGAGGCAGCCGCCCGGGCGCAGCACGCGGCGTGTCTCGATCAGGGCCGCGAGAGGATCGGCCATCAGCATGTAGCCCCAGCGGCACAGCACCGCATCGACGCTCGCCACCGGAAGGTCTATCCATTCGGCGTTCAGCACCTGGAACTCGACGTTGGAGAGGCCAAGCTGCGCGGCTCGCTCGCGAGCGCTGGCGAGCATCGCCTCAGCCTGGTCTGAGACGACCACCCCGCCCATCGGCGCGACCAGCTCCGCAGCCAGCATGCCCGTCTCGCCGAGACCCGCCGCCAGCTCGAGCACACGCCCTCCGGGCTGTGGCACGATCGCGTCGATCATCCAGTGCGAAACCGGTGCGCTGAATTCGCGCAGCGCCTCCTGCTGGCGCGCCCAACCGGGCGCCGCCTCTTCCCAGCCCTGCAGGCTGGCCTCGCGGTGGGCATTCGGATCGAAGCTCATATGAGCTCTTTACGTAGGAGCTTGCCCGAACGAGTACGCGGCAGCGGCGCGCGGACGAACGACACCTGCTTGGGAACCTTGTGTGGGGCGAGACCGCGGGCACAATGAGCGCGCAACGCCTCTCCCTCCAGTCGTGCCCCTGACCGGGCCACCACGATCGCCGTGACGGCCTCTCCCCAGCGCGGGTCGGGACGGCCAAGGACCGCCGCCTCGAGCACGTCGGGATGAGTCTCCAGCACCGCCTCGACCTCGGCGGGCGCGATGTTCTCGCCACCGCTGACGATCGTGTCGGCCTTGCGTCCAGTCACGTGTAGCCGGCCGTCCTCGTCGATGACGCCCAGATCACCGGTTCGCAGCCAACCGTCGCCGTCAGCCGATCCCGGCGCGACGGTTGGACCAGCGACCATGATCTCACCGTCTGTAGTGGTCTGGACGCGAGTGCAGAACAGCGGCGCTCCCGCACTGAGAGGGTGGCTGGGGGCAGGGTGGATGGGGATCTCATTCAGCGCCGCGACGGGTGTCGTCGTGACTTGCGAGCAGGCCTCGGTCAGGCCGTAGGTGAGCGAGACCGGCACACCGGCCTCACGAGCGCGGGTTACGAGCGCCGCGGGCACGGGCCCACCGCCGGTCAGCGCGCAGCGCAGCGCTGGTGGCCGCTGCAGGCCGGCGTCGAGCAGGCGCGCGAGCGTGGTCGCGACGACGCTCACGAGCGTAATGTCCTGCTTGCGTAAGGCGTGCAAAACGGCGTCGGTATCGAAGCGTTCATGGAGGACCGCGGTCGTGGCGTAGATCGTGGAGCGCAAGAGAATCGAGAGACCTCCGACATGGGCGAGGGGCAGCGCGCACAGCCAGCGCTCGCGGGGATCGAGGCCGAGGGCGACAGCCGAACCGAGAGCGCTCCAAAGGAAGTTGCCATAGGTCAGCTCGATCGGCTTGGGGGCCGAGGTGGTACCGGAGGTGTGGATCACCACGGCGGTCGCGTCGAGGTCGTGAAAGACGCGATCCGGCGGCTCGCCCCCGTCGGACAGGCCGACCGGGTAAGAACACAACGGCTCATCAACGAGCACGCTTGCTCCCGCAGCGATCCGCGCCCGTTCTTCGGCAGAGAGGCGCAGGTCCACGGGAACCGCGATGGCGCCAAGCAGGAAACACGCATGTAGGGCCTGCGCGAACGCGATCCCCGGGGGCAGCGCGATCGCGACACGCTCTCCGGGACATGCTCCACGCCGCGCGAGCTCGCCCACCCCCAGGCGTGCTGCTTGCCAAAGCTCGGCATAGGAAAGTCGCGCCTCCGGAGTCTCGAGTGCTGTGACATTCGGCACCGAGTTCGCAGCGCGCTGCAGCCATCCCTCGACGATCATCGTCCACAGGCTAGCCTTCATCCCGCCCATCTCCCACATCGGCCCGGAGGAACGTTTGTCCACCACCACCTGGATCGCCGCCGGCGAGTACGAAGACATCCGCTATGAGAAGTCCGCCGCGCCCGATGAGGGGATCGCGAAGATCACGATCGCGCGACCCGAGGTGCGCAACGCCTTTCGCCCACGAACGATCATCGAGATCTCCCAAGTGCTCCAGGATGCGCGCGAGGACACGAACATCGGCGTGATCGTGCTGACCGGCGAGGGCCCTGACGCGTTCTGCTCGGGTGGTGATCAGCGCGTGCGCGGCGACTCGGGCTAGCTCGAGGAGGGCGCCGCGGACGGGCGCGTCCACGAGACCGACCTGCACACCCAGATCCGCCGGCTGCCGAAGCCCGTCGTCGCGATGGTCGCCGGCTACGCGATCGGCGGCGGCCATGTGCTGCACCTCGTCTGCGACCTGACGATCGCGGCCGACAACGCGCGGTTCGGTCAGGTCGGTCCGCGCGTCGGAGTAGTCGTTGGAAAGGTTCGTGCCGACCTGGATCAGTATTGCGCCCA
>JBIOEX010000057.1:0-5729 GCA_044446485.1 Solirubrobacterales bacterium
CGCTCAAGACCTTCGAAGTGAGCTATCGCGGCATCGACCAACCGGGTCGCCCGTATACCTGCCGCGGCCGGGTGACAAAGGTCGACGGCGATCAGGTCGAGCTGGAGGTGTGGGGCGAGGATTCGACCGGCAACCGCACGACCGTCGGCGCGGCGACCCTCGCTATGAAGGGCTGAGCGCGCACCCAAGCGAGCCCCCGCATGGCGAGCAGCACCGAGGCGTCGATCACGCAGTAGCCCCCCGCGATCACCGACGGCGGGTTGCCCGACGGAATATGCGTCCACGGTGCGATCGGGAGCCACGCCCAGTTGCCGAATGAGGTGCCGAAGATCTCGAGCTCACCGGTCGCTATGAAGATGGCGGAGAACAGGGCCCAGCGCGGGGAGCGCAGGACGAAGTAGGCGAACACCGGCAGGCAGAGCGCGCCCTGGACGTCCACGCGGCCCGTGATCACCGGCAGGACGGTCAAACCCGCCAGCGCCCACGTGGTGGCCCCTGCGAGCACGACGTGCGCGACGCGCTTCCCGTAGCGGAGGACGACGGGGGTGCGCGCCGCCAGCAGGCCGAACAGGTAGACCATGCCATGGCCCGGCGGCACGAAGAGAGGGACGTTGTGGAGGCGGTAGCGGTACACGCCCCATATCAGGGAGCCAAAGATCTCGAACCCCGTGGCCACGACGACGCAGGTCCAAACCTGGAGTCGCTGCTCCTTCGGAGCCTTGAGTGCAGAGAGGTAAAGCACCGCGAAGGTGAGCAGCCCGAGCATCCACTGCTGCCACAGGGCGGTGATCCGGCTGTCCGCGAACAGCAGGATCGGCGTGTAGGTCAGGAGATAGGCGTGCAGCCAGTAAGGCTTGAGGCGAGAGAGCACCGGTCGGAAATGTTAACGGGGTCCCCGCGAACTCACGCCGCAGGCTCTGAGTTCGTGGGGTTTTTTAGCGGGGGGCGACGCTGCGCCGCCCCCCGCTGGAAGGAGTTACTTGATCGTTCCGCGCTCGTCGATGAGGTTGCCCTGCCGCGTCCAGCCCGTGCCGCTCCACGTGATCACCTGCTCTTGCGTGATCGGGAAGTGGTCGCTCGATGTCGTCTTCACGACGACTCCCGGGAGGAGGAACGGATTGGCGGTTTCGTTGAGGCCGCTGGTCGCGATGTTCGCGACGTTGGCCCTCGTCATGTTGGTCCCGGCTTGCTTCAGCACGTCCACCATCGACCAGGCCACAGCGGCGCCGTAGATGTTGAACCCGTCGTTGACGTTGCAGGTTGTGCAGTTCGCAATAACTGTCTTGTAAAGCTGCATGCCCGAGTCGCTGGCCCATGCCGGGTCGGTCGGGTCCTTGATGTAGCCGACGCTCGTGACGTTCTTGAGCGCCGCGCCCGCCTTGGAGGCAATGCCCATGTAGACCTGCGGGTTGGAGACCGAGTTGAGGTAGATCGTGGGCTCCCAGTGCAGCGCTGTGGTGATGACAAGTGACTTGATCGTGAACGCGGGGGTGGTGAAGAGGAACAGCGTATCGGCGCCCTTCGCCTTGAGCGTGGCGAGCTGCGACGCTGTGCTGGCGGCGGTGACGTCGTAGCTCTCAGCGTCGACGATCATCGAAGCGTTGGCTGTGCCGAGGCCGTCCTTCAGCCCCTTGAGATAGTCCTGGCCGTAGTCATCGTTCTGGTACAGCACGCCGATTTTCGCGCCCGCGTGGTTGGCGAGGATGTCCTTGGCGTAGATCCGCGCCTCGCCCTGGTAGGGCGGCTGCCACCCGATCGTGTACGGGTGCTGGCTCTCGTCCAGCATGAAGGTCGTGGCGCCGGTCGCCACGAACAGCTGGGGCACCTTCTGCGCGTTGAGGTAGTCGCGAACCGAGGTCTGCGCCTGGGTGCCCAGCCCACTGAACATGGCGAATACCTTGTCCTGCTCCACGAGCTGCTTCGTGAGAGGGACCGTCTGCGCCGGGTTGTAAGCGTCGTCGAGGATCTTGAACGTGATCTTCCGGCCGTTCACGCCGCCCTGGGTGTTGTTGATGTACGTGAAGTAGGCGAGCTCTGCGTTGGCGATCGTTCCATACGCGGCCGCCGGCCCGGACTGGGCGATCGTGTTGCCCAAAAGGATCGAGTTGCTGGTGATGCCGACATCCGTCTGGGCCGCCGGGGTCGCGGACCCGCCGCAGGCGGCCAGGGTGAAGATGAAGGCTGCAAAGGCAGCGATCCGCGCGCTGATCTTGGTCATAGAACTTCCTCCCGCTTTTATGGAAATGTATTTAAACAGTCTGAGGATCTTGTGGCATCTGTCCACTCTCACGATCGGGAGCCCCCCTCAGGCGCCCACGGAGCCGCGCGTAGCCTGCCCCGACCAGGCCCACGATGCCGTTGGGGGCGAAGATCATGGTCAAAATCAATACCGCCCCGTATGTCACGGCCGGCCCGGCCTTCTCGATGGTGGAGGCGATCTGAGTGGGGATCCACGTCTGTGTCGGAACCCATTGGTTTGACTCAATCGGGAGGAAGTAGGCGAAGATTCCGCCGATCAGGGGTCCAGGGATGGACGCCAGGCCACCGACCACCCCACCGACCAGGAGTTGGATCGAGAGCGAGACCGGGAAGCTGTCGGGGCTCACGAAACCGGCCGCCAGGCCGAACAGCGAACCGGCGATGCCCGCATAGAAGGCCGAGATGGCAAAGGCGAGAGTCTTGTAGCCGGCGAGGTTGATTCCCGACGCGGCGGCGGCGACCTCTCCGTCCCGAATCGCTCGCATCGCGCGTCCCGTCCGGTGGCGGAGAAGGTTCCAGGCCAGCCAGAAAAGCAAGAGGCCCCAGGCCAGAGTGACGTAGTAGGTCCACTGGTCCGAGGTCATGGCGGTGCCGGTCACGGCGGCGTACGCGTCGCTGGCGGGCTGAGGTGGGACCGGGGGCAGAAGCACGATCCCCTGCACGCCACCGGTCAGCTCGGCGGGTCGTTTGATCAGGCTCGGCGCAACCACGGCGAGGGCAAACGTTGCGAGCGCGAGGTAGAGCGCAGAGAGGCGCAGGGCCGGCACTCCGAACAGAAAGCCGATCAACCCGGCGAGCAGCCCGGCGATCGGAATCGTCAGGAGGTAATCCAGCTTGTAGCGGTGGACGAGGATCGCCGATATGTAAGCCCCAAGCGCCATGAACGCGCCATGGCCGAGCGACAGCTGTCCGCTGTACCCGACGAGGATGTTCAGCCCCATGATCGCGATGGCAAGCACGAGCGCCTGGGCCCATTCGCCTGCCTGGAAGCTGTCGATCACAGTGGGCAGGCCGATGAAGAAAAGAACCACTACGAGCACAAGCCAGTAGCGCGGCGGCAGGGTCCGGAAGCGCTGCACCATCAGGTCGACCCTAGACTCGCCGCACGCTCGGCCGGCCGAGGAGACCGTTGGGCTTCAGGACAAGGACACCGATGATGATTGCGAGGGCGACCGCGAGCTGGAGGTCGCCGCCGACAAATGGAAGATAGGTACCGGCGAGATTCACGGTGACGCCGACGATCAACCCGCCGATCACCGCGCCCAGCGGGCTCTCGATTCCGCCGAGGACTGCGGCGGCGAACGCGTAGATGATGATCGTCTGCATCATGTTCGGCTCGAGCAGGATGATCGGGGCGACCATGATCCCGGACACCGCGCCGACAGCCGATGCGAGACCCCAGCCGAGCGCGAGCATCCAGCTCACGCGCACTCCGAGCAGGCGGCTTGCCTCAGGGTGGTGCGCGGCCGCACGCAGCGTGAGTCCGACGGTGGTTCGCTGCAGCAGGAGGTAGATCGCGAGCAAAACCACGCCAGAGACTCCGATGACGCCCAGGTCGCGGTAGCTCGCGAAGGCGCCGAAGATGTCCACCGTCTGCACCGAGAAGGGGCTCGGAAATGAGCGCGGCACGTACCCGAAGATGGCGCCTGCCAGGCCGTTGAGCAGAGTTGTCAGCCCGAGCGTGATGATGACCAGGGTCAGCAGCGGAGCGCGCTCGACCGGCCGGATCACGATGCGCTGAATCGCGATGCCGCCCGCGAATGCGATCACAAGCGTCGCCGGGAACGCGATCCAGTAGTTGACCCCATGACTGATCAAGGTGAACGCGATGAAAGTTGCCACCATCGCCATCTCTCCCTGCGCGAAGTTGACAAGGCCCATCGCGTTGTAGATGAGCACGAGCGCCAGCGCGAGGCTCGCGAAGATGCCGCCGGTGGCGATGCCGCTGACCACGAGCTGGAGGAATTCCTGCATCAATAACCCAGGTACGAGCGGCGCACCGCATCGTTGCCTTTCAGCTCCGCGCTGCTGCCCTCGATCGCGAGGCGCCCTACCTCGAGCACGTAGGCCTTGCTCGACATCTCCAGGGCGAGGCGCGCGTTTTGCTCCACGAGCAGGACCGCGACGCGGTCCTCAGCGTTGATCGCGCGGATGATCTCAAAGATCGCTCGCACGACAAGCGGTGCAAGGCCGAGCGAAGGCTCGTCCAGCAGCATGAGCCTGGGCTTCATCAGGAATGCGCGCGCGAGCGCGAGCATCTGCTGCTCCCCGCCGGACAGGGTGCTGGCCGACAGCCGGCGACGATCGCGCAAGACTGGGAAGTATTCGAACACGCGGTCGTAGTCTTTGCGCACCGCCGGGCCGTCGCGGCGCAAGTGAGAGCCGAGCTTCAAGTTCTCCTCGACGGTGAGCTCGGTGAGGATGCCTCTTCCCTCGGGCACGTGCGCGATGCCGTGACGAACCACGTCCTCGGTGTGCATCTTCCTCAGCGACTTTCCGGCGAACCGGATGTCGCCCGTCCAGCGCACGCCGGCCGTGATCGCGCGCAGGGTCGTCGTTTTGCCGGCTCCGTTGGCGCCGAGCAGCGACACGACCTCGCCATCCTGGACCTCGAGCGAGATGCCGTGAAGCACCGACGTCGGGCCGTAACCGGCACGCACCTCCTCGAGCTCCAGCAGGGCGCCCATCAGGACGCGGCCCCGAGATACGCTTCGATGACTCTCGGGTTCTGCTGCACCGCGCTGGGGGTGCCTTCGGCGATCTTCTTTCCGAAGTCGAGCACGACGACGCGGTCGGAGATGCCCATCACAAAGGCCATGTGGTGCTCGACGAGCAGCATCGTCGCGTTCAGCTCTTTGTGAATGCGGCGGAGCAGGTCCGCCATCACGTCAACCTCTTCGTGACTGATGCCGCCGGCCGGCTCGTCCAGCAGCAGCAGCCGCGGCCTCGAGACGAGCGCGCGCGCCAGCTCGACGCGCTTTTGAGTACCGAACGGAAGAGCGGCCACCGGCCGGCTCGCCACCGCGCTGAGGCCCACGAAGTCGATCATCTCCAGCGCCCTCTTGCGGGCCGCGAGCTCAGCGCGCACCGCCCGCGGCATCGGGATCGTCGACTCTAGCCATCCGCTGGGAGTCCTGATGTGATCTCCAACAATGACGTTCTCGAGCACGGTCATGGATCGGAAGAGCGCAACGTTCTGAAACGTCCTCGCGAGGCCGTGCCGGATGACCTGGTGGGGAGAGATACGCGAGACGGCTTCACCGTCGACCAGGACGCTGCCGGCGCTAGGCCGGTAGACCCGCGTGATGACGTTGAACAATGTTGTCTTGCCGGCGCCGTTCGGCCCGATCAGCGCCACGACTTCGCCCGCATCGACGGAGAAGGAGACGCGATCGAGTGCGACAACCCCCCCGAAGCGGACGCTCAGCTCGCGAACGTCGAGCAGCGCCATCAGCGCGAAAGTCTATAAG
>JBIOEX010000058.1:0-5704 GCA_044446485.1 Solirubrobacterales bacterium
GACGCGCTGTCCGGCGCACAGCTGGCCCTCGGGCGCCCCCGCCGCGTAGAAGACGCTGAGCCCCTCATAGCGCTCGAGGTCGTCCACCGGCAGGCGCCGGTATTCGGCCCCGGTGGCGAGCAGCACGGCACGCGCTGCGATTTCGTTGCCGCCGTCGAGCTTGAGGACTTGGCGCTCGGAACCTGGCTCCAGGGTCTGTGCCCGGTAGGGCGATGCCAGCCTCGCATCGAACTTGCGCGCCTGGGTGGCCGCGCGACTAGTCAGTTCGGACCCGCTGATGCCCGCGGGGAAGCCGAGGTAGTTCTCGATCCTGCGCGAGGTGCCCGCCTGACCGCCGATGACGTTGCTCTCAACGATCAGCGTGTCGAGCCCCTCCGAGGCGCCGTACACAGCTGCGCCGAGGCCCGCTGGACCGCCACCCACGATCAGCAGGTCGACCTCCTCGCGAGGAGCGAGCTCGCGCCCGATGCCAAGTGCGCGCGAGACTTCTCCGTTGCTGGGGTTGTGCAACTCGACCCCGCCCGGCAGCCGCACGAGCGGTATGGCCGACGGCTCGCTCGCTTCGGTCTGGCCGTCCGCTCCCTCGCCGCTCGCCGGATCGACCCACGAGTGGGGAAGTTTCAGGCTCCGTGCGAAATCGAGCAGCCGACGAGTGTCAGGGGAGTCGCGCGGGCCCACGATCTCAAGCCCTATGCCCTGAAGCTGCTGGAGCAGTTCACGGCGCTCGACGAAGGCGCTCAGAATCAGGTCCGACAGCGACGGATCCTCGAACAGGAGCTGCCTGAGCACTTCCCGATCGACCTCGATGTAGCGCATCGGCTCGGTCACAACGGCCGTGAGGAACACGGTCTGGCCGGTGAGCAGGTTGATCTCGCCGAGGAACCCGGAGGCTCCATGGCGCACGATCTCCTGGCCCGCCCCGTCCACCACCGCCGCCTCACCCTCGATGATCGCGATGAACGGATACGCGCGGTCGCCGATCTGATAGAGAGTCTCTCCCACCTCGGCGCTCCGCTCCTCGCCGTGCTCGGCGAGTGTCGTGAGCTGCGAGCTCGATAGCACTCGGCTTACCGGAACCGCCACTCACTCACCCCAACGGGGCGGGCGGGATGCGCGTCTCGCCCTCGATCGTGGGAATCAGCAGTGCGAGATCGTCAACGAAGCACCAGGACCACTCCTCGCCGGGCTCGAGTGAGCGGATCAAGGGATGACCACTGCTGTGAGCGTGGGCGCTGGCATGGCGGTTGGGGGAGTCGTCGCAGCATCCCACCTTCCCGCACTCCAGGCAGATGCGCAGATGAAGCCACTGGCCGCCGGTGGCCAGGCACTCCTCGCAGCCTTCGACCGAGTCTGGAAGCCGAGTGATCCGAACGTGATCGAGGTGGCTGCAGGCGCTCATCTCCCCACGCAGCCTAGAAGGTCGGCCCAGGATCGGATGAGAACTTGTTTCGAAGCTCTCGACTAGCTGGAACAGGTGGGCGTGGCTGTTGGCAGCAATGGGCAGCAGCGAGGCTATAAACACCCAGGAGCGGGTCCACTCCAGATCGCTCCTCAAACCTGCCTATGGACAGGGCTTTTCGACTAGTGCCCCCGCCGGGAGTCGAACCTGGATCTACCGCTTAGGAGGCGGTCGTCTTATCCATTGGACTACGAGGGCGCGGGCCTCTCGTCACAGCAGGGCCCGCCGGGAAGGCTACTGGCGCTCCTCCCCGGCTACAGAAGCGCCGCCGGCGAGCGCGAGCCGCGCCAGCCCTTCGCCGTCGAGGCGATGTGTGATCCACTCGCCCATCGTCTCGGCGCCGAGACGGCGGTAGAAGCCGAGCGCGAGCTCGTTCCAGTCAAGCGCCGCCCATTCCAGCCGTTGCCCGCCGCGCTCGCACACGCGTGATGCAACCGCCGCGAGCAGCGCCCTGCCGACGCCGGCGCGGCGGTGGGAGGGACGCACGAACAGGTCCTCGAGCCACACCCCCTCACTCGCGAGGAAGCTCGAGAATGTCGGAAAGAACAAGGCATAGCCGAGCACCTCCGGGCTGCCGGAGTGAGCCGGGCGCTCGGCGATCAGCGCCTGCGCGGCGGGGCGTTCGCCGAACAGCGCCTCACTCAGCTGCTCCTCGGTGGCCTTCAGCTCGTGCTCGAGGTGCTCGTACTCGGCCAGCTCACCGAACAGGCTGAGCAGCACCGGCACGTCGCCGCGCTCAGCTGCGCGGACGATTGCGTCAGCCACGATCTGGGCGGTCAGGGTAGATATCGTCGATCGTGCTCAGCGCCGTATATGAGGCCTGATCGCCGATCGCCGCTGCGATCGCCTCACCCCCGCCGGCCAGCCGGTCGAGCACGCTGACCACACCCGCGACCGTCAAGCCCTCGCTGCGCACGCGCTCCAGCGCCTCGATCGTCGAGCCGCCGGTCGTGACCACGTCCTCGACGAGCAGGCAGCGCTCGCCGGGGTCCAGCGGCGGCCCCTCGATCCAGCGCTGCAGGCCGTGCTCCTTGCGGTCTTTGCGCACGATGAACCCCTTCGCGGGCGGGTCAGGCGCAGCCAGCGGCGCGCAGGCCACGGGTATCGCGCTAACGGGCACGCCACCCACGGCGCTTGCGCCGCACGAGCGCGCGCGCTCTGCGACCAGCAGGCCGATCGCCATAAACGCCTCGGGCAGCAGGATCGCCCGCTTGGCGTCGACGTAATAGGAGGCCTTACGCCCGCTCGTTAGCGTCACCTCGCCGATTACGAGTGCGTGCTTGCGCAGTGCTTGGACCAGGCGCTCATGGGCCGCCAGGAGATCGCCACTGCTTTTGGCCACGGTGTCCACGGGGGGATCTAATCTAGCGATGTGCTCTCCTCGCTCGCCGGACTGCTGCGCCTGGCCTCCCTGGTCATCTGTTTGATCGTGATCGCGTCATTCACGATCTTCGTCGTCAACCAGACGAGCAGTGCATCCACCCACCAGCAGGAAGAACTGGGCGGCACCCCAACAACCACAACCGTCACCCCGGGCAGCCCGCCTCCCAAGACCCAACCCCCGCACAAGAGCACTGTGCACAAAACGATCGACGAAGCCTCCGATGGGCTCACCTCGCCGTTCTCGGGCATCACCTCGGGATTCAGCAGCCAATGGGCGATCCGCGGCATCAAGCTGCTGCTCGCTCTGGTGCTCTACGGCTTCGGCCTCGGGTTCCTCGCGCGCGTGATCCGGGTCAGGGTTTAGCCGCTAGGTGTAGTTCCTAGCTACGTTCCGTCTAGGAACTGCAGCTAGGGACCGGCGTTGCCGCGCACCCTGTGGCTGCCGCCGCCACTCTCGTTGTAGACGTCCACCGGCGTGCCTTCCCGCACCCATCCGTAGATCGCAGCGGCATCTGGGATCGGAACCCGCAGGCAGCCATGACTAGCAGCGTAGGTGGGCACTTCGGCGTAGCCGTGAATCGCATAACCGCGGATGAAGTAGTTGGAGTCGACCATTCCGTGGGAGTTGGTACCGGGCGTCTTGGAGTAGACCTGGAAGTGGCCGATGACCGTAGGCGTTGAGGGCTTGCCCGAGCTCATCGTGTAGATGCTCCGCACACGGCCGCCCGGTTCGATCTCGGCAAGCACCTGTTTGGTCAGATCCGCCTCGACGTGGCGGCCATCGCTGCGGTAACGCACCTGGAAGCTGCCCGCCCCCTGCTCGAGCCGGTGAAAGACCTGGGAATCGGCGCTCGGGATACGGGCCAAGCCGGTCATCTTGCGAAAGGCGATCAGCGCGCGCCCGGTTCCTTCATCGAGCACACCGCTCAGCGGCACCGCGTAGTGGAGCACGTTTAGCTCGGATTGCAGCAGGCGTACCGATTGGCCCCGCGCACCTGCCGAGAGGTTCGTATGTACGAACTGCACGCCCGCCGAGCGGCCGCTGAAGGCACCCTGCTGAGGTGTGGCGTAGTGTGCGGCGCGCGCCTGAACGAGCCCCGCATCTGCGCTCGAGAAGTTGATGTGGAACTGTCCCGAGCCGTTGCCCATCACGAGCACGCTCAGCTTCCGCACCTGCACCTTGCGCCCTTCGCGGTAGAAGCTCACCTTCACGCTCTGCCCGGCGACATACGGAGTGACGACGCCGCGCACCACGATCCGCCCGCCGGCGAGCGCGAACAGCGGACTGCCATACGCGTGCTGCACAACCAGCCTGATGTGAGCACTGGGCGGTAGTGGAGCCGGTGCCGGCACGGGAGCTGGGGCGATCATGAAGTAGCGATCCTATGCGCTCGGGACGACGGTGGGGGAGCCGGGCGGCGGGAGCTCTGGAGAGATCACGCCCACACGCTTGGCCGCCAGCACGAGCGCGACGATTGCCATCAGCGCACAGGCGACCAGCAGGAGCCCCTGCGCGAAATTCCAGTTCTCGAGGCTGGCAAACGCGACCGAGTTGTTCAGCGCATGCGCCACGATGCCCGGGTACAGCGAACCCGTATAGCGGTACAGCAGGCACAGCCCAAAGCCGAGCGCCGCGAGCGGCACGAGGTCGAGCGCGGGCGCCGACCCTATGTGCACCGCGCCGAACGCGAGGCCGGTGATCACCGCCGCCGGAAACATCCCGCGCCAATTGCGCAGCGCGGTGAAGACGAACCCGCGGAACAGGAGCTCCTCGCAGACCGGCGCCACGACGCACGTAAGCCCCGCGCTGAGCAACAGCAGCACTGTGCCTTCGTTGGCCCCGAGCGATTCGAGCACCTTCTCCCTGCTCGGGTGGACCACTTCTGTCCAGATGACGCTGAGCAGCAGGAACGTAACCAGCAGCGCGACGATCATCCAACCAGCCCGCCACCAGCCCGCATCCGGGTGGCGCAACCCGAACTGCCACGCGCGCACCTTGCGCATCCTCATCTGCGCAAAGATCACCGCGACAAAGACGAACGCGAGATCCTGCACGAAAGTGTCCGCGATCACCAGGCCAGCAGGAATGTGAGAGGAGGTGATGTTGACTCCGAGTGCAGCGGCGGGAAGATCGACCAGCAGCCCCGCTGCCGCGGCCAGGAAGAGCCCGCCGAAGAGCGCCGCGGGCGCCATCCACGCGGGCCAGTCGGTCACCACTCCACGATCCCCGGCTGGCGGAAAGGGAGCAGCAGGCGGGGAAGAGGCGATCAGATCGTCCATCCGGCTAAGCAACCCAATGCCAGGTGGCGAACTGCGCGGTGAAGGCCGCCATCAGCAAACCCGAGGCCACGAGCGCGGGCGTTCGCGCGCGCGGATGCCAGGTCAGCCACGCCGCCAGCCAGATGCCCAGCGGGAACAGGACCACGAGAAAACGCGGCAGCGACATCAGCGGCTGCGAGGTCACCGGGTAGGACAGCGGCAGCGCGAGTGCGGCGATCACATAAACGCCATAGGCCAGCGGCAACAGGCGCAACACGCCCACGATCGCCACAGCAGCGCCAATCAGGAAGGCGAGCAGCAGCAGGTTGTGCTCGGAGTTGATGAAGGCGCTGTCTCCGGAGATCGGGTAGTACAGATGAGCCTGCTGGCCGGACAGCAGCTGGCGGGCGCCCTCGAAGGCGGCGCGGATCCCGTCCCACATGCCCAGGTATGGCCCCGCGAAGTGCCTGCCCCACACTTCCTGCGCGTGAAAAGGCTCAAGCGGAGCCCCGCCAGAGAGCACAAGGTAGGCCAAATACAGTCCCAGGCCGACCGGCACCAAGCCCAGCCACAGAACATCCCTGCGCAGCTTATATCGAGGCC
>JBIOEX010000059.1:0-5572 GCA_044446485.1 Solirubrobacterales bacterium
CACTTTTTACCGTCGGTTCCAGCTCTAGCCTCCGATTGGGGCTCGTGCGTTGGTGCCCCAGAAGATTTGTGTGCCGAGCATTCCGATGATGTGTACGAGCACGATGTTGAGGACCATTGACTTGGCGGTGGCTCTGCCCACTCCGACCGGGCCGCCGCTGGCGTTGTAGCCGTAGTAGCAGCCGACGCGCGCGTCCGCTGGGAACAGGTACTGTGGCTGAGGCCATGTCTGTCGCGTTTGACGCTAGGAAGGGCCGGGGTTCGTTGCCGCCTGGCCCGCGTTTGCCACCAGCGCTGCAGGCAATTATGCGGGTTTGGCGGTTCGCTGAGTTCAGCGATCGTGGTCATGCGCGCTATGGGGACACGTTCACGGTTCGCATAGGGGGTTTGCCGACGGGTGTGCTCACGAAGGATCGCGAGGTGATCCGGCGGTTGTTCACCGGCGACCCTCTTCTCAAGCGCCACGCCAATGATCTGCTGCGCACGTTCGTGGGTGATCAGTCGCTGCTGGTGCTCGAGCCGGGCGAGCACATCGCGCGAAGAAAGATGCTCTCGCCGCCGTTTCATGGAGAGCGGGTGCGCTCCTACGCGCTGCTGATGGAGCGGCTCGTGGTGGACGAGCTGGATCGTCTGCGGCCAGGAGAAGTCGTGTCGATTCAGCGCATCGCCCAGGGACTCACCCTCGAGGTGATCCTGCAGGCCGTGCTCGGTGTCTCGGACGTGGCGCTGCGCAACCGCCTGCGAGGGCTCTTCGACGCGCTGAACACGCCGCTGAATGCGTTCGCGCTGTTCGTGCCCGCGCTTTCGCACCGCTCACGATGGAACCTGCTTTCCCGGCGCCCGTGGCGGTTGAAAGACGAACTCGACGCGCTGCTGTTCGCGCACATCGCTGCCACCCGCAACGACGCGCGGCTCGGCGAGCGCGAGGACATCCTCGCGCTGATGGTTGCAGCGCACGACGAGGACGGCATCGGCCTGAACGACCAACAATTGCGTGATGAGCTGATCACTTTGATTGCAGCCGGGCACGAGACGACCGCGACCGCGATCGCTTGGGGCGTCGAACTGCTCGTGCACAACCCGGCGGTGATGGCCAGCGCCCGTGAAGGTGATGAGGACTATCTGGAGGCGCTCGTGAAGGAGGTTCTGCGAATCCGCGCCCCATCGCCGATCGCCGCCGCTCGCCACATGATCGAGCCGTTTGAGATCGGAGACTGGACGATTCCCCCGAACGTGTCGATCATCGTGGATGCCTACGCCGTACACAACGATCCCGAGACATACCCCGAACCGCACCTCTTTGAACCGGAGCGCTTCCTCGGGTCCTCGGCCGATGCCTATTCGTTGCTGTCGTTCGGCGGCGGCGCACATCGCTGCATTGGGGCCTCGCTGGCGCAACTCGAGATGAAGATCGTGCTGCGCGAAATCCTCGCGCGCCTTGACCTCGCGGCGGTCTCAGATGCCCTCGCCCGTCCGGTGCCACGGGGTCCCACGCTCGCGCCGCGGGGAGGCGCACGCGTGCGAGTAGTCGGCAAGCGCACACCCACACCCCATAACGCCGCAACGGTGGCCGCTGTGTGAAGGCGCCGCGAGCGCGAAGCCACCCGCCAACCCTGTAATGCACGTCGCGCGCTCACCTCCGGCGACAAGCGGCCCTCCGCGTTGACGCTATGCCGTGCGCGCTGATTGGGATTCCGCCGCCCAGGAGTAGCATTCCTCATAGTGAACGAATCCGCCTATAAGCTCCTCGGCTATGCGGTGTGGCACGGCGGTAAGTGGTATGTGCGACGCCGTTATCTGAGCCGCCTTCCCAGCCCCCGCCAGGCGGCCTTCACTGGGCTTGTTGTACTCGCCGCTGGGGCTGGCGCGGTGACGCTCGCACGGCGCGCGCTGCGCTGAAGTCCCGTCCGGTCTCATCCATAGCCTGACTGGTCACTGTGATGGCCGAAGGATCAGAGACGCCTGGAGACGAGCCGCAGCCGCCAACCGAGCGCGACCTGCTGGCCGAGCGCCGGGCACGCCGCGCCATAGATTCCGACCCCACCCACCCCACCACCCACGCGGCGGATGCGCTCACCCGCAGGGCTGAGGCGGCCGAGGCAACGGTGCAGACGCTCGAGACTCATCTGGCCAGTCTTCAGCAGCAGGTGTTGGAGGCCGCCGGGGAGCGGGCCGCCTTCTCTGAGCGGCTGGGCGCCGAGCAGGCGGCGGTGGCTGAGCGTGAGCACGAGCTGCGCCGGGTAAAGCAGCGCGAGTACGCCGAGCAGCAGCTGCGCGTCGAGGCAGAGGACCGCCGTTCGCAGCTCGAGCGCGACAGTCGCGCCGAGATCGACCGGCTCACCCGTCGCCTGGGGGCCAGCGAGCACCACGCCCGTGAGCTGGCCGCGCAACTGGATAGCGCCCAGCGCGAGCTGGCGGAGGCCGAGCAGGCCGCGGCAGCGGAGCTGGCTGCTATCCGTTCGGCAGGGCGCAGTGAGCGGGAGCTGCAGGTGCGGCTTTCCGAGCTGGAACACCGCACCCTCGAGATTGGCAACCAGATCGACTCCGAGCGGTCCGCGCGGGCGTGGGCCGAGCGCCAGCTTCTGCAGATGCGCGATGGCTATCGCAAGGTGGAGCTGCTCGTAGGTGAGCTGAAGGGCGTTGCGGCCCAGTTGCGGGCTGCCTCTGCACGCTCCTCCCGCGCTGCCGCCTGCAGCGCCCATGGCGAGCAGCGCGAGGAGCTGGCCGACGCCCTGACGACTGCCGAGGAGCGGCTCCGCTCCAGTACGGAGGCCTCGGTGCTCGAGTACGGGGAGCTCACTGATGTATCGGCCGGGCTGCATCCGTCAGAGCTCGACCGGCCCACTGTTTCACACGCCGCCGGGCGCTCGCCGCACAAACACAGCATGTCGTTGCTGACCCGCCTGCGGTTAAGACGCAAACAGCGCCGCGAGCGCCGCTCCGCCGCCGCCGGGCCGCCTACCATGCAATCCCAGTGAGTACCCCTGCCTGCGCCCACCTGCACGTACATTCCGAGTACTCGTTGCTCGATGGCGCATGCAAGATCGAAGCACTCGCGAAGCGCGCGGCGGAGTTCGGCCAGCCCGCACTCGGCCTGACCGATCACGGCGTGATGAATGGGGCTGTGGAGCTCCATCAAGCGTGCAAGAAGCACGGCGTCAAGCCGATCATCGGCTGTGAGATCTATCTCGTCGACGACCACGCGGCGCGCGGGCCGGGGAAGGTCGAGCGCAACCACCTGACGCTGCTGGCCGCCGACGATATGGGTTACCGCAACCTCGTCAAGCTCTCCTCGGCGGGCTTCCTCGACGGGCTGCAGCGCGGCAAGCCGTCGGTCGACATGGGCCTGCTCGAGCGCTACTCCGAGGGTGTGATCGCGTTGACCGGCTGCTTGGCCTCGCGCTTCTGCCAGCGTCTCCTGCAGGACCGGGAGGGCGACGCCCGCGCTCACGCGGACGAACTGCTGAATGTGTTCGGCTCAGACAACGTCTACTTCGAGCTGCAGAAGAATGGCCTTGCGCCGCAGGAGAAGTGCAATAAGGGAATCGTCAAGATCGCGGGCGAAACCGGCGGCAGCCTCGTCGGCACGGGCGACGTGCACTACCTGCGCCGCGAGGACTACGATCACCACACGGCGCTCTTGTGCGTACAGACCAAGAGCACGATCGCCGAGCCGAAGCTGACATTCGACACGAACGAGTTCTACCTGCGCGACAGCGGCGAAATGATCGCGGCGTTCGCAGAGTGGCCAGAGGCGATTCCCAACACGCTGGAGATCGCCGAGCGCTGCACGGTCGAGCTGGAGCTCGGCAAGCAGCTGATCCCGAGCTTTGAGACCCCGGATGGCTCAGGCGAACGTGAGTACCTGCGCGCGCGCGTGCAGGACGGCATGCGCCTGCGCTACGGCGACCCGCTGCCCACGGAGGCGGTGCAGCGGATGGAGATGGAGCTCGGTGTGATCGACCGGATGGGCTTCAACGCCTACTTCCTGATCGTCTGGGACTTCGTCAAGTTCGCCAAGGAGAACGGGATCGCGGTGGGTCCGGGCCGTGGCTCAGCGGCGGGCTCGATCGTCGCCTACTGCTTGGCGATCACCGACGTGGATCCGCTCAAGTACGACCTGCTGTTCGAGCGCTTCCTCAACCCCGAGCGCGTCTCGATGCCTGATATTGACATCGACTTCTCTGTGCGCGGGCGTGAGAGGGTAATGCGTTACGTGACGGAGAAGTACGGGCGTGAGTCGGTCGCGCAGATCGTTACGTTCGGCAAGATGTTCCCGCGGGCGGCGACGCGCGACGCGGCGCGGGTGCTCGGATTCGACTACGGGGCCGGTGACCGCTTGGCGAAGCTGATCCCCGACCCGATCATGGGCCGCTCGCCTTCCTTCGAGGAATGCCTGAAGGCTGGACAGCCGCTGCGCAAGGCCTGCGATGAAGACCCGACTGCAAAGCAGATCATTGATGTGGCTCAGGGTCTCGAGGGCATCGTGCGCAACTCCTCGATCCATGCCGCGGCGGTCGTGATCGCCGACCGCCCGCTGACGGACATCGTGCCCCTGCAGCTGGCCGACGGCGGCACCGACGAGCACGGTGAGCGGGTCTTCCGCACGGTGACGCAGTTCTCGATGAAGCCGATCGAGGAGATCGGCATCTTGAAGATGGACTTCCTGGGGCTGCGCAATCTCGACGTCATCGAGGACGCCCTGGACATCATCGAGCGCTCCAGCGGCGATCGCCCGGATATGACAACGCTTCCGCTGGATGATCCGCGCACGTATGAGATGCTGGCCCGCGGCGACTCCACGGGGGTGTTTCAATTCGAGTCCGAGGGCATGCGCGAGGCGCTCAAGAAGGTGCGCCCCGACGAGTTCAACGACCTCGTGGCGCTCAACGCGCTGTATCGCCCGGGCGCGATGGACCAAATCCCAGTGTATGCCCGCGGCAAGCACAAGCCGGAGTCCATCTCCTATCCCGACGAGCGCCTGCGCGCGATCCTCGAGTCCTCCAACGGCGTGATCCTCTATCAGGAGCAGGCGATGCAGATCTCCAAGGAGCTGGCGGGCTTCTCGGGGGCGAAGGCGGATGACCTGCGCAAGGCGATCGGCAAGAAGAACCGCACCGCGATGGCGGCGCTGAAGCCGGAGTTCGTCGAGGGCTGCCGCGCCTCGGGCACGAGCCCGGAAACGATCGAGTTTCTCTGGCAGACAAACGAAAAGTCGGCCGACTACTCGTTCAACAAGAGCCACGCTGCGTGCTACGGGCTGATCGCCTACCGCACGGCGTGGCTGAAGGCCAACTACCCGGCCGAGTACATGGCGGCGCTGATCTCCTCGGTGATGTCCACCAAGGACAAGGTGCCCTTCTTCGTGGCGCGCTGCGAGGAGATGGGCATTGAGATCCTGCCCCCGGACGTCAACCTCTCAGACCACGAGTTCACGGTCGTGGAGGGCAACATCCGGTTCGGCCTGGATGCCGTCAAGGGCGTCGGCTATACGGCGGTCGAGGCGATCAAGCGCGCGCGGGATGCCGGCGGCCGCTTCATCTCGCTGTGGGACTTCTGCGAGCGGGTGGACG
>JBIOEX010000060.1:0-5253 GCA_044446485.1 Solirubrobacterales bacterium
ACCACCGCCGCCGCCCACAACCGCAGCCGCGGCCTTTATGAGCTCTCCCGCGCGCAGACCGCGCTGCACGAGAGCCGGCGCGACGCTTACGACCAGCGAGACGCGGTCGTCGATCCTGCTGCCCAGCACCACCACCCCGTCATCTGTGAGCTGGCCGTTGACACGATCGAGCAGATCGACCAGCGCCTTGGCTTCGGGGACCTCCACTTCGGCGCTGACCACCGGCACGCCGGCGATCGCCTGTGCCCTGGCCGCGAGCTCGGGAGCGTCCACGGCGATCAACCCTCCCTCGAGGAGCCGCAACGCCTTATCCATCTTCTTGCGTTCGCGCTCGCTGGTTCTCACTCGCTCAGGTACCTCCTCGGGACGCGCCTGCAGCGCCGCGGCAACCTCTCCAAGCAGGCGGCTCTGTTCGCGCAGCAGCTCCACCGCCGCCGGTCCCGTGACCGCCTCGATGCGCCGCACGTTTGCGGCGCTCGAGGTCTCTGAGAGGATGTGAAATGGGCCGATTTCGGAGGTGGACCGCACATGTGTGCCGCCACACAGCTCGCGTGAGTAGGAACCCTCGCCGACCTGGACCATGCGCACCACCTCGCCGTACTTCTCGCCGAACAGGGCCATCGCCCCGAGTTGCTTGGCCTCGGCCAGCGTTGTTGAGATCGGCCGCACCGGATCGTTCTGGGCGATCCACGCATTCACTTGATCCTCCAAGTCCCTCAGCTCGGCGCCCGTGAGTCCCTGGCCGTGACTGAAGTCGAAGCGCAGCTTGTCGGGACCCACGTAGGAGCCGGCCTGCCGGACGTGGGCGCCGAGACGCGCGCGCAGCGCCGCCTGCAGCAGGTGCGTGGCGGTGTGGTTTGCCTCAGTCGCGTGCCGGGCGACGCGGTCAACCTGCGCGAGCACGCGCTCGTTCGGCTTCAGCTCACCCTCCTCCAAGACCACCGCGAGCACCTGATCCTCGCCCAAGCGGAACACGTCCTGCACGCGCGCGCGGCAGCCGCCATCCTCGCACTCGATCGTGCCCACATCCGCCACCTGCCCGCCGCCGGCCGCATAAAACGGTGACTCAACGAGCTTCACCAGGTAATGGCCGTTCTCTTCTGCCAGCGCGCCGACGGTGGTTCGCTGTTCCTCGGTCTCATAGCCCGTGAACCTGCTCTCCGAGACGGCCTGCTCGGCGAACTCGCGTGCGCGCTCGCGAGGACTTTCGCCCTGCTCGCCCCCGCCGGCGGCCGCGCGGGCACGGGCACGCTGCGCATCCATCAGCCTCTCGAAAGCGCCTTCGTCGACCGCAAGGCCCTCTTCGGCCAGGAGCTCCTTGGTCAGATCGAACGGGAAGCCGAACGTGTCGTGCAGCTGAAAGGCGTCCTCGGCCCGCACCGAATCGCGCCCCTCCTCCCTGGCCTCTGCAATGTGTGCTTGCAAGTTGCCGAGTCCCTGCTCCAAGGTGCGCCCGAAGGCCTCCTCCTCGGCGCTCAGCCAGGTGCGGATCGCGTCAGCCTGTTCGCGAAGTTCGGGATAAGCAGCACCCATCACCTCGGCCACGCGGTCGCCATAGCGCGTCAGGAAGCCCGGTTCCAGCTCGAGCGCCCGCCCCTGCAGGATTGCGCGGCGCATCACGCGACGCAATACATATCCGCGGTCTTCGTTTGACGGTACCACCCCGTCGGCCACCAGAAACGTCATCGCGCGGCTGTGATCGGCCAGTATCCGCAATGCGCGGTCGGTGGCAGGTTCGTGTCCGTAGCGCCTGCCCGACAGCTCCTCGCCCAGATCTATGAGGGGCTGGAACTGATCGGTTTCGAACACCGATTCCTTGCCCTGCAGGATCGCCGCCATACGGTTGAGCCCCAGGCCCGTGTCGATGTTGTTGCTCGGCAGCTGCGCCAGGATTGGATCCTCGCCCACCCCGCCGGCGCCGGCATGCAGGTCGTACTGCGTGAACACCAGGTTCCAGTACTCCAGGAACCGCTCGTTCTCCCCGCCCGGCAGATCTGCGGCAGCGCCAAACCCGGTCCCGCGATCGAGATACAGCTCAGAGCTCGGCCCGCATGGGCCGGTGGGCCCTGCCTGCCAGAAGTTCTCCGAGCGCGAGCACTCAATGATCCGCTCACGCGGCACCCCCACCTCGAGCCAGTGTGCGATCGCCTCCTCATCGGGACCCAGGCCGAGCGCGTCATCGCCTTCAAAGACCGTCACCCAGAGGTCATCCCTGTCTAACCCGAAGACATCGAGTGACAGTTCCCAGGCAAACTGGATCGCCTCGCGCTTGAAGTAGTCGCCGAAGGAGAAGTTACCTAGCATCTCAAAGAACGTCAGGTGCCTCGTGGTGTTGCCGACGTTGTCGATGTCGACCGCGCGAAAGCACTTCTGGCAGCTCGCCAGCCGTGGCGCGGGCGGCGTTTCCTGGCCAAGGAAATATGGCTTCAGCGGGTGCATCCCCGCCACCGTAAGTAGCGCCGAGGGGTCGTGCGCCGAGGGCACAAGCGATGCCGATGGGATACGCAGATGCCCGCGCTGCTCAAAGAAGCTCAGGTACCGCTCGCGGATCTCATCCGAGGTCATCATGCGGATGATCTTAGGCTTCGTCTGGTGGAAGAGGGGCCCGCTCGTCGGCCTTCGGCCGACTGCGCCACCCTCTATGCCGCAACGGTGCCGTGGCCGACGATCACATCACCGGAGTAAAGGCACGCGAACTGGCCCGGTGCCGTGCGCTCGGCCGGCTCCTTCAGCTCCACGCTAATGCGCGGGTGGCGTCCCGCGCCCGTCCCGCCGGCCAACTGGCATGCAAGCCGCCGCCCGTGCGAGCGTATCTTCAGGCCATCAACACAGCCACCGTCGCGGTGGAGCGTCACGTCTCGCACCTGCATGGCGCTGCAGAGCAGCTCCGCGCGCGGGCCGACAGTGACAGTGTTAGCGCGCGTGTCAGTCCTCAGGACATAGAGCGGCTGTGGCGCGCCGATGCCCAAACCGTGGCGCTGCCCGACCGTGTAGAGGTGCGCGCCGCGATGCTCGCCCAGCACTACCCCTTGCTCGTCGACTATTGGGCCGGGCCTGACGCCGGGGCCGCCGTGGCGCTGCAGGAAATCGCCCTGACGCGTGCCAGCGAGGAAGCACAGGTCCTGTGAGTCTGGCTTGCGCGCCACAGGGAGGCCCGCCTGCATGGCCAGCTCGCGTACTTGCGCCTTGCGCATCTCACCGAGCGGAAAGTAAAGGCGCCGCAGCGACTCGGGGGCGAGCGCCGAGAGCACATAGGACTGGTCCTTGGCGATGTCGGCAGCCACGCGCAGCATGACCTCTCCCCCGCCCGTCTCTGCGCACTGCGCCACGCGCGCGTAGTGACCCGTGGCAAGCGTGCGCGAGCCTAGCCGCTCGCCGAGCTCGAGCATCGCGTCCAGGCGCACGTTGCCGTTGCAGCGCACGCATGGGTTGGGCGTCTCCCCGGCGCCGTGGTCCGCGAGCCACGAATCGACCACCCCGGCGCGGAACTCCGCGCGCAGGTCGATCGAGAGATGGGGCATGCCGAGACCGTGCGCCAGCTCGCGCGCGCCGCGTACCGCCTGGGCCGAGCAGCAGCTGGCCTCGCCGTCATTCTCAGAATCCGACCACAGTTCCAGGGTGACCCCCACCGCCTGACTGCCTTCCCGTGCCACGAGCAAGGCCGCCACCGCGCTGTCCACGCCACCGCTCATCGCCACCAGCATGCGATCCGCCACTGGGGCCAGGGCCGCACTTCCGCGTACAGCGCCACCGAGTGCCCGGTGCAGGGCATCCGCTGCTAGCTCGGCCGCGTGGCGCTTGGCGATGCTGAGCCCGCCGAGCTCGGCTTCGATCTGCCGCGGGCCGAGCCGCGCAGCATCGAGCAGCGGCGTGCCGCGGATCAGGCTGACGACGGCACTGCCAGCCGCAACCGCTGCGCCGCAGCCGCTTGCGTCAAAGCCAGAGTCAAAGATGCGCCCGTCAGGACAACTAGGGTCAATCGTCAGCGAGACTCGGACGAGGTCTCCGCATGCAGCGCCACCAGCCGCACCGGTAAAGGCGTTCTCAGGCATATGCCCGCGCCCGGCTGGTCTTTCGAGGTGATTTGCCAGGCTTTCGGTGGTGCTCACCCTGCCGAGTTTAGGCTACGCGTGCCGTGCTTCTTCGATCGTCTGCTCGAGCGAGTAGACGTCGGTGAGTCCTGTCAGCGTCGTCGTCACCCCATGCCGGTTGACGAGCAGGATCGTCGGAGTCTCATAGACCTGGATCGCCTTGGTGATCGAGCCGAACGAGCCGACCTGCTTGGCTTCGGCGGCGTGCACCGCGATCTTCCCACGGAGCTTGCGCCCGACCGCCTGCAGTTCCTTGTGGACCGCCACGTCGACAGACGCCTTCGGGTTCCAGAACAGCAGCAGCACAACTTTGCCGCCTTTCAGCTCGCTTTCCACCACCTTTTGCTGAGCGGGAGTACCACTTGCCGCGGCCTTATGCGGCTTGACCGCGGTGCGCGCGGCGCTTTTCGAAGTACTCGCCGGGGCAACAGCCTGGCTGGAGTGAGTCGCGGTCGTGCTCGGGGTTGTTGCGGTGCTCTGGCCCGACGCCTGGGCTGACTTTTCCTGAAGTTCTTTGGCGTTCTGCTGCGAGGTTGCAACCGCGCCGTGCGCTTTGGCGATCGCGCGCGTCAGCCCTTCCACGCCGGGAGCGGCACCGTGATAGACCGGGCTTGGCGCAGCAGCCTTGGCCTGGGAGGCCGCGGATGCAGGCGCGCTGGCGCTAGACCCCGGGGACGAGCTGGAGCTGTGCCCGCGCAGCGCTACGAACCACACCAGCACCAGGAACGCCATCGCCACGAAAGCGATCTGGTAGGGACGGGAAAGCTGTGCCATCGCCCTCTCTTTCGGCAGATTCCCCATCTGAGTTGAGCCGGGCAATATGCCTTGGACGCAGCATGGCGAAGCGCGCCAGCGTTTACAGATCGCGCAAGCCGCGCAGCACCGCGTGTACAACCGTGTCCGTGGCGATCCGCTCCTGCCCTCCCCCGTGCATGTCCTTCAGCACCGTCTCGCCCGCACCCACGATCGCCACATAGCGAGCTCCGAGCGCGTCCGCATACCCCAGCTGGCCCTTCAGCGAGCGTCCGGCGAGCTCCATCTGGGCCGTCAGCCCAGCCGAGCGCGCTTCGGCCAGCAGGCCGAACGCCGCCCTGCGAACGTCAGCGTCTGGAGCACCGCACGCCACGAACAGCTCTACCGGGCTCGCCGGGTTGATTAAGGG
>JBIOEX010000061.1:0-5146 GCA_044446485.1 Solirubrobacterales bacterium
CCCTTACACCGGCCCCCACCCCCCACCCGTGAGCGAGACGCAGCCGCTGAGAGTGGCGGTGCTCGCCGGAGGGCGCTCATCCGAGCACGAGGTATCGCTGTCCTCGGGGTGTGCGGTGCGCGAGGGCCTGCAGACAGCCGGGCATGAGGTGCTGTGGGTGCAGATCGAACGCGACGGAGCCTGGCAGCACGAGGGGGAGCGGTTGAGCCTGTGCCCCGGCGAGGGCCTGCTCGGGTCCGACGTTGTGTTCGCAGCGCTGCACGGACCGTTCGGCGAGGACGGCACGGTGCAGGGACTGCTCGAGATGCTCGACGCCCCCTATGTGGGGGCTGGCGTGGCCGCGTCCGCGGTGTGCCTCGACAAGGTGCTCTTCAAGCAGCTGATGTCCAGCACCAACACGCCTCAGGTTGACTATCTGGGGGTGACAGTGCAGCGCTGGCACAGCGCCAAGGAGGAGGTGCTGCGGGAAACCGGCTCGCTCGGGCTGCCGGTATTTGTAAAGCCGGCGCATCTCGGCTCCTCGGTCGGGATCGCGAAGATGACCGCACGCGACGAGCTCACCGCAGCAATCGAGGTTGCGTTTACACACGATCCGTTGGTGATCGTCGAGGCACTGGCCCGGGGTGTGGAGGTCGAGTGCGGCGTGCTCGGCCACTCACATGCCGAACAGGCTTCGGGCGCCGGGCTGGCGCTGGCGTCTGAGCCCGGCGAGATCACGTTCGCCGGGGAGTTCTACGACTACGCGGCTAAGTACACCCCGGGGGGGATGGAGCTGAAGATACCCGCGCGCATTACCGCGAGCGCACGCACGCGGGTGATGGAGCTGGCCGTCGAGACGTTTGAACACGCCAGCTGCGAGGGGCTGGCGCGGGTGGACTTCTTCGTCGACGGCGAGGAGGTGCTGGTGAACGAGCTGAACACGATGCCCGGCTTCACCCCGACGAGCGTTTATCCAAAGCTGATGGCTGCCTCGGGGATCTCCTATCCGGAGCTCCTGGACCGCCTCTGCCGGCTGGCGCTGGAGCGTCACGAGCAGCGCCAGCTCAGCGGAACAGCGTGACTTCGGAGAGCGAGGCGGACTGCATGCCGGCAGGCAGCGTGGTGATCCATACGAGGTAGTAGCGATAGCGGCCCCCGCTGGGGGTGATCTTGATGCGAGCGCCGTCACGAACGTTGGCGTCTTCCCCGACCGGGCCCTGCCAGCCGCGCGCACTCAGCGAAGTGGAGTTCCCGTAAGGCAGCGACAGATCGATGTGGTTGGCGAGGTAGATCTGTGCGGCGAAGCCGGGAGTGGGCGTTTGGATTTCGATCTGCTTGCCCACCACGTTCGGGGCGGCGTCGACGTACAGTCCCACGCCGGTGCCGCCTGGCTTCTTGAGGGTGCCGTCGTAGTACTGCTCTGTGCTCCAAGTGGTATTCGGGTCACCGTCGACGACGTTCTGGACCTTTTCGCGGTTTTCCGGGCCGGTACCGAACGGGTTGTAGTCGTGGGCGGCCGTTTGCGCGAGGGGCACCGCGGTCAGCCCCGCTCGTGGCTCGGCGTCCGGTGCGAGGCCGCGATGTGTGTGGTTGGCCAGCAGCACGAGCACGAGCGCGACAAGTGCTCCGAGCAGTGCCAGTGAAACGACCCAGCGCACGGGATGACGCATGCGCCACGGCAAGCGCCGCCGGGCGCTCCCGGGGAGGGTGCGCAGCACGGTTGTCACCTCACCGGTCGCCTGTCCCGTGCGGGAAGCCTCGATCGCAAGCACCTCCTCGAGGTCGGCGAGCATGCTCGCGGCGTCCGGGTAGCGCTGAGTCACGTCCTTCGCTGTCGCACGATCAATGACCGAGGCGGTCGCGGCGGAGACCTCGGGGCGTGCCAGCTGTACGTCGGGCACGTTCTCGCGCACGTGCTTCATTGCTACGGAGACCGGGGTCTCGCCGCTGAAGGGGACCGAGCCGGTGAGCATCTCGTAGAAGACGACTCCGAGCGAATAGAGGTCGGACTGGCCCGTGACAGACTGCCCGAGCGCCTGCTCGGGTGAGACATAGTCGGTCGTGCCCAGTATGCGCCCGTCCATCGTCAACCCCTCCTCGGTGAGCGTGCGTGCGATCCCGAAGTCGGTGATCTTGGCGCTGCCTTCGACCCCGATGAGCACGTTTTGGGGCTTGACGTCGCGATGTACGATCAGGCGCTCGTGGGCGGCGCCGAGTGCACGCGTGAGCTCGATTGCATAGGCGAGCGCGCGAGGAATCTCGAGCGGGCCCTCACGGCGAATCAATGCCTTGAGCGTCTCGCCTTCGACGTACTCGAGCACGATGTATGGAGTCCCCACCTCTCCTTCACCGGCCTCGCTCTCGGGCGATGGCTCCTCGCCTGCGTCGATCACGGTGACGATGTGGGGATGGCTGAGTCGCGCGACCGACCGCGCCTCGCGGCGAAAGCGCTCGAGCTGATCGGAGTCCGAGGCGATCTCGCGGTGCATCAGCTTGATCGCGACCGGGCGTTCGAGCACCGTGTCAAAGGCGCGATATACAGTGGACATTCCGCCGCGCCCGATCTGAGCATCGAGGCGGTAGCGCCCGCCGAGCACGGTTCCGAGCATCGTCATGTGCTCCTATTGTGCGCTTGTCGCAGGCGTCTGATCACGAGCGCCGCGAGCAGCCCCCGGTAGATCGAGTAGGGCAACAGCGATCTGGTGTGCCGGGTATTCCGGTTTCCTCTCAGCAACCGGGTGGCGGCCAGCGTGGAGATGAACGACGCGGCCCCCCCGAGCGCGAGTGTCCGCCCGACGGAGATCGGGGTCCCACCCGAGGCGCCGTTCTGGAATAGGCGGGCGGTCTTGAGCGCACCGGCGCCGAGGATCACCGGGATCCCAGTGCGGCGCGCGAGCGTGCCTGAATCGATGCGGCTGAAGCCGCGCGCCCGCGCCATGGAGAGCACGGCGCCGCTGCGTGAAATGCCCGGGACCAGCGCACATGTTTGGGCAAGCCCCAGCAGCAGCCCGTCGAACCCGTCGGCCTGCGCCAAGGCCCGCGTTCCCTCGCTCGGACGGCTGTCGGCGAGTGCCATGGCCAACCCCCCGAAGAGCAGGCCGGCGGCGATTGTGTGCAGGCCGCTGAGGCGGCGTTGCAGGGGCTGCTCGAAGATGTACCCGACGAGCGCGGGCGGAATGAAAGAGAGCGCGACGAGCAGGGCTTGGCTGGCTGGAAAGCCCTGAGCCCCCGTGGCCCGGCGCAGAACGGCGGCCAGGCCCGGGTGATACTCGATCGCGCGCAGATCGGCGAGCAGTGCGGCGGCGGTTCCCGCATGGAGCGCGACCTCAAAGGACTTTCGCAGCTCCGGGTCGAGCTCGCCATAGGGCCAGCCGGCGAGCCACGGGATCAGAATCGTGTGGGCCGAGGAGGAGATCGGCAGCAGCTCGGTCGGACCGTGTGCCAGCCCGAGCACGATGGCGTGGCGAAGTGGAAGCGGCGCCCTATCCCGCAGCATCGGGTGCGGGATCGCCTGGGTCGCGTCGCCTTCGCCTCTGGCGTATGACCGCATTGACGATCGCGACAATCACGAGGACGACCACCGCGTAGTCGACGTACTGGAAGCCCTTGCGCACGCTCGTCCAGTCCCCACCGAGCGCGTGTCCGGCAAACGCGAGCGCGAGCACCCAGGGAAGTGAGCCGATGAATGAGAGTACGGTGAAGCGCCAGAACGGCATCCGCGCGATGCCTGCGGGCAGTGAGACGAAGGCGCGGATCAGCGGGATCATGCGCCCGAACAGGACCACTGGCTGTCCGTAGCTCTCGAACCAGCGTTCGGCCCGGGCGATCTGGGCCGGTCCCATATGGAGCTTCGAGCCGTGACGTTCGAGCAGCTCCAGGCGACCACCGCGCCCAACCGCATAGGCGACCCAAGAACCGATCATCGTGCCGAGCAGGCCAGCTAGCACGATCCCGAGCATCGTCAGATGATGATGGGAGGCACTCTGGCCGGGGTCGGCGACGGCAAAGCCGGCGAACAGCATGACCACCTCGGAGGGGATCGGGATGCAGGCGCTGGAGAGCGCCATCAGCAGGAAGATGCCGGGCAGCCCCGCATCCCGCACGAAGTGCGAGGAGATGTTGACGAGCGACTCGGTGACCGATGCGAGGACGAGCATGCGCCAGGCAACGATACCGTCCCGTTTCCGATGCGCGTTTGGATCGACCTGACGAACAGCCCGCACGTGCTTGTGATGCGGCCGGTGATCGAGCGCCTGCGTGCGGATGGCCACGAGGTGCGTGTGACAGCACGCGACTTCGCCCAGACGCTCGCGCTGTGCGAGCGCTTCGGGATCGCGCACACAGCGATTGGGCGCCATCGCGGCGGTGGCCTTGCGGCGAAGGCGGGCGGGTTGGCGGCTCGCTCGCTCGCGCTCACTCGTTGGGCCAGGCGCCAGCGCTTCGACCTCGCGCTTGGCCACGGCTCCAACGATGTGAGCGTGGCAGCCGCGCTCTTGCGAATCCCGAGCGCGACGATGTTCGACTACGAGTGGGCGATGGTGCAGCACAACGTCAACTGCCGTTTGGCGCGCGCGGTAGTGGTGCCCGATGCGATCCCGGTGGAGCGGTTGAAGCGGTACGGCGCCGCAGGCAAGATCCGCGCGTACGAGGGCCTCAAGGAGGAGTACTACCTCCATGACTTCGACCCCGACCCGGCCGTTCCGGCGGAGCTCGGCCTGCACCGCGAGCGCCCTATCGTCGTCGTGCGCACCCCTCCTGAGGTGTCGCTCTACCACCGCTTCGAGAACAATCTGTTTGCGCGGGTGCTCGAGCGCCTGCGCACGGCCGCGGCGGTGGACGGTGTGCAGCCAGTGGTGCTGCCGCGCGTGGACTCTCAGCGCAACGAGCTCGCCGGGATACCGGGCTTTGTAGTTCCCGATCGCGCGATCGACGCGCAGTCGCTGATCGCGTATGCCGACCTCGTGATCTCCGCCGGCGGTACGATGAACCGCGAGGCGGTTGCGCTGGGGACGCCGGTGTACACCACGTTTGAGGGGCGCCTGGGCGCGGTCGACGAACGCTTGATCGAGGAAGGCCGTCTGAGCAAACTCCAGGAGCCCGAGCAGCTGGACCTGGGCAAGCGCACCGAGGGCCATGCCGCGGGGGCGCGTGGGGGGACGGATGGGAG
>JBIOEX010000062.1:0-4928 GCA_044446485.1 Solirubrobacterales bacterium
GTCCATCCACGCCTGCGAGTACGCGCCTATCCGTCGCGGCAGCACATCCCGCTCCCAGATCTCCACGGGCAGCGCCAGCCCCTGCAGCGCCACGAGCACCTCGCGCAACCGATCGGCCCTCCCTCTTCGCGCCCTTCGGCCCGCAGCGGGTATGAGCCGCCGGGTGATCCCGAGCACGAGCTCCTGCGCATGCGTCTCGCCGCCGGTCCCGCCTTCTTCACCGATCTGCTTGCCGAGCTCGACGCCCCGGCGGAGGCGCTGCGCGAGGCGCTGTGGGATCTCGTGTGGGCGGGCGAGGCGACGAACGACGCTTGGGCGCCGCTGCGGGCGCCTCATCTGACGCTTGCCCGTGGGGGCGCAGGCGCCGCTGTGGCTGCCGGCACTCGCAGTGGCCGCTCGATGGCCGGGCGCTCGCGCTTTGCCTCTCGCCGCGCAGGCGCGCAGTCTCAGGTCCAAGGCCGCTGGTCGCTGACCGAGCCGGTCTTCCGCGGCGCGCAGGACGGCCCCGAGCGCCGGCGCGCTATGGCCGAACTGCTGTTGGAGCGCTACGGCATCGTCACCCGCGAGCAGGTCCTCGCCGAGGGGATCAAGGGTGGCTTCGCGCTGTTGTACAACACGTTCTGCAACCTCGAGACGCTCGGAGTGTGCCGGAGGGGTTATTTCATCGAGGGCATGGGCGGCGCCCAGTTCGCGCTGCCCGGAGCCGTCGAGCGGCTGCGCGCCTCACGTGAGCACGGCCGCACGCTCGTGCTCGCGGCGGCCGACCCGGCCCAGCCCTACGGCGCGGCGCTTGCGTGGCCGAAAAGCACGAGTATTGGAGCCCACCCACCCCGCCGCCCGTCGCGGGTGGCCGGGGCTCATGTGGTGTTGGTCGAGGATGAGCCCGTGCTGTACGTCGAGCGCGGCGGCCGCGGGTTGGTGACGCTCGCAGACGCTCCGGTGGAAGAGGCTCTGCGGGCGCTCGCGGAGGCGGTGCGGGCCGGACGGGTGGGCAAGCTCGCCTTGGAGCGGATCGACGGCGAGCCGGCGATCGGCTCGGACCTGGTCGGAGCGCTGATCGAGCTCGGCTTCCACTCTGGTCCGCGCAAGCTCACGCTCAGCGCATGAACGCTCGCTCCCCTCGCCGCGTCGGCCACAAGGGCGCCGCTCACATCGAGCCCGGGAACACCCTGGCGAGCTTCGACGCGGCGCTGCGCCACGGCGTGGACATGATCGAGCTGGACGTGCTGAGCGAGCACGTCGACGGCAGCGGGAGGCTGCTGGTCGCCCACGACTTCGAGGACATGCGCGCACGCACGCCGCTGAGCTTCGAGGAGGCGCTCGAGCACCTCGCCGGTGAGGCGTTCGCGGAGGTCGAGCTGGATGTCGACGTGAAGATCCCCGGCTACGGGGGACGCGTCGTAGGAGCGCTGCGCGAGAAGGGGCTTATCGAGCGCTCGCTCGTGAGCGGCATGTACACCTCTGAGCTCGACGCGATCCGGGCTCTGGAGCCCGGACTGCGCCTCGGTTGGTCGGTGCCGCGCCTGCGGCGCGACTACACGACAGACATGCTCACAGCGATTCCCGCCCTTGTGATACTCAGCGGCTACCGCGCGCTTCTGCCCCGGCGCGCTCGTGAAGCCCTGCGCGCCGGCCGCTTCGATGCGATCATGGCCCACTGGCGCCTAGTCACTAGAGCGCTCGTCCGCGCTGTGGCCGAAGGCGGGGGCCAGCTCTACGTGTGGACAGTGGACGACGCCGCGCAGATCGCCAGGCTGAGCGCGATGGGCGTGGACGCGATCATCACGAACGATCCGCGCCTATTCAACCAATGACGCACGTGGCCGCGCTGAATCCCGCCGGATCGGCCCCGGCGAGGCTCTGATGCCCGGCCGTGGTCGGGCGGGAGGCCGAGTGCACGACATGGACGCCCTTGCGCCATTGAAAGCTCACGACGCCGCGCAGCGTGAACGCTGGCTTGCCGGGGACGGGTGTCAGCTGGAAGCTGAGCCCGTTCTGGCGCGCGGAGGAGGCCGGGCCGACGGTGAGGAAGCCCGAGTCCGCGCCACGCGCTGGATCGTCGATCCATTGTTTGGTGGTGGGGTTCTGATACTGGAGGCGAAAGCGCATGTACATCTTGTCGCTGGCGAAGCCGTCGCTGGGCATCGAGCCGCGGATACCCAGGGTGTTTGGCTGGTCTTTGGGGGTGCAGACATCGATCGTCGCCCACAGCTGGCGCGAGTGGAAGAGCGAGTGGCCGGTCGCGGCGCTCGCCTCAGAGACGGAGGTAAACGAGAGCACAAGGAGCGCCGCCAGCAATGCGATCGGCTTACAGGAGACCATCGTGCACCTGAAGATAGCGCCGCCGGTCCTCCGGTGGCGCCGGTGGAGTGGCCTGTGATATGCCTGCGTGATGGCGGGCATGCGTTCAGCGGAGGTGGTGGAACTGCTCGCGCGCGTTCCGGTGCTCTCCACGCTCGAGCGCCCCGACCTGGAGCGGATCGCCGATCTCGCGGTGCCGCGCCAGTTCGAGCCGGGCCAGGTCGTATTCCGTGAGGGCGATGCGAGCGACACTTGCTACATCGTTCGCTCCGGGCGTGCTCGTGCGGTGCGCGAGCACACCGGCGGCCGCACGATCACGCTCGCTACGTTCGGCCCGGGCGAGTTCTTTGGCGAGCTGGCGCTGTTCGAGGATGAGCGCCGCTCAGCCACTGTGGAGGCGATCGAGCAAACGAGCGTGGTGGCCGTGCTCGGCCCGGACATGCGCAGATTGATGGTGGAGCACCCCGGGATCTCGGCACGCCTGGTGATCGCGCTTGGCAGGCGCCTGCGCGAGACCAATGAGCGCCTCTCGCGCCAGTCCTTTCAGACCGTGCAGAGTCGTGTGGCGGTGGTGCTGAGCGAGCTCGTCGCCCAAGAGCAGCCGGATGGACCGCAGAAGGACGTGCTCCTCACGGCAACCCAGGCTGACCTGGCCCAGCTGGCGGGGTCCTCGCGCGAGTCGGCCAGCCGCTTCCTCGCGGTGCTGGAGCGGGCCGGAGTGATCTCGCAGGGGAGGGGCCGCCTGACGGTGCACGATCCGCAGGCGCTGAAGCAGTATGTCTTCTAAATCCGGGGATCTGAATCCCGCCAGCCAATCTGGATCCGGATCAAGATCCCGCGCGCCCGCACAGGAGATCTCGGCCGGTGGCGTCGTGGTGCGCGGCGAAGAGGTTGTTGTGATTGTGCCCACGCGCCGTGCGCCCGACGGCTCGCGGGTGCTGGCACTGCCGAAGGGACACATCGACCCGGGCGAGACCGCGCTGCAGGCCGCCGAGCGCGAGGTGCGTGAGGAGACAGGGGTGGTGGTGGAGCTCATGCGCGAGCTGGGCGAGGTGCGCTACTGGTACCGCCGCGACGGGCAGACGATCGGAAAGTCGGTGTCGTTCTTCCTTTTTCGCTACGCCGGGGGCGACACCGCCGACCATGATGACGAGGTCGAGGAAGCCCGCTGGATCGGACTGCAGGAGGCTCAGAGGGAGCTCACCCATGCGGCTGAGCGCGAGATGGTGGAACGCGCGCTGGCCTATTTGCAGGAAGAACGGTAGCCTGCGCTCCGTGCAGGTGCTCAACTTCTACTCGACGATCTTCGCCGACGAGCTCAAGCGGGGCCGCAAGACCGCGACGATCCGCCTCGGCGACAAGTCCGGCAAGTACCGCAAGAACCAGGCCGTGCTGGTCACGATCGGCTACCAGTACTCGCCGCGCGAACGCATCTTCGAAGCGGTCATCGACCAGGTCGAGGTGCTGAAGCTCGCAGACCTCTCGCCGCGGGACATCAAGCACGACAACCCCGAGTTCCGCCGCCACGAGGAGCTGATCAACTTCCTCGAACAGATCTACGGCCGCGAAGTGTCCCCCGAGGACACGGTCACCGTCGTGCGCTTCTCCCAGATCCTCGAGAACCCGACGGGCATGACCGAGGCGATGAAAGGCTTCGGCGGAGCCCAAAACTAGGGCTTTTCGCCGCTGCGCGCGACGGCGCGCGACCGGCACTCGACGTGAACAAGTGCCGAGGAAGCTTGATTCTCGCGAGAAATCGTCTATATATTGGGGAGTCGTTGGCACTCTCCCCGAGAGAGTGCCAGTAGGCGGCCGCACCTCCATTGGAGCGTTGCGAGCCGCGGTCGTATTCCTATAGCGGAGGTTTTCAAGATGAAGCTCAAGCCCCTGGGCGATCGTTTGATCGTGCGGGCGATCGAGGAGGAGGAGAAGACCGCTAGCGGTCTCGTCCTCCCCGATACAGCCAAGGAGAAGCCACAGAAGGGCAAGATCGTCGCTGCTGGCGACGGCAAGCTCGACGACAATGGCAAGCGCATCCCGCTGGATGTCAAGAAGGGCGACGAAGTCCTCTACAGCAAGTACGGCGGGACCGAGATCAAGATCGACGGGGAGGACCTACTCGTGTTGCGCGAGTCAGACGTCCTGGCCCTCGTCGAGGCATAAGGAGAACTGAGAACACATGGCTCACAAGGAGATCAAGTACAGCTCAGAGGCGCGTTCGGCGCTTGAGGCGGGTGTCGACGCGGTCGCGAATGCGGTCAAGGTCACGCTCGGCCCCAAGGGCCGCTACGTCGTGCTCGACAAGAAGTTCGGCGCGCCCACGATCACCAACGACGGTGTCACCATCGCTCGTGAGATCGAGGTCGAGGACGTCTTCGAGAACCAGGGCGCGCAGCTCGTTCGCGAGGTCGCCACAGCCACGAACGACGTGGCGGGAGATGGCACCACGACGGCGACCGTGCTCGCCCAGGCGATCGTTCGCCAGGGCCTGAAGAACGTGGCCGCGGGTGCGAACCCGCTGGCGCTGAAGCGCGGCATCGAGAAGGCGGTCGACGAGGTCGTCAAGAACATCGCCTCGCAGTCCAAGGAGGTCTCCGGCAAGGACCAGATCGCCCGCGTGGCGACGA
>JBIOEX010000063.1:0-4912 GCA_044446485.1 Solirubrobacterales bacterium
CAACAGGCGGTTCGCTTCGGGTTGTTCCATGTCCATCAGGCCGCCGCGCGTGCCGAGGGGCGCGCGATCCCGGCGAAGGGGCTCACCGGCCCGGGCTACAACGGTCACGCCTTCTGGGACACGGAGACGTTCGTGCTCCCGCTGCTGACGTACACCGCGCCCGCCGCTGCCGCCGATGCGTTGCGCTGGCGCCACAGCACCCTGCCGATGGCCCTCGAACGGGCCCAGCAACTCGGGCTCCGGGGCGCGGCGTTCCCCTGGCGGACCATCTCCGGAAAGGAGTGCTCGGGCTACTGGCCGGCGGGGACCGCCGCCTTTCACGTCGGCGCGGATGTGGCCGCCGCGGTGGTCCGCTACGTTAGCGCCACCGCAGACGCCGAGTTCGAGCGTGGTGTTGGGATTGAGTTGCTGGTCGAGACGGCTCGGCTCTGGCAGTCCCTTGGCCACCACGATGCTCATGGTCGCTTCCGCATCGACGGCGTCACCGGCCCGGATGAGTACAGCGCGATCGCCGACAACAACGTCTACACCAACCTCATGGCGCAGCACAACCTGAACGCCGCGGCGGACGCGGCCGAGCGCCACCCCCAACGCGCCCAGGAGCTCGAGGTGGACCTTGAGGAGATGTCCACCTGGCGCGATGCCGCCAAGACCATGACCATCCCATACGACGAGGAGCTAGGGGTCCATGCCCAGGCGGAGGCCTTCACCCAGCATGAGGTCTGGAACTTTGACTCCACCTCGGCTGAACAGTATCCGCTGCTGCTCCACTTCCCCTACTTCGACCTGTACCGCAAGCAGGTTGTCAAGCAAGCTGACCTGGTGCTCGCGATGCACCTGCGTGGCGACGCCTTCACCGCCGATCAGAAGGCGCGCAACTTCGCGTACTACGAGGCCCTCACGGTGCGGGACTCCTCGCTGTCGGCCTGTACGCAGGCGGTCATCGCGGCGGAGGTCGGACATCTGGAGCTGGCCCATGACTATCTCGCCGATGCGGCTCTCATGGACCTGGCCGACCTCGAGCACAACACCCGCGACGGCCTCCACATGGCCGCGCTCGCGGGCACCTGGATTGCCCTGGTGGCCGGCCTGGCCGGGATGCGCGAACGGCAGGGCACGCTGGCCTTTGCCCCCCGCCTCCCGAAGGCGATCACGAGGCTGGCGTTCGTCATCTCGCACTGCGGACGAAGACTGCGGGTGGAGGTGCGGTCGGACACGGCAACCTACACGCTGCGCGACGGCGCTCCACTTCATCTCTTCCATCACGGCGAGGCCATCACCCTCACACTCGCGGAGCCACTGAGCCGGCCCATCGGCGAAATCGCGGCCGGGCCGGCGCCAACACAACCCGCCGGGCGGAGGCCACAGCGGCGTCAGTCGAGGTGACGTCCTCGGAGCAGATTCTCGCGGGTGGTCGAATCAACCTCAGCACCGGATCAACGTCGCCCTGGCTGCCGGGCGGCTGCGGAGACTTCAGGGGCGAGGATGCTCCGAGAATCCCCATCGTTCGTGTCCATGCTTGACGGCGTGCTCACCAAGCTGCTCACCAATCGCCTGGCGATCCTTCAGAGGCAGACGCTTGAGTGCGGGTAGGTACAGCCGCTCCTCCTTGTCGACATGGAGGCGAGCGAGGGCTTCGAGCACGAACAGCAATCGTTGAAGCTCGGCGGCCTCGGTCTTGAATCGAACACCTCGCGCCACGCGATCCACATCGGCGACCAGAGCACGGATCGCGGCGTGGTCGAACGCCATCGCGGGGCCACAATGCGGACCGCTGGGGAGCCGGTCGACGGCCGCGCACAACGTATGTTCTTCCACCTCCAGGTGCGGCAGGAGACCGTGGTGTAGAAAGCTCAAGACCGCGTCGAGTCGATTGCGCAGCATGAGCGGCTCTTCACTCGGCATTCCGTGAGCGACGGCTCGAACATGGTCGAGATGATGGCGCAGCTGTGCGTGCTCCTGGGTGATCAGGCCTTGAACAGTCTTGGGGGATGCCGCAACGACTCCCGAGCGCGCTTTCATCCTCTGACCCTTCCATTGTCCACATTGGGGCTGCCCAACTGTGGTCGTTCATTGCCATGGACGCCGTCATGTCCTCCGATGGTGAGCAGGAACGCGCTCTGCTCCATGGCGGTGACCGAGTGAGGCAAGCCAGCGGCGACAACGAGTAGGTGACCGGGAAGCAGCTGGTGGCTCTGGCCTCCGACTTCGAACTGGATGCGGCCCTCCAGCGCGTGCACGCTGATGGGCGCGTCAGCATGGTGCTCGTGCATCAGCCCTCCTGCCTTCAGCACGACGATTACCACGCGCAGTCCGCTCTGTTTGGCGATGGTCTCAGCCGCATGGTCGGCGCGGTGGTACGAGTCGCTGGCACGGAGGTCGGCGATGCGCGTGGCACAATCGAGCTCGATCACCGATGCACCGACACGCTCGCGTTGTTGACGTGCATCCGCCGCCTCGTCTGCATCAGCCTTCATCTTCGCTAGCCTCCGGATCGTTCTGTTTGGTCATCGGCGAGTCACAGATGGATTGTGGCGCAACGGCGCTCAAGCGAGCCGGCGGATGAACTCCAGCAGCGCAGCCGCCTCGTTGTGCTCACGATCGTGCGCGTCGTACACAAGCGTGATCCTCTCTCGTCTGGAGTGGTCGCCAAGCTCTCGCAGTGCGTCCAGTAGGCCTCGTTCCGCCAGCTCTCGGTGATAGCGTCGACGGAACTCGGCCCAGCGCTCGGGGTCGTGCCCGAACCATTGCCGTAGTTCCTTGGTCGGGGCGAGGTCCTTGCGCCACTCCGTGACCCGGGCCTTCTCTTTCGACACCCCCCGGGGCCAGAGGCGGTCCGTGAGGAGTCGCTGTCCATCGTCGGGCGATACCGGATCTCGGACATTCTTGATGGCCAACCCGTGGCCACCGGCTCTGTGGGCTGTCGTCATGTGTCTGCTCCTTCTCGGTTTGTTCCGGGCAAGCCTTGTGGACGGTTGATGATGGAGGGAGCTGCCGGTCTTGTCTCGACAGCGCAGTCGTCGCGCTTTCTGTTTCAGCCGCGTAGATCGCCAACAGGCAGAGCCGCAACCGCACCTTCTTGATCGTCGCCGAGGCCCGCTCGACGACCGCAGAGGCTGCGCAGGAGCGCCGTGCCCACCACCGCCGCACCCAGCACAGCAACCCAGAAGGCGCATTGCGCCACCACGATCAGCGCCGCAAGGGCATGCGCTCGGCCGACCTCGAGAGTGGCCACCGCATACATTCCCAGGGGGAAGATCATCGACCACCACGAGATCTCGTAGCCGCGAGTCGCCGGCTCGCGACACCAACGCCCGGCTGACAGCGCCACGAGCGGTGCGTACAGGCAGGTTGCGAGCCCCCAGGCGACGGTCGCCGCCACCAAAAGCAGTGTCCCCGCATACTCTGAAGTCGGCGCCGCTGCAATCCGCAGCGCGGCCACGGCAGTGATGGCGAGTGCGCCCATCACGATCCAATGGTCTGGCGTGAAGTCGCGAACGCGGCTCGGGCGCCCGTGCCACCGCGCTATCACCACGGCTGCCACGAGCGGGTACAGCAGGACGCCCACCAGCCAGCTGAGCAGCGATGCCGTCCCAAGCGTCGTCGAGCCGCTCGACGAGGCGACGGCGCTGCCGAGGATCGCGAGTGAGTGCGTGGCCACCACGAGCAGGAGCCAGCTCCCCGACGCGCGTTGGCGCCACGCGCTGACATCGCGCCGAAGCGCGACAATGACCAGAATTCCCGTGCCACCCCAGGCTGCTACGGCGGCCGTCCAGATGGCGAATCCGACCGGGCCTGCACTGGCTCCCGGAACGGTGATACCCATGACTGCCAGGGCGGCGACGATGGTGTAGGCGTGGAAGCAGTGCCGGACATCGCCGAGCTGAACGCTGAACTTCCGCGGCCCGCGCCCGGCACTGGCGGCGATGGCAACTCCGAGGCCAACAAACGCGAGCGCGCCGAACCACATGAGTGATGTCGACAAAGCGGGGCGATCGAAGTCACGGGCGCCCACCGCCAGAATCCCCAGCGCCATCACCACGCTGAAGGACCCTAGTGGCAGCTCTACGAACTGTCTGGGTCGCCGTCGTGGTGCCAACACCGTCGTTACGCCGGCCTCCCCTGGACGCGCAATAGCGCTCGAAAGGCCTGCAGAATGCAGCGCAATCCGCGTCCGATCGGAGCGCTCTCCGGACACGGCATAGTATCAGCCCTCTGATATTATTGTCAGTAGCCTGATACTACACCGCCCGTCAGCCCGCGACAAGGAAGACGCCCTATGCACCCGTTCAGATCCCGGGGCGCGCACCTCGGGCGGGTACTGGCATCATCAGCGCCCAGCCGCTCACGCGGAGGGTTGGGAGGCAGTCAGGGAAAGCGTGTTGCCGTCCGGATCAGCGAACCAAGCAACTCGATCGCCGCCCGGCGTCATCCAAATCCCTCGTGCGTCCTGGTCCATGCCGTCATAGCGCAACATGCTCACTCTGGACGGCCAGCGCAAGAATCGAGTGCGTCCCTTCGTTGGACATAGCAGGGGTCCCCCCGCAAGCGCGCCAGAGAAGAGGACGTCATGGGTCACCATCGGTATCAACTTGCTCTCTTCGCGGGCGGGGCGTTGGCGCTGAGCTCCGTGATGCTCGCCCAGGCGGGGCACCCCACCACTGGGAGTGCCGGCCACACCACGGCCACCTTCAGCACGCCGGTGGGGCTGGCCGGGGGAGTCGGTGGCGAACCGAGCGTAGCGACCGACCGCCTCGGCAACGTGCTCATTGCTGGCCCGCAGGGTGTGCCTGGTGGATCGGGCGCGTACTGGGTCTCGCACAACCACGGCGCCCAGTTCGGCAGTGCCCCGACCTACGCCAACAACACCGCGACAATCTACGGTGGGGCCACCGGCGGCGGTGACGAGGAC
>JBIOEX010000064.1:0-3621 GCA_044446485.1 Solirubrobacterales bacterium
GCCGTTCGCGCCATCCCCTACGGGTTCTCCGCGCTGTGGTGCAGCCCGCTGCTGCGCGCTCGCGAAACCGCGGATATCGTCGCGGCGCGGATCGGCTTGGAGCCGCACGAGGACCCGCGGCTGATGGAGACCGATGCCGGCGACTGGACCGACCGTTCGTTCGCCGATGTGCAGGCCGAAGCGCCAGACGCCTTTGCGGCGTTCGCGGGAGGCGAGCCGGACTTCGCCTTTCCCGGCGGGGAGTCCTTCGCCCAGCAGGGCATTCGCGTCGCCGCGGCGCTCGCCGGTGTCGAGCAGGGGGCGCTACCCGCGCTGGTCGTGTGTCACGGCGGGGTGATCCGCATCGCCATCTTCCAGCGCGTCAGCCGGGGTGTGGCGATGAGCGAACGGGTGCCGAATGGTGCGCTCATCCCGCTCGAGGAGGCAGCGCAGCGCGAGGATGCCGGCGGCGTTGCCACCTAGTTGAATAGTCCCGACACCAGCAATGCCCCTTCGCGCGCCATGCGCGAACGAGGAACGACCAGATCGAATCCCACGCTCTCGGCCAGACCGCGGACGTCCACGTCAACATGCGAGTAAAACGCGAGCGTGCGGACGTCCTGCAAGCCCTCAGGCGGCAGCGACTGAAGCAGACCGGCACGACGCGCGGGGTCGTCGGTGAGATCGACCACCAGTACATCCGCGCCGCTCAGCGCACCAGGAAGGCGCTCCTGATCCCCAACCAGATTGACGGAGTGACCGTCAGCGCTCAAATCTGCCTGGACGCGCGAACCGAACAGCAGGTCCGGGATATATGCCACAACACTCGCCATCGCTCGATCGCCACCGCGCGGCTTGCGGACGCTACTGCGCGCGCAGGCGGCGGAAATCTTCGCGCACCGACTGCGGGCGCCCCCACATCTGCACGACCTCGACACGCCCTGAGCGCACCTCCCGCAGAACCAGCTCGCCCTCGATACCGGCGTCATCGAGCAGGCTGAGCGTCCCGTGGACCGTGGGCGCCGAGGCGGCATGACCAAAGTGGTGGGCGACGAGCAGGCGCCAGTGCCAGTCGTGGTGGGAGTAGGGCCGCGCGTTGCAGGTCACGAGGTAAACCGCGGCGTCGACGTATAGCGACTCCTCAGAGATCCGCAGATCGAGCTCCAGATCCGTCCAGTCGTCGGGCAGCGAGTCGACAATCTCCTGAAAATCCGCGGCAAGGCCCATTGAGGTGAAGCCTAGCGCGGGGACCGAACCAAGAGGGGCCCAGCTCGCCGGCCTCCGGCCCAGTTGCGCCACCCTCCCGGCAGCCTTTGGGCCGGCTGCGCCACCCTCTAAGCTCGAACTCGTGACCGTCGTCGCCGATAGCACCCTGAGCGCCGAGTATCTGACGCTCACCGAGGGCTGCGGGCTGGTCGATCGCTCGGAGCGGGGCAAGCTCGCCCTGACCGGCCCAGAGGCGAAGGCCTTTCTCGCCGGGCAGGTGACCAACGACATCGAGGCGCTTTCCCTTGGGAGCGGCTGTTACGCGGCATTCCTCACTCCGAAGGGCAAGATGCTCGGCGACCTGCGCGTCCTCGATCTCGGCGAGGAACTGCTCCTCGATACCGAGCGCGTGGCGCTCCAGGCCCTGTTCGATCTGATCCGCCGCTTCAAGATCGGCTACGACCTGGAGCTGCACAAGCGCACCGCTGAGCGCGGCCTGCTGTCGCTGATCGGCCCGGACGCGGCAGGAGTCGCGGACGCCGGGGGGCTGGCGGACGCCGAGCATTCCAGCGCGTTCACCGCGATCGAGGGCATCACGGTGCTGGCGGTCCGCACCTACGTGGGGACCGACATGATCTGTCAGGAGAGCGACACCGAGCGGCTCACGAGCGCATTGCTCGCCCGCGGCGCACAGACGGTGTCAGAGCAGACGGCGGAGATCCTCCGCGTCGAGCGCGGCCGGCCCCGCTACGGAATCGACCTCGACGACACTGTCATCCCCCAGGAGGCGGGCCTCAATGAGCGCGCTGTCAGCTTCACCAAGGGCTGCTACGTCGGCCAAGAGACAGTGGCACGCCTGTATTACAGGGGCAAGCCCAACCGCCACCTGCGCGGGCTGCGCCTGTCCGAGCCGGCCACAACAGGCGATGAGTTGCGCCTCGGCGAGAAGCCGGTTGGGCGCCTGGGCAGCACCGTAGTTTCCCCCAGGCTCGGGCCAATCGCCTTGGCGATCGTGCGCCGCGAGGCCGAACCTGGCGCCACCCTCTCCGCCGGCGCGCACGGTGCCAGCGCGCAGGTCGCCGAGCTGCCGTTCGCTCCCATATAGGATTGCTGGCCGTTCCCGCGGTGGGCGGGTAAATCAATCACCGAGAGGTTCTGAGCACGTGGCCATCGATCTCCAGCAAGTCTCATCCGTAGACGTCGAGCCGGGCGAGCTGCCCAAGACGATGGCCGCCTGGGTCATCCGCGAGGAGCGCTTCGGCGATCCCAAGGATGCCTTCCAGCTCGAGGAGATCGAGGTCCCAGAGCCCGGAGCGTTCGAGGTGATCGTGCGTGTGATGGCGGCCGGGGTGAACTACAACAACGTGTGGGCCGCGCTCGGCAAGCCGGTATCGGTGATGAAGTACGGCGACCACCCCGAGTTCGGCCATCACATCGGCGGCTCCGACGCCTCCGGCGTCGTCTGGAAGGTCGGCGCCGGGGTGACGCGCTGGAAGCCCGGCGATGAGGTCGTCGTGCATTGCAACCAGGCCTCCTATGAGGACCCCGAGGTGCACGGCCTCGATCCGATGGCAGCGCCGTCGCAGAAGATCTGGGGCTACGAGACGACCTGGGGATCGTTTGCCCAGTTCACCAAGGTTCAGGCCCAGCAGCTGCTACCCAAGCCCCAGGCGCTGAGTTGGGATGAGGCGGCCTCCTATGGGCTGGTGTACTTCACCGCCTACCGCATGCTGATCACGCGCTGCAAGCTGCAACCCGGCGCGAACGTGCTGATCTGGGGTGCCGCGGGCGGCCTGGGTGTGTTCGCGACCCAGCTGTGTGCCCTCGCCGGCGCGCACTGTGTCGGCGTCGTGTCCTCGGCCGAGAAGGGCGAGCTGGTCAAGCGCCTGGGCGCCGTCGACTACATCGACCGCGGCGAGTTCGCCGGGATGATGCGCAAGGGCGGCGAGAGTCCCGAGGAGGAGAAGGCGCGCTTCAAGGTCTCCCTCGGCTTCGCCAAGCGGGTCAAGGAGATTCTCGGCGACGCTCCCGACATCGTCTTCGAGCACGTCGGCAAAGCCACGTTTCCGACCTCGGTGTTCACGGCCAAGACGTTCGGCAAAATCGTGATCTGCGCGGGCACGACGGGGATCGACCTCGACTTCAACGTCGCCTACCTGTGGATGCGCCAGAAGGAGATCCTCGGCTCGCACTTCGCCAACGCGTATGAGTGCACGAAGGCCAATGAGCTGATCGAGTCAGGCCAGATCCGGCCGGTTCTGTGGCGCACGCTCGGCTTCGAGGGCGTAGCCGTTGCGCACCAGCTGATGCTCGAAAACAAGCACCTCGGCAAGATCGCGATCCTCGTCGGCGCCGAGTCAGAAGGCCAGGGCAAGACTGCGGACGGCCCCGGCGCGATTCATGCCGAGGTCGGCGCGTAATGGGATCCCACCCACC
>JBIOEX010000065.1:0-3242 GCA_044446485.1 Solirubrobacterales bacterium
CGCCGCACGCGCGGCAGCAGTGGCGGGAACGCCTGAAGCGGGGACTAGCGGCGCCGCCCCTGCTGGTGCTTGTGGGGCACCGGCTGGAGAAGTGCCAGCGCCTGCAGTGCCAGCCGAGGCGTCCGGCACTCCGTCCTTCACCGGAGCAGCAGAGTCGGTGGGCGAAATGCCAGCGGCCGCGGCGGCGGCCGCCGTTGCGGGGAGGCCAGTCGTTGTGGGCGGCGCCTGGGCAGGGGTTCCTGGGGTTGCGGGAGCTCCCGTCCCACCAGCCGGTGGCGTAGCTCCAGCCGGAGGAATGCTGGGAGGCCCGGCGGGGGTAGACGAGGCAGGGACGCCGGTGGCAGGGTCAGCCTCACTATGGGTTCCCGGCGCAACTTGCCCGGGGGCTACTGGAGAGACAGCCTGGCCGGGGAGGACTCGTGTTGCTACTCCTCCTGTCGTGGCAGCCGCCGCCGGGCGGGCGACGACAGGCGTGGTGCGCGGTACCTGCCGCTGGCCGGCCGGCGGGACCTGAGGCGCGGCCTGTTGCATTCGAGCAGCAGCTCCAGCGCTCACACGCTGCTCCAACTCAGCGGCGCGCTCCGGAGCGCGTCCCGCCCACTCGCGCAAACGCTTCAGCTCGCGGGCCTGGGAAAAGACGAGCAGCGAAAGGATCGCGATGGCCAGCAAGGCTGCGAATGCCGCGACCGCCCCAACCTGGGTGAACGAATTCGAGAGCGAAAATGCAAGTGGCAAAGGTGTCATGAATCTCGGGAGTGTATGAGGGGCGCAGGCGCACCGTGCTCCTCAGCGCCGCTTGACTGCCGGTCCTCCGGCGCCTCCGGCGCAGGTATACCCCTCCCAACCCTGGACGGGGGGAGATCCTCAGGCGCGGAGGAGTCCTTCTCAGCGCGGTGAGCTGTAGGGACTACGCTTGAGCCGCGTGCGGCCGACAGCTCAGACACCTTCGCCGCCAAGCCTGCCGCATCGCCCTCGAGCACGAGCAGACCGATCTCGGCGAACATCGACTCCACCGCCGCCGCTCCGAGAGGCTCGCGCTCGGCCAGCAGGATCTTCTCGGCGCTCGTCTGCCGCGGGCGCTCGTATCTGTTGAACAGCTCCTCGTGGAGCTTCTCCCCCGGGCGCCGGCCGACGATCTCGATCTCGATGTCCCGGTCTGGGTCCAGGCCCGAAAGCTCGATCATCTCGCGGGCGAGCTCGACGATGCGCACCGGCTCGCCCATATCGAGTACGAACACCTCCGCGCCCGCTGAAGCGCCTTCGGCCGGTGTCTCCTCGCCGGTGCCACGGGCGAGCGTGCCGGTGCGGATGATCAGTTGCACAGCCTCTGGGATCGTCATGAAATAGCGCGTCATGCGCTCGTCGGTCACCGTGACCGGACCGCCACGCTCGATCTGGCGGCGGAAGATCGGCACCACGCTGCCGGAGGAGCCGAGCACGTTGCCGAACCGGACCGCCGCGTAACGGGTGTCGCGAAAGCGCGCCGTAGCGGCCTCCAGCGCGAACTCCGCGAGCGCCTTCGAGGCGCCCATCACGGTGGCCGGGGCAACCGCCTTGTCTGTGGAAACGAGCACGAAGCGCCTCACGCCCACCTCGCCGGCGACGTGCGCGACGACGCGCGTGGCGATCGCGTTGTTGCGCACCGCCTCGACCGGATTGGCCTCCATCAGCCCCACGTGCTTGTACGCGGCGGCGTGGAATACGACAGTCGGGCGGTGCTCTGAGAAAACCTCACGCATGCGCTCCTCCTCCTTGCAGTCGGCGAGCACCGCCGAGAGCATCGAGGGCGACACATGGCGCTCGTCCTCCAGCTCGCGCTGAATCGAGAAGAGGTTGTCCTCGGCGTGGTCGAGCAGCACAATCCGGTGAGGCTCGACGCGGGCGATCTGACGGCACAGCTCGGCACCGATCGAGCCGCCCGCGCCCGTAACCAGCACCACCTGTCCCGCGAGATAGGCACCAACGCGCTCCAGCTCCATCTGCACCGGCTCACGCCCGAGCACGTCCTCGACGCGCACCTCGCGCATCTGACGCGCGAGCGCGCCGCGCGTCTGCAGGAGCTCGAACACGGTCGGCAGCGTGCGCACGGGGATCCCCCGCGCGCGACACTCGCGCACGATCCGCGACCGCGTCGACCCCGGGGCCGAGGGAATCGCGATGATCACTTCATCCGGCTCGACCTGGTCGAGCACGCGTGTCAGGTCGCCTTCAGTGTTCCCGCGCACCCTCACTCCATCGATGCGCAGGCGCCGCTTGTGTGGATCGTCGTCGAGAAAGCCCACCGGCGTCAGTCCCAGCCCGCGGTTGCGCAGAATCTCGCGCAGCACGAGCCTGCCACCGTCGCCCGCACCGGCGATCAACACGCTGCGCTGGTTCTTGCCCCCGCCTCCGAACGCGGCCAGCGGCCGGCGCTCGTAGATCGAGTGCGCCAGCGCGCGCACGCCCACGAGCAACACCAGCGCGAGCAGCGTGAACAGCACGATCACTCCGTTCGGCAAGGCCACCGCCGCCGTGCTGCGGTAGTGGTGAACCGGACGGAACACCTCCACTCCGACGACCGTCAGCAGCACGACCGCGAGCACCGCCCGCGCCACGGCCTCGTAGTCGCGCTGGCCGGCGTAGCGCCAGCGTCGCTGATACACACGCGCCAGCACCAGCACGGGCAGGCTGCCTGCGAGCACCCACCAGATCGTGCGTTCGCGCAGGTGCGAGTAGTAGCCGGTCGGGCCGTGCTCGAAGCGCAGCTGGAAGGCTAGGTAGTACGCGAGCGCGACCAGCGCCCCGTCCACCGCGAGCTGGGGTAGAGAGTGCCGGTGGAGGGGAAGGGCCGCCGCGCGGATCCGTCGGCGCATTGGGTCAGATTGTACGGGCTACTCAGCCATTGAGTCCGGACAGCAACAGGTCCACCAGCACGCGCGGATCGCGGCGCACGCGGTTCTCCGCGATCGCCGGCCTGCGGGCGTCCAGCTCGAGCTCCTCGGGCCTGGTCAGCCGGCGCATGCGCCCTTCGGCGATCAGCCGCTGGTCGACCGCTCCCGGGCGGCCCTCAAAGGTCGTGTACACGGGCACGCCGAGCGCGACCGCCTCTCGGTTCATCGTGCCCCCCGCCGAGATCACCAGGTCGCAGTAGGCGATCAGCGACTGCGCGTCGATCGCGCGCTCGGGCACCACGAAGCCCGGCACCTGCACGAGCTCCGCGCGCTGGGAGTCCACTCGCGGCAGCACCACCGGCTGCACGCCCC
>JBIOEX010000066.1:0-3029 GCA_044446485.1 Solirubrobacterales bacterium
CCCGCGGCCCGTACAGGTAGAGCATCGCCGCGGGCAGCAGCAGCACTACACCGGCGCTGCGCGTCGTGGCGGCCAGCGCGCCGAGCACCCCCACCCACGCCCAGCGCCCCTTGCGGGCGCACCAGAAGACTCCCACCGACAGCGCCAGGTAGAGCGACTCGGAGTAGACCGCCGAGAAGTAGAAGGCCATCGGGGTAAACGCCGTCACGATCACCGCAAGCCGGGCCACCTCACCGCGGCGGGTGGGATCCTGATGCGGGCGGGCGGGGTCCGCATCCTTCCCGTCGAGCTCGAGCGTGGTCAGGCGGTGGATGCCGTACAGCGCGAGCGCGAGCGCGCCTACCGACAGCAGCACACCAGCGAGCACGGGCGGTGCCCCGAGGTGAGAGATCGCGCTCAGGCCCAGGGGATACAGCGGAAAGAACGCGGTCCGCGAGGCCGTGAACGCCCCCAGGTCGGGACGGTACCCGTAGTGGGCTATCACCAGGTACCACGCCCCATCCCAGCGCGCGGCAGGCGCCGCCAGCAGGTCGCCCAGCCAGCCGAATCCCCTCGTCATGCGCGGCGGGTCAAACGCACCGCGCGCCGGGCCAAACCCAAACGCCAGCACAGTTCCCGCCCCAGCCGCCCACACCAAAAGGCGCGAGCTCCACAGCGCCCGCCAGACCTCGCGCACCGCGGTCCGCTGCGCGGGATCGAGCGACCGCGCAGCGCTCCGGAGTGCTGTCCAGGATCCCTCAAGGCCAGCCGCCGAGGGCTCAAACGGTGGGACGAGCTCGCTCGTGGCGTCCACGACAGCCCTCTCGGCGGTATCCGGGTTCATATGCAAAGGAAGCGCCGGGCGTGAGATACGCAGCGCAAATGGCAGGAAATCACAATCCGAGCGGTAATCTCGGCTAGCGACGGATGTCTCGACAAGCCCGACAGCGACGGCACCGGCACAACCGCGCCGGACCCACACGCATCCTCCTCGTCGGCGGCGGCGTGTTTGCCGCCGCGCTCGTCCTCGGCGGGATCGCGGCGGTCGCCTACGTATTGTCGGTGGCGCAGTCTGCTCCCGCGATCAGCTCGCTGCGCCCGCTCGTGGGCGGCGGCTCCTCGCAGGTGTTCGCCTCGGATGGCACGCGCCTCGGCTTCATCCAGTCCGATCAGCTGCGCAGCCCGGTTTCCTGGAGTGAGATCCCCACGAGCCTGAAGGACGCGACGATCGCGATCGAGGACCAGCGCTTCTACAAGAACAACGGCGTCGACCTCACCGGGATCTTCCGCTCGGCCGTGAAGGACATCACTCACGGCGCCGCCCTGCAGGGAGGCTCCACGATCACGATGCAACTCGTGCGCAACCTCTATCTCGGCGGCGACCAGCACACGCTCCGCCAGAAGATCATCGAGGCCAAGCTGGCGATCGACTACGCCAAACTTCACAGCAAGCACTCGATCCTCACCAGCTACCTCAACAGCGTCCCCTACGGCACCCTCGGCGGGCAGACCGCGATCGGCGTGCAGGCAGCCGCGCGCATCTTCTTCGATAAGCCGGCCTCCCAGCTGGATCTCGAGCAGGCTGCGCTGCTCGCCGGCCTGCCCCAGGCGCCCTCGCAGTACAACCCGTTCCTGGACTCCTCCGCTGCCAGGCTCAGGCGCAACGAGGTGCTCACCAAGATGGCCGAACTGAGCTACATCTCAGGCGCGCAAGCCAATGCCGCCAAGGCCGCGCCGCTGGAGGTCAAACGTGGGCACTACTACTCCCAGCGCAGCGAACCCTTCTTCTTCGAATACGTCCGCGAGCAGCTGGTCCACCGGTACGGCAAGAAGATGGTCGAGCAGGGCGGCCTGAAGGTCTACACGACTATCAACCTGAGCATGCAGCGCAAGGCGCGCAAGGCGATCGCCGAAGTTCTCAACCAGCCCGAAGACCCCGCTTCGGCGATCGTCACGATCAACCCCGCCAACGGTGAGATCGATGCGATGGCTGAGTCGGAGGACTACAAGCAATCCCAGTACAACCTCGCCGCCGATGGGCACCGGCAGGCCGGGTCGACGTTCAAGGCGATCGACCTCGCAGACGCGCTCTCGCGCGGGATCGACCCGAACAGCACTGTCTACGTCTCGAAGACCCTCCCGGCGGGCTGGCTGCCCAACTACCCGACCTACACGGTGAAAACGTTCGGTGGCGAGCAGAGCGGCCCGATCAACCTGGTCCAGGCCACGCTCAAATCCGACAACACCGTCTACGCACAGCTGGCCGCCGACCTAGGCGAGGAAACGATCACGCAGATGGCCTACAAGATGGGCGTGGTGACCCATCTCAACAGCTACGCATCGGAGGCGCTCGGCTCCAGAGAAGTCACGCCGCTGGAGATGGCCAACGTCTACGCGACGCTCGCCGACGGCGGCTATCGCAACAAGCCGATCGCGATCAACAAGGTCGTTTTCGCCGACGGGCATGTGGACTCGAGCTGGGGCCAGCCCCACCGGGTGAAAGTGCTCAGCGAAGGCGTCGTCGCTGAGGAGACAAACATCCTGCACCAGAACGTGCTCGGCGGCACCGCGGTGAACTCCGTGATCAACTGCCCCACGGCAGCCAAGACGGGCACCACGAGCGAATTCGTGGACGCCTGGCTCGACGGCTACACCCCGAAGTACTCCACGGTCGTGTGGATGGGCTACCCCACCAAGCGCGTCTCCATGACCAGCGTCCACGGCCAACTCCAGCAGGGCGGCGCCCTCCCGTCGGTGATCTGGAAAACCTATATGAGCGCCGTCACAGAACATGAACCATGCGCGGAATTCCCGACGCCCAAAGAACCAATCTCCTATCAGGCGTTCTTTGGCAAGTTCGCGAGTACGGGACAGTCGGTCCAAGCAAGCGAAAACAGCGAAGAAAACGCGAGTAAGAAAGAAAAGAAGCACGGCAAGCAAGGCAAACCCCAGCGCGCCGCGAGTCCCGGAGGCGGGGGATCCAACACTGGTGGCGGGCCATCAACTCCGCCCACTCCGCATACCGCCCCCCCGAGCGAACCACCCTCGCC
>JBIOEX010000067.1:0-2783 GCA_044446485.1 Solirubrobacterales bacterium
GGGTGCGGGGGAAGGGGGGTGTACACCGGTGGACGGTGTGGACAAGCCATCGCTCACGCGTAGCGCAGCCACCATGAGCACGCCAGTTGTCACCATCGGCACCGGAGAGTCTTTCGCACGGGCCTGACCCCAGCGTCCACCGGCCTCGTGCCTTCCGAATGATTTGTCGACCCGCCGGCGGAAGGTTCTCCGGTGCCGTCAGTGGAGCGGAACGTGACCTTATAGAAGCGTGCTCACCAGCTCGTCCCAGTGCTGTCCGCCCGCCCCACTGACTCACCAACCCAGTCAGATCCGGGTGAAATACCGGAACACGAGGACATGAGGATGGCTTCTCGCAGCATCGCACACCGAGAGCGCGTCGGCATCACTGTTGGTGTCGATACTCACGGCGAGGTCCACGTCGCAGCGGCGTTCAGCACCGATCTCGGTCGCCCGTTGGGGCAGCGTGAGGTTGCGACCACTCCCGCCGGGTACCGCAGCCTGCTGACGTGGGCGCGCGGGCTGGGCTCTGAGCCACAGTTCGGCCTTGAGGGCACGGGGTCGTACGGGGCTGGCCTGGCGCGCTTCCTGCGTGACGCCGGCTGTCTCGTGCTCGAGGTCAATCGACCCAACCGCCAGACGCGGCATGCCCGCGGCAAGTCGGATCCGGTCGATGCCGAGGCGGCCGCTCGTGCCGTGCTCTCTGGCGAGGCCACGGCCGTCGCCAAGCGTGATGACGATCGCGTCGGGATGATTCGTTCTCTGCGCGTGGCGCGACGATCGGCGGTGAAGACAACTACCCAGATCACCAATCAGATCACCGCACTGATCGTGACCGGGCCTTCCGAGCTGCGTGAGCAGCTGCGTTCGCTCTCCGGCGACCACCTCATTGACAGCGCGGCCGCGTTGCGACCAGGTCCGATCACGACACCGGCCGCAGCTGTCAAGCTGGCACTCAAGGGCTTGGCCGGGCGCCACCAGTTGCTGACCGCCGAGCTGACGATCCTGAACGCCGAGCTTGCACGTCTCGCTGCTGAGGTAGCGCCCGCACTGTGCGCCATGAAGGGTGTCGGCAGTGATGTCGCCGGCGCCCTGCTGGTGGCGGTTGGCGACAATCCCGAGCGGATGCGCTCCGAGAGCGCCTTCGCTCATCTCTGCGGCGTGGCGCCACTGCCGGCATCATCCGGCAAGACAACCGGTCGCCATCGGCTCAATCGCGGGGGAGATCGCCAGGCGAATGGAGCGCTATGGCGCATCGTCATCGTTCGTCTGGCTTGTCATCAGCCGACCAGGGATTACATGGCTCGTCGCACTCAGGAAGGACTCTCCAAGAAGGAGATCATCCGCTGCCTGAAGCGCTACGTCGCGCGTGACGTCTACCGCGTTCTCGTCCCGGTGCGCGTCGTTGCTCTGGCCGCTTGACAACCAATAGAAGCATCGTACGTGGTGTATGAAGGGGTGGAGAGCCACCCACAAAGAACGACCACCGCGCCATCCTTGATGAAGCTCTACCAACTTCAAGGAGACGACAGTGGCCACCAACAGCATGGATGCTCTGACCTGGTTTCGCAAGCAGGTGGAGGCAGCGGATGCTGACCTGCTGCGCGAGATGATCACCACGTTCGCCGGCGCGCTGATGGAGGCCGAAGCGGGGGCGCTCTGCGGCGCCGAGTACGGTGAGCGCACCCCGGAGCGTGCCAACTCCCGCAACGGATATCGCCAGCGCACCTGGGACACGCGTGCCGGCACCATCGACCTCGCCATTCCCAAGCTGCGCACCGGCAGCTACTTCCCGGACTGGCTGCTCGAGCGGCGGCGCCGTTCCGAGCAGGCCCTGGTGCAGGTGATCGCCGAGTGCTACGTGCGCGGAGTCTCCACCCGCCGGGTCGATGGTCTGGTCAAGACGCTGGGCATCGAGGGCATCTCCAAGTCGCAGGTGTCGGAGATGGCCAAGAGCCTCGACCCGATGGTGGAGGCATTTCGCAGCCGGCCGCTGGACGCCGGTCCATACCGCTATGTGTGGATCGATGCCATGGTGCTGAAGTGCCGCGAGGGCGGCCGCATCGTCAACGTGGCCCTGATCTGCGCCACCGCGGTGAACGGCGAGGGCCAGCGCGAGTTGCTCGGTGTGGACGTGGTCACCCGCGAGGATGGCGCCGCCTGGACGGCCTTCCTGCGCTCGCTGGTGGCGCGCGGCTTGTCCGGCGTGGAGCTGGTGATCTCCGACGCCCACGAGGGCCTCAAGGACGCCATCGGGGCGGTCTTGGTGGGTGCCACCTGGCAACGCTGCCGCACCCATTTCATGCGCAACCTGCTGACCCGCGTTCCCAAGAGCGCGCAGCCGATGGTGGCGACCTTGGTGCGCACCGTGTTCGCCCAACCGGATGCGGCCTCGACGTGGGCCCAGCTGAACCGGGTCGTGCAGCAGCTCGAGGGGCGCTTCGCCGACGCCGCCTCCATGCTCACTGACGCATCCCCCGACGTGCTCGCGTTCACCGGCTTCCCCAAGGCGCACTGGCGCCAGGTGTGGTCCAACAACCCGCAGGAGCGACTCAACAAGGAGCTCCGCCGGCGCAGCGACGTGGTGGGCATCTTCCCGAACAGGGCCGCCGTCATCCGCCTCCTTGGAGCCGTGCTCGCCGAGCAGCACGACGAGTGGGCCGTCACCCGCCACTACATGAGCGCGGAATCACTCAGCGCCTCGTACACCACCATCGACACGGAGGGCTGGCCAGCGATCACCGAGACGGCAGCGTGAACGACTCAATCGACCGGATGACGTCGGTCGTTCGTACACCACTTGA